>WRHK01000012.1 GCA_009783295.1 Promicromonosporaceae bacterium
GGACCGGCGCGGGCTCCGGCGCGGGCGCGGCCCCTGCTGCTCCGCCCGCCGGGGCCCCCGCTGCCGAGGCTCCGGCGCCCGCTGAGGCTCCGGCGCCCGCCGCCGAGGCTCCCGCCCCGGCTGCCGAGGCTCCCGCCGCCGCTCCGGCCGGCGACGGCACCGAGGTCACGCTCCCCGCGCTGGGCGAGTCCGTCACCGAGGGCACCGTCACCCGCTGGCTCAAGGCCGTCGGCGACTCGGTCGAGGTCGACGAGCCCCTGCTCGAGGTCTCCACCGACAAGGTCGACACCGAGATCCCCTCCCCCGTCGCGGGCACCCTGCAGCAGATCCTCGTGAACGAGGACGACACCGTTGCGGTGGGTGCCGTGCTCGCCGTCGTCGGGTCGGGCGCTCCCGCTCCGGCGCCGGCGGCGCCCGCCGCCCCGGCTGCCCCGGCTCCGGCCGCTCCGGCCCCCGCTCCGGCTCCGGCCGCTGCCGCGCCGGCTCCCGCCCCGGCCCCGGCCGCCCCCGCTGCTCCGGCCCCGGCAGCCGCCCCGGCCGAGCCGGTCGCCGCGGACGGCAAGTCCTACCTGACCCCGCTGGTGCGCAAGCTCGCCGCGGACAAGGGCGTGGACCTGGCCTCCGTCGTCGGCACGGGTGTCGGTGGTCGCATCCGCAAGGAGGACGTCGTCGCCGCTGCCGAGAAGGCTGCCGCCGCTGCGGCCGCTCCGGCCCCGGCTGCGGCCGCTGCCCCGGCTGCCCCCGCCGCGAAGCCCGCGTCCGTGCCGGCCGTCTCGCCGCTGCGCGGCACGACGGAGAAGATGACGCGCCTGCGCAAGATCGTCGCCGAGCGCATGGTCGAGGCCCTGCACACGCAGGCCCAGCTGACCACCGTGGTCGAGGTGGACGTCACCAAGGTCGCCGCGCTGCGCGCGAAGGCCAAGGAGTCGTTCAAGGCGCGCGAGGGCGCGAACCTCACGTTCCTGCCCTTCTACACGATGGCCGCCGTCGAGGCGCTCAAGGCGTACCCGAAGATCAACGCCTCGATCGACCAGGAGAAGGGCGAGATCACCTACCACGGCTCGGAGAACGTCGGCATCGCCGTCGACACCGAGCGTGGCCTGGTGGTGCCGGTCATCAAGAACGCCGGCGACCTGAACCTGGCCGGCCTGGCCCGCCAGATCGGCGACCTGGGTGCCCGCACCCGCGCCAACAAGGTGGGCCCGGACGAGCTGTCCGGTGCCACGTTCACGATCACGAACACCGGCTCGGGCGGCGCACTCATCGACACGCCGATCGTGCCCGGCGGCCAGGTCGCGATCCTGGGCACCGGCACCATCACCAAGAAGCCGGCCGTGGTGAAGGGCGCCGACGGGTCGGACGTCATCGCGATCCGCTCGTTCGCGTACCTGTTCCTGTCGTACGACCACCGCCTGGTCGACGGCGCGGACGCCGCCCGCTTCCTGACGGCCGTCAAGGCCCGTATCGAGGAGGGCGCGTTCGAGGCCGAGCTCGGCCTCTGACGTTCTGCTGGCGAAGGGCCGCCGGACCACCTGGTCCGGCGGCCCTTCGTGCTTCCCACCAGGCATGACGCGCCCGTACCATGCCCTGGCACGCTGACGGTCGGGACGAAGGGACGGGCCATGAGCCTCTACGCGGAACGGCCCGGTCAGGGCCTCGTCGGCAGGCGCCGCGAGCAGCGGGCGCTCGAGGAGCTGCTGGCCGACGTCCACCGCGGCCGGTCGCGCGCCCTGGTGCTGCGCGGCGAGGCGGGGCTGGGCAAGACGGCACTGCTCGACCACCTGGTCCGCCAGGCGGCACCGGCGCAGGTGCTGCGCGTCGCGGGCGTCGAGACGGAGATGGAGCTGACGTTCGCGGGCCTGCACCAGCTGTGCGCCCCGCTGCTCGGCTTCCTCGACCGCGCGCCGGTGCCGCAGCGCGAGGCCCTCGCGGTCGCCCTGGGACGGCGTCCGGGCGACCCACCGGACCGGTTCCTGGTCGGCCTCGCCGTGCTGACGTTGCTGCAGGAGGCTGCCGCCGCGCGCCCCGTGGTGTGCGTGGTCGACGACGTGCAGTGGCTCGACGACGCGTCCCAGCAGACCATCGGCTTCGTCGCGCGGCGCCTGCCGCCGGAGCTGGCCGCCGCGCTGGTGCTGTCCGAGCGCACCGGCTCGGGCGGGCCGGTGCTCCCGGGCATGCCCGAGCTCGCCGTCGGGCCGCTGCCGGGCCACGACGCGCGCGACCTGTTCGACGCGCTCTTCGCGGGCCCGGTGGACGACCGCGTGCGCGAGCGCTTCCTGGCCGAGGCCGAGGGCAACCCCCTGGCGCTGGTGCAGCTCTCGCTGCAGCTCACGCCCGAGCGGCTCGCGGGCGGGTTCGGGTTGCCCGGCACCGGGACGGTCGCCGACCGCGTCGAGGTCCAGTTCGCGGAGGGCCTGGCCACGCTCGAGCCTGCCGCCCGGACGTTCCTGCTGGTGGCGGCCGCGGAGCCCAGCCAGGACGCGCCGCTCGTCGAGCGCGCGGCCGCCACCCTCGGGGCCGACCCGGCCGGTGCCGTCGCCTCCGGGCTGGTCGAGCTGGACGGGTCGCTGCGGTTCCGCCACCCGCTCGCCCGGTCGGCGGTGTACCGCGCCGCGTCGTCGACGGAGCGCCGGGCCGCCCACGCCGCCCTTGCGGACGCGGCCGACGACGGGGCCGACCGCGAGCGCCGCGCCTGGCACCGCGCGCACGCGGCCGACGGCGCGGACGAGGACGTCGCCGCCGAGCTGGAGCGGTGCGCGGAGCTGGCCCAGGGTCGGGGCGGCGTCGCCGCGGCGGCGGCCTTCCGGGACAAGGCCGCGGCGCTCACCCCGGACCCGCGCCTCCGGGTGGGCCGGACGCTGCTCGCCGCCGAGGCGAAGCTCCGCGCGGGCGCCCCCGAGCACGCGCTGCGCCTGCTCGCGGCGGCCGACGCCGGGCCCGGGGAGGAGCGCGACCGCGCCGTGTCCCAGCTGCTGCGCGCGCAGGCCGCCGTCGCGCAGGGGCGGGGGGACGACCAGCTGCTGCCCGCGGCCCGGCGGCTGGAGGCCGTGGACGCGCGCCTCGCGTGGGCGACCTACCGCGACGCCCTGGACGCGGCGCTCGCCCGGTCGGGTTCCGTCGCGGGGGTCGCGACGGCCGTGCTCGGGGCGCCGGTGCCCGAGCCGCGCCGCGCCGCCGAGGAGGACCTGCTGACCGGGCTGGCGCTCACCGTCACCGGCGGGTTCGCGACCGGCGCGGACACGCTCCGCCGCGGCGTGCTGGCGTTCCTTCGCGCCGGAGACACCGACGCCGCATGGCTGCCGCTAGCGACCCGCGCTGCCGTCGAGATCTGGGACGAGGAGGTCTGGGAGGCCCTCACGACGCGCACCCTGGCCCTGGCCAGGCGCCGTGGCGAGCTGCGCGTGCTGCCCGACGTGCTGCGCTCCCGGACGGCCATCAACCTGCACCGCGGCGACCTCGACGACACCGAGGGCGTGGCGGAGTACGCGCAGATGATCGCCGAGGTGACCGGTGACCCGGCGCCGCTGCCCTGGTCCCGGGCCGCGCTCGCGGCGTTCCGCGGCCGGCGGGAGGAGTTCCTGGCGATCGTCTCGTCCGCCCTCGGCGAGGCCGACGCGCGGGCCGAGCGGCAGTGGCACCTGGCGACGAGCTGGTGCTCCGCCGTCCTGCACAACGGGCTCGGACGGTACGACGAGGCGCTGGAGGCGGCCGAGACCGCCGTGCAGGTGCCGGCGATGCTGGGCATGGCCTCGTGGGCCGCGTCGGAGCTCGCGGAGGCGGCGTCGCGGGCGGGCGACCCGCTGCGGGCCGAGGCGGCGGTCAAGCGCCTGGAGGAGATCGCCGACGCCGTCGGCACGGACTGGGCGGCCGGGGCGGCGGCGCAGGCCCGCGCGCTGATGTCCGACGGCGAGACAGCCGAGGCCGCCTATGCCGAGGCGGTCGAGCGGCTGGGCCGCACGCGCCTGGCCGTGCCCACCGCCCGGGCGCGCCTGCTGTACGGCGAGTGGCTGCGCCGCGCCGGGCGGCGCGTCGACGCGCGTGTCCAGCTGCGCGCGGCACACGACGCGTTCGCCGCCGCCGGCATGGCGGCGTTCGCGGAGCGGACCCGCCGCGAGCTGCAGGCGACCGGCGAGGTGGTGCGCGGCCGGGGAGCCGACGCGGAGGCGGAGCAGCTGACCGAGCAGGAGCTGCAGATCGCCCTGCTCGCCGTCCAGGGCCGCACCAACACGGAGATCGCGGGCGAGCTGTTCCTCAGCCCCCGCACCGTGGAGTGGCACCTGCGGAAGGTGTTCACCAAGCTCGGGATCGCGCGGCGCACCGAGCTGCGCCGGGCGCTCGAGGCCGTGCCGGGCGTGCACCTGCCGGGATGACGGCTGTGCCGCCCGGGCCACAGGGCCCGGGCGGCACGGCCTGCTGGGTCAGGAGCGCACGTAGTGCAGCTGGCGGTCCACCGTGGTGCCGTCGGCCCGCGTCAGGGAGGCGGGCAGCGTGGCCGGGGCCGAGCCGTCCTCGACCCAGTGGACCAGGGCGGTCAGCGCGTCGGTCGGCGCGGGGCCGTCACCGGGGGCGCAGTGCGAGGCGCCCGGGGCGAGGAACAGCCGGTAGAAGCTGTCGACCGTGCCGGGGAACCGGTCGGCGACGGCGGCCTGGTACTGCAGCGTGCCGCTCACCGGGACGAGCTGGTCGGCGAGGCCCTGCCACGACAGGAGCTTGCCGCCCGCCTTGCGGAAGGCCGACAGGTCGGTGTCGTCGGAGCCGATGGCGCCGTGGTACTCGCGCACCGACTGCTCGAACAGCTGCTGGAACTGCGCGTAGGTGATGCCGGTGACGTCGAACGACGGGTCCTTGACCACGAAGTCCTGCACCCACGCCTCCGCGACGGGGAACGGCTGCGACGTCAACCAGGTCAGGTCGGCGCCGCGGGGCAGGCCGTACCAGAGCTGCTTGCCCGACGTGGTGGTGGGCCCGTCCCAGATCTTCTCGACGATGCGGGCGTCCTCGGCTGTGATGGTGGCCGGCTGCCCGTCGCACACCACGACCGTGCCGACCAGCGTGGCCGGGTCGAACGTGCAGTCGAGCGGGTCGTCGATGATGCCGTCGGTGTGGCCGTCGAGCGGGTCGCACGCCGCGATCGCGGCCTGCGTGAACGCGTTGAGCTCGCACGGGGTCAGGTCGCTGTGCTCGTTGTTCAGCACGACGTTCGGCCACAGGTCGGCGACGGCGAAGCGGTCCCAGGACAGCGCCGGCGCGGCGGCGAGGATGCCGTCGAAGTCGCCGGGGTGCTGCTGCGCCTCGACGTAGCCCTGACGGCCGCCGGTGGAGCAGCCGTTCCAGTAGGAGTACGCGGCGCCGTGGCCGTAGTACGACTTCACCAGGCCCTTGCCCACCAGGGCGAGCTCGTGCGCGCCGCGGGAGGCGAAGTTCTCCAGGATCGTCTGGTTCACGGTGCCGTCGGCCTGGAGGGCCCACGGGCTGGTCCAGCCGGTGACCGGGGTGGCGCCGGCGTCCTGCGAGCCGACGGCGTACCCGGCCTTGACCGCAGTGGCGAGATTGGGCCCGAAGTCGCCGGCGGAGTAGCCGGACCCGCCGAGGGCCTGGAAACGACCGGCCCAGCCGGACTGCGGCAGCCACACCTCGATGCGCTCGTGGTCGCCGGCGTGGCCGTGCGTGAGGGTCACGACGACGTCGCAGAACGCAGGCACGTCGCTCACGGGGGCGGGCGGCTCGGTGGCGCCGGGCTGCACCGGGAAGCTGACCAGGCCGCCGGGGTTGAGCGTGGCCTCGATGCTCTCGACGGTCGCGCCGGCCGGGGCCTTCACGGACACGGTCTGACACGTGCCGCCGTGGCCGGCCTGGTTCGCGGCGGCGTCGTGGGCCTTGGTCGGGCCGGCCGCCTGAGCGGCGCCGCCGGCCAGGGAGAGTGCGGCAACCACGGGCAGCACGACTGCCAGGATGCGGGGGACGGTTCTCATGGTGGGACTCCTCCGTGCGGTGGTGTGGGCGTGGGGTGGTGTGGGCGTGCGAGGGGTGCGCGCGGTGCCTCGTCAGCGGCCCGGCGCGCGCACGGTGATCTCCTGGGCGAACCACGCGTTGCCGTCGGGGTCCGCGAACGACACGAACGAGCCGTAGCTGTGGCGCTGCGGGTGCGGGCCCGGGATCCGGGCCTCCGTGCCGGGGTGGTGAAACACGCGGTGGGCGTCGTGGAAGACGTCGCTCACGTCCACGCCCCGGCGCACCAGGTCGAGGTGCAGGGCGTCGATGTCCTCGACCACCAGCAGCAGGCTGTCGAGGGTGCCGGGCGCCGACGTCGTGACCTTGGTGCCGAAGATGACCGACGCCGCCGAGCCGGGCGGGGTCACCTGGACGACCCGCAGGCCGTCCTCCGCGGTGACGTCGGCGTCCAGGCGCCAGCCGAGGCGCCCCGCGTAGAACGCCTTGGCCTGGTCGACGTCGGAGACGGGCACGACGACGACCTCGAGGCGCAGCGCCTGGTCCGGGGTGGCGGGAGCGGGCATGGTTCCTCCTTGAGACGAGGTGCTGCGGGTCAGCGGGTCTGCAGGGGGCTGGCGAACGACTTCGCGAAGGCCCCGCCCGACAGCGGCAGCACGGACGCGAAGATCCGCTGCTTGAACGTGGTGGGGCGGCGCTCGAGCTCGACCTCGACGCGGGTGTCGCCGTCCTCGAGCGGGACGAGCTGGAACACCCAGCCGCCAGGGCCGGCCACCTTCGAGTCGTGGGTGGTGATGACGACGCGGCCCGCGGCGTCGTCCCACTCGTAACGGGCGCGCTCCCAGGCGGCGGCGGTGCCCTCGGTGACCTCGGCCCAGTCGGGGCCGAGCCCGTGGACGCGGAAGTGCTCGGCGTCGATGGAGGGCCAGGTGTCGACGCGGGACGGCGAGAAGTCGGTGAGGACCTTCATGAGCTCGGGGACGCCGAGGCGCGAGACGACGGAGAAGCGGACGGTAGGCATCGGGGTGGTCCTTTCGGGGGCGGTGGATCCGATGCCCTCACCGTCGCCCGGCGGCGCCCCCGGTCGCGCCCGTGGGAACCCCTGGTGACACCCTGGTCGGCCCCGGTCAGGGGCCCTGGCGGATCTCCACGACGGGCAGGCGCAGCGCCCCGGGAGCGGTCGCCGGCACCACCGGGTGCGCGGGCACCGACGGCGCGACGCGCACGTACGGCTGCCCCTGCTTCGGGCGCGCGTCGGCGTCGCCCTTGTTGGGCCACAGCGCGAACGCGCGCTCCGCCTGCGCGGTGATGGTGAGCGACGGGTTGACGCCCAGGTTGGCCGTCACGGCCGACCCGTCGACGACGTGCAGCCCCGGGTACCCGTGCACGCGGTGGTACGGGTCGACGACGCCGTCCGCGGCCGTCGCGCCGATGGTGCAGCCGCCCAGGATGTGCGCCGTCATCGGGATGTCGAACGGGTCGCCGACCGTGCCGCCGGCGCGCCCGCCCATCGCGGCCGCCATGAGCCGCACGGCGTCGTGCGCCTTCGGGATCCAGGACGGGTTCGGGGCGCCGGTGCCCTGCCGCGAGGTGAGGCGCGGGCCCAGCAGGCCGGGGCGCGTGAACGTGGTCAACGAGTTGTCACGGGCCTGCATGACGAGCGCGATGACGGTGCGTTCCGACCAGCGCCGCAGGTCGAGGATCTGCGGCAGCGCGCGGCGCAGGCGCCACAGCTCGGCCGTCCAGCGGCGCCACCGCGAGCCCTCCCCCGGCGCGACGCCGTCCACGAGCACCGTCTGGAGCAGCCCCATCGCGTTCGAGCGGTGCCCGTACCGCACCGGCTCCACATGGGTGGACGGGTCCGGGTAGAACGACGACGTGATGGCGACCCCGCGCGAGTAGTCCGGCGTGCTGCGGGTGCGGTCGGCGCGCCCGTCCGGCCCCAGCGGCCCTCGCCGCGGCACGCTCGCGCCGAGCAGCGCCTCGGAGTTGGTGCGCGTCCGGTGCCCCAGGCGGTCCGAGATCTCGGGCAGCGTCCCCGAGTCGCGCATCGCGTGCAGCAGCGACTGCGTGCCGAGCGTGCCCGCTGCGAGCACCACCTGCCGCGCCACGAACCGGCGCCGCGGGCCGGGGCGCCCGGTGCGCCGTGTGTCGACGGCGAACCCCGGCCGGCCGGGCAGCGGCGCCACCGCCGTCACCGTGGTCAGCGGGTGCACGCGCGCGCCCGCGCCTTCGGCCAGGTGCAGGTAGTTCTTGACCAGCGTGTTCTTGGCGCCGTGGCGGCAGCCCGTCATGCACTCGCCGCACTGGGTGCAGCCCGTGCGGGCCGGGCCCGCGCCGCCGAAGAACGGGTCCGGGACCGTGCGGCCCGGCGTCTGCTCGCCGTCCGTGCCGAAGAAGACACCCACGTCGGCGTGCCGGAACGTGTCCCCGACGCCCATCTGCTCGGCGACGCCCTGCATCACCTCGTCCGCCGGGGTGTGCCCGGGGAAGCGCACCGCGCCGAGCATCCGCTCGGCCTGGTCGTAGTACGGCGCGAGCTCCGCCTTCCAGTCGGTCAGGTGCGACCAGGCCGGGTCGGCGAAGAACGGCTCGAGCGGCCGGTACAGCGTGTTCGCGTACACGAGCGACCCGCCGCCGACGCCCGCACCCGCGAGCACCAGCACGTTGCGCAGCAGCCGGACGCGCTGGATGCCGAAGCACCCCAGGGCGGGTGCCCACAGGAAGGAGCGCAGGTGCCAGGAGCTCGCGGCGAACTCGTCGTCCGCGAACCGCCGCCCGGCCTCGAGCACCCCGACGCGGTACCCCTTCTCGGTGAGGCGCAGCGCGGCGACCGACCCGCCGAACCCCGAGCCGACCACCAGCACGTCGTAGTCGTACCCGTCGCGCGCTTCGTCCAGCATGGGCTCGCTCCCCCGTCGACGTCGTCGTCCGGGGGCACCGTAGCCGAGGCGCGCGGTCAGGCGACACCCTCGACCCGCCAGCCGTCGGCCGTCCAGCGCAGCGTCAGCGTGGCCGTGAGCACGGCGGACGCCGGGACGGGCGTGCGTGCGCCGTCGGCGGCGGCCTGCTCGTGGGCGTCGACGACGTACCGCAGGCGGACGGTCGCTCTGCTCACGCCGTGCCCGAGGCCTGTGGCTTCCTGGACGGTCGCGTGCGGGCCGACCGGGCGCGTCCCGGCCGCGGCGAGCTGCGTCAGCAGGGCCGTGTCCGCGTCGTGCGCGGGCGAGCCGACGACGTCGATCGCGGCCACCTCGGTGGACGCGCCCGCGAGCACGTCGAGGCGGCGTTGGGTCAGCTCGGCGGCTGCAGCCTCGGGGTGGTCGCGGTCGAGGGTGCGGTCGATGGCCGGGGACGGCGCAGGATCGGCTGTCGCGGCAGCCTCAACCGCGCCAGTCGGTGCCGCCGGACTGCCGTCCCCGCCGCGCAGCTCCAACGCCGCACCCGTCATCAGCCCGACCGCGAGCCCCACCCCGACCACGACCGCAGCCGGCCGCAGCACCGCCGCCCCGAGCAGGCGCGGACGCGGGCCCCGGCCCGGCCTGAGGCCCCGCGCACCCGCGGAGCCGGACTGCCGAACCCCCGGGGTCCCCGGCCGCCGAGGCGCCCGCCGCCCCCGCGCGTCGCCGGCCTCCGCCGCAGCAACGGCTGAGACCTCGCCCGCACCCC
Source organism: Promicromonosporaceae bacterium (assembly GCA_009783295.1). Taxonomy (GTDB): domain Bacteria; phylum Actinomycetota; class Actinomycetes; order Actinomycetales; family Cellulomonadaceae; genus Xylanimonas. The sequence continues at coordinate 9,619 of WRHK01000012.1, forward strand.
GCCGCCGTCCCGCGAGCGCCGCCCCGGCCAAGGTCGCCGCATCGGGGAGCCGCACGTCGCAGCACTCGCACACGGCGTCGATCCCGGCGGCCAGCGTGCCCGCTTCTGGCCGCAGGGCTGCGTCGGCGCCGAGGGCGGGCACGAGAGCGACCCGGAGGGCCCCGTCGGGGTCGGCCACGGGGTCACCGGCAAGCGTCGCCCCGCCTCCGACCCGCCGCGGACCGAGCAGCGCCTCGACCAGCCGCGCGAGCGAGCGCACGTCCTCGGCCGATGTCCACTCCTCGGGTGGCATCGCGGCGCGGGCGCGCAGGGCGGGCGCACCGCCGGCGCGCAGCACCACGTCGCCGGGGTCGAGCGGACCGTGGACGAGCCCCGCGGCATGCAGCGCCGCGAGCGCCTGCGCCACCTGCACCCCGACCGCGGCGGCCTCCCCCGGCGCGAGCCGTCCCCGGACGGCCAGCACAGCGGGCAGGTCGGCGGCCTCGCCGCGCGCGTGGACCACCGTGATCGTGCCGTCCCCCGTGGGCCGCGCCTCGAGCAGTGCGAGCAGGTGGGGGTGGCGCACGTCGGCGAGCGCCGCCAGCCGGGTGGTCAGGGCGGCGCGCGCGGCGGCGTCGTCGGGCACGGGGACGGTCAGCACGGACGAATGAAACCGCACGGGGCCGCTGCCCCGTGCGGTTCATCCACAGGCTCAGACCGTGAGCGCACGCCCCTCGCGCGCGGCGACACGTGCGCCGTCGAGCACCTCGGCGGTGCGGACCGCGTCCTGCGGGTCGACCGGGATCTCGCCGTCGCCCTCGAGCCAGTCGACCAGCAGCCGGTAGAAGTCGGCGTGCCCGCCCGGCGCCTGCGGCACGGGGGTGCGCTCGCGCCCGCGCGTGAGCCAGCCCTCGGTGCCCTCGGGTGCGTCGGCGTCGAACACCTCGAAGGGCGAGGCATCCTGCTCGAACGTGGTGACCACGTACGCGCCGCCGCTGCCGAGCACGCGCGTGCGCGGGCCGGGCGCCCCGACCAGGGACCCGGCCCAGAGCCGCGACGTGACCGCGTGCGGGGACCTCGCCAGGCCGCCGCCGGGCTCGTGCTGGAGCACCAGGAACACGTCGTCCTCGGTGGGCGTGGTGAGCTTGCGCGTCTGCGCCCACACGCTGGTCACGCGGCCGAACAGCTGCGTGGCGGAGTCCACGAGGTGCGGCCCGAGGTCGAGCAGCAGCCCGCCGGCGACGACGTCGTTCTCCTTCCAGCGCTGCTGCGGCTGGGGCCGCCAGCGCTCCCAGTGCCGCTCGAACGTGTGCACGTCGCCGAGCTCGCCCCGCTCGACCAGGGCCGCCAGCGTGAGCTGCTCGGGGTCCCAGCGCCGGTTCTGGAACACGGTGAACGGCGTCGAGGTGGCGGCGGCCTCGGCGACGACGGCGCGCGCCTCGTGCGCGTCCACGCCGATGGGCTTGTCAAGCACGAACGGGATGCCGGCCCGCGCCAGGTGGGCGGCGTGGTCGGCGTGCAGCCCGGTGGGCGAGGTCACGACGACGACGTCGTACGCGGACCGCGCGGCGACCAGCGCGTCCAGGTCGTCGTGCAGCCGGGCGCCGGGCCAGTCGGAGGCCGCCTGCTGCCGCCGGCCGGGGTCGCGCGTGACCACCGCCGTGACCGGCAGCCCGGCCTCCCTGGCCAGGCGGGCGTGGATCCCACGCCCCGAGCCTCCGTACCCGACGATCGCGATGCGCAACGCTGTCATGGGCCCCATCGTGCACCGGGCGGCGCCCGCCACCCGGGCGGCCACGCCCCGTGCGGGTGAACGGGGGTACGTTGGCTCGCTGTGGGAACCCTGGAGATCGAGAACCTGAGCGGGCACGTGGACTACCACGAGGGCTGGGACCTCCAGCGGCGCACCCACGCCGCGGTGGCCGCCGGCGAGCACCCGCCGATCGCGTACCTGCTCGAGCATGCCAGCGTGTACACGGCCGGACGTCGCACCCGCAAGGACGAGTACCCCACCGACGGCACGCCCGTGGTCGACGTCGACCGCGGGGGCAAGATCACCTGGCACGGCCCGGGGCAGGTCGTGGCGTACCCGATCGCGCGCCTGGTCTCTCCCGTCGACGTCGTGCAGTACGTCCGCACGCTCGAGGCGGCCGTGATGGACGTCTGCGCGCAGCTGGGCGTGGAGACCCTCCGCGTGGAGGGCCGCAGCGGCGTGTGGGTGGCGGCCGACGCCACGCGGCGCGAGCGCAAGGTGTGCGCCATCGGCGCCCGCGTGGCCAAGGGCGTGACGATGCACGGCCTCGCCCTCAACTGCGACCCCGACCTGGGCGCGTTCGGCTTCATCGTGCCGTGCGGCATCGACGACGCCGATGTCAGCTCGCTGTCCGCCGAGCTCGGCCGGGACGTGACGGTGGCGGAGGTGCGGCCCCTTCTGGCCGAGGCGCTGCAGCGCCACCTCGGCCCGCTCGTGACGGAGGTCACCTCCACAGCCCCCGAGACGGCCTTCGCCAGGGCGACGGAGCTCTCCAAGGCGGTCGTAGGCTGACCCGGTCCGTCGTTACGAGGGGAGCACCGTGACCATCGCGCCTGAGGGCCGCCGCATGCTGCGCATCGAGGCCCGCAACGCCGAGACGCCCATCGAGAAGAAGCCCGAGTGGATCAAGACCCGGGCCGTCATGGGCCCGGAGTACCGGGACATGAAGAACCTCGTCAAGGGCGAGGGCCTGCACACGGTGTGCGAGGAGGCCGGCTGTCCCAACATCTTCGAGTGCTGGGAAGACCGCGAGGCCACGTTCCTCATCGGCGGCGAGCAGTGCACGCGCCGCTGCGACTTCTGCCAGATCGACACGGGCAAGCCGTCGGCGCTGGACCGTGACGAGCCGCGCCGCGTGGCCGAGTCCGTCCAGTCGATGGGCCTCAAGTACTCGACGATCACGGGCGTCGCCCGCGACGACCTCCCCGACGGCGGCGCCTGGCTGTACGCGGAGACGGTCCGCGCGATCCACGCGCTCAACCCGAGCACGGGGGTCGAGAACCTGATCCCCGACTTCAACGGCATCCCCGAGCTGCTCGACGAGGTGTTCGAGTCCCGCCCGGAGGTGCTGGCGCACAACCTCGAGACGGTGCCGCGCATCTTCAAGCAGATCCGCCCGGCGTTCCGGTACGACCGCTCGCTCGAGGTGCTCACGCGCGCCCGCGACTTCGGCCTGATCACCAAGTCCAACCTCATCCTGGGCATGGGCGAGACCATCGACGAGGTCAAGCAGGCGCTCGTCGACCTGCACGACGCCGGCTGCGACCTCATCACCATCACGCAGTACCTGCGTCCCTCCCTGCGCCACCACCCGATCGACCGCTGGGTGCGCCCGGAGGAGTTCGTCGAGCTGTCGCAGTTCGCAGAGGAGACCGGGTTCCTGGGCGTGATGGCGGGGCCGCTGGTTCGCTCGTCGTACCGCGCCGGCCGCCTGTGGGGCCAGGCCATGAGCAAGCACGGGCGTGCCATCCCCGCCGCGCTCGCCCACCTGGCCGAACCGACGACGGCGCGCCAGGAGGCCGCGAGCCTGCTCGCTCGCTGAACGCTCGCACGTCGCCGCGCCGATAGGATCTGGACCCATGGCCCGCAACAGCTCGGCGTCGGACACGGCGCCCTCCAAGCCCAAGAAGCAGCGCTGGTACCACCAGGTCTGGGCCGCGTACCAGATGACGCGCAAGCAGGACCCGTCGGTGACGTGGCTGCTGCTGGGCATCTTCGTCGGCATCGTGCTCGTGGGCCTCGCCGCCGGCTTCCTCCTCGGCCACCCGGTCTACTTCACGATCGTCGCCGTGCCGTTCGGCGCGCTCGCCGCGATGTACATGCTCACGCGGCGCGCCGAGCGCGCCGCGTACACGCAGATCGAGGGCCAGCCCGGCGCCGCGCGCGCCGCGCTCGGCACGGTGCGCGGCGGCTGGACGTTCGAGGACGAGCCGGTGGCCGTCAACGCCCGCACGCAGGACTTCGTGTTCCGCGGCGTCGGCCGCCCCGGCGTCGTCCTGGTCTCCGAGGGCCCGGCGCACCGCGTGGGCCGCATGCTCGACGACGAGCGCCGCCGCGTCGCCCGCGTGCTGCCGAACGTGCCGATCACGCTCATCCAGATGGGCGACGGCGAGGGCCAGGTCGCGCTGACCAAGCTGTCGCGCGCGGTCTCGAAGCTCAAGCCGAAGCTCACGAAGCCCGAGGCGGCCGAGGTCGGCAAGCGCCTCAAGGCGCTCGGCGGTCAGCGCATGCCGATCCCGAAGGGCATCGACCCGTTCAAGACCCGCCCCGACCGCAAGGGCATGCGCGGGCGCTGATCAGCGCCGCGTGATCACGGTCCCCGCAGCCCTGTCGTGCATCCCCCGGCCGTCGCCGTCCCAGACGACGGCGGGGATCACCAGGCACAGCAGCACCGAGCGGATCCCTGACCGCCAGAACCCCACGAAGGCGCCGTCGACGGTGCCCTCCCCCGGCTTTCCCAGCACGCGCACCTGGAGCCCGAGCAGCCGGTGACCGATCGTGAACCCGATCGACCCGACCAGGATCACGTTCATCAGCAGGAACACCCCGAGCGGGACGAGGCTGTTGCCGCCGGGGACCAGCTTGGCGATCAGCCAGGCCACGGCCCAGTCGATGCACAGCGCGACCGCGCGACGGCCGAGCGACGCCATCGAGCCGCTGCCCGACTCCGGCAGCCCGAGCCGCTTCGCGCCGCCTCCGGGCGGCGTGGCGCCGCCCTCGAGCCAGGATCCGAGTTCTTCACGTGATGGCACGGCACCAGGCTAGGCGGCCCGACGACGACGTCCCGACCGCCAGGCCCGCCCGTCCCGCTGGTCGCTGTGACGTGCGCCGCAGCGTGTCCACGGATCACGTCTGAAATCTCACAGGGCGGACGTCTGGCGCCCTGGTTACACGCCGGAAACATGAGCGGCATGCGAGAGTAACGGCGTCGGCCTAGGTTCTGGGCCAGCCGCGTGACGCCGGCCGTTGCACCAGCACTAGGCGCCGCACCTGTCTTCCCAAAGGAGCTTGGATGTTCAACAACGCCGAGGAGGCCATCGCCTTCACCCGCAACGAAGGGGTGGAGTTCATCGATGTCCGTTTCGTCGACCTGCCGGGTGTCTGGCAGCACTTCAACATCCCGACCTCGCAGTTCAGCGAGGACTCGTTCACCGAGGGCCTGATGTTCGACGGCTCGTCGATCCGCGGCTTCCAGGCGATCCACGAGTCGGACATGAAGCTGGTCCCGGACGTCAAGACGGCGTTCGTCGACCCGTTCCGCAAGCGCAAGACGCTCGTCATGAACTTCTCGATCGTCGACCCGTTCACCGACGAGGCCTACTCGCGCGACCCGCGCACCATCGCCGCCAAGGCCGAGGCCTACCTCGCGTCGACCGGCATCGCCGACACGGTGTTCTTCGCCCCCGAGGCCGAGTTCTACCTGTTCGACTCGATCCAGTACGCGACCTCGATGCAGGGCTCGTTCTACAAGATCGACTCCGAGGAGGCCGCGTGGAACACCGGCCGCGAGGAGGAGGGCGGCAACCTCGGGTACAAGACCCGCGTCAAGGGTGGCTACTTCCCCGTCTCGCCGTCGGACAAGTTCGCGGACCTGCGTGACGACATCTGCGACACGCTGGGCCAGGTCGGCCTGGACGTCGAGCGCGCGCACCACGAGGTGGGCACCGCCGGCCAGCAGGAGATCAACTACCGCTTCAACACGCTGCTGCACGCGGCCGACGACCTGATGAAGTTCAAGTACGTCGTGCGCAACGAGGTCTACAACGCGGGCAAGACCGTGACCTTCATGCCGAAGCCGCTGTACGGCGACAACGGCTCGGGCATGCACTCGCACCAGTCGCTCTGGAAGAACGGCGAGCCGCTGTTCTACGACGAGAAGGGCTACGGCGGCCTGTCCGACCTCGCCCGCTGGTACATCGGCGGCCTGCTGAAGCACGCCCCGTCGCTGCTCGCCTTCACCAACCCGTCGGTCAACTCGTACCGCCGCCTGGTGCCGGGCTACGAGGCCCCCGTCAACCTGGTCTACTCGGCCCGCAACCGCTCGGCCTGCATCCGCATCCCGATCACCGGTTCGTCGCCCAAGGCCAAGCGCGTCGAGTTCCGCGTGCCGGACCCGTCGGCCAACCCGTACCTGGCCTTCGCCGCCCAGCTCATGGCCGGCATCGACGGCATCAAGAACCGCATCGAGCCGGCCGCGCCGATCGACAAGGACCTGTACGAGCTGCCCCCCGAGGAGCACGCCCTGATCGCCCAGGTCCCGGCCTCGCTCTCCGAGGTGCTCGACAACCTCGAGCGCGACCACGAGTTCCTCACGCAGGGTGACGTGTTCACCGAGGACCTCATCGCCACGTGGATCGAGTACAAGCGCAAGAACGAGGTGGAGCCGGTGCAGCTGCAGCCGACCCCCAAGGAGTTCGAGCTCTACTACGACATCTGATCCAGACTGTCGCCGAGACGGCGGCCGGCCTGCGCGAACGCCTCAGAGCGGAGCGCGGGTCGGCCGCCGTCTTGCGTTCCGTGTTGGGGGGCGCCGAGACCGCGAGCGCAGGGGTTGGTCACGGAATCGGGCCGTGAGCGTGACCAACCACTACGCTCGCTGGCCGCACGCGGCCGCTACGCGTCGGCCGGTGGCACCGGCCCGTCGTATGTCGCTACGTATGCCGGGCCCTTCGCCGTGGCCCGGGTTGCCGGCGTGATCGTGTAGACCGCGGGCGGGCTGCCCGGGCTCGCCGCGTCCTCGAGGGTGAGGCGGGACTCGAGCTGGCTGCGGTCGACGGGATAGAGCTGGCCGTCGTAGGGACCGCCCTGGAAGACGACGAGGACTTTGAGCGTGGCCATGCCGCCCAGGCTCGCGCCGGAACGGTCCGCCCGCCAGCGCGGGGCGCCAACCTGTCGCTCGTTCGACCATGCAAAGCGCTTCCGCGTTGACCACCCGGCTGTCGTTCGCCGCGTGGACGGGCGCCGCTGACGGCGCAGGGGCGACTTCACCCGCGCACGGCCTGAGACGAGGCGTGGGCCCGCGCGCCGCTTCGCTAGCATCCCGCCAGCGCACGGCGTCCCCATCGACGGGGCCCTCGACAGCACGTCCGGCGCGAGAGAGGCCGGTCGTGGTTCAGGTGGTGGAGCGCACCCCCGCGCGCTTGCGTGCGGGCGTCGTCGGGCGCCTCGACTCGGTGGTGTTCGGGGTGGCGTCGACGGCGCCGTCGTACTCCCTCGCCGTGACCGTGGGGCTGCTGGCCGCCGCCGTAGGTGCCGCGGCGCCGGTGGCGCTGGCGCTGTCGGCGATCCCGGTCGTGCTCGTCGCCCTGTGCTTCCGTGAGCTGAACCGCGAGCTGCCCGACTGCGGCACCAGCTACGCGTGGGCGCAGCGGGCCCTCGGGCGGCGCGCGGGCGGGCTGTCGGGCTGGCTCGCCATCGCCGCGTGCCTGCTGGTCATGGCGAACCTCGCCCAGATCAGCGCGCTCTACCTGTTCGACCTGCTGGGCCTCGACGGCCTCGCCGGCTCGCGGCTCGCGCAGGCGGCGGTCGGGTGCGCGGCCATCGGCGTCATGGCGTGGCTCGCGTACCGCGGCGTGCAGGTGGCGGCGCGTGTCCAGACGGTGCTCGTCGTCGTCGAGGTCGGGGCCCTGCTGTGGTTCGCGGGCCGGGCGCTCGCGCAGGCCGACCACCTCGCGGCGCCCACCCTGTCCACAACCGGCGGGACGGGCGGCGTCTCGGGCTGGACCGCGGCGTTCCTGGCCGCCGTGTTCCTCTACTGGGGCTGGGACTCCAGCTTCTCCACGAACGAGGAGTCGGACGACCCGCGCGAGACGCCCGGCTTCGCCGCGCTGGCCGCCAACGGGGTGCTCGTCGTGCTGTACCTGGTGGTCACGTGGGCGGCCGTGAGCTGGGCGGGCACGGACCGGCTCGCCGCCGTCGCCGACGACGACTTCTTCTCCGTCCTGGCCGGCCAGCTCATGGGCACCGTGGGCGGCAAGGTGCTGGTCGGCGCGGTGCTGGTCTCGGGGCTCGCGTCGGCGCAGACCACGATCCTGCCCACCAGCCGCACGCTGCTCGCGATGGGTCGCGACGGCGTGCTGCACCCGCGCCTCGCCGACGTGTCGCCGCGGTACGGCACGCCGTCGGTCGCCACGTGGGCGTTCTCGGGCGCCGCCGCCGTGCTCTACGTGGTGCTCGTCGGCCTGTCCGACTCCGTGCTCAACGACTCCGTCGCCGCCACGGCCGTCATGGTCGCCGGGTACTACGGGCTCACCGCGTTCGCGACGCTGCGGTTCCCGTGGTCCGACGGCGCGGCCCGGCGCCCGCTGGCCCGCGTCGTCGTGCCCGCGCTCGCGACGGCCGCGTTCGCCGTGACGCTCGTCGTCTCCCTGCTCGACATTAGCCCCGTCTCGCTGCTCGTCATCGGCCTGTCGCTCGCCGCGGGGATCCCGGCGCTCGGCCCCACCCGGAAAGCCCTCGTGAAGGAGCCCGCATGACCCCCACCGGCCGCCGCCTGCGCAGCACCTCGGTCACGCTCGGCATCACGGCGCTCATCGCGGCCGGCGTCGCCGGGTGCGGGCACGTGGTCGACAACCAGGGCATCTGCGTCGACCCGCAGACGCAGAAGCGCGTCGCCGACTACCTGTGCGACCGCGGCGGATCCGGCGGTGGTGGCGGGTACGCGTGGTACTACCTGCGGTCCGGCTCGGCCATCCCCGGCGTGGGCCGGTCGTACGCCGGCTCGGGCGGCACGTTCGACGAGGGCACGCTGCACGGCACGACGTCGCACGGCGGGGTGTCGTCGTCGGGCGAGGGCGGGTCGTCGGGCGAGTCCGGTTCCCACGGCAGCGTGGCCCGCGGCGGGTTCGGCGGCAGCGCCCACGTCGGCTCCTGAACCTCTCTCACGGAAGGCACTGACATGAACGGACTCCTGCCCGCGCTGGGCTACGGCGTCGCCTACGGGCTGGTCGGCACGCTGGTGCTCATCGGTTCCTGGTACGTGCTGGACCTGCTGACCCCCGGCCGCCTGGGCGACACGATGCGCGAGTCGCACTCCGCGGCGCTCGTCGGGGCCACGTGGATGGTCACGCAGGGCGCCATCCTGTTCACCGCGATCTGGACCAACGCGGGCAGCGGGCTCGGCACCGAGCTGGTGTGGACCGTGGCGTTCGGCGCCGTCGGGGTGCTGCTGCAGACCGCAGCGTTCTGGCTGGTGGACCTGGTGACGCCGGGCCGGCTCGGTGCCGAGGTGGTCGAGCCCGGGCCGGTGCGCCCGCTCGCCCGGCTCAGCGCCGGGGTCATGGTGGCGGTCGCGCTGGTCGTCGTGGCGAGCATCGCCTGATGCGCCGCGTCGCCGCCGCGCCGCGCCCCGGCTGGAGGGACACGGTCACGTCCCAGGGCCTGGTGTTCCCCGTGACGCCGCGGCCCGACGGCGGCGAGGCCGTCTACTGGGACGAGTCGGCCCGGTACGAGCTCACGCTGGCCGAGGTCGAGGCGCTCGAGGCCGTCACCGAGGAGCTCTACGGCATGTGCCTGGAGGCCGCGCGCGTCATGGCGCACCGCTTCACGGACACCGACCTGCGCCTGCCGGACGGGTCGATGGCCCTGGTGCGCGAGTCGCTCGAGCGCGGCGACGACTCCGTCTACGCCCGGTTCGACCTCGCCTACGACGGCGTCGGCCCCGCCAAGATGCTGGAGATCAACGGCGACACGCCGACCGGGCTGGTCGAGTCCGCCGTCGTGCAGTGGAACTGGCTGGAGGACGTGTTCCCCGACCACGACCAGTGGAACTCGGTGCACGACCGCCTGGTGGGCTGGTGGCGGGAGCGTGCCGCCCGGTGGCCGCACGGCCTGCACTTCCTGCACTCGAAGGCCGACGACTCCGGCGAGGAGGAGATGACGGTCGCGTACCTGCGCGACACGGCGGCCTCCGCCGGGGTGGTCACGTACGGGCACCCGATCGAGGACGTGGGCTGGGACTCGGCCCGGAACCTCTTCGTCGACCTGCACGACCTTCCGGTCGAGGCGGCGTTCAAGCTCTACCCGTGGGAGGACATGCTCGCCGAGCCGTTCGGCGCGCACCTGCTGCGGCACGAGGAGGCGAACCCGGTCCGCTGGCTGGAGCCGACGTGGAAGCTGATGCTCTCCACCAAGGCGATCCTGCCGGTGCTCTGGGAGCTGTACCCCGGCCACCCCAACCTGCTGCCCGCCTACCGGGACTACCCGAGCGGGCTGTCCGAGTGGGTCGCGAAGCCGCTGTGGGGCCGCGAGGGCGACAACGTCGTCATGTCGACGCGCACGCACCAGGAGCGGCGCGGCGGCTCGTACGCGGGCCAGCCGCTCGTGTACCAGCAGTACACGCGCCTGCCCGTGTTCGACGGCAACCACGTGGTGCTGGGCTCGTGGGTGGTCGGCGGGCGGTCGGCGGGCTGCCTGGTGCGCGAGTCCGACGGGCCCGTGACCGACTACTTCTCCCGCGTGGTGCCCCACCTGATCTCGGACGCCGCGATGCCGGACGCGGCACAGGTGGCGGCCTGGCTGCGCGAGTAGGCGGGGACCGGCTCCCCCTGGCTGCACCGGTGGCGCCATCCCGCTACTTTCTGTAGATGGCACTCAGCGGGGAGTCATCGGTGAACGGACACATCATGGCGGCGCTCGTCGGGAGCGCCGGATCGGGCATGACCACCCTCGTCGAGGCCGTGCTCCACCGCGCCGGAGTGATCCCGCGTGCCGGCACCATCGCCGCGGGGACGACCGTGGGCGACTACCAGCCCGAGGAGATCGCGCGCAGCACCACGCTGACGACGGGCCTCACGTTCCTCGAGTGGGACGACGACGACAGCGGCGAGCACTACGCCATGACGCTCGCGGACACGCCTGGGCACCCGGACTTCGTCGGCGGTGTCGACTCGGCGCTCTCGGCCGCCGACATCGCCGTCGTCGTCGTGTCGGCCGTCTCGGGCGTCACCGCGGGCACGCGGGCCGCCTGGGCCGCCGCGGACGCCGCCGGCGTGCCCCGCATCGTGATGGTCACGTGCGCCGACCGCCCCCAGGCGAGCTTCCACCGCGTGCTGGCGGAGCTGCGCGAGGCGTTCGGCCCGCACCTGTGGCCCATCGAGCTGCCGATCGGCACCGAGGAGGACTTCCGCGCCGTGGCCGACGTGCTGGGCAGGCGCGCGCTGGTCCCCGGCCCCGGGGGGCAGGTCGTCGAGCCGCTGCCGCCCGACGTCGTCGCCGAGAGCCAGACCATGCACGACGACGTGACGGAGGAGATCGTCTCCCACTACGACGCCCTGCTGGAGGCGTACCTCGACGGGAACGAGCCGTCGTTCGACGAGCTGGAGCAGAAGCTCGCCGAGCAGGTGTCCGAGAGCGAGGCCGTGCCCGTGATCGTCGCGTCCGGCGTCACCGAGACCGGGGTGGACCGGTTCATCGACGTGCTCTGCCGGCTCGTGCCGGCCCTGACGGCCCGGGACGCGACCATCCACGCGGCCGACGGCACCGAGATCCGCGTGGCACGCGACCCGTCCGGGGAGCCGCTCGCGCACGCGTTCGACGTCGTGGCCGACCCGTTCCTGGGCCAGATCTCGATGCTCAAGGTGCTGTCGGGCACCATCCACGTCGGCGACCGGCTGCACAACGCCACGACCGGCGCGGAGGAGCGCATGAGCGGCCTGTTCCGCCTGCGCGGGGCGCAGCGCCTGCCGGTCGACTCGCTCCGGGCCGGCGACGTCGGGGGCGTGGCGAAGCTCGTGGGCACGCCCGCCGGGTCGCTGCTGTGGACGCGCGCGACCGGGCACGCGTCGCCGCGTCCGCTCCCGCTCCGACCCACGGTGTACGCCGTCGCGCTGGAGCCGGTCAGCCAGTCGGACACGGAGAAGCTCGGGCCCGCGCTCGCCCGGGCCGCCGCCGAGGACCACACGCTCTCCGTCGAGCTGGTGGGCGGCCACACGATCGTCCGCGGGCTCGGCGACACGCACGTCGCCGTGCTGGTCGACCGGCTCAAGCGCCTGTTCGGCGTGAACGTCACCACCAGCCCCGCGCCCGTCGCGTACCGCGAGACGGTGGCCGGGCACGCGCAGGCCGAGGGGCGGCTCAAGAAGCAGTCGGGCGGGCACGGGCAGTTCGCGGTCGTGCAGGTGGTGGTGTCGCCGCTGGCGCCCGGCGGCGGGTTCGAGTTCGTCGACTCCGTCGTCGGCGGCGCGGTGCCGCGGCAGTACATCCCCGCGGTCGAGAAGGGAGTGCGGGATGCGCTCGAGCGCGGCGGCCCCAACGGCCACCCGGTCGTGGACGTGCGCGTCGAGCTGGTGGACGGCAAGTCGCACTCCGTCGACTCGTCCGACATGGCGTTCCGCACCGCCGGCTCGATGGGCATCCACGAGGCGCTCGTCAAGACCGGCACAGTGGTGCTCGAGCCCGTCTCGACCGTCACCGTCACCGCGCCCATGGCCTACCAGGGCGCGATCATGACCGACCTCGCCGGCCGGCGCGGCCGCGTCCACGACACCCAGATGACCGACGCCGGCGACGCCGTGGTGATCGCCGGCGTGCCCGACGCCGAGCTCCAGCGCTACGTGCTCGACCTCCGCTCGCTCACGCAGGGCTACGGCCAGCTGACCATCGAGCCCGACCACTACGAGCCCGCTCCCCGCACCTGACCGTCCGGACACCCCGACCTCCACCGGGGGGTGTCCCCCCTTCCGCCGGGAGCGGCGCGAGCGGACGCTGGGAACGTGGACGTGCTCACCTCCCTCAACGCCTTCGTGCTCGACGCCGCGTCGGGCCCGTGGGCGCTGGCCGTCCTGTTCCTGTCGTGCGTGGTGGACGGCGTGTTCCCGCCGGTGCCCAGCGAGACCGTGCTCGTGGCGCAGGCCGCGGCGATCGGCGCCGCCGGTGTGCCCGCGGTCGTCGCGATGCTGCTGGTCGCCGCGGTCGGCGCGTGGTGCGGGGACAACCTCGCCTACCTCATCGGGCGTCATCTCGGCCTGCGCCGGCTGGCGGCGTCACGCCGTCGGCCCCGCCTGGCCGCCGCCGTGACGGCGGCGGCCGACCGGCTCGAGCGCAACGGCGCGTCCATGATCCTGGCCGGCCGGTTCGTGCCCGTGGGGCGCGTCGCCGTGAACCTCGCGGCCGGCGCGACGGGCCTGCCCTACCGCCGGTACGCCGCGCTGAGCGCCCTCGCGGCGTGCTCGTGGGTGGCCGTGACCTCGGTGATCGGTCTCGCGACCGGTGCGTGGCTGGGGGCCCAGCCGCTCGTCGCCGTCGTCGTCTCGGCCTCCGTCGGGCTAGGCGTCGGTGCGGCGATCGACGCGGTGACGCGACGCCGGCGGCGGGCCGCGCAGCCCCTCCCCGCTCAGCCGGGGCGGGCTCAGGCGAGGCGGCGGAAGGTGGCGGACCAGTTGACCTCCCAGGTGGCGCCGCCGTCCTCCGAGAACGCCTGCTCCCAGCGCGGGGTCGGCGTGCGGGTGTCCAGCCACTGGTAGCGCACCCGGATGGGGCGACCCTGCCACGTGTCGTCGCACTCGAACGTGCCGTCGCCGTCGACGAAGCGACCCTCGACGGGCACGTCGAGCCTGCCGTCGCCCGTCGCCCACCAGATCCGCCACGTGTCGTCGGACGGGCTGTAGAGGCGCAGCGTGACGCCCTCGATGCCGCGCTCCGGCGCGCGGAGGATGTCGAATGTGCAGTGGCCGTCCAGGAGCACCTGGGCGTCGAGGGTGGCGGTGAACTCGTACCAGTCGTCGCTGCCGCTGAGCACGCTGGTGAGACGGCGCTGGGTGGAGGTCCAGCTGCCGGCGACGAAGTCGAAGTCGTGGTTCGTCATGAGGTGACGGTACGAACGCCCGGCCCGCTCCGCGCGCCCAGCGCTGCGGGTGGCCCGAAGGCGAGCGGTCGGCCCTCGTGAAAGCCTGGCCGGATGAACGCCTCGGACGTCCGCGGCGCGGCCCGGAAGGTCAGGGACAACCCGGCGACCGGGTTCTTGGCCCGGCTCGGGTACGCCGCCAGCGGCGTGCTCCACATCCTTCTCGGCATCATCGCCGCCCGCATCGCCTGGTTCCGCACCGGCGGGTCCGCCGACCAGTCCGGCGCGTTCGCGACGCTCCGGAACGAGCCGCTCGGCGCGGTCGCGCTGGCGGTGCTGACCTTGGGGTTCGCCGGGCTGGCCGTATGGCAGGTGTCGACGGCGGTCGGCGCCGCGCGCGGAGCCGGCGACCGGCTCAAGGCGGCGGGGAAGGCGGTCGTGTACGGGGCGCTAACCTGGACGGGCGCACGGTTCCTGCTCGGCAGGCCGAGCTCGAGCCGCGGCCAGAGCGAGGACTTCACGGCGAAGCTCATGGCCGAGCCCGGCGGCCGGATCGCGGTGGGCGCCGTCGGCGTCGTCGTGCTCGTCATCGCGCTGTTCCACGTCTACAAGGGCTGGTCGGGGCGGTTCAGGCGAGACCTGGCGCGGGACCCCGGCCGGTTCGTCACCGCGGCCGGGCACGTCGGCTATGTCGCCAAGGGCGTGGCGCTCGGCGTGCTCGGCGCGCTGTTCGTCACCGCGGCGACGCAGGACCGGCCCACGCGGGCGGGCGGGCTCGACGCCGCGCTCCGGACGCTCGGGCAGCAGCCGTTCGGGTCGGTGCTGCTGACGGTGGTCGCCGTCGGGCTGGTCGCCTACGGCGTGTACTGCTTCGGCCGCGCGCGCTCCACCGACACCTGAGGGCCGCCCGACCTCCGCCGCGCGCACCCGACCGCCTGCGGACACACTGGTGCTGGCCGGTCCGGCACCGGGCGCGCGAGGAGGGGCAGCCATGGCGGAGCAGGCACGCTCGGGCGAGTGGCTCGAGTCCTGGAACCCCGAGGATGCCGCGACCTGGGACTCCCGGCTGGCGTGGCGCACCCTGTGGGTCACCACCTTCTGCCTGACGCTCGCGTTCGCCGCGTGGTTCCTGCCGAGCGCGATCATCCCGAAGCTCGGGGCGCTGGGCTACGAGTTCAGCAAGTCCCAGCTGTACTGGATGGCTGCCATGCCGGGCCTGTCCGGCGGCCTGCTGCGCATCGTGTGGATGGTGCTCCCGCCGATCCTCGGCACGCGCAAGATGGTCGCCTGGTCGACCCTGCTGCTCATCGCCTCCACGCTCGGCTGGGGCGTGCGCGTCCAGGCGCCCACGGCCCCGTACTGGGAGCTCATGACGCTCGCGTTCCTCGCGGGTATCGGCGGCGGCGTGTTCTCCGGCTTCATGCCGAGCACGTCGTTCTTCTTCCCCAAGGCGAAACAGGGCGTCGCGCTGGGCCTGCAGGCGGGCATCGGGAACTTCGGCGTCTCGCTGGTGCAGCTGGCGACGCCGCTGCTCATCGGCGTGGGGTTCCTCGGCTTCATCGGCCACAGCCAGCAGCTCGAGGTGGCCGGCCAGGCGCCCCGCGAGGTCTGGTACCAGAACGCGGCGTTCATCTGGATCCCGCTCATGGTCATCGGCTCCGGGCTCGCCTGGACCATGCTCAAGTCGGTGCCGGTCAAGGCGAGCATCAGGCAGCAGTTCGACATCTTCGGCAACGTCGACACGTGGTGGATGACGATCCTCTACATCATGACGTTCGGGACGTTCTCCGGGCTGTCCGCCCAGTTCGGGCTGCTCATGGCCAACCTGTACGGCTCCGGGAACGTGCACATCGTCAGCGGCACCGGCGCGGCCGCGCACGTGCTGATCGCCGGCTACGCCGTGCCCGACCCCACCAGGTACGTGTTCCTCGGGCCGCTGGTCGGGGCGGCCGCGCGCATCGCGTTCGCACCGCTCACCGACCGGATGGGCGGCGCCGTCTGGACGCTGGTCTCGGGCCTGGGGCTCATCGCCTCCATCGCCTACACGATCCCGGCGCTCTCCCCCGACCTGACCTCGGCGGCGACCCTCCACTCCGGCTTCACGCACTTCCTCTGGGGGATGATCGCGATCTTCCTCTTCACCGGGGTGGGCAACGCGTCCACGTTCAAGCAGATGCCGATGATCTTCGAGCGGCGGCAGGCGGGCGGTGTCATCGGCTGGACGGCCGCCATCGCCGCGTTCGGCCCGTTCTTCTTCGGCGTCGGCATCACGTCCATCGGCGCGACGGCGTTCTACGCCGTCGGCATCGGCTGGGCGGTGCTGTGCGTGGTGATCACCTGGCTCCGCTACGCGCGCAAGGGCGCGCCGCGTCCGAGCTGAGCAGCGGCGTGGAGTGGGCGTTCAGCGGTGAGGTGATCGAGTGGCGCGGCCCCGCGCCGTTCTTCTACGTGCCGATGCCCGCCGACGACGCCGACGACCTCAAGGAGGCGGCGCGCGGGCTCATCTACTGGGGGCAGATCGCGGTCACGGTCACGATCGGCGACACCACGTTCGAGACGGCGGTGTTCCCCCGCGAGGGCACCTACCTGGTGCCCCTCAAGGACGTGGTCCGGGGCGAGGAGCAGCTCGAGCTCGGCGACGTCGTCGATGTGCGGCTGGTGCTCGGCTCCTCGAAGCGGCCGGTCAGCCGACGGTGACGCCCGCGCCGACGACGACGTCGTCCCCCACCCGCACGGCGCCCGGCAGGACGACGTCGGCGTAGACCGCCACCCGCAGCTGCCGCTCGGCCCCGAGCGCCTTGAGCCACCGGGTGGTGCCCGCGACCCCGTCCTGGGCGAGGTTGATGGTGCGGCACCGCTCCACGCGCTGGACGACGCGCAGCTCGACGCCGCCCGCCGTGACCGTGGACCCGACCCACGACTCCTCGACGAACGGCTCGTCGGTCTCGATCACCATGTTGGCGCGCAGGCGCCGCGGGTCGGCGTCGATCCCCCACCGCTGCGCGCACCACGCGAGGGTGGCGGTGCCGACCAGCGACACGGCACCGTCGTCGAAATGCGGCACCGAGGCCTCCGGAAGCACGCGCGACGGCAGGCCGAGCGCGGCCGTCAGCTCGGCGTCGAGCGCAGCGCTCCCCACGGCCCAGCGGCCGGACGTCCCGGTCACGACGACGCCGTCCGCGGTCGTCGCCGCGGCGTACTGGAACACGCCGTCATGGCGGCGCATACGCCGCGTGTTCTTGCCGGAGGCGAGGTGCCCGTCAGGGTCGACGACGGCGAACCACCGGTCCCCCACGAGCCCTCGCGCGTCGACCTCGGCCGACTCGAGCGCCTCGCCGCCCATCGCCTTCACCGGGTAGCGCCGCAGGGACCGCACCGTCATCGTCACCGGGCAAGGGTACGAGGCCGACCCTAGGGTCGAGGCCATGAACCCGTGGCTCGAGGCGTTCGGCTGGCTGGGCTCGATCCTGGTGGTCTGGTCGCTCACCCAGGCCCGCGTGCTGCGCTTCCGCTGGCTCAACTTCGTCGGCGCCGTCATCGCGACCGCCTACAACGGGATCATCGGCATCTGGCCGTTCTTCGCCATGAACCTCGCCATCGCGCTCATCGACGCGTACTGGCTGTGGCGCCTGCACCGCACCCGCCACGACGAGGCCACCTACGCGGTAGTCGAGGTCGCGCCCGACGACGGCTACCTGCTGCACGTGCTGCGCACCTACGCCGCCGACATCGCCCGGTTCGCCCCCGCGTTCACCGCCGCGCCGGGGCCCGGCGAACGTCGCTCGGCGTTCCTGGTGCAGCGCGCCGACGAGACCGTGGGCGTGGTCGAGGTGGCCGACGGCGGGGGCGGCATCGGCGTCGTGGTGCTCGACTGGGTGACCCGGCGGTTCCGGGACTTCACGCCCGGGGAGTTCGTGTACCGGCGGTCGGGCGTGTTCGCGGCCAAGGGGTTCACGCGGCTGCTGGTGGACCCGTCCATCGTGGCCGACCCCGCCTACCTGACCCGCGTGGGCTTCGCGAGCGAGACGCACGGATGGTCGCGCGCGGTGCCGCCTCACTCGCCGTAGACGACGCGCTCCACGACGGTCCGGGCCCGGCGGGCCGTGCGCAGGTAGAGCTCCTCGAGCTCCGACCCCGTCCCCACGTCGCCGAGCAGCCGCGCGATGCCCGCCAGGTCGCGGCGGTCGTGCGGCAGCACGTCGGTCTGCGCCCCCGTGACGCGCCCGGACCAGAGCACGACGGCGGAGCGCAGCCGCGACGCGAGCGTCCACGCGTCGAGCAGCGAGCGCGCGTCGTCGGTGTCGAGCAGACCCTCCTTCTCGGCGGCGTCGAGCGCGGCGACGGTGCCCGTGGTGCGCAGCGCCGGCACCTCGTAGGCGTGCTGGAGCTGCAGCAGCTGGGCCGTCCACTCGACGTCTGCGACGCCGCCGCGGCCCAGCTTGAGGTGGCGCGCCGGCTCGACGCCGCGGGGCAGCCGCTCGGACTCGACGCGCGCCTTGATGCGGCGCACCTCCCGCAGCTGGGCCGGCGTGAGACCGCCGCGCGGGTAGCGCAGCGGGTCGACGAGCGCGGTGAAACGCTCGGCGAGGTCGGCCGGGCCGGCGACGGGGCGGGCCCGCAGCAGCGCCTGCGCCTCCCACACGCTGGACCAGCGCTCGTAGTACTCGGCGTAGGCGTCGAAGCTGCGTGCCAGGGGCCCCTGCCGTCCCTCGGGGCGCAGGTCGGCGTCGACGGGGAGCGCGGGCTCGGGCCCGACGCCGCCCAGCAGCTCGCGCAGGCGCGTGGCCGTGACCAGCGCGAACTTCCCCACCTGCTGCGCGTCGGACCCGGCGACGGGGTCGTGCACGAACATCACGTCGGCGTCGGAGCCGTAGCCCATCTCGCGGCCGCCCAGCCGGCCCATCGCCACCACGAGCATGCGCGTCGGGTTGGCGGACGGGTCCGGGCCGAGCGCCAGGTCGTCGCGCGCGGCGTGCTCGGCGAGGCGCAGGCCTCCGCGCAGCGCCAGGTCGGCGGCGTCGGAGATCGCGGCGGCCGCGCCGACGGCGTCGAGCGCCCGGAGCAGCTCGCCCGCCCCGGTGCGCGCCAGCTCGCGGCGGCGGATGGCGCGCAGGCTGGTCGCGGCCTGCTTGAGCACGTCGGCGCGCGTGAGGATCGCGTCGGTCTCGGCCTCCAGCCGGGGCAGGCCGCGGGGCTCCAGGCCGGACGGATCGTCGAACCACTGCACCGACTCGGGCGAGCGCCCGATCGCGTCGGCCAGGTAGCGCGACGACGACAGCACGTGGGCGAGCGACTGCGCCGCCGACCCGGAGTCGCGCAGCAGCTTGAGGTACCAGTGGGTCGAGCCGAGGTCGTCCGAGAGGCGGCGGAACGCGAGCAGGCCGCCGTCGGGGTCGGCGCCCTCGGCGAACCAGCCGAGCATCACGGGCAGCAGCTGCCGCTGCAGCGCGGCCCGGCGCGACGTCCCCTCGGTCAGGGCCGTGACGTGCCGCATCGCGCCGTCGGGGTCGCGGTAGCCGATGGCGGCGAACCGCTGGCGGGCGGCCTCGGGGGCCAGCGACACCTCGTCCTCGGACAGGTGCGCGTACGCCGGCAGCAGCGGCCGGTAGAAGAGCGCCTCGTGCAGCGAGCGCACCTCGCGCCGCGTCGCCCGCCAGCGCTCGAGCAGCCCCTCGGCGCCGTCGGCGCGCAGGCCCACGGCCCGGGCCAGGCGGCGCAGGTCCTCCTCCGCCGTCGGCAGCAGGTGCGTGCGCCGCAGGCGGTAGAGCTGGACGCGGTGCTCGATGGCCCGCAGGAACCGGTAGCAGACGGCCAGCCGCGCGGCGTGGTCGCGGCCCACGTACCCGGCGGCGGCGAGCGAGGCGAGCGCGGCGAGCGTGTTGGGCGAGTGGATCGAGTCGTCGGTGCGGCCGTGCACCAGCTGGAGCAGCTGCACCGTGAACTCGACGTCGCGCAGACCGCCGCGGCCCAGCTTGATCTGGCGGTCCGCCTCGGCCGCCGGCACGTGCGCCTCGACGCGCCGGCGCATGGCCTGGGCGTCCTCGACGAAGTTCTCGCGCGCGACGGCCTTCCAGACCAGCGGGTTCACGGCCTCGCGGTACGCCCGCCCGAGGGCGACGTCGCCGGCCACGGGCCGCGCCTTGAGCAGGGCCTGGAACTCCCAGGTCGCGGCCCAGCGGTCGTAGTAGGCGAGGTGGCTGGACAGCGTGCGCACCAGCGGCCCGGCCTTGCCCTCGGGGCGCAGCGCGGCGTCCACCTGCCAGAGCGCCGGCTCGCCCGACGCTCCCCCGCACGCCTTCTGCAGCGCCGTCGCGAGCCGCGCCCCGACGGACAGGGCGTGCGACTCGTCCGCGGGCTCGGCGTCCGGCCCGACGCCGGGCTCGGCCACGTAGATGACGTCGACGTCGGAGACGTAGTTGAGCTCGCGCCCGCCCGTCTTGCCCATGCCGATCACGGCCAGGCGCACCGCCGCGTGGTCCGGGTGCTGGGCCCGCGCGACGGCGAGCGCCGCCTCGAGCGCCGCGGCCGCAAGGTCCGCGAGCGACGCCGCGACGGACGGCAGCGTGGACAGCGGCTCGGCGGCCGTCAGGTCGTCGGCCGCGAGGTGCAGCAGCCGGGCCCGGTAGGCGCGCCGGAGGGCGTCGGTGGCCGTGCGGGCGCCGTCGTCGGGCCACTCGCCCGGCTCGCGCCCGGCGACGGGGGCGTCGGCCTCCGGGTCGGCGCCCACCGCGCGCAGCAGCTCGGCGCGCACTGCGGCGGGGTCGGTGCCGACGCCCGCCTCCTCGATGTGCCCGAGAAGGTCGGGCCTGCGGATCACCTCGTCGCCCAGCGCCTCCGACGCGCCGAGCACGGCGAGGAGCCGCGTCCGCGCCCTGCCGTCGGACGCGAGGACGTCCGCGAGCGCCGGGGCCGCCGTCGTGCCTGCGAGCCGCACCAGCTGGAGCAGCGCGAGGTCCGGGTCGGCGCAGGCC
The DNA here is from genome assembly GCA_009783295.1 of Promicromonosporaceae bacterium. Lineage (GTDB taxonomy): Bacteria > Actinomycetota > Actinomycetes > Actinomycetales > Cellulomonadaceae > Xylanimonas. Next base: position 30,383 of record WRHK01000012.1, read on the forward strand.
CCGAGGGCGTCGAGGACGCCGTCGGGCTCGGCCGGGAGCACGGCACGGAACGCGGCGTCCTCCCACAGGGACGACGAGCGCGTCAGGTCGGCGAACCCCGCCCGCAGCAGACGGCGGGTGGGGCTCTCGCGACGCGGACCGGCGGGGCTCACAGGAACTGCAGGAACCGGCGCAGCTCGTACGGCGTGACCTGGGCCCGGTAGGCGTCCCACTCGGCGCGCTTGTTGGCGAGGACGTAGCGGAACACGTGCTCGCCGAGGGTCTCGGCCACGAGCTCCGAGCGCTCCATGATGGCGATGGCGGCGTCGAGGTCCTGCGGCAGCGGCGTGATGCCGAGCGCGCGGCGCTCGGCGTCGGTGAGCTCCCAGACGTCGTCCTCGGTGGCGTCGGGCAGCTCGTAGCCCTCCTCGATGCCCTTGAGCCCGGCGGCGAGCATGACGGCGAACGCCAGGTACGGGTTGGCCGCCGAGTCGATGCCGCGGTACTCGATGCGCGACGAGTTGCCCTTGCCCGGCTTGTACATGGGCACGCGCACCAGCGCCGAGCGGTTGTTGTGCCCCCAGCACACGTACGACGGCGCCTCGGCGCCGCCCCACAGCCGCTTGTAGGAGTTGACGTACTGGTTGGTCACGGCGGTGACCTCGGCGGCGTGCACCAGCAGGCCGGCGATGAACTGGCGGGCCGTCTTGGACAGCTCGAACTGGGCGCCCGGCTCGTGGAACGCGTTGCGGTCGCCCTCGAACAGGGACAGGTGGGTGTGCATGCCGGAGCCGGGCTGGTCGGCGATCGGCTTGGGCATGAACGTGGCGAACACGCCCTGCTCGAGCGCGACCTCCTTGACCACGGTGCGGAACGTCATGAGGTTGTCCGCGGTGGTCAGGGCGTCGGCGTAGCGCAGGTCGATCTCGTTCTGGCCGGGGCCGGCCTCGTGGTGGGAGTACTCCACCGAGATGCCCATGGACTCGAGCATCGAGATCGCTGCGCGGCGGAAGTCATGTGTTGACCCCCGGGCCAGGTGGTCGAAGTAGCCGCCGCGGTCCACCGGCACCAGCGGGGCGTCCGGGTTGGCCATCTGCTCGAACAGGTAGAACTCGACCTCGGGGTGCGTGTAGAAGGTGAACCCCTTGTCGCTGGCCTTGGCCAGGGCGCGCTTGAGCACGTTGCGCGGGTCCGCCAGCGACGGCTCGCCGTCGGGCGTGAGGATGTCGCAGAACATGCGGGCGGTGCCGTGCCGCTCGCCGCGCCAGGGCAGCACCTGGAAGGTGGTCGGGTCGGGGCGGGCGATCATGTCCGCCTCGTAGACGCGCGTCAGGCCCTCGATGGCCGACCCGTCGAACCCGATCCCCTCGGTGAACGCCTGCTCCAGCTCGGCCGGGGCCACCGCGACGGACTTGAGCACTCCGAGAACGTCGGTGAACCAGAGCCGGATGAAGCGGATGTCGCGCTCCTCGACCGTGCGGAGCACGAACTCCTGCTGCCTGTCCATGCGCTCATCCTGCCCGAGAAATGTTGCGTGCGAGTGACGCGGACCAGGGGTGTCGCACGGGGGCTGCCTGCGCGCTCACGGTGCGTCGTGGCCTGCGGCCCAGTCCTCGTCGTCGTGGTCCCACGCCTCGCTGCGGCGGCGGGCCTTGTCGAGCGCGCGCTGGGCGTCCTCGCGGGTCGGGTACGGGCCCATGAGGTGGCTCCAGGAGGAGTGCCGACCCTCCTCGACCTCGTGCGTCTGCGTGTTGAACCAGTACTCCGGTGTCATCGTCCGCCCCTCTTCTCGCCCTCGAGTCGATCGTGCACCACTATGACCCCATGGCACAGCACCTCGCCTTCGGCATCGACATCGGCGGCTCCGGCATCAAGGGCGCGCCCGTGGACCTGGAGAGCGGCAAGTTCGCCGCCGACCGCCTGCGGATCCCCACGCCGGAGGCGAGCACCCCGGACGCCGTCGCGGCCGTGCTGGCGGAGCTGGTCGACTCGTTCGACCTGCCCAAGAAGGCGCCGATCGGTGTGGCCTTCCCGGCCCCGATGGACCACGGGGTCGTCCGCTTCATCGCCAACCTCGACAAGTCGTGGAAGGGCGTGGACCTGCCGGCCCTGCTGCACCAGGCGACGGGCCGCGAGGTCACGGCCGTCAACGACGCCGACGCCGCGGGCATCGGCGAGCAGCGCTACGGCGCCGCCAAGGGCAAGGACGGCACGGTCCTGGTGGTCACGCTCGGCACCGGGATCGGGTCGGCCCTCATCGTCGACGGCGTGCTCGTGCCCAACACGGAGCTCGGGCACCTGGAGATCGACGGGCACGACGCCGAGAGCCGGGCGGCAGACTCCGCGCGCGAGCGCGAGAACCTCGACTTCCCAGCCTGGGCGGAGCGCCTGCAGCGCTACTTCGAGACGGTCGAGATGCTGCTGTCGCCCGACCTCATCGTCGTGGGCGGTGGTGTCAGCAAGAAGCACTCGGAGTTCCTACCCCTGCTGAACCTGCGTGCAAAGATCATCCCCGCCGAGCTGCGCAACGCGGCCGGGATCGTCGGAGCCGCCGCGATGGCGGCGTCCGACGTCGAGAAGGCCAAGCGCAAGAAGGACTGATCAGGCCGCGGGGGTGGTGCGCTCCTCGCAGATGACGCCCTCGACACCCACCAGGTGAAGCACCTCGGCGACGACGGGCGGCGGGTTGCGCAGCGAGACCTTGAGGCCCTCGTCGGAGCCCAGGCGGCACAGCTGAACCAGGAAGGCGACGCCGGCGGAGTCGATGAAGTCCACCTGGGTCGCGTCGACGATCACGGGATGGTCCTGCTCGAGCGCCCCTGCGAGCGCCGCCCCGGCCTCGGCCCGCAGCGCGGCGTCGATCTCGCCCCACATGCGCACCACGCTGGCTTCGTCACCGCGCACCAGGTCGATCCCACCGCTGCGCGTGCTCGTGACAGTCATCTCTGCCCTCTCTCTTCCGCCCGCTGCCGCCCTCTTTGCCTGGAGCGTCGGGCACGCGGCGACGTTGCCGCGCGTTGGCGACAGTACACCCGTCCTGTGGGCCGACGGAACCTTCCTTTGCGGACTCTTGGCATTCGGAGGCGGCTTCCGCCTCCGGCCGGCCCGTGGGCCGTCAGGCGCGCAGCGCGACGAGGGACGTCATGTACGCCGCGTAGGCCCCCACGAACGCCAGGCCCTCCACGCGGGCGATGCGCCGCCCGGACAGGAACACGGGGATGCACAGCAGGGCCGCGCCGATCATGAGCGGCAGGTCCAGGCTGATGAGCTGCTGGTCCACGCCCACCTGGGACGGCCCGAACAGCAGCGACGTGCCGAGGATGAACGTCAGGTTGTAGGTGCTCGACCCGATGAGGTTGCCGACGGCGATGGAGCGGGCGCCGCGGATCGTCGCGGTGATCGTGGTGGCCAGCTCCGGCAGGGACGTGCCGATCGCCACGACGGTCAGGCCGATGAGGGTGTCGGAGACCCCGAAGTGGCCGGCGATGTCGACGGCGGCGGACACCAGCCAGTCCGCCCCGAGCACGACGACGGCGATGCCCACCACGGTGAGGCCGAGGTAGAGGGCGACCTGCCTGGGCCGCCGCGGCGGGCGGGGCGGCTCGTCGGCCGACTCGTCGACGTGCTTGGCCAGGCCCTCCGCGCTCGCCTCCCTCCGGGCGGTCCACAGCAGGATCCCGGTGTAGACGATCGCGACGCCGAGCAGCAGCGCGCCGTCCCACGTGGACAGGCTCCCGTCGAGCGAGAGCACCAGCAGCAGGATCGACGAGACCACCATGGCCGGCAGGTCGAGCCGGAAGGTCTGCTTCTGCAGGGCGATGGGCCGGATGGCGGCCGAGAGCCCCAGGATCAGCAGCAGGTTCACCATGTTGGTGCCGGCGATGTTGCCGAGCACCAGGGAGCCCGCGTCGCGCCGCATCGCGTCGATGCCGACGGCGAGCTCGGGCGCGGAGGTGCCGATCGAGACGATCGTCAGGCCGATGATGAGCGGGGAGATCCCGAGCATCCGGGCCAGGCGCGTGCCGAAGTTCACGATGATCTCGGCGCCCGCGATGAGCGCGGCAAGACCCGCGACCAGCATCACGATCGTCACGACGCACCACCTCCGCGTGCCATCGTGCCGTGCGCCGCGGGGGTGTCCGGGCCGATCAGCGCGAGGTGTCGCCCCGCACGGCCGGCCTGCGAGCCGATCAGGCCGGATCGGCCTCCGCCCCGGCGAGCATGAGCCCGGACACGGCGCCGAGCGCCTCGGTCCACGCGGCCGTCATCTCGGGCGTCCAGGCGTCGCCGCCCAGCTCCTGCATGGCCGCGATCATCGACTCGCCGACGGCGTCGTACATGCCCGGCGTGACGCCGTAGCCGACGTGCTTGCGGCCCATGGCACCGAGGGTGCCGGTGAGCCAGGCGGCGTCCTCCAGGTGGTCGAGCACGGCGACGATCGCCTCGCGCAGCATCTGCTCCTGCGGCGCGATGTCGGCGGAGAACAGGGGGCGCACCTCGGGGTGCCGCTCGAAGAGGATCTCGTAGAAGCGCGGCGTCAGCGCCTGCTCCTGGCCGTCGACCAGCAGCAGGGACTCGGTCAGCAGGTTCTTGTCCATGCCGCGGACGCTAGCGTCCCGAGGGGGTGCCCGCCCAGGGGTGTCTCAGGGCAGCTCGCCTGGCGCGCGCACGCCCACGAGGTTCGCCAGCACCTGTCCGGCAGCGTGAACGGGGAGGGCCCACGTCTGTAGCCCGACGACGCCGTCCACGCCGGCGCCCGCGGCCCGCTGCGCCGCCTCGACGGCCACCTTGGTGCGAGGCCCGAACACGCCGTCGACGGTCAGCACCGGGGCGCTCCCCGGGACGAACGACCCGCGGCCCTCGTTCAGCGCCTTCTGGAGCGCTGACACCTTCGTGCCGGTCGAGCCCTCCTGGAGGGTCGGCGGCCGCGTGTCGCTGCCACCGAGCTTGGCCCAGGTGCGCGGGCCGACGACGCCGTCGGCGGCCAGGCCCTGGCTGCGCTGGAACTCCTTGACGGCCGCCTGTGTGCGCGCGCCGAACACCCCGTCGATGTCCGCGTACTGGAGCGTCTGGCGGGTCAGGCAGTACTGGAGCCACCGGACCGTCGGCCCTGAGTCGCCCCGCTGGACCGTCGGCGGCTCTGAGCGCACGGCCGCCGTCACGGCGGAGCCCAGCGGCTGGGCGATCGCGGTTCCCGTCGCCCCTCCGAGGAGCGCCAAGACCGACACGACGACAGCCAGCACACGACGCATGACAACGCCCATCGAACCCACCCCGTTCAGGCCTCCGCTCCTGACATGATCACCCCGCAGGGGCGCGTCATCACCGGTCGGAACGGCTTTTTCACCCGTGCTGCGGTGCCACGGCGATGCTCCCGAGCAGCTCGGCGATCGGCACGGCCGCCGCCGCGCTCCAGCACACCAGCGGGCACGCCGCGGGGTACGGCACGGCGCGCGCCGTCGAGCCCTTCGCATGCCCTCCGAACAGCTCGGGCAGCCGGTACCCGAAGTCCTCGGCGGCGTCGAGCAGCCCGCGCGCGATGGTGCGCGCGCCGTCGAGGTGCCCGCACTGGGCGAGCGCCCGCGCGATCAGGACCGAGTCGTGCGGCCACACCGTGCCGCAGTGGTAACGCAGGGGCCAGTACCCGCCCGCCCGCGTCGACATGGTGCGGACCCCGTAGCCGCTGAACAGGTCGTCGGCCAACAGGCGCTCGGCGACCAGGCGCGTCTGGGCGTCGTCGAGCATCCCCGTCCCGACGACGTGACCCATGTTGGACGCGACGGCGTCGACCGGACGCTTCTGGCCGTCGAGCGCCATCGCCAGGTACGGCCCGCGCTCGTCGCGGACCCAGAAGTGCCGATGGAAGGCCTCGCGGAGGCTCGCGGCGCGTGCCCGCCACTCCGCGGCCCCGGGCCTGCCGAAGGCGTCGAGCAGCGCCGCCCCCGTCAGCAGCGCGCGGTACGTGCACCCCTGCACCTCGACGAGGGCGACCGGGCCGGTGGCGAGCGACCCGTCGGCGAACCGGACGGCGTCCCCGGAGTCCTTCCACCCCTGGTTGGCGAGTCCCTTGCCGGACTCGTCGACGTACTCGACGAAGCCGTCGCCGTCGGAGTCGCCGAAGTCGCGGACCCACGCGAGCGCCCGCTCGAGGTGCGGCAGCAGCGCCTCGACCTCCGCGGCGGGCATCCCGGCGCGCCACGCGTCGTGCAGCACGCAGACCCACAGGGGCGTCGCGTCGATGGTGCCGTAGTAGACGGGCGGCAGGAGGGCGCGCTGCTCCGCGCCGGCGACGTCCCGCCGCAGCTCGTGGAGGATCTTGCCGGGCTGCTCCCCCGTCTCGCCGTCGATCCTGGTGCCCTGCAGGCGGGCGAGCGCGCGGAGCGTGCCCGCGGCGACCCGCCAGGTGAGCGGCAGGAGCAGCTGGGCGGTCCAGAGCGAGTCGCGCCCGTACAGGGTCTGGAACCACGGGATGCCGGCGGCGATGAAGACGTCGCCGTCGCCGCCGCCGGCCACCGTGGCACGCAGTGCCTCGAGGTCCCGGAGCGCCTGCTCGACGAGCCGGTGCACGCGGCGGTCGTCCGCGACGACGGTGACGGTGCCCCACTCGGGACGGGGGTCGCGGGGCGGTCCCAGCACGGAGCGTGCGTCCGACGCCGCCACTGCCCACCAGCCCGTGAACGGCTCCCCCGGCCCGACGGTTACGTCCCACCGGAGCACGACGCGGTCGTTGTCGATCGTCACCACGCACGCCGGGTCGGCCGTGACGGCGACGTCGACGGCCTCGTCATGCCACCCGGGCCCGCGCGCCGGCGGGACCAGGCCGCCCGACCGGCCCTGCTTCACGGGGTCCATGCCGGCCAGGTCGGTCGCGACGGACACCTCGACGACGGCTCGCACCGGCGCGCGCGTCGCCGCGAGCACCTCCAGGTCCTCGCGGACGGTTCCCGCGGCGCAGGTGCGCGTGCGACGCACCGTGACGGTCGGGTCGGGGTCGGGTTCGTCGACCGCGCGGGCCGCGTACAGGAACTCGGCGCGGTCGGCGCTGAGCAGCCCCGCCTCGAGCACCTCCGGCTCCTCGCCGCCCACCGCCAGCACCGCGTGGCTGACCACGCGCACGTCCGAGTGGTAGAACCCGTCGAGCCCGGCGCCGTGCCGGACCTGGCCGTCGTCTGGCGACCACGCCTGGGTGGCGCCGCGCACGATCGCGACGCTGCGGTGCAGGAACGGCTGGCGGGTGGTCATGGCCCGAAGGGCGGCCAGCATCTGTGGCTCACACCGCGACGGTACGTGAAACGACGGCGCTCCTCGCGTCGACCTAGACCAAAGGCGGCAGGTCCTCGAGGGTCGCCCAGGACATGACCTCTTCGCCGGTCTCCGCGTCCAGCAGGCGGCCCGGGACCGGCAGCCCCTTGCTGGTCACGGGCAGACGGCGGGAGGTGACGACCAGCTTGGCGTCGGCGATGCACGACGTGAGCGGCTCGCCCGTGGACCCGCCTCTCGGGACCTCAGGCCCTGGCCTCCAGGGCACCTCGGATGGTGCGCTGTGGCCATGACCCGGTTGAGCGACGTCCTCACCCTGCGCGGTCCCCGCTACGCCTTCCGCCGCTGGCTGTACCGCGGCGGCAGCCCGAACCGGCTGGCGCGCGCCCTGCTGCGCGTCGACGTCGGCGCCGGTCGGCGAGGCGTGGGCCTCGCGCGGCAGGTGGTGCTGGAGGTCCGCGGGCGGACGTCGGGCAAGACCATCTCGGTGCCCCTCGTGGTCGCCGCGATCGGCACCGAGCGCTACGTCGTCTCGATGCTCGGCACCGACGCCGGCTGGGTGCGCAACGTGCGCGCCGCGGGCGGCCACGCGGTGATGGTGCACGGGGAGCGGACGCCGGTGCTCCTCGAGGACGTGCCCGTCGCGGACCGCGCCCCGATCCTCAGGCGGTACCTCGACCTGGCACCAGGGGCTCGCGCCCACGTCATCGTCGACAGGCGGGCGCCGCTGGCCGACTTTGCCGAGGTGGCGGGCCGCTACCCGGTGTTCCGGGTCGTGGATGTGCCCGCCTAGCGGTGAAGTCGCTCGCTCGCGTGCTCCCGCGCGCCGTCGGGCTGCGTGCGCCGGAGCCGCGCCAGGCGCGCCCGGGCCCAGAACAGCCCCGCGAGCTTGCCGACGACGGCGCCCGCGAGGCCGACGCCCGCGCCGACGGCGATCAGGGTGACCAGGCTCGCGTCGGACGAGACCTGCACGTTGTGGACCACGTACCCCGTGACCGCGAGGAGCATGACGACCATCCCCGCGGTGCAGCCGCACGCGTGCTCGAGCCGCCGGATCTGCTGGTCGCGAGCCGTCGACGTCATCAGAAGGCCCTCGTCTCGAGTCGCGACGCATCGACGTTCGCCACGATGTAGTCCCAGGCCTTCTTGCCCTCGTCGAGGATGAAGCCCGCCTCCAGGCCGTGGGTGAGGTACTGCCACCAGGAGGAGCCGCTCGCGATGCTCTTGTGGGCGTCGTCCGCGTTCGTGTACATGATGCGCAGCAGCCCGTCGACGTGCCCCAGGCCGAACGTGTGCCCGATCTCGTGGATCGCCGTGTACTTGAAGGCGATGTCGGGCTTCCGGTAGCGGAAGTCGGTGCCGGTGATGCCCTGGCCGGGGAAGTCCGTGCTCCCCGAGTCGTCCGGCTCGAGGATCGTCGCGTCGGCGAGGTGGGCCGAGATGCCCATCCCGGTGCCGTCGAGGAACCCGAACCCGGCGATGCTCAGCGGCTTGGCGACCTCGCCCCGCGCTCCCGCCGGGTCGGCCGACGACTGGATGCGGCCGAACGGCGACTCCGGCAGCACCGGCGGGAAGGCGTTGCGGTCGACCACGACCTGGTTCTGCTGCTCGAGCATCGTGTCCTCGACCGTCCATCGGAAGATGAGGCCGAGCTCGCTGCTGTGCGCGTCGGCGCAGTCCAGGCGGGACCGCAGGTCCGAGGTGCTCATCGCGAACAGCGAGAACTGCTTGACGCCCTCGCCCTGCCCACCTGCGGCGATGTAGGCGTCGATGTCCGACTCGCTGATGTCGCCGCCGCCGTCGGCGACCAGCTCCGGCCACCCACGGTCCCACCACAGGGGTCGGGTGAAGCCGGCGAGCATCTTCAGGTCGAGCCCGTTCGCGACCCAGCCGACGAGCGCCGGCGTCGCCGCGCCCCGCGGCGCGAAGTCGGAGCGGATGAACGACCGCCGAGCGAGCGCCTCCAGGCGGAACCCGAAGCCCCCGCCGCCGGAGAGCCCGAGGGCCGTGAGCATCTGCTGCAGCCCGTCGGGGTCCGACTCGCCATAGGTGCTCGTCAGGAGCCTGCGCACGTAGCGACGCAGGGCCCACGCCTCGCCGGCGTCGACGAAGGCGCCCACGAACGTGAGGCCCAGCGCGATCGGGATGAGCTCGCCCACGAACGCGATGACCCCGCCGACGATCTCGCCGAATCCGGCGACGATGCGCGACCAGTCCAGGGTGAAGATGCCGACGACGATGTCGATCAGGCCCCTGACGATGTTCGCGGCGAGGTCGATGACGTCCCCGACGATCTCGCACACCGTCGTGACCACCCAGGTGACCACGACCACGACGACCCAGGCCAGGAAGCAGAGCCACTTGTTGCAGCAGAGGCACCACCAGTCGCAGTCCTGCTCGACGCACTGCTCGACCTGCTGCGTGACGTTTTCAGACACCCACTGGCCGACGTCGTGACACTCCTTGTGAGCCATCGCTCTCACCTCCAGACTTGGAGTGAGGCGACGGCGAAACTTTCGTGACACGGCTGGGCACCTCGTCCGAGTTGCGGCCGAGTCACCGCCCCATAGCCTGGCGACTGCCAGCAGTTCCGCAGCGACGAAGGAGCAGCATGCCGTCGGGTCACGGCAGCTCCCCACGGAGTCCCGGGGAGTCGCCACCGTCGCCTCCCAGGCCGGCCATGACGCAGCGAGCCGTGGCTGGTCCCGGCTCGGCGGACGAGGACGCCGGACCTGCCTCTCGCCGCGCCGACGCGCTGGGGTCCGAGCACTCCCGGGAGCTCGTGCGCGAGGCGTGCACGATGGCCCTGTACGTCGCCGTCTGCCTGCTGGCCGCGTTCGCCGCCCTTCCCGGGCGGGGCCACGTCCTCCCGATCGTGTGGGGGGTCACCGTCGGCCTGGCGCTCGCGCACTGGTTCGCCTTCCGCGTCTCCGCCCGCCTGGTCGGCGTGGGTGCTGTCAGCCGCGCCGACGTCGTCTCGGGGGCCGCTCAGCTCGCGGGGGCCGTCGCCGTGGCGGTCCTGGCCACGGTGCCCGTGCTGGTCCTGCCCCACTCGGTGGAACTGCTGGCCGACACCCTGGTGCTTGCCGCATTCATCGGAGTCTTCGGCTACGCCGTCGCGCGGGGCGGCGGATCCTCCAGGATCCGGGCGCTCGTCTACGCGGTGATCGTCCTCGCGTGCGCGGTGGCGATCGCGCTTCTCAAGCACGCCCTCGGTGGCCACTGACCACCACGTCACATCAGTCCAGCTCGAGCACCTAGGGAGTTCCGATGTCCTTCTGGCAGTGGTTCTGGTTGACCGTGCAGGTCTTCCTCTTCTTCTCCTACCTCGTCGTGCTGATCCAGATCGTCACGGACCTGTTCAGGGACAAGGCACTCAGCGGGCTCGCCAAGGCGGTCTGGGTCTTCTTCCTCGTCGTCGTGCCGCTGCTCACCGCGCTGGTCTACCTCATCACCCGGGGCACAGGGATGACGCAGCGGCAGCTCCAAGCCCAGCAGGAGGCACGCGCGACGACCGAGGACTACATCCGCTCGGTGACAGGCGCCCAGGCCGCGGGGCCATCCCCAGCGGATCAGATCGCCACGGCGAAGAGCCTGCTCGACGCCGGCGCCATCGACGCCGGGGAGTTCGCTCGGCTCAAGTCGGCCGCCCTCGCCGGCGTCGGGCCTGCATGACCTCAGGGCTGGGGTGCCGGCGGCTGGTCCTGCCAGAAGTCGGGCAGGTCCGCCTCGGTCTGCCACGACATGACCTCCTCGCCCGTGTCCGCGTTGATCAGGCGGCCAGGCATCGGCAAGGTCCAGCCCCGGGGGTTGGTCTGCCGGACCCGGAGCAGCATCTTCGCGGTCTGGATGCTGTCGGCGTCGAACGGGGCCTCAGAGGGGTCGTGCGTGGGTGATGGCGCTTGGACGATCTTGTAGTGGGCCATGTGTTCGAGCGTGACACCAAAGCGGGCGGGGCGCGCTGCTTGCGGTGTTGCGGACGAGTCGGTCTGTACGCCGGGTTCTGTCCCCGGCCCTGGTTACCCGTGGGCCGGGTGACGGTCATCCATCTAGGCCCTGCGTTGCCGCAGGGCTCGAGCGGTCTACCCGGAAGCTCGGGCGGGCCGCCCTCAAGCACTTCCTGTCTGACCTTGCTCCAGGTGGGGTTTACCTAGCCGCCCCCGTCACCGGGGGCGCTGGTGGTCTCTTGCACCACCGTTTCACCCTTACCGCCCGGCTTGCGCCGGGAGGCGGTCTGTTCTCTGTGGCACTGTCCCGCGGGTCGCCCCGGGTGGCCGTTAGCCACCACCTTGCCCTTCGGAGCCCGGACGTTCCTCGGGACCTGTTGCCAGGCCACGCGACCGTCCGACCGACTCGTCCGCCCCGCAAGGATACGGTGCGTGACGGCGGTCGGGGCGCACCGTCGCGGCGACTACGCTCGTAGTCGTGGCTACTTTCTCTTCCGTGACCCGTCAGCACGTGCTCCAGGCGATCGCCGAGTACGACGACCGCGGCAGGGACGCCTTCGTGGGCGTGTACGGCTTCCAGCCGTCGGCTCTCGAGACGCTCGTGCACGAGGGTCGGACGTACGACGCCGCTGCCGTGGTGGGTGTGGCCCACCGATATGCGACCGGCAGGGTCGCGACGGCCGACGACCTGCGCGGGCGTGAGGACGCCGTCGCGTCGGTGCTGGTCAAGGGTGGTTTCGAGGTGAAGGGCGCTCCGGCGGAGCCGGAGCCCCGCGCGAAGGCCCGTCCGGCTGCCTCGAAGCCGCGCGCCGCTCGGGCGGCGACGCCGCGTGCCACGACGACGCGCTCCACGACCGAGGAGCGGCCGCCGGCCATCTGCCCGACCTGCTTCACGCAGCTCCCTGCGACGGGCGTGTGCGACAACTGCGCGTGACTCAGACGTCCACGCGGTAGCCGAGCTCGAGCTCGTCGCCGGCGAGCCCGCGGATGCCCCAGCTGGCGCGCGGGCTCTCCAGGACGACGAGCTCGAGGTCGTCGGCTTCGAGCCCGACGGCGGGAGCGACGTCGTCGTACATCGCGCGGACCAGCGCGCGCTTGGCCTCGGGGGTGCGGCCCTCGAAGCAGACGATCTCGACCACCACGTAGGCCGGTGAGCGCGGCGCGACGAGGTCGCCGTCGTCGAGCAGGAGGAAGCGGTGGAACCGCTTCGCCTCCGGAAGCTGCCACACGCGGACCAGCGCCGCGTGGATCGCGTCGGAGAGCTCCGTGCGGCGCGCGCCCCAGACGGAGCGGTTGCCGTAGACCTTGACCTGCACCATGACCCGGACCGTAGCGGGGGCTCGGACGGGTGTCAGGTGGATTCGACGCGCCTGACCAGGTTGCGACGAGCCCAACCGGTTTTTGACAAGTTCAACCGCCGGAAGGTGTTGTCGTCGAGTACTTGATGTCATACAGTACTTGCTGTGACACAGCCACCAGTCCCCACCGACGACGCGTTCGCCGCCGACCTGCTGCGCGGGCACACCGAGACGATCGTTCTCGGGTCGCTGCGCAGTGGTGACCGCTACGGCTTCGAGATCTACAAGGCGATCCGTGACGCGACCGGCGGCCGGCATGAGATCAAGGAGGCGACGCTCTACGCGACGTACCGCCGCCTCGTGAAGGACGGTCTCGTCGAGGCCTACTGGGGCGACGAGTCCCAGGGCGGCCGCCGCAAGTACTACCGGCTCACCGACGCCGGCCGGGCCGTCTACCGCACCAACGTCGCCGCCTGGGTCGCCACGCGCGACGCCATCGACGCGCTGCTCGACACCCGCTCCCCCGCCCCCACGCAGAGCTCCCAGAAGGGCCAGTCCCGATGACCACCGTCCACCGCCTCCTCGACGAGGCGTTCGCCGGCATCCCGCTCACGCCCGAGGTCGCCGACCTCAAGGAGGAGATCCGCGCCGGCCTGCTCGACCGCGCCGCCGAGCTCGAGGCCGGCGGCGTCGGCTCCGAGGAGGCCGCCCGCCGCGCCGTCGCCGAGCTCGGAGACGTCCGCGCGCTGGTCGACGAGGTCGCCGACGGCGGCACACCGGCACCGAGCGCGTCCACCGCTTCCCGTTCGACCCGGGTCGACTGGTCGGCCGCCCATGAGCTGCACACCCTGCACAAGGTGCGGCCCCGACCCGGTTTCGTGGTCGCGGTCGTGCTCGCCAGCCTGGTCGCCGCGGGCGGGATCGTCGCGTACGCGCTGGTCGCGGCGTTCGGCGACGGAGCCGTGCTGGTGCCCGTGCTGCTCGCCGTCGTGGTGGGCCCGGCGATCGGGTGGATCCTCGGCAGCTCGCTGGCGCAGGAGACCACCAGCAACCACCCCGTCCCGCGTCGCCGGGCCGTCGCCTGGGGAGCCGCCTGCGCCTTGACCGTCGGCGGCGCCGGCGTGCTGCTGGCCGGGCTGCCGCTCTGGGCCGACCAGACGCCGGCCGTCTGGGTGACGGGTGGGCTGCTCACCGTCATGGGCGTCGCGCTGTTCACCTGGGTGGGCGTCACGCAGACCAACCGGCGCAAGGCGTGGGCCCGCGAGCTCGGCGAGGCCGCCGCCCGCGACGACCGGTTCAGCCGCGACCCCGCGGCGGCCGCACGCTTCGGGATGTACACCGCCGTCATCTGGGTGAGCGCCGCGGTGGTGGCCGGCGTCGTCGGCATGGCGTGGAGCTGGCGCTGGTCCTGGCTCCCGTTCGTGGCCGGCTGGATCGCCATGATGCTGCTCCTGGCCACGATGCTCTTCGGCAAGGAGAAGCAGGACTGACAAACAAGTCCCCGGGCGGCTGCCACCGCCCGGGGACCGCACTCGAGCCCGGTCGTGACCGGTTCCGAGACGCACTCCCAGCCTACGGGCGCGCGCCGGGCTCTCTCGCAGGACCACGCAGAGAGGAACAGCCATGACCGCCACGAACCCGGCTATCGACGTCGCCGGACTGACCAAGACCTACCGGGCCCGCCACCGCGAGGTGCGTGCCCTGGACGGCCTCGACCTCACGGTCGGCGCCGGCACCGTGCTCGGCCTGCTCGGCCCCAACGGGGCCGGCAAGTCCACCACCGTCCGCATCCTCGCCACGCTCTCGCTGCCCGACGCCGGCGCCGCCCACGTCGCCGGGTACGACGTCGTGCGCGACGCCGCCGCGGTGCGCCGGTCGATCGGCTACGTGTCCCAGAAGCCCGTCACCCGGTCGATGGACACGGGGCGCGAGAACCTCGAGCTCGCCGGGCACCTCCACGGACTCGGCCGCCGCGAGACCAAGGCCCGCGCCCAGCGGCTGCTCGACGCGTTCGGCCTCACCGAGTCCGCCGACCGCCTGGTGCGCACGTACTCCGGCGGCATGGCCCGGAAGCTGGACGTCGCCGTCGGGCTGGTGCACTCGCCCTCCGTGCTGTTCCTCGACGAGCCCACGACCGGCCTCGACCCCGAGGCCCGGGCCGAACTCTGGGCCGAGCTGTCGCGGCTCGCGGGCGACAGCGGCATGACGGTGCTGCTCACCACGCACTACCTCGACGAGGCCGACCGGCTGGCCGACCAGGTCGTCATCGTGGACCGGGGGCGCGTCGTCACGCGCGGCACGCCGGACGAGCTCAAGGACCAGCTCCACGGCGACGGCATCACGGTCGACCTACCGTCCGTCGAGGTCGCGAGCCTCGCGGCCGGGGTCGCGGCGCGCGTCGCCGGGCTCAGCGAGGTGGGCGTCGACGGACGGCGGCTGCGCGCCCGCGCGGCATCGGGGGCCGGGACCCTGCCCGTGCTCCTCGCCGCACTGGAGGCCGAGGGCGTGCCCGTGCACGCCGCCGGCCTCGCCCGCCCGAGCCTCGACGACGTGTACCTGCACCACACGGGCCGCACGTTCGAGGCCGAGATGGCGGGGGTGGCGGCATGAGCGCCGTGACGCACACGCTGATGCTGACGGCCCGGGCGTCGCGCAGCACGATGCGCATCCCCGTGTTCGCCGGGATGCAGATCATCCAGCCGCTGATCTGGCTGCTGCTGTTCGGGCAGCTCTTCAAGTCGGTCGTGGACATCCCCGGGTTCGCCATGCCGGGCAGCACCTACCTGGAGTTCATCACCCCGGGCGTGGTCATGATGACGGCCATGTTCGGCGCGGCCTGGGCCGGGTCGGGCATCGTCGAGGACTCCGAGCGCGGAGTCATGGACTACCTGCTCGCCTCGCCGGCGAGCAGGGTCGCGATCCAGCTCTCCAGCCTCGTCTGGTTCTCCGTCGTCGCGGCCGTGCAGGCGCTCGTGGTGCTCGGGGTCGCGTGGCTGTGCGGGGCGCGGTTCGCCGGCGGCCTGCCGGGCGTGCTGCTCATGCTGGTCGGCGTCGTGCTGCTGACGTTCGTGTTCGCGGCGATGTCGAACGCCGTCGCGCTGCTCACTCGGCAGCAGGAGGCGCTCATCGGCGTCTCGCAGCTGCTGACCATCCCGCTCATGTTCCTGTCGTCCGCCGTGATGGACACGCGGCTCTCGGCCGGCTGGGTGGCCACGGCGGCCCGGTTCAACCCCTTCGACTGGGCGGTGGTCGCCGGGCGCGAGGTGCTCGGCTCCTCGCCGGACTGGGGGCTGGTGTGGGGGCGGCTCGGGCTGCTCGCGGCGCTCGCCGTCGTCATGACGTGGCTGGCCACCGGGGCGTTCCGCGCCTACCAGCGCTCGTCCTGACGGGCGCACGCCTCGCGGGGACGGACCTCGTGTTCGAAACCCACAGCGGTATGTGGTGATCACCACTCCCTGCTGTGGGTTTCGAACACGAGGTCCGTCCCCGCGTCGGCGATCCACGGGCCGCACGGGCCATCCACCGCTCACCGCGCGCGCCCGCGCGGTCCAGGCGGCGGCCGGCGCGGCATAGGGTTTCCGCCGTGCTCCTGCTGCTCCCCCCGTCCGAGGGCAAGACCCCCGCGCCCGACGACGCCGCCCCCGTCGACCTGGCCGCGCTGTCCGGCGCGGACACCCTGACGTCGCAGCGGCAGGCCGTGCTCGCCGCCCTCGCGGAGGCGAGCGCCCGCCCGGACGCCCACGCGTTGCTCGGGGTCGGGACGTCGCTGGCGGGCGAGGTGCAGCGCAACACCCGGCTGCACGCCGAGCCCGCCGCACCGGCCGCCCACGTCTACACGGGCGTGCTCTACGCGGCGGCGGGGCTCGCGTCCGTGCCGGACACCGGGGCGGTCCGCGTGGTCTCCGGGCTGTGGGGCGCCGTCGCGCCGGGCGACCGCATCCCCGCCTACCGCCTGTCCATGGGGGTCGACCTGCCGGGCGTCGGCAAGCTGGCCGCCGCGTGGCGGGTACCGCTCGAGGCCGCGCTCGGCGCGCGGGCCCCCGGCGACGTGGTGGTCGACTGCCGGTCGGCGACATACCTCGCGGCGTGGAAGCCGCTGCCCGGCACCTCCGAGTGGGTGACGGTGCGCGTCGTCCGCGAGGTGGCGGGGCGGCGCGCCGTCGTCTCGCACAACGCCAAGCACACCCGCGGCGTCCTGGCCGGCCACCTGCTGCGGCGTGCGGCCGCGCCGACGTCGGCAGCGGAGCTGCTGGACGCGGCGGGCGAGCTGGTGGGCACCGTGATCGGCACCGAGGTGGGGACGGGGCTCGACTACCGCCTCCTCGAGGTCTCCCTCGAGAAGGCCCGCACGCGCAGCGCCCCCGCCACGCTCGAGCTCGTCATCGGCTGACCGGGCGGCCCGCCCGCCGCGCGCGCATGATGCCCGCATGGCGTACGACGAGGAGCTGGCCGCGCGCGTGCGCGAGGCCGTCGAGGAGCGGGCCGGCGGGCCCGTCGACGAGAAGAAGATGTTCGGCGGGCTCGCGTTCATGGTGAACACGCACATGGCCGTCGGCCTGCACGGCGGCGGCGGGCTGATCATGCCCGTCGGAGCCGACGGCGAAGCCGACGCCCTCGCGCGCGGGGCCGTGCCCATGTCGATGGGCGGCAGGACGATGTCCGGCTGGGTGGTGGTGCCCGACGAGGCGATCGTCGGCGACGACGACCTCGCCTGGTGGGTCGACGCCGGGGTCGCGGGCGCGCAGGCCAAGCCTCCGAAGGCCTCGAAGAAGCCCCGTCAGGTCGGGTAGCCGACCGTGACGACCTCCGTCGTCGTCGGGAAGTAGCGCAGGATCGTCAGCGAGCACGGCGGGATCCGCAGGGTCGACCAGGTGGACGGCGGCATCTGCAGCGCGCGGCCCACGAACGTGCGGATCATCGCCGCATGCCCGGCCACCACGACCGTCCGGCCCAGACCGGCGGCCCGCAGGTCGTCGAGCGCCTGCGCCACGCGCTCGCCCACCTGCACGTACGACTCGCCACCCGGCGGCGCGAACGTGCCCTCGGCGAACCAGCGCTCGAAGTCGCCCGGCCACGCCTCCTCGACCTGCTCGGGCGTCAGACCCTCCCAGCGGCCGAACTCCATCTCGCGCAGCCGCTCGTCCACGTTCACGTGCAGGCCGAGCCGGCGCCCGATCGCGCCCGCGAGCTCGCGCGTGCGCACCATGGGCGACGACGCGACGTACGAGGCGCGGGGCAGGTCCGGCCAGGTCTCGTGGAGGCGGTGCACGGCGTCGGCGGCGCGCGCGGCCTGCGTACGCCCCTGGGCGGTGAGCGGCGGCCCCGGCACCTCCCCGCCCGAGAGTCCGCCGGCGACCGTCATGGGCGTGACGCCGTGGCGCACGAGCACGAGCGTCAGGGCCTGGTCGGGGTCGAGGGCCGAGAAGGCGCCGGCGGGGCGCCACTTCTGGTCCGGCTCGGCCGGCGTGCCCAGGGTCTCGCCGGGCTCGGCCGTGCCGTGCTTGGCGGTCTCGACGGGCTCGACCCCCGCCGACGGGTGGTTGCGGACGATGCGCGCGTCGCGCGAGTCCATCGCCTCGTTCGCCAGGGCGTCCGCGGCCGAGTTGTGGGCGCGCGGGATCCACTCGTAGGTGACCTGGCCCGGGTCGAACAGCGCCCGTGCCTGCCCGGCGATGCCCCGCAGCACGTCGTGCTTGATCTGCCAGGCGCCGCCCATCTGCTCCACGACCAGGCGCGAGTCCATCCGCACGTGCACGCGGGCATCCGGGTCGATGGCCTGGGCGGCCCGCAGCCCCTCGAGCAGGCCGCTGTACTCGGCCACGTTGTTCGTGGCGATGCCGAGGTAGCCGGCGCGCTCGGCCAGCACCGCACCGGTGGCGGCGTCGCGCACGAGCGCGCCGTAGCCGGCCGGGCCGGGGTTGCCCCGCGAGCCGCCGTCGGCCTCGACGACCAGCTCGCGCCCGGCTGCCGCGGCCATCAGGACTCGGTGACCCGCACGAGGATCCGGCCGCACTCCTCGCACAGCACCACCTGGTCGGGGGCTGCGGCGCGGGCCGCGGCGAGGTCGCCCGGGTTGAGCTCGAGGCCGCAGCCCTCGCAGCGCCCGCCGCGCAGGGCGGCGGCACCCTGCCCGCCGAGGCGGGTGCGGAGCTGGTCGTAGACCTTGACCAGGCCGGCGTCGATGCCGCTCGCGGCCTCCGCACGCTCCGACGTCAACGCCCGGCCCTGCTGGTTGATCGTGTCGAACGCGGCGTCGCGCTCCCCCTCGGCCGCGGCCTTCGCGTCGACGAGCTGCTGATGGGCCGCCTCGACCTTCGCGAGCGCGTCCTGGTGCGCCTCGAGCCGCTCCATGACCTCGAGCTGGCCCTCCTCGAGCACGCCCTGACGGCGGCTCAGCGACGCGAGCTCGTCCGTGACGGCGAGCGCGTCCTTGGCGCCCAGCGCCCCCGAGTCGAGCCGCTGCTGGTTGCGCTCCGCGCGGGCGACCACCTGGGCGACGTCGCTCTCGGCCTTCCGCAGCTCGCGCTCCAGGTCGCTCACTGCGGTGCGCGAGTCCACGAGCGAGCCGTGCAGGTCGCCGATCTGCTTGTCGAGCTCGGCGATGCGTGCGTGCGACGCATGCGTCTTCTTCGAGTGCGCGAGCTGCTGGATGCGTGTGTCGAGCGCCTGGAGGTCCAGGAGACGGAGCTGGTCCTGCGGGGCGGCAGTGGTCACTGCGGGTCCTTCCTGGCGTGGTTCACGGCGGTCCACGGGTCGGTGACGCGCGTGGAGACCTTGCAGGTCACCGTACCTTCCCCGCCGGGCCCGTCGAGCAGGGCGGCGACGCCGGCCGCGAGGTCCGTCGCCGCGTAGCGCAGCCACGGCCACTCCGACGCGAAGTGGGCGGTGTCCACGAGGTACGGCGTGCCGCCCTCGAACAGGGCCCGCTCCCGCAGCTCCGACGCCGGGTGGTGGCGCAGGTCGCTGGTCACGTACACGTCCGCGCGGGCGGCGCGCACGGCGTCGAACAGCGAGTCGCCCGAGCCCCCGACCACGGCCACCGTGCTGACCTCTGCGTCCAGGTCGCCCGCCACCCGGACGCCCTGCGCAGTGGGCGGCAGGGCGTCGGCGACGCGCTGCGCGAACGCGCCCAGCGTCGTCGGCTCGGGCAGCCGGCCCACGCGGCCGATGCCGGTCTCCGCGCCGTCGGCCCGCGCCACGAGCGGCACGCGGTCCACGAGGCCGACGGCGTCCGCGAGCGCGTCCGCGACCCCGCGCGGGGCGGCGTCGGCGTTGGTGTGCGCGTTGTACAGCGCGATCCCCGACGTGAGCAGGCGGTGCACCACCGACCCCTTGAAGGTGGTCGCGGCCACCGAGTGCACGCCCTTGAGGAACAGCGGGTGGTGGGTCACCACCAGGTCGGCGCCCCACGCGATCGCCTCGTCGACGACGTCGGCCACCGGGTCCACGGCGAGCAGCACCTTGGCGACCGGCGCGGCCGGGTCGCCCGCGATGAGCCCCACGGAGTCCCAGCCCTCCGCCGTGTCCGGCGGGTACAGGCCGTCGAGGACGGCGACGACGTCGGCGAGCGTGGCGCGGGTCATGTGCTGACAGTAGCTACTTGGCGTCGGCGTACGACTCGACCGTCGCGACCGTCAGCGGGAACTCGACCGGGATGTCGCCGAACAGCAGCCGCCCCGCCTCGGCGGCCGCGTCCCGCAGCTCTCGTGCGACGTCGCCTGCCAGCGCCGCCGGGGTATGCACCACCACCTCGTCGTGGAGGAAGAACGCCAGGTGCGGCCGCGCCTCGAGCGGGCCCTCGCCCAGCTCCCACAGCCGGCGCCGCGCCGACGCCAGCCACGCCAGCGCCCACTCCGCGGCCGTGCCCTGCACCACGAAGTTGCGCGTGAACCGGCCGAAGGAGCGCGTGTACGACCGGGCGCGGGCGCCGTCGTCGGCGTCGTACGCGCCCGCCTGCACGCGGTCCCAGTCCGAGCCCGGGAGTGGGGACCCGCGGCCCAGCCACGTGGAGACCACCTCGCCGCGCTCGCCCGCGCGGGCGGCTTCCTCCACCAGGGCGATCGCGCGCGGGAACGTCCGGGCCAGACGTGGCATGACCTGCGCGCTCGCGCCCGTGGTGCCGCCATACATCGCGCCGAGCATGCCCACCTTCGCGAGGTCGCGCGTGGCCACGGCGCCGGACGCCACGATCCCGGCGTACATGTCGCCGCCGCGGCCGGCGGCCGCCATCGCCTCGTCGCCGCTCATCGCGGCCAGCACGCGCGGCTCGAGCTGCGCGACGTCGGCGACGACGAACGTCCACCCCGGGTCGGCGACGACGGCTCGCCGCACGTCCTTGGGCAGCTGCAGCGCACCCCCGCCCACGCTCGACCACCGCCCCGTCACGACGCCGCCCACCACGTACTCCGCGCGGAACCGGCCGTCGCGCACCCAGGTGTCCAGCCAGTTCCAGCCGTTCGCGGTGAGCAGCCGGCTCAGCTTCTTGTACTCGAGCAGCGGCGCCACCACGGGGTGGTCGACCTCCAGCAGCTCCCACTTGCTCAGGCTCTTGACCCCCACGCCCGCGTACTGGAGCGCCTTGAGCAGCGCCGGGTGCGAGTCGGGGTTGAGGGTGGGCGGCGCGTCGACCAGCTCGCGGATCCGCGCTGCGAGCGCCTCCAGCCTCGCGGGGCGCTGCCCCAGCGGCGGGCGCGGGCCCAGGCGCTCGGTGAGGATCGCGTCGTGCACGTCGGCGCGCCAGGGCAGGCCGGTGTGGTGCAGCTCCGCCGCGACGAGCGCACCGGCCGACTCCGCCGCGAGCAGGAAGCGCAGACGCCCGGGGTCGGCGCTCGCGGCGACCGCCTCCTCCTGTGCGGTGGCCTCGGCGACGACGTCGAGGTCCGGGGCGGGGGCGGCGACCTCGCCCAGGTCGAACAGCCCGTCCGGCCGCGTGCCGATGCCGGGCACGAGCGGCGGCGGCCCGGCGGGTGTCGGCTCGAGCGCGTCCCACGGCCCGGGTGGGGCGGACGCGAACGGCGTGCGCGCGGTGAGCGGCGAGCGCCGAAGGATGGCGTGCGCGAGCCGCAGGTCGTGGGCCCGCTCGACGCGGACGCCCTCGTTCAGCAACCGCGGGTACCAGCGGTTGGTGTCGTCCCACGTCCAGCGAGGCGCCGGGGCGTCGCGCTCGCCGTCGCGCACGACGGCCAGCACCTCCGGGCGCATGCTCTCGGTGAGGACTCGGTTCACGGGTTCATCCTTGCCGAGGCCACCGACAGCGACACGGGCGGTATAGGTTCGCCTCCCGGGTCCGATTCGGGCAGCCTGGACGACAGGCCGACAGGGCCTCATCAGGGAGGAAGTGACCGCGTGACGTCCGACGACAAGAGCTCCACCGCCGCGAGCGAGGAGGCCAAGGCGCGGTTCCGTGCAGCGCTCGAGAAGAAGGGCGCCGCACAGCACCGTCACAACGACGGCCAGCGCAACAGCGGCTCGGTCAAGGGGTCGGAGACCTCGGGTCCCGCCCAGAAGATGTTCCGCCGCAAGAGCGGCGGCTGACGGAGGTCTCGACAGGCTCGGCCACCGGGGTCGGCTCGGCCAGCGATGGTCGGATCGACCGACGATGGCCGGGCCTGTCGGGTCTCACGGCCCGGTGGCCGCCACAGCGGTGGCCACGGGCACCTGGCCGGTGGTGAGCTCGAGCGTGCGGCGCACCGCCGCCCCGGACACCACCAGCTCGGCGAGCACCATCGCGACGTCCTCGCGCGGCACGCTGCCGCGCGGCACGTGCCGGCCCGCGAGCGTGACCCGTCCCGTGCCCGGCCCGGCGGTCAGCGCGCCGGCCCGCAAGATCGTCCAGTCGAGGCCCGTCGCCTTGAGCGCGTCCTCCGCCTGCGTCTTCGCGTCGATGTAGGCCACCCAGACGGGGGTGGACCCCTTCGCCGCCGGGGCACCGGCGCGGCTCGTGGAGATCTGCACGAACCGCTGCACGCCGGCCTTCTCGGCGGCGGCGGCGAGCAGGTTCGAGGCGTCGCGGTCCACGGTGTACTTGCGCTCCGCGGTGGAGCCCGGGCCGGCGCCCGCCGCGAACACGACGGCGTCCGCACCCTCCAGCACGGTGGCGACGGACGCGACGTCCGAGTGCTCCAGGTCCAGCACGACGGCCGTGCCGCCCATGGCCTCGACGTCGGCGACGTGGTCCGCGTTGCGGACGATGCCGACCACGGCGTGGCCGCGGTTGGTGAGGGTCCGCGTGAGCAGCAGCGCGATCTTGCCGTGGCCGCCGGCGACGACGACCCGCAGCTTCTGCCTGGCACTGGTGGGCACGGCCGACCTCCTCATGGCTCGCTCGGTCGGGTTGCCCGAGTCGTCGTCCAGTCTTTCAGCGTGACGCGGCCGTGGCACGCGGTCCCGCAGCACGCGCCGACGGCTGGCGCACCGGGGCGTCGGCGGTGGCGCGGGGCGACCGGGTCAGGCGTCCGACCCGGCAGCGACCGACCGCACCAGCGCGACCGCCTCGCCCAGCGCGGCGCGCTCGTCGTCCCCGGTGTTGCGGCCGCTCCGGCGGTACTCGGCAGCGGCGTCCAGGTGGGCGGTGAAGGGCTCGGCGGTAGCCGCGAACGTGGTGAGCATGCGCCGGACCGCCGCGCCGATCGCGCGCCCGTCGACGCCGACGTCGGCGAAGGCGTCCGGCGCGACCAGGGCCATCGCGAGGATCATCGCCGTGATGGCCGCGTCGAGGCCGGGCTCGCCGGGCCGCGCGTTCGTCCAGTCGAGCAGCACCGGGCCCGAGGCGGTCCAGAGCACGTTGAGCGGGTGCAGGTCGAGGTGCACCAGCGCGCCCCCGTCCCAGGGCACGGCGTGCAGGCGGCGGTGCAGGTCGGCGAGCGTCACGCCGGCGTCGTCGGGGGTGACGGCGCCCATGAACATGGCCGTCATGAGGTCCGGGCCCGCGACGCGTTCCAGGACGAGGTCCGGCCCGTCGCCGCCGAGCACGCCGGGCGTCGGGAAGCCCGCGGCCGTGAGGTGGCCGATCACCCCGGCCTCCCGCTGGGCGGAGCGGCCGTCGCGGTAGCGGCGCAGCACGCGGTGGTCGTCGAGGGCGAAGACGTCGGCGTCGCGACCGGCGGCGAGAAGCTCCACGGCGCAGACGTTACTGCCCCGCGACCACCGCGAGAACCGCCTCCCCATAGCGTTCCAGCTTGTTCTCCCCCACGCCGCTGACCTGCGCGAGCGCCTCCGGCGAGGCCGGCCGCGCGGTCGCGATGCCGCGCAGCGTCGCGTCGCCGAACACGATGTACGCGGGCTTGCCCTGCGCCTTCGCCTCGCCGGCGCGCCAGGCGCGCAGCGCCTCGAAGAGCGCCGCGTCCTCGGGGGCGAGGTCCGCCGCCACGGCCGCCTTCTTGGCCTTCGCGGCGCGGGCCGGGCGCGCCGGCTCGTGCCGCATCCTCACCTCGCGCTGCCGCGCCAGCACCTCCCCCGAGGCCTCGGTGAGCACCAGGGTGCTGTACTCCCCCTCGACCGTCAGCAGCCCCTGGGCCAGCAGCTGGCGCACCACGGCACGCCACTCCCCCTCGGCCAGGTCGGCCCCGACGCCGTACACCGACAGCTCGTGGTGGCGGAACCGCCGCACCTTCTCCGTGTCGCGGCCCAGCAGGATGTCGACCACCTGCCCGACGCCGAAGCTCTGCCCGCGCTCGCGGGCCAGCCGCAGAACGGTCGACAGGACCTTCTGGGCGGCGACCGTGCCGTCCCACACCTCCGGCGGGGCGAGGCAGGTGTCGCAGCTGCCGCACGCGCCCGGGTGCTCCTGACCGAAGTAGGCGAGCAGCTGCGCGCGCCGGCACTCGACCGTCTCGCAGAGCGCCAGCATCGCGTCGAGGTGCTGGTTGAGGTTGCGCCGGTGCGCGGCGTCGCCGTCGGACGTCTCGATCATGCGCCGCTGCTGCACCACGTCCGCCAGGCCGTACGCGAGCCACGCCGTCGACGGCAGGCCGTCGCGGCCGGCACGGCCCGTCTCCTGGTAGTAGCCCTCCACGGACTTGGGCAGGTCGAGGTGCGCGACGAACCGCACGTCCGGCTTGTCGATGCCCATGCCGAACGCGATGGTGGCGACCATGACCAGCCCGTCCTCCCGCAGGAACCGGGACTGGTTGGTGGCCCTGACCTGCGCGGGGAGGCCCGCGTGGTACGGCAGCGCGTCGACGCCGTTCTCCACGAGCATCGCCGCGACCTTCTCCACGGATGCGCGTGAGAGGCAGTAGACGATGCCCGCGTCGCCCGGGTGCTCGGTGCGCACCAGGTCGAGCAGCTGCCGCTCGGGGCGGTCCTTGGGGACGATCCGGTAGGTGATGTTGGGCCGGTCGAAGCTGGAGACGAAGTGCCGCGCGCCCTCGAGGTCGAGCCGGTGGGCGATCTCGGCGCGCGTGGCCGCGGTGGCCGTGGCGGTCAGCGCGATGCGGGGCACCGAGGGCCAGCGCTGGTGCAGCATCGACAGCTCGAGGTAGTCGGGCCGGAAGTCGTGGCCCCACTGCGACACGCAGTGCGCCTCGTCGATCGCGAACAACGCGATGGTGCCCCGGTCCAGCAGCTCGACGGTCGCGCGCGTGCGCAGCCCCTCCGGCGCGAGATAGAGGAGGTCCAGCTCGCCCGCCTCGAAGGCCCGCTCCACCTCGCGCCGCTCCTCGAACGAGAGCGTCGAGTTGAGGAACGCCGCCCGCACGCCGAGCGCCGCGAGCGCGTCCACCTGGTCCTGCATGAGCGCGATGAGCGGCGACACGACCACGCCGGTGCCCGGCCGCACCAGCGCGGGGATCTGGTAGCACAGCGACTTGCCGCCGCCCGTGGGCATGAGCACCAGGGCGTCGCCGCCACCGATCACCGTGTCGATGATGGCGGCCTGCTCGCCGCGGAACGCGTCGTAGCCGAAGACGCGGCGCAGCACGTCCAGCGCGGGGGTCGCGGTCGTCTCGGTGGTCACGCCGGGGAGCCTACCCAGGGGGTCCGACGACGGTCAGCCGTCGTCCCCAGGACGCCCACCCCGGCGGCCGCGTCACTTCGTCGCCGCCACGACCGCCTTCGGGAGCGCCTCCGGCTCGGTCCACGATCCGGCCCAGCGGGTTCCGTCGATGGTGATCGTCGGGGTGCCCTGGAACGCGGGGTCGGCCGTGACCGCGGCGGTCGCCGAGTAGACCCACTGCCCGAAGGTCCGCCGCGCCTCCCCCGACCCGATGCCGGAGGCGACGTCGCCCGGGACACCGGCCTGGCGGGCCAGCGCCGCGAGCTGCGCGTTCGTGAGGCCCGACGTCTGCTCCTTGGGCTGGTGGGCGTACAGCGCCTCGTGGAAGTCGAGCCAGT
Organism: Promicromonosporaceae bacterium; assembly: GCA_009783295.1. Lineage (GTDB taxonomy): Bacteria > Actinomycetota > Actinomycetes > Actinomycetales > Cellulomonadaceae > Xylanimonas. Next base: position 56,199 of record WRHK01000012.1, read on the forward strand.
GCTTCGGGTCGCGGTCGGCCACCCACGCCGAGGCCGACGCGGCGCGCGTCGAGTAGGCGGTGCCCTGCGAGCTCCGGTCGAGAAGCGCGATCGGGTGCACGACGAGGTCCGCCTTCCCGCCTGCCAGGAGCGCCTCGAGGCCGTCCTTGTTCACGGTCTCGAACTGGCCGCAGTACGGGCACATGTAGTCGACGTAGACGGCGACCACGGGCACGCCACCCGTCGCCTTCCCTCCGGCCGCGCGGTCCACGCCGACCGGGATGCCGCCGTCGGCCTGCGCCGTGGACGGCACGCTCTGGACCTGGGCGAGGGGGATGTTCGCGACGGGGCTCGCGGCGGCGTCCTGGTGCTGCCGCAGGACCAGGAACCCCACGACGGCCACCAGCGCCAGGACGACCAGGCCCAGCACGCTCGCGGTGACGACCCGCGCGCGCCGGTCGGCTGCCTCCTGCCGCGCGCGGAGCGCCAGGGCCTCGGCGCGGGCCGCCTCGCGGCGCTGCGTCTTGCTGGGGTGGGGACCGTTCGTCGCCATCGTCGTCCTCGGGGAGAGCTCGTCGCCGCGGGAGGGCGGGCGGACGCAGGCTACCGGCGCCAGGATCGTCCTGACCAGGCGACTCGCTCCGCCGCTACCGCGCCGACGCGACGGCGGCCCGCGCCTCCGCGAGCGCCGAGCGGGCGCCGCGGCTCGGGTTGCGCACCACGAGCGCCTCGAGGGCGGCGAGCAGGGCCCGGCCGGCGTCGGCGTCGTCGTCGGCGACCGCCTTCTGGACGTCGGCGGCCAGGGCGCGGGCCCGCTCGACGGGGGGCCTCGTGTCCTGCGGCTCGGGCTCCGGGGCGGCCGCCTCGTCCTCGACGGGCACGGGGGTGCGCATGACGCGCACCCAGTTGCCGGCCGGGTCGATCACGCTGAACCCGCTGAGGCCGCCGTCGCCGGCACGCTCGCGCGGCCGCGTGATGCGCGGGAACCCGGCCACGGGCACCCTCCCGTAGAGCGCGCGCAGGCCGGCGGAGAACAGCTCGAACAGCGGCCGGGTGTCGGGCACGACGACGGCGCACGTCGAGTGCGACTGCGCGGGCTCCCACCCGTCGACGCGGTAGTACTGCAGCTCGATCCCGCCCAGCGTGACGGCCCCCGACGGCTGACGGCGCAGCTGGTGGTCGGTGCGCCGCAGGCCGAGCGCCGCCCAGAACTCGACCATCGCCTCGACGTCGGCACAGGGCAGCATCGGGACCATCACTGCCTGTGCGGCGACGTCGGAGGGGGAGCTCACGCCGTCAGCGTAGGTCGGGGTGCTGAACCTCGCCTGGCGCTGTGCGGGGTCGGCGGCGCAGCACGAGCGCTCGGTCGGCGCCGACCTGGAACGTGTACGGGACGCGGCGGATCTCGACGCCGTGACCCTGCCCGCGGAGCTCGTCCAGGAGCACCGGCAGGAACTCGACGGGGGCGCCCGCGCCCTGGTGGACCAGCGGGAACACGCGCACCTCCCGCGCCACGCGCAGCAGCTCGGCGAGCGCCGCGCGGTGGAACGCGGCGTCGAAGAGGTGGGCCCAGGTGAAGAGCAGGTGGGAGCAGACGGCGAGGTCGAACGCGTCGTCGTCGAACGGGAGCGCGGGCAGGGAGCCGGCGACGTACCGCTCAGGGCACGCGTCGAGGTCGGCGAGGAACGCGCGGCGGGCCTCGTCGCGCAGCGCCTGCCGGCGCTCGGGCGTGCCGTACCAGGCCCAGGTGAAGCGCTGGTCGTGCGCGGCGACGATCGCGGCGCCGTCGGCCTCCGAGCGGGCGGCGGCGGCGCGCAGCGCGTCGAGGTCGTCGTAGGCAGGGTCGACGGCGGTGACGTCCCCGCCCGCCGCGTTGACGGCGGCCGCGAACCCGGACGCGCCCGCGGAGCAGTCGAGGACGCGCCCGGCGAGGTCGTCGTCGGTGAGGTCCAGGAAGGCCCGGTACTCGTCGACGTGCCGCGAGGTCACCAGCATCCGGCCAGGCTAGGCGGGCGGCGAGGCCGGGACCAGGGAGATTGACCGAGGCGCGTGACCGGCCCACCAGCCTCCCGCTACGTTGCCTGCCGTGGGGACGGACATCGCGGACGACGGCGGACCGGGCCTGCTCCTCGCGCACGACTACTTCCGCGCGGTGGTGGGTCCGCTGCTCGGCCGGTGGTGCCCAGACGTCCCGTTCGCCGCGGCCAGGGTGGGCGCGGGGTCGGACGTGCTCGGGCTCTCGACACCGTGCGCGACCCCGCGGTGCGGGCGCTACCGCTCGGCGTCGGGGGCATCGACCAGCGCACCGACAACGTCGACGTGCTCACGCACGCCGCTCGCCGCCGTGCGGCGGTCGGGTGCACCACGCAGTGCTGAACCGGGGAGCGACGTCAGCACCAGCGCACACAGCAGCACCGCCCCGCCCACCGTGGCCGCCGTCGTCAGGTGCTCGTGGAGCACCGCGACGCCCAGCACGGCGGCCAGCAGGGGTTCGGCCAGGCTGAGCGTGCCGGCCTCGGCGGCGCTGGTGCGGCGCAGACCGAACACGAAGGCGGCGTACGCGCCGGCCGTCGCGGCAAGGCCGATCCACGCGACCAGGGCGATCGACCGCGGGTCGAGCACGTGCTGCGGGTGCAGCGCCACCAACGGCGACAGCGCCGCCCCGGCCGCGACCAGCGTGATCGCCGTCGCCGGGACGGCGGGCACGCCCGCGTCGAGGAACCGCTTGGCCGCCACCGTGTACACCCCGTAGCAGGCGCCGGAGAGAAGTCCCGCCGCGACGCCCACGACGTCGACGCGTGCGCCGCCCGGCGCCAGCAGCGCCGCACACCCCGCCACCGCGGCCGCGGTGCCGAGGGCCCAGCGGCGGCCGAGCCGCTCGCCCGTCCACCGGCGCGCGCACAGCCCGGTGGCCACGGGGGCGACGCCCAGCGCGATCGTGGTGCCGAGCGCTGCGCCCAGGTGCGCGACGGCATGCATGAACGCCACCTGGTACACCCCCGTCGCGGCGGCGGCGACCTGCACCCACCGCACGACGTCGCGCCGCCCGACGGCCCGCCAGGCGGCGAGACCGCCCCCGAACGCGAGGAGCGCGACCCCGCCCACGAGCAGGCGCAGCACGCCGAGGGCGCCGGGGTCGGCCGCGGAGGCCGCCAGCACCTGCGCAGGGCCGACCGTGCCCCAGAGCGCGGCGGCGACCAGCACTCCGGTGCGACCACCGGACGTCGTGCGTGACATGCGGTGAACACTAGGCATGCATGCATCACGATGGATCCGATTCCGAACATCGTCCGGCTAGAGTCGCCCCATGGCGGACCTCGACGAACTTGATACGGCGATCCTGCGGGCTCTGCAGCACGATGCACGGCGCACCAACCGCGACGTCGCGGCCGCCGTCGGCGTCTCCCCCACCACCGCGCTGGACCGCACGCGCGCCCTGCGCGAGCGCGGCGTGATCGCCGGCGCGCGCCTCGAGGTGGACCTCGCCAAGGTGGGCCGCCCCGTCCAGGCGATGGTCGCGGTGCGCGTGCGGCCGCCCACACGCGCCCTCATCGAGGGGTTCCGGGAGTGGGCCGCGCGCCTGCCGGAGGTGCTCGGCGTGTTCGTCACGAGCGGCTCCGAGGACTTCCTGCTCCATGTCGCCGTGCCCGACAACGAGCACCTCTACGCGTTCGTCATCGACCGCCTCACGCAGCGCCGCGAGATCGCCGACGTCCGCACGTCGATCGTGTACGAGCACCTCCGGAACGACGCCGTCGTCCCGGAGCCGCCGCGGGCGTCACGCCCGCGGTGACCCCGCGAGCGCCTGCGTCCCGACGACGGTCGCGAGCGCCAGCTTCTCGGCATCCTCGGTGCCGGGCGCGGCCGTGTAGACCATGACGCGCAGGTCGTCGCCGGCGATGATCAGCGTGTCGCAGTCGAGCTCGACGCGGCCCACCACGGGGTGGTCGACCACCTTGTGGCGCCCGGTCTCGCGGGGCTCGAGCGACGCCGCCGCCCACAGCCGCTCGAACCGGGGGCTGTTCGCGGTGAGGTCGGCGACGAGCCGACGCAGCCGCCGGTCGGCCGGGTAGCGGGCGGCGGTGAGGCGCAGGTCCGCGACGATGCCGGCCTCGAAGTCGGCGAGCGCCTGCGGCGTGTGCACCGCCCGCGACCCCGGCCCGACGAGGTACCGCCACACGGAGTTGCGCTCGTTGCCCTGCCAGGTGGTGGTGTCGCCCATGAGGGCGTCGTAGGCGGCGTTCGCCGTGAGCAGCGTCCAGGTGGCGTCGAAGACGGCGACGGGCGTGCCGTCCAGCCGGTCGAGCAGCCGCTGCACGCTCGGCACCAGGCGGGTCGGCACGGTGCCGGGGCCGGGCGGCGTGAGCCCGGCGAGGCGGAACAGCACCTCGCGCTCGGTGTCGGCCAGCCGGAGCGCGCGGGCGAGGGCCTCCACCACCTGGTCCGACGGCGACGTCGCGCGGCCCTGCTCGAGGCGGGTCAGGTAGTCGACGGAGATGCCCGCGAGCCGCGCGAGCTCTTCGCGGCGCAGTCCGGCGGCGCGGCGTCGGCCGCCGCTCGGCAGGCCCGCCTGCTCGGGGGTCACGCGGTCACGCCAGCGGCGCACCGCCTCGCCGAACTCCCACCCGTGGTCCACCGCCCCAGTGTGACCCGCCCGCGCGGCGGTGTCGTGGCCCTGGCAGTCCTACGACACGCGGACGACTCCCTGCGCCGCGGGCGCCGCCCGAGGGTGGGGGGCATGACATCAGCAACGAAGGTCGCCGTGGTCACCGGTGGTTCGCGCGGCATCGGCCGCGCCGCAGCGGAGAGACTTGCCCGCGAGGGCTACTCCGTGGTGGTCGGGTTCGCGGGCAACGTCGAGGCGGCGGACGACGCCGTCGCCGCGATCACCGCGGCCGGCGGGACGGCGGTGGCCGTGAAGGGCGACGTCGGCGACGCGTCGGACGTCGCCGCGCTGTTCGACGCCGCGCAGGACGCGTTCGGCGGCGTCGACGTCGTGGTGCACGCCGCCGGGATCATGCGGATCACCCCCCTCGCCGAGTACGACGTCGACGACCTGGACGCCGTGCTGCGCGCCAACGTGCGCGGCACCCTCCTGGTGGCGCAGCAGGCGGCGCGGACGGTGCGCCCCGGGGGCAGCGTGGTGCTGTTCTCGTCGTCGGTGATCGGCCGCGCGCTTCCCGGGTACGCGGTGTACGCCGCGAGCAAGGGCGCGGTGGAGGCAGTGCCGTTCATCCTCGCCCACGAGCTGCGCGGGCGGGACGTCACGGTGAACGCGATCGCGCCCGGGCCCACGGCCACCGACCTGTTCCTGGACGGCAAGACGCCGGAGCAGCTCGCGTTCTTCGCCGCGGCGTCGCCCCTCGACCGCCTGGGCACCCCGGAGGACATCGCAGAGGTGGTGACGTTCCTGGCCGGCCCGGCGGGGCACTGGGTCAACGGCCAGGTGCTCCGCGCGAACGGCGGCCTGCACTAGGAAGCCCGCCCCCCCGCGAGATACCGCACCGGCCCGCGAGATAGCACGTTCGGGCGCGAGATAGAGCGGACCGGCGCGAGATAGAGCCCCGGCCGCTCTATCTCGCGGCCCGGCGCTCTATCTCGCGGCCCGGCGCTCTATCTCGCGGGGGAAGGCTCTATCTCGCGGGGAGGCGGCGGCCTAGAGCTCCACCCTGACCCCCGGTCTCGTCGGCATGAGCAGGGCAGCGAGGCCCGCATCCGCGAACGCCGCGCGCAGGGTCGCCCCGTCCTGCGTGAAGTGGGCCCATCCGTCCGTGTGCACCGGCAGCACGCGCGGGCGGCCCAGCAGGGCGGCCGCCGCCGCTGCCTCGGCGCTGGTCAGCGTCAAGAACGCGTCGGCGAGCGGCGTCTTGGCCGCGCCCGCGAAGAGCACCGCGACATCGATCGCGGGGAACCGCGCCGCGACCTCGCCCACCAGGCGCAGGGACGCGTTGTCGCCGCTCACGTAGACGGTGGGGGCGCCGTCGGCCTCCAGCACGAACCCCGTGACCGGGCCCGTGAGGTGCTCGATCCCGTCGGGGCCGTGCTGCGCGGGCACCGCCGTGACGGTCACCGCCCCGACCTGGTGCGCCTGCCACGGCTCCAGCCCGACGGCGGTCGCCTCCAGCCGCCCGGCCGCCAGCGGCGTCGTCAGCGTGAGCGGCGTCGTGCGCAGCAGCTCGCGGCCGCGGTGGTCGAGGTTGTCGGGGTGCTGGTCGTGCGAGAGCAGCACGGCGTCGACGGCGCCCACGCGGTCGGGCGTCCACGTCGCGTCGGCGGTCTTGCGCAGCGACCGCGACCCGATGGGGTACTCCTGCGCGTCGTCGAACGTGGGGTCGACGACGAACCGCACGCCGGCGAGCTCGATCACGACGGTGGGGCCGTCGAGCGGGGTCAGGGAGTTCATGCGCCCGACTCTGCCACGCGCGGGCCACGCACAGGCTCGCCCAGGGGATTGAGCAAGTTCCCAGACAACGTGCAGAGGAACTCACGTTTCGAGGCGTCCACTCATCTCAGGAACCACGGAGGAGGGCGCAACCATGAAGCAGATCACCACCAAGCAGGCCGGGTTCGTCGCGGGAGGGCTCACGCTGACGCTCGTGCTCGGCGCGGGCGGGTACGCCGTCGTGCAGGGGCGCTCGGCGCCCGAGCCGTCGACCACCTCCGCGTCCGGCTTCGACCCGTGGTGGTGGTCCCAGCGTGACCGCTCCGGCCAGTCCGGCCAGTCCGACCAGTCGGGCGCGTCCGGCCAGCAGCAGGCGCAGCTCCCGCCGTGGCTCCAGGGCAGCCAGTCCACGCAGCAGCAGACCCCGTCGACCCAGCCCACGGCCGACGCCACCGCCACCCAGGAGCGCGGCGTCGTCGTCATCGAGACCGTGCTCGGGTACGAGGGCGCCCAGGCCGCGGGCACCGGCGTCGTGCTCACGTCCGACGGCGAGGTGCTCACCAACAACCACGTCGTCGAGGGCTCCACCCAGATCAAGGTGACCGTCGCGGCCACGGGAGCCACGTACACGGCCACCGTGGTGGGCACCGACGCGACCGACGACGTCGCCGTCCTGAAGCTGCAGGGCGCGCACGGCCTGGAGACGGCGCCGCTCTCCGACGGCACCACCCCGACCGTCGGCTCCGCGGTCACGGCCGTCGGCGACGCCGGCGGCACCGGCACCCTGACCGCCGCGACCGGCACGGTGACGGCGCTCGACCAGACCATCACCACGCAGAGCGAGCTCGCGACGGTCGGCGAGTCCCTGCACGGCCTCATCGAGGTCTCCGCCGACGTGATCCCCGGCGACTCGGGCGGCCCGCTGCTCGACGCGGCCGGGCGGGTCGTGGGCATCGACACCGCGGCGTCGTCGGGCTCCGTCGACGTCACGGGCTACGCCATCCCCCTCACCACCGCGCTGACCATCGCCGGCTCGATCGAGTCCGGCACGGCGAGCAGCACCGTGACGATCGGCTACCCGGCGTTCCTGGGCGTGCAGATCGCGTCGCAGTACACGGGCGTCGGCGGGGCCGTGGTGGCCGGGGCGATCGACGGCACGCCCGCCCAGGCGGCCGGCATCACCGCGGGCAGCACCATCACCGCGGTGGACGGCACGCCCGTCACGTCGGCGAGCGGGCTGACGGCGGCGCTCGCCGGCCACAAGCCGGGCGACCGGGTGTCGATCACCTGGGACGACGCCTCCGGCCAGCAGCACTCCGCGACGGTCACCCTCGCGCAGGGCCCGGCGGCCTGACCTCGGGGGCCGCAGGGCCGTCCCACGTCCAGGCGGGCATCGGCAGGTCGTGCGGCACGGCCGCCTGGGACTCGAACTCGTGGTTGAGCACCTCGGTCGCCCACGTGAACCAGAGCGTCAGGGTGTTGCGGAGCGGCTCGTCGTCGGGGATCGCGGCGTCGTCGAGCGCGAGCTCGAAGCAGGCGATGGCGCGGGCGTCCATCTCGTCGTGCTCGCCGTTGCCGGAGTGCAGCACGACCACCCCGGCGTGCGACCCGAGCGAGTCCGTGAAGGCCGGCGGGCCGCCCAGCTGCTGCGCCCAGTACGCGGCGAGCCGCTCCTCGTGCTGCGGGTGCAGCCCCTTGTGGAAGGCGTGCGCGACGACGGGGTCGGCCATCGCCCGCGCGTGCCACGCCCGGGCCAGCGTGACGACGGCGGGCATCCCGCCCATGGCCTCGTAGATCGTCTGCCCGGTCATGGCAGCGGGTACTCGCCCTTGATGACGAAGAAGCTGCCGCGGATCTCTCCCGCGAGCTTCGACTTCTGCCGCGCCCACTTGAAGGCGTCGAGCTCGGCGGGCGGCTCCATGCCCTGCGAGAGCTTGAACCCGACGGCCCGCTTGCCGCCGTCCTTCTCCCAGAGCACGTTCACCGCGAGGCCGTCCTCGAGGTAGATCGCGGGCCAGAACACGTCGTCGGTGTCGAGCTCGTACACCTCGAGCACGGGCGAGGCGAGCTCGATCCCCCGCTCCTCGCGCAGGATGGTCTGGACCCAGCGCAGGACGTCGGGCTTCTCGGCCGGCGTCCACGTCACGTACTCGGTGTCGAACTTGGTGGAGTAGTAGCGCGCCTCGTTGGCCCGCAGCCCCGCGAGCGCGTCGGCCACCGGCGAGGACTCGAGGCCCGCGGTGGACACGTCGGTGAAGGAGATCGTCCGCATGGTCGCGACGCTACGCCGAGCAGTCCGCGCACGTCGGGCGGGCGGACGACCCACCAGCTGGCGTCATGTGAGCGTCCGGCGCGAAAACTGGGCAAACCGGGGGACATCCTCAAGGGATCTGTCAGGTTGCGCTCCTAGCGTCATCTTCTAGACACGCACGGTACGAGCAAGGAGCTCGCAATGAGAATGATGTGGCTGTTCGCCCCCTTCCTGATCGGGTTCTGGTTGCTGCTGGTCGCGGCGATCGTCTGGCTGTCGATCGCGCTGGCGAAGGCGCTGCGGGAGCGGCGCGCAGCGGGCGGGGTCGCACACGTCGCGGGCGGAGCCGCACCTGTCCCCGGCACCCCCGCCGGTGAGACGCCGCTCGCCACGCTCCAGCGCCGCCTTGCCCTGGGCGAGGTCGACGTCGAGACCTACGAGCGGTCCGTCGCGGCTCTCCAGCGCACCGAGACCCCCGGCACGCCGCCGGCCCCGCCGGCGCCGGGCCCCGAGACGACGGGAGACGTCCGATGACCCAGCCCCAGGCACCCCAGCCCAGCCCCGCCCCCGCGACGCCCGCCGCGGCGCCCCGCGACCGCAAGATCCCCCTGCTCATCGGCGGGATCGTGGTCGCCGGCGTGCTGCTGCTCGGCTCGCTCGGCGCCACCGCCGTGGTGGCCGGCCACGCCAAGATGGGCGTGTTCGACAACGGCCCGTACCGCATCGAGATGAAGCAGGGCGGCCCGGACCGCGGCATGTTCGGCCCGCGCGGCGGGTTCGAGGGCCCCCGCAAGGTGGTCCCGCAGCTGCCCGGCTCGGGCCCCCGCGGCGTCATCCCCGGCGGCCCGTCCACCCAGGGCGGTGGCAACGGCTCGCCGTCGCCCGCGCCCAGCCCGACGGCGCCGTCCAACGGCTGACCTTCACCCCCGGCGGCCGCCTTCCGCCGTGACCCCAGCGGTCACGGCGGCGGGCGGCCGTCGGCTTTCTCGCGTCACGGGCGCCACCACAGCTCCTCCGGCGTGCGGCCGGGCCGGAAGCCGAAGTGCTCGAGCATGGCCGTCGCCTCCGCGAACCCGGACGCGACGGCTTGCGGCACGTGGGCGTCGCTGCCGAAGCTGACCCGTGTGCCGCCCTCCTCGGCCCACCACTGCGGCAGCCACGGCCACAGCCGCCGCGTGTTCATCTCGAGCGCGCGCCCGGCCTCAGCGATCGACCGCAGCGCGTGCCGGAAGCCGTCCTCGAACGCTCGCGGGTCGAAGGGCCCGCTCGTCTCGGCGGGCCACAGGCGCACCGCGTAGTCGAGGTGCGCGACGATCTCGAACAGGTCCGAGCCCTTGACCATCCGCGGGATCTCGGCCAGGTAGGCGTCCATCACCGCCGCCGGGTCGTGCTCCCGGAACAGGGTTCCCGGCTCGGCGTACCCACCGCCCAGGTCGAGGGTGTGGAGCGAGCCGAGCACCCGGTCGACCAGCTCCAGGTCCACGAAGCGCGCCGCCTCGCGGCCGGTGCCGTGCGGCTCGCCCCACTCGACGCCCGTGCCGATGCGCAGGTCCGGGTGCTCGTGGCGCAGGCGGTCGACGGCCTCGAGGTACCCCGCGGCGTCGAGCGGCGCGAAGCCGACACGGCCGTCGTCGTCCAGGAAGCCCTGCTGGTGCGGCATCAGGTCCTGCGGCTCGGCCCGCCACGTGGCCGGCACGTCGAGGTGCTCCGTGAAGAAGACGGCGCGCAGCCCGATCCGCTCCGCCTGCGCGCACGTGGCCCGCATCCGCCCGACGGCGTGCGACCGCGGCCCGCCGGTGTCCCAGGACCACTCGCTGTGGACGTGGCTGTCGGCGGGGAGGTCCATCGGGCCATCATGGCCGCGCGTGCGCGATACGGCTACGGGCTCGTGACTTGCAGGAACGCCGCGATCCGCTCGATCTCGCCATCGGCCAGCCCGACGCGCGGGGCCGGCGCGACCAGCAGCATCTGCTCCTCGCCGAACCAGCCGGCGAGCACCTCGCTGGTCTCGCGGCTCAGGTCGTCGTCCGTGAAGACGAAGCGGTGCCCGCTGGAGCCGATCGCCTCGCGGATCGCGCCGAGCTTCCACCAGTCCCGCGAGTAGATGCTGCGGAACGCGCCGCCGGCCGACGGCGGGTCGGCGGCCACGTCGAACGCGTCGAAGCCGACCGCTGGGGCGAACGCCTGGCGCGCGTGGCGGCCCCACGTGGTCAGCCAGCGCACCTCGGCGAGGCCCTCGCGATGGGCACGGTTGACGAACTCGACGACCGACGGGCGGTACTGGATGGGGAAGACGCCGAAGATCTCGCCGTCGCTGACCGCCACCTCGGTGCGCTCGTAGTCCGCACGGTGCGGCGTCACCCACGACGGGAACGCGTTCACGACGCCGTCGATGTCCAGGAACCACACCGGCGGCGCGCCGGGCGGGGCGGTCTCCATGGTTCGAGTGTGCGATCGCGCGGGGGCAGATCCCCGCTACGCCCGGTCGTCGTCCTCCCGCGCGGCCGCCTCGGCGTGGTCCTGCCCATAGTCCGGGCGCGGCGGCTGGCCCAGGGGCTCGGATCCCTCGCCGCCCTCGCGGCCGCCGAACGGGCGGCCGTGGTCGGCGTACTCGTCGCGCTGGAAGATCAGCGACCACGCCCCGACACGGAACGACGCACCGTGGTGCAGCACCTGGTCGCCGGGCCGGTCGACGTAGTGGCCGCCGGCGACCGTCGGGGCCTTGCCCTCGTCGTGGAGCTCGAGCACGTAGTCGTCGCTCTCGTCGTGGCGGATCTCCGCGTGCAGGGGCGCGATGCCCTCGAGCTGGATGTCGGCCTCGGGCGACGAGCCGATGAGCGTGACCTCTCGGTCGAGCCAGAAGACCGTCTGCGGCTCGTCCTCCCAGGTCCAGCCGTCGTGGCCGAGCAGCAGGCGCGGGTCTCCGTCGCCGTAGTCGGCGTGCGTGGTGCCCGGCTCGTCCCGCCCGGGCGGCGTGGTCTCAGGCACGATGGCCTCCCTCCTGCCGGTCCGGCCACCTCGCGGCGGCCGGACCGACGGTCCCGGGCGTCAATGGAAGATGCTGACGCCACCAGGGCCGACCAGCAGGCCCACGACGATCAGCACGATGCCGAAGAGCCAGCGTCGGCGCAGCAGCATCACGATCCCAGCGATCACCAGCACCACGGCGATGATCCACAGGATGAATGCCATGGCTCCTCCTTCGTCGAGGTGGAGCGCGCCATGACCTGACGAGCCGTCTCCAGGCTCGCCGGGGTGCCGGTCACTCGCAAGTTCCGAGCCGTCGAGCGCTCGGAGGGGTAGCGTGGTCGACGGAGTCAGGACCAGGCCCCCCACTTGTCAGCCAGGAGGCCGTGATGTCCACCACCCTCCCTTCCCCCAGGACGCGCGTCGATGACGGCGCCGTCGAAGCCGTCGATGTCGCACGCGTGCTCGGAGCGGGCGTGCCCCTTCTCGTCGGGCGCATCCACGTCGATCTCGGCACCGGCACCTGCCAGTGGTCGCCCGAGGTCGAGCTCATGCACGGCCCCCGCCCCGGACGGCGGCCGAGCCTCGAGGCCCTGCGCAGCTCGTTGCACCCCGACGACCAGGAACGCGTCGCCGGCGCCGTCGTCCACTCCGCGCAGCAGGGCCGCCCGTTCGCGGCCGCGCACCGCGTCGTGGACGCCGGCGGCCGCACCCACACGCTCGTGGTGGTCGGCGGCTCACCTCGCGCCGACGGTTCCGCCATCGAGGGTGCCGTCGTCGACGTCACGCCGGCTCAGCACGAGGCGATCGTGCGCGAGCGCGACGGCGTCGTCGCCCGTGCGATGGTGGCCCGCGCCGCCGTCGAACGTGCCACCGGTGCGCTCATGGCGCTGACCGGCCTCGACGAGGCCGCGGCGGCGCAGCTCCTCAACGGCGCCGCCGCCCGGGCGGACGTCAGCTCGGTCGAGGCAGCCCATCAGCTGATGAACTACCTCGTCCCCGCGCAGGAGTGCACGCTCGACGAGGTCGCCCAGGCAGGGCTGGACGCCGTCGCCACCGTGCCGCGCCGTGACGCGGCGCTGCTCGCGCGGCGCAAGGGCCGGCGGGCCTGACGTCACGCGGGGACGGGGAACCGGTCCCAGCACCGGTGCCCGCCCATCTCGGCCACCACGGCCGAGACGAGCGCCTCCGTGTCGTCCGCGGTGGTGATCCCGGCGGCCCACGCCTCGGCGTGGGCCGCCGCGAGCACCTCCAGGCCGTCGGGCAGGGCGGCGATCGGCTTGCAGTGCCGGTACGCCTGCGTGGTCAGGGCGACCACCCGAGGATCCACCCGGAGCCCGTCCATGCCGCGGTCGTCGGCCCGCCCGGTGGCCGTGGCGTCGGTGGCCGGGCCGCCGCTGCGCACCAGCGGCGCGCCCGTGAGCAGCAGCACGGCGTCCAGCTCGACGGACGTGGCGGTGAGCCACGAGCGGTCCACCGGGCAGCCGCCCGCGACCTCGCCGAGCGTCGGGGCGAGCACCAGCGGCGTCACGTCGTCGGCGAGGAGCGCCTCGCACGCCTTGCTCACCTGCCCGGCGTCGGTGGCGTCGTCGACGACGACGCCGACGACGCGCCCCGCCACGGGCCACGTGCGCCCCAGCTGGGACAGGGCGCGACTGGCCAGACCGTCCCGCAGCTCGACCGTGGGCTCGGGCGGCGCCAGGCCCAGATGGGCGGCGACGGCCTCGCACAGGTGCGGGTCGATGTTCGCCAGCGCCTGCAGCTGCCGCTCCTGGACCTGACGCTCGGTGCACCGGCCCAGCTCGTACGCGTACGCGGCGGCGATGTGCGCCCGCTCCACCGGCGACAGCGAGCGCCAGAACATCCGCGGCTGGCTGAAGTGGTCGGCGAACGAGGCGGGCGCTCGCCGCTCTTTGACGGGCGCGGCGCCCTCGTCGTGCACGGGAACGGGGACGTCGATGAACGCGGTCTCCTGGACGGCGTGCACGGGGCAGCCACCGCCCGGTGACGCCGTCGGCAAGGTGGCGGCGCCCCCGCGGACCTCGCCCTGGTGCATCCCGTCGCGCAGCGAGTCGTCGACGGGGGCGTGCGGGCGGTTGACGGGCAGCTGCGTGAAGTTGGGGCCGCCCAGCCGGGTGACCTGCGCGTCCAGGTAGGAGAACAGCCGACCCTGCAGCAGCGGGTCGTCGGTGACGTCGATGCCCCGCACCAGGCTGCCGACGTTGAAGGCCACCTGCTCCGTCTCGGCGAAGTAGTCGGTCGGGTTCCGGTCGAGCGTCAGCAGCCCGACGGCGTGTACCGGGGCGAGCTCCTCGGGCACGAACTTGGAGGGGTCGAGCAGGTCGACGCCCTCGAACTCCTGCTCGGGGTTGTCGGGGAACACCTGCACGCCCAGCTCCCACTGCGGGAGCGCTCCCGCGTCGATGGCACGCGCCAGGTCCCGGCGGTGGAAGTCGGGGTCGAGGCCGGCGGCGAGCCGCGCCTCGTCCCACACCAGCGAGTGCACCCCGGCCTTGGGCTTCCAGTGCCACTTGACCAGGTTCGTGGCCCCGTCGTCGGCGACGAGGCGGAACGTGTGCACCCCGAAGCCCTCCATCGTGCGGTAGGAGCGCGGGATGCCGCGGTCCGACATGACCCACATCGTGTGGTGCTGCGCCTCGGTGTGGCGGGACACGAAGTCCCAGAACGTGTCGTGCGCGCTGGCCGCCTGCGGGATCTCGACGTCGGGCCGCGGCTTGAGGGCGTGCACGACGTCGGGGAACCTCATGGCGTCCTGGATGAAGAAGACCGGGATGTCGTTGCCGACCAGGTCGAAGGTGCCCTCGGCCGTGTAGAACTTCGTCGCGAACCCGCGCGTGTCGCGCACCGTGTCCGCCGACCCGCGGGAGCCCACGAAGGTCGAGAACCGCACGAACACGGGCGTGACGACGCCCGGCTGCAAGAACTGCGCGCACGTCAGCCGCGACGCCGACCCGTACGACTCGAAGTGTCCGTGAGCGCCCGCCCCGCGTGCGTGGACGACGCGCTCCGGGATCCGTTCGTGGTCGAAGTGCGTGATCTTCTCGCGTAGATGGTGGTCCTGGAGCAGCCCGGGGCCGCGCGTGCCGGCCCTGAGCGAGTGGTCGTTGTCGGCGACGGGCACGCCGCCGGCTGTGGTGAGTGGATGTCCGGTCGTCCGGTCTGCCATGGTCCCCCGTCCCGTGGCACCACGCTCGCACCGACGTGGCGGGCGTGTGCATGTCCTTCCCTCACTGTCGAGCAGGCCCGGGGCACTCGCACCCGGGCCTGCTCGGGCAGCGGGCTCGCGTGCACGCGAAGGAGCACGCATGGGGGCGCCCTGTTTTCTGACGCATTGCGCTCAAGGGCCGCTCGTGCGTAACGTCGAAGAGGGTCTGGTCCCGGCCCCACTCTCCGTGGCGCGAAAGGACGACTCATGGTGAGCACGCCGAACGACGTGCATGGCGCCCTGACGGCAGGCGTCGCCTACCCGACGGGCGAGTTCCGTTACGAGGTCCCGACGGACACCTGGTGGTGGTCCGACGAGGTGTTCCGCATGCACGGCTTCGAGCCGGGCGAGGTGGTACCGACCACCCCGATGATCCTCGCCCACAAGCACCCCGAGGACCGCGCGCGCGTTGCCGGCGCCCTCGAGAACGGCCGCCTGCACGCGGGCTTCTTCGGGTCCGTCCACCGGATCCGCGACGCGTCGGGTGCCGAGAGGGTCCTCGCGATCATCGGCGAGTCGCGCCTTTCCGACGCCGGCGTGGTCACCGAGATCAGCGGTCACTTCGTGGACGTCACCGGGTCGGTGCGTACTCTCGCCTCGAACGAGGCGACCCGCCAGATCCAGGCGGCCGACGAGCACCGGTCACTCATCGACCAGGCCGTCGGCGTCCTGGTGCACCACAGCGGGCAGTCGCCCGAGGAGGCCTTCGACACCCTGCGCGAGGCCTCGATGCGCTCGAACGTCAAGCTGCGGGTGCTGGCGGCACGCGTCGTGGACGCGGCGCTCGCCGGTCTGGACGAGCCGCTCGACCTGCTCGCCGGCCTGGCCGCCGACCGCGTCCCGCCGTCGGAGCCGGAGCAGGTCTCCCGACCGCGCTGACGCGACCGGACCTCACCACGAAGAGGCCGCCGCCTCCATGGCGACCGCGCACGTGCGCCCCGCGATGGGCGAACCCGGTCACGGCGTCGTGCTGCGCGACCCCGACGTGGAGGGCTACCGCGTCGCGTGACCGCCAAGGACCGACCACCGAACCAGCGAGGGGGAACCATGGACCCGGTCGAGGTGATGGACAGGACGACGGGCGACCGCGCACCCCGGGGTGTCGCCGTCGTCACGGGAGGCTCCGCGGGGCTCGGGCGGGCGATCGTGCGCCGGCTCGCCCACGAGGGGTACGACGTCGCGGTGCTGGCGCGCGGCCACGACGGGCTCGCCGGAGCCGTCTCGGACGTCGCGGACCGCGGGCGCCGGGCGCTCGGCGTGCCCACCGACGTCGCCTCCGCCCACGAGGTCGAGACGGCGGCACGGGCCGTCGAGGAGCGGCACGGCCCCATCGACCTGTGGGTGAACAACGCCATGACCGGCGTGTTCGGCGGGTTCCTCGACGTCGAGCCCGCCGACTACGAGCGCGTCACCGCGGTCACCTACCTGGGGTTCGTCAACGGGACCCGAGCGGCGCTGCAGCGCATGGTGCCGCGAAACCGCGGCACGGTGATCCAGGTGGGCAGCGCGCTCGCCTACCGCGGCATCCCCCTGCAGTCGGCGTACTGCGGCGCCAAGCACGCCATGCTCGGCTTCACCGAGAGCGTCCGCACCGAGCTGGAACGAGGGCAGTGACGTCCAGGTCTCCGTGGTCCACATGCCTGCGCTCAACACGATCCAGTTCAGCTGGCTCAAGAACCTCATGCCGCAGCACGCCCAGCCCGTCCCGCCGATCTACGAGCCGGAGGTCGGGGCGGCCGCCGTCGGGCGCATGGCCGCGCACCCGCGCCGCGAGCTGTGGGTGGGCGCGCCGACCGTCCTCACGATCCTCGGCAACCGGCTCGCCCCCGGGCTGCTCGACGCTATCTCGCCAGGACCGGCGAGAGCGCGCAGCAGACCGACACCGACCGGAAGCCCGAGATCGGCGTCAACCTGAACGAGCCCGTGCCGGGCGACCACGGCGCGCGCGGCGACTTCAGCGAGAGAGCACACGACCGCAGCCTGCAGACGTGGGGCGCCGAGCACCGCTCCGTCGTCCTCGGGGTCACGGCCGCGAGCGCCGCCGCGGCCGCGCTGGCGATGGTGGCGCGGGGGCGGCGGCGCTGAGGCGGGGCCAGTCCGAGCAGTTCAGGTCGCCCTGCCCAGCCGCAGCCCGAGCACGTCCTCGAGGGCGGCGTGCGTGATCCCGTACGTCTCGACCACCCGGGCGCCGTCCGGCCCGACGTCGAGCACGGCCAGGTCCGTGTACACGCGCGAGACACAGCCGACGCCCGTCAGCGGGAGCGTGCACCGCTCGACCACCTTGGGGGTCCCGTCCCTGGTCAGCAGCGTCATCATCACCACGGTGCGCCGGGCGCCGACGGCGAGGTCCATCGCGCCGCCCACGGCCGGAACCGCGTCGGGCTCGCCCGTGGACCAGTTGGCGAGGTCGCCGGTAACCGAGACCTGGAACGCTCCCAGCACGCACACGTCGATGTGCCCGCCGCGCATCATGGCGAACGAGTCGGCCTGGTGGAAGTAGGAGGCGCCCGGGAGCTCGGTCACGGGGATCTTGCCCGCGTTGACGAGGTCCGGGTCGACGTCGTCGCCCTCGGCGGTCGGGCCCATGCCGAGCATCCCGTTCTCGGTGTGGAAGGTGACGCCGGCCTCGGCGGGCAGCTGGTCGGCCACGAGCGTGGGCAGCCCGATCCCCAGGTTCACGTACGCGCCGTGCGGGATGTCGGCGGCCACGCGGGCGGCCAGCTCCCGCCGGGTGAGGGTGCAGGTCGCGGCCGGCGCGGTCATGCCGCGGGCTCCGTCCGGGCCGCGCCCGTCACGACGGCGACCACCGTGTCCACGTAGATCCCCGGCGTCACGACGGCCTCCGGGTCGAGGCCGCCGACGGGCACGACCTCGGCCACCTGCGCCACGGTGCGGCGCGCGGCCGTCGCCATGACCGGCCCGAAGTTGCGGGCCGTCTTGCGGTACACGAGGTTGCCGGCGTCGTCCGCGCGGTGCGCCCGGACCAGGGCGACGTCGGCGGGTAGCGGCAGCTCGAGCACGTAGCCGACGCCGTCGATCACTCGCGTCTCCTTGCCCTCGGCCAGCGGCGTGCCGTACCCGGTGGGCGTGAAGAAGCCCCCGATGCCCGCCCCGGCCGCCCGGATCCGCTCCGCCAGGTTGCCCTGCGGCACCAGCTCGAGCTCGATGCGCCCGGCCCGGTAGGCGGCGTCGAAGTGCCACGAATCCACCTGGCGCGGGAACGAGCACACGATCCGGCGCACCCGCCCCTCCCCGATGAGCCGCGCCAGCGGGTCCTCGCCGTTCCCCGCATTGTTGCTCACCAGCACCAGGTCGGTGGCCGACGACGCCAGCAGCGCCTCGACGAGCGCGACCGGCTGGCCCGCGGGGCCGAACCCGCCGATCATCACCGTCGAGCCGTCGGGCACCTCTCCGAGCGCCTCCGCGGCGGACTCCGCGACCCGCACCCGCGCCATGCCGCACCCCTGTCGCTCACGTTCCCCAGGACGACGGCGAGCCTCCTGCTGCCCCGCGACACCGGTGTCCGGAAGGTGAACGTCCGTCTCGCCAGGAACGTAGGCAGGGCCGGAACGCGGTGTCAACGACGCGCCCGCCCCGGGCAGACCCGGGGCGGGCGCGTCACTGTGACGACGATCAGTCCTCCTTCACCCGACCAGCTTCCACGGCCCGTTCCGGTCGCCCGGGGCCTCGTTGCGCGTCCACCACTGGGCGACGTACGTCTTGCCCTGGTAAGTCGCCGAGTCGCCGGCCGTGAAGACCCGGGTCGCGGTCCACGCCGCCGTCCCGTCGGGGTTGGTGATCATCTGCTCCCAGGCGCCCGTGGGGTTGCCGGGCGTCTCGGACTGGGTCCACCACAGCGCGCGCCAGACCGACCCGTCGAACGCGACCTGGTCGCCTCCCTGGTAGACGGTCGACGCCGACCAGGCGAGCGGGGTCAGCGACCAGAAGTGGTCGGCCGTGGCCGCGTCGGTTGCCGAGGTCGACGACCCCGAAGTCGAGCCCACGACGACGGTCGCGTCCTTGCCGTTGCCGGACGAGTCGACCACCTTCGTGCCGCCGGCCTCGTCGAACGTCAGGTGCTCCACGTTCCCCGCGCCGACGGTGCCGGTCGCCAGGTCGGCCACCTCGGCCGCGCTCAGGGCACGGTCGTAGATGTTGAAGTCGTCCACCGTGCCGTTCAGCGCCGGGTCGGCGTACTGCGACTTGCCGATGTAGTTGTGCGTGCTCTGCCCGAAGGCCGACGGGTGGTTCGTCATCGACGTGTTCGTCCCGACGACCTTGCCGTCGACGTAGAGCGTGCCGGTCGTCCCGGCCAGCGTCACCGTGACGAGCGACCACTGGTTCAGCGGCAGCGTCGAGGTGCCGTTGATCTGCTGCTCGCCACCGGCGCCACCGCCCGTGGTGATCGCGTACCGCAGCGCGCTGCCGGCGCTCACCGTGAGGAACATGCTCGCGGCGCTGCCTGTGCCGATGTCGAACACGCGGGACCACGTGGCGTTCGAGGCGGGGTTCACCCAGGCGGACACCGTGTAGTCACCGGTGAGCCCGCTGACGACGCCGGTGGGCAGGCTCACGTACGAGGCCGTGTTGCAGAACGACAGCGCGGAGCCGATCCGGCCGGGCACACGGGGACCGTCCGGGGTGCAGCCCGACGTGACAGAGCCGTCGGTCCACTGGACCACGGCCGAGCCCGCGGCCTTGCTCATCCCGCCGACGGCGAGGACCAGACCGGTGCCGTAGTTCGCGAGCCGGTAGTGACCCTTGCCGTCTGGCACGGGCTGCCAGAGCTGGGCGGCCGAGCCGTCCGCCGCCTGCAGCTCGATCGCGGCACCGTCGCTCGTCGACGCGTCCTTCACGCCGAGCACCAGACCAGTCGCGGGGTCCGTGACCGAGTAGAGCCCGGAGCCTGCGTTCACGAGCTTCCACGCCTGCGCCGAGGAGCCGGAGGACGTCTGCTCGACGGCGCTCCCGCTGACCGAGCCGTTCGCCTCGAGGGCGAGCCCGCTGTTGACGTTGCTGATCTGGTACGTCCCGGACAGGTCCGTCGCGGTCGACCCGGCCTTCGTGATGACGAGGTGGTACCCGTATGCCGGGTTCATCACGACGGGGACCGAGATCGACCCGTCCGACCCGACCGAGTAGGTCGTGTCGGACACCGTCACCGGACCCGAGGCGGGGGTCGTCCGACCGTAGGACGGCGTGAGCTCGAGCCGCGCGCTGACCTTGTTGCCCAGGTGCAGCTTGTTCAGCCCCGCGACCTTGACGGTCGTCGGGCCCGAGTTGCCGCCGGTGATGACGTCCACCTCGCTCTTGTCCGCGGTGACGGAGGCTGCGGCGTCGAACAGCGCCGCGCCACTGGTCGGCGGCGTCGTGGTAACCATGTCGCCGCTCATCTGCGCGTACCAGCGGTACAGCCAGTAGGCGCCGTTCGGGGATCCGCCACGGGCGGTCAGCAGGTCGCCGAGCGTGCCGGACTGGTTCCAGAAGGCGAGCTCCGCGTTCGAGACGCCGAGCCGCTCGAACTTCGCGATGTACCCGACGAGCGGGCCAGGGATGCCCACCTCCGCGGGGGCCGCGTACTCCTCGATGTCGATCGGGCGCGGCGTGATCCCGTACTTCTTCTCCAGCGCCACGACGGTGTTGATGTCGCCCTCGATCTTGGAGGACCGGGTGAGCTCGTGCCAGGCGATGATGTCCGGCACGGTGTCGGTGGAGACGGCGTTGCGCAGGAAGTTGTCCATGTCCGAGATGTTGTCCGAGAAGCTCGGCCCCTGGATCGGCGTCGTCGGGTCGATCGACCGGATCAGCTGGTACGTGTGCGTCCAGAAGTCCTCGAACGTCCCGTTCTTGGCCGTGTTCCAGGTGTTGTCGGACTCGTTCCACGGGGCGTAGGCGGCGAGGTTCGGCACGGTGGTCGTGTTGACCTTGGCCAGCTCGTTCCGGACGACGCCGTCCCACGTGTCCCAGCTGAACTGGTACGGCCAGCCGGGGTAGTAGTCGGAGAGGCGGTCGACGACCTTCGCTCCGAGCGCATGCGACTTGGCGGCGGTGACGAGGATGTCGCCGGTGGGCTGCTGTGTGCCGCCGGACGGCTTCATCACGAACTCTGCCGGCTTGATCGCCGACGCGAGCGCGTCGGTCGGGTTGGTCGCGTCGGCCAGGCCGTAGAGCGACCCGCTCGCGACATGGGTCACGGGCCGGAACGGCTGGTCGGCGTGGACGACGACGACGTCCGCCGCCGTGGGTCCGGAGTCGGCGGCGGCCGCGAACGCGGACGGCGCAATGACGGCCCCGGTCGATGCCATCGCCAGGGTCGCGAGGACGGCCGCAGGCGCGCGCCGCACCCCCGTGCCTCTGGCCTTCGGTGCTCGGTTCAACTCTCTGCTCCTTTGCCTGGGTGAACTGGTTCGGCTGCGAACCGGTTCGATATCCTGACCAATGCCAGGGAGTTCACTGTGTATTGCGTCTGCTGAGCAGCCAGCGCCCCGCAGCGCGCGGGCGATGCGTCGACTCGCGAGGACCGTCTCGTGAGCCGGTCTCGGGCCTAGCCGGCCCTGGTGAGCGGGAGGCTCGAGCTGAAGACGACCGCATGCCCGTTCAAGGGGTTCCGCCCACCGGCTCGTCCGTGGCGCGGGGCTTCGGCAAGGCGCCCCGACCGCGGTCGGACCGGACCCACCGTCACGCGGGGCGCCGCAAATGCGCAGGTGGACGCGCCTTCAGGGCGACGGGACCAACCGCGGACCGTCGTCGACGCGCGCAGTTCCGGGGCGCGTGGACCGATGAGGCACCGAGTCGACCCATAAGGGGCCAGAGGGAAGCCCGAGCCTGGTGGTCGCCGCCACGGGCGGCACCCACCTTCCCTGGGATCGCGTGCCGTCCCGGTAGCGCCGGGAGACCGTGCGGACACGCCCGCGCGTCGGGAGACAACGCCGAAGATCGTCATGAGCTCGCTCCTGGATCGTCGTCGAACCGGTTCGAAACTGAGTCAATGTTAACGCGCACATCGTCGGTGTCAACAGGCAGATCGACGTTCTTCGGACCGACGGCAAAGGCGGGCGCGAGCGCCCCTCGCGCCCCCCCCCCCCCCCCCGGGCCGCGCCGCCCCGCCCCCCCCCCCCCCCGGGCCAGCGCCCC
>WRHK01000013.1 GCA_009783295.1 Promicromonosporaceae bacterium
CCAGCGGCTCGGGCGAGGGCGGGCGGCGGCGCGTCTCGAAGCCCGGCGGCCGATCGGGGCGGGGGTGCGCCGTCGGTCGCGTGGGCCACGACGAACCGATGGAGACCACCCGTCAGTACGTCGGCGGCTCAACGTGGCTAGTCTCCGGACCATGGAACGCGTCGTCGTCGTCGGACTCCGCGAAGGGCTGCACGCCCGGCCCGCCGCACTGTTCGTGCAGGAGGCCGGGCGGCAGCCCGTACCGGTCTCGATCGCCAAGCCGGGAGGGTCGGCCGTGGGTGCCACGAGCATCCTCGCGGTGCTGACCCTGGACGTGTCGGCGGGCGACGAGGTGGTGCTGTCGACCACGGTCGAAGGGCCGGAGGCCGAGCGGGCCCTCGACGCGCTGGAGCGCTACCTGTCGCAGGTCACGCCCGGCTGAGGCGTGGAGCCCGGCCGACGTTCATGGCGGCTCCGTCCTTTGGTTGCATCGGTGTTGTGGGTCAGCAGGGCGAGCTACAGGCCCAGCTCGTCCAGCTCCGGCAGGGCTGCGCGGACCGCCTTGCGGGCCGCCCACGCGTCTCGCGAGTCGAGCGCCAGCGCGGCCAGCGCGCGGCACCGGTCCAATGTCGTCGTCGCCAGCACTGCCGACACGTCGCCGAGGGCCGCCGGAGCCATCGACAGGGACGTGACGCCCAGCCCCACGAGCACGGGCGCGAGCGCCGGGTCGCCCGCCGCCTCGCCGCACACGCCCACGGGTCGCCCGCCGGCGGCCCGCGCGCCCTCGCACGCGGTCGCGACCAGCCGCAGCACGGCGGGCTGCCACGACGTCGACAGCTCGGCGAGCGCGCCGAGCTCGCGGTCGGCGGCCATCGCGTACTGCGTGAGGTCGTTGGTGCCGACGGACGCGAACGCCACCTCCTCCAGCACCCAGCGCGCCTGGAGCGCGGCGGCCGGGATCTCGACCATCACGCCCGCCTGGGCCAGCCCGTGGGCGTCGCACCTCGCCGCGAACCGGCGCGCCTCGTCGGGCGTGGCCACCATCGGCGCCATGACCCACACCTCGGCCTGCGACCCCTTGGCCGCCGCGGCGACGGCCTCGAGCTGCCGTTCCAGCACGTCCGGGTGCGCGACGGCGGTGCGCAGCCCGCGCACGCCGAGCGCGGGGTTGGGCTCGCCGTCGGCGGTCACGTACGGGACGGGCTTGTCGGCGCCGGCGTCGAGCGTGCGGATCACCACCTTGCGGCCCGCGAACGCGTCCAGCACGTCGGCGTAGGCGGCCACCTGGTCGTCGACGGAGGGCTCGTCGGTACGGCCCAGGAACATCAGCTCCGTACGGAACAGGCCCACGCCCTCCGCCCCGGCAGCCGCCGCGGCGCGCGCGGACGCGCCGTCCGACACGTTGGCAAGCAGCTCGACGCGAACCCCGTCGGCCGTCTGGCCCGGGCCCATGAAGGTGCGCTGCACGTTGCCGCGCCGGGCGGCCTCGACCGCCTCCTCGGCGGGGTCGAGCTCGACCGTGCCGCGTCCGCCGTCCACCAGGACCATGGCGCCGTCCCGGAGCTCCCCGGCGCCCGCGACCGCGACGACGGCAGGGATGCCGAGCGCGCGGGCCAGGATCGCCGTGTGCGACGTCGGGCCGCCGCCCTCGGTGACCAGCGCGATCGTCGTCGCGGGGTCGAGCGTCGCGGTGTCCGCGGGGGCGAGGTCGCCCGCGACCAGCACGAAGGGGTGCCCCGGCTCGGGGATGCCCGGGGGCCGCAGGCCCGTGAGCTGCGCGACGATCCGGTCGCGCACGTCGCGCACGTCGCGCGCCCGCTCGGCCATCATGCCGCCGAGCGCCTCGAGCTGGCCCACCACCACCTGCGCCGCGTCCCACACGGCACGGGCCGGGGTCTCGCGGTCCTCGCGGACGCGGCGGGCGGCGTCGGCGGCCAGGGTGGGGTCGGCGGCCATGGCTGCGGTGACCGTCAGCACCTCCGCCGCGGTGCCCGTCGCGCGCTCGGCGCGGGCGAACAGGTCGTCGGTCACGGCCCGCGCCGCGGTGTCGATCGACGCGGCTGCGGCGTCGAGGTCCGTGCCCTCCGGCACGCGGGCCAGCGGAGGCTCGGGCACCGGCGCAGGCATCGTGACGACGACGCCGGCGGCGCGGCCGGGGCTGACAGGGACGCCCGTGAGCGTGGTCATGGGCACAGCATGGCGCACGCGTGCACGGCGTCGCATCGCAGGGCAGGGTACGGTCGGGGCGTTCGCGCTGCTCGACCTCTGGAGGCTCCGTGACCGGCCCCTTGCCCGTGCTCTCCCCCGTGGCCGGCACGGTCATCGACGTCGCCGAGATCCCCGACCCGGTGTTCTCGGCGGCCCTCGTGGGCCCGGGGTCCGCGCTCGCGCCCGACCCGGTCACGGGCGGCACGGCCGTCTCGCCGATCACCGGCGTCGTGGTCAAGCTTCACCCGCACGCGTTCGTCGTCGCGTCCGACGACGGCCGCGCTGTGCTGGTGCACCTGGGGATCGACACGGTCGAGCTGCACGGCGACGGCTTCGACCTGCTGGCCGCCGAGGGCGACCGCGTGACGGCCGGCCAGCCCGTGGTGCGCTGGGACCCGACGGCGGTGCGCGCCGGCGGCCGCTCCCCCGTCGTCCCGGTGGTCGCGCTCGACGCCGAGCCGGGCTCGCTGACCGACGTCGCCGCCGTCGGGACCGTCGTGGCCGCGGCCGACGGGCTGTTCACGATCGCCTGAGGGAGCTCACCGTGCGCGGGCCGCACGCAGCTGAGCGGGGCGGCCACGCGTGGGCCTGACGGCCCGGCGTCGGCTCCGGCGACCCATATGTGTGTTTCATTTCCACAGCACAGTGCTGTGATCACTACTCAGGGCTGTGGGTTTCGCGCGACATGTCGGTCCCCGCCGGCCAGTCCCCGGTGGTTGAGCCCGTTGCACCGACAGGCTCATGCGCTCGCCGGGGAGCCGCCGCCCTTCTTCATCTCGACCATGATCTGCTCCGCGTCCAACGCCGCGAGCGCTCGTTCGAGCTGACGTGAGTCGTGCGTCCCGTCCGATCGGGCGGCGAGCAGCGCGGCCCGCTGGACCGCGATGATGCGCAGCCGCAGGGTCCGGTACTCGCGGCCGCGCGCGGCGGACTCCTGGGCGTCGACGTCGTCGGAGGCCTGGCCGCGCACGACGTCGGCGCGCACGCGGGTCACGACGTCCCGGTCGTAGGGCGTGCCGTCGCGGTGGGTGAGGTCGGGGTCGTCGAGCAGGTCGCGGGCGGCGGACTCGACGAGGCGGCGCAACGCCATGACCTGGTCGCGCTCGGCGCCGCCCTGCCCGGCGAGCCCGAGTCCACGCACCACCCACGGCAGGGTGCCGCCCTGGACCAGCAGCGTCCCGGCCGCGACGCCGAAGGCCACGAGCACCACGAACGAGCGGTGCGGGAACTCCCCGGGCAGCGACTGCGCGGCCGCGACGGTGACGACGCCGCGCATCCCGGCCCAGCCGAGCAGCACGCCCTCCCGCGGGCCGAGCGGCTTGGCGGCGAGATAGTCGATGTCGGCGACGCGGCGCACCAGGCTGGTGCGCAGCCGCTCGACGCGGGCGACGGACACCTCGCGCGGCGGGCGTCCGGGCGCGCTCGGACCGACGCCGGGGAGCACCACGGAGCTGGGGCCGGCCGCGGGGACCTCGACGTCCGGGTCGGGGGCGGGGTCTTCCCGCCCGGGCCGCTGCCCGAACGTGACCACGCCGTCGGGCTCGGCGTCGGCGAGCCGGGCGTCGATGCGTTCCTGCACGCCGGCGAGCAGGTCGCGCCGGGCGGAGACCCGCCGCGTGTGCCGCGCGAGCGACCGGAGCAGCGGTGCCAGGTAGGCGGCGCGCACCAGCAGCACGACGGCGGCCGCGAGCCCGGCGACCCCCGCCCCCATCCACAGGGACCCGTGCTCGTGGCGCACGTCGGCGACCATGCCGCTGAGCTCGAGGCCCATGAGCAGGAACACGCCCCCCTCGAGCAGCAGCTCGACGGTGCGCCAGTTGGCGTACTCGGACACGCGGTCCTGCGGTCCCAGGTGCCGGGCGGCTCCCGATCCGGTCACCAGGCCGGCGGTCACCACGGCCACGAGGCCCGAGGCGTGCAGGTTCTCGGCGGGCAGGTAGGCGACGAACGGCACCACGAACGAGATCGCGGTGGAGATCGCGGCGTGGCGCACCTGCTGGCGGGCGAGCAGCCCCAGCCGCCCGACGATGTACCCGACGACGACGGCGCCCACGACGGCCCAGGCGAAGTCGCCCAGCACCTTGCCGAAAGACACGGTGGCGGCGGTCGCCGCGACGGCCGAGCGCAGCAGCACCAGCGCCGACGCGTCGTTGAGCAGCCCCTCGCCCTCGAGCACCGTCACGACACGGGGCGGCGCCCCGAGCCGTTTGACGATCGACGTCGCGACGGCGTCGGTGGGCGACACGATGGCGCCGAGCGCGATGCCGCCGGCCAGCCCGAGCCCGGGCAGCACGGCCGAGAACACGAACCCCAGCACCACCGACGTGATGACCACGAGCACCACGGACAGCCCGCCGATGGTCGCCAGGTCACGCCGGAAGTCCATGGTCGGCAGCGACACCGCCGACGAGTACAGCAGCGGCGGCAGCACCACGGCGAGGATGACGTGCGGCTCCACCGCGACCCGCCCGACCCCCGGCAGCACGCTGATCGCGACACCCAGCACCACCAGGATCAGCGGGGCCGACACGCCGGTGCGAGGCGCCAGGGCGCTCACCGCGATGACGGCGACGGCAGCGAGCACTCCGACGACTAGCGGGTCCATGCACACATCCTCCGGGTTGTCCGTCCGAGCGCGCGCTCGACAGGGCTGTGCCACGGACAACGCCACGAGGCTCCCAGGCAGTTCCCGGAGACGAGGGTCATTCGAGCCGGACGTCCCCCGGTCCGGTGAGCTCCGTCCACGCCGCCGCGCCCGACGGGGTCACGCCCCCGGGGGCACGCACGTCGGCGGCCGGCAGCGCGCCGAGGTCCAGCCCGGCGATCGCCTCGACCTCGGCCACGGGCACCTGGAACGTGCGGAACGGGCCGAGCGGCGGGGCGTCGTCGGTCTCGAGCGCCTGCGCCTGCGCCCGCGCGAGGGCGACGCCGGTGAGCAGCGGGCTCTGGTCCAGCACGAACGCCGCCGCCGCGAGGCCCACCTCCTCGCGGATGGGGCCGCCGTCGGACGGCACGGACCAGCGCGCCACCGCCCACGCAGCCACCTTCCAGAACCGCCGCGGGATGCCGATGCCGCGGTAGACGGGGTCGTCGGCGGCGAGCACCGGGCCGGTGAACACGGCGACCCGGCGGCGGTACGCCTGCGCGTAGGTGAGCACGTGGTCCTCGAGGCCGTTCCACAGGTCCTTCGACTGGTTGAACCGGCCGACCTGCGGGGCCGCGTTGCTGTAGACGAACGTGGCCTCGCCCGCGGAGCGTGCCTGGGCCGTGGTGCCCCACATGGGGTCGCGGCGGCGCACCAGGTGGCCGCGGTCCAGGCCGTTGCGGTGGTAGAGCTCGGGGCCGGCCTGCTCGGCGGGGTGGGCGAGCGGGTCGAGCCGCCAGCCGCCGGTGCGCGGCAGCGGCTGCAGTGCCGCGCCGTCGATCCCGACGCCGGTCGCGGCGGCGAGCCGGCGCCGGGGGTCGAGCAGGACCGTGAAGTGCAGGTGGTCGAGGCGGCGCAGCGCCCGCCCGTCCCGGGGGCTCGGGAGGGGGACGTCGACGTCGAGGAACGCGGTGTCGTAACCGGTCACGGCCCCACCTCACCACGCGGTCAGCTGATGCGCACCAGCCGGGAGCCCTCGACGCACAGCAGCCGCCCGGCGACGGCAAGGCACGTCGCGGTGGGGCCGATCACGGACTCCGCCTCGCCGGAGCTGAGCTTCCACAGCACGTCGCCGGTGCGCAGGTCGAGCGCCGCCCAGACCTGCCTCCCGGCCACCTGGTCGCCGGGCGTGGAGACGACGACGCTCCGCCCGTCCGTCCACGCCCCGTGCACGAACCCGACCGTGCTGCCCGTGGAGCCGAGCTTCCCGAGCGACGCCGTCCACAGCGTCTTGCCCGTGGCGAGGTCCAGGGCGGCGAGCTCTCCGGTCTTCGCGCCGCCGACGGGGCGGGCCACCACGGCGACGCCCCGGGCCTGCGCCACGAGGGACTCGATCATGGTCGTCTCCGGCACGGTCCACAGGGTGGCGCCGTCGCGCCCGACGGCGGACACGGTGGTGCCGTCGTGGGTCAGCAGCACGCCGGGCGTGGACCCGTCGGTGGACCTCGGGTCGAGCACGCCGCCCTCGAGGTCGGCCACCACGGCCCCCGACTGGTCGACCACGCGGGCCGGGCCGATCGGGTCCTCGATGCCGTCCGTCGCCGCCCCGGACGGCACCCTGACGCGGCCGCCCGGCAGCGACTCGACCGCCATGCTCTGCCCGAACCCGTCCGTGCCGGCGACGGCCTCCAGCACCGGGGCGCCCGACGCCGTGAACGCCGCCTCCGCCCCGCACACCTGCACGGCGACCACCGACTCGCTCACCGTCCAGGCCACCGCGCCCGGGTCGAGCTTGGGGGTGCCGTCGTCGCCCCACGTCGAGCATGACCACCAGTCGCGCACCTGGTCGAGCCGGCCGCCCTCGACGGTCTGCGACCAGCCGACGGAACCCGTGCGGGCGTCCTCCGCCGACACCGTCACCGTCGGGGCCTGGAACGACTCGGAGAGCACCCAGCCGTCGGTCGAGTCCGGCACCACGCGGACGCCGTCGGGCACCGTGCCGTCCGGCTGCACGCGCAGCACCGACCCGTCCGGTCCGGGCCGCAGGCGCGTGCCGGCGTCGAGCCCCGCCGGCGTGCGGCGGGCGGTGTGCCCGGCGTCGTCGACCACCACCACCCTGCTGCCGGCGCCCGTGCCGGTGACGCACACGAGCGACCGCACGGGCTGCACCGACAGCCGCTCCTGCGGCTGGTCGGTGACCCCTGTGCCGCACACGGCGTCGGCGCCGTCCAGCGTGACGGACCAGCGCACCGTGCCGGCACCCAGGTCGATCCCGCGCAGCACCGTCGAGCTCGGCGAGGCCCGCTCGGACACCACCACCACGTCCCGGAACGCCGCGACGGGCCACGGCCCCGGCGACGCCGGCACGTGTCCGGCGTCCGACGTCCACACGGAGTGGATCGGCTCCGACAGGCTCACCACGGCGCCCGGCGACGCCGTCAGCGCCGCGTCCCGCTGCCGCTGCGGCAGCACCACGGCCACCACGCCACCGGCGGCCACCAGGGCCAGCGCGACGGCGCTCGCGACCGTGGTGCGGGGGTGGGAGCGCAGCACGCGGAGTGCTCGCGCGGCGAGGGACGGGGGCACCTCGACGGGCTCCGTGCCGGCGGCCTCGACCCGCGCCGGCGCGGTGCCGGTCGCCGGGAGGTCGTCGCCGTCGTCCGGCACGAGCTCGAAGGTCAGCCCTCCCGCGTCGTCGCGCCGTGCCACCTCTCCAGCCTAAGGAGGCGTGGTCGGCTGGTCAGTCCGGGTGGCGCACATCGGTTCGCGGCGCGAGGAGGCTGAGGGCGAGCGGCTTCTCGCCGTTGCTGGTGGTGACGTCGAGCAGCCTTCCGCCCACCGCGTGGAGCTCCTCGCGCGGGCCCTGCGGGTGCTGGGTCCAGTGCTCGCCGGTCGCCAGGTCGATGCCCACGAGCTCGGCCTGCGCCGACCCGGCCGTGCCGTCGCCGGCGAGCAGCAGGCTCACGACGACGGACCGCCCGTCGGTCGCGGCGCCGAGCGCGCGGGCGCCGAGTGCGCCGCGGACGCCGGCCCGCCCGGTCGGCACGGCCCAGCGCACCGTCCCGTCCGCGAGGGAGATGCCGGTGACCTGGCTCCCGGCGTCGTCGAGCACGACGGCGAGGCCGCCCGCCTGCGCGAGCACGTCGCTGACGCCGCCCGGGCGGGTCGCCTTCCACAGCTCGTGCCCGGAGGCCGTGACCATGTCGAGGCCGCCCTGCTTGTCGTAGACGAGCGTGCCGCCGGTGGGCACGCCGTCGGCGGACCCGTCGGTCGCCCACGGCAGCGCGACCGCGCTGTGGCTGGTCAGCACCCGGTGCCCCTCGGCGTCGACCAGCAGGGACGTCCCGTCGGAGCGGGACACCAGCACGCCGCCGCCGGGTGTCGCGGCGACGATCGGCGCCCCGGTGCCCGGCCCCGTCCACAGGGGCGTGCCGTCGGCGAGCAGCCAGCCGCCGTCGAGCCCGCACCCCTCGACCTGGACCAGCGTGGCCGTCGCGACGACGTCGAGGCCGAGCGGCGCACCCGTGCCCGCGGAGCCGGCCCCCTTCTCGGTGCAGTCGCTCGTGTCGGCGACCGGCCGGGCCGGGAGGATGCGCGTCCAGCGCACGTGCCCCGTCGCGGCGTCGGTGAGCGTCACCGCCGCGGCGCCCGTCCGCTCCACCACCAGCAGCCCGCCGTCCGACGCCGGGTCGACCTGCCCGGCGGCGTACCGGGCGAGGGACCGGCGGGCCAGCACCCTCCCGGCGTCGTCGAGCACCGTGACCTGCGCGGACGCGCCCTGCCCGGTGACGCAGGCCAGGCGCTCGGGCACGGGCGCGCGCTCGCTCGTGGCAGGGAGCGCCGGGCAGCGTAGGTCCGTCCCGACGGCGCGGCGCCACGCCTCGCCGCCGTCGCGCAGGCTCAGCCCGACGAGCTCGTCCCCGACCTGCTCCACGGCCACCCCCGGCAGGTATCCGACCACCGGCCCGTCGAGCGGCACCCGCCACGCCGTCGCGAGCGGCGCCGACAGGTCGGCCACGCCGCCTGGGGCCGCGACCAGGCTGTCCGCAGCCCTGTCGCGGGCCACGGCGACGGCCGCTCCGGCACCGCCCGCCACGACGACGGCGAGAGCGACCCCCATCGCGACCAGGCGCCGCCGCGGCTGCGCGGCGAGCCGTCGCCAGGTCACGCCCCGTGACGGCCTCGCCTCACGACCCGGCTCCTCGGGCCCGACGGGCTCGTCGTCCGGGACCAGGTCGAACCGGAACGCCTCTTCGCGCTGCCTCATCGCGCCGAGGGTAGGGCCGTTCCCTGAGCGGTGGTACCCCACCACCTGGGGATGGGATGGTGGCGTCGTGGACTTCTGGATCTGTGCGACCTGCGGCGTCGAGCACGCCGACCGCCCCGCCGTCTGCGCCGTCTGCGCCGACGAACGGCAGTGGGTGCCCGCCGACGGCCAGCGGTGGACCACCCTCGACGAGCTCACCGCGGGCGGCGCCACGGTCGAGGCCGGCGAGCTCGAGCCCGGCCTGTGGGGGCTGACCATCGCCGGTGCGTCCGTCGGCATCGGGCAGCAGGCAAAGCTGCTGGTCACGCCCCAGGGCTCGCTCCTGTGGGACCCGCTCGCCTACGCGTCCGACGACGCCGCCGCCCTGGTGCGCTCGATCGCCGGCGCGCCGGGCGTCGTGGCGATCGTGGCGTCGCACCCCCACATGTTCGGCGTCCAGCTCGAGTGGTCGCGCCTGCTCGGGGACGTGCCGGTGCTGGTCAGCCGCGCCGACCTCGACTGGGTGGCCCGGCCCGGCGACGCCCTGCAGGCGTGGGAGGGCGAGCGCGAGATCCTCCCCGGCGTCACGCTCTCGCAGCCGGGCGGCCACTTCCCGGGCTCCGCCGTCGTGCACTGGGCCGGCGGCGCGGCCGGGCGCGGCGTGCTGCTGAGCGGCGACACGATCTTCGCGAACCCCGACCGCGTCTCGGTGAGCTTCATGCGCTCCTACCCCAACCGGATCCCGCTCTCGGGGCACGTCGCGGAGCGGGTGGCGGCGCACGTCGGCCGGTTCGCGTTCGACCGGCTGTACAACAACTTCGACGGCGTGATCCCGCGCGACGCCCGCGACATCGTGGTCCGCAGCGCCCACCGGCACCGGCAGTGGACGGACGGGGCGTTCGACCACCTGACCTGAGGCCGGCGCTCAGCCGGCCGCCGGGACCAGCAGCGCCAGGGTGCCCGGTTGGAACGACGCAGCCTCCCCGTTGCCGATGTCGCGGCCCTCGCTGCCGGCGACCGACGCGTGCTCGACGAGAGCGCCGTCGACCGCAAGGAGGCTCACCACGCTCCCGTCCCGGGGCGCGGTCCACATCGCGCCGGTCCGCAGGTCGACACCCACCAGCACGACGGTGTCGGTCACCTCCTGGACCGGCTTCATCGACGAGCTCGGCTGTTTGACCTCGGCTGCGAGCACCGCGTGCCGCCCGTCGGTGACCGCGGGCCAGAGGCCTCCGTCCACCGGGGTCACGGGGAGCGCCCGGTCCCACACGACGTGCCCGTCCGCGGCCGAGACCGCGACCAGGCTCTGCCGGTCGGCGTCGAACCCGAGGACGACGCCGCCCGCGCGCACGAGCGGGTCGCTGAAACCGGCCTGGCCTGCGCTCCGCGTGCTCCAGGCCCGGCCGCCGTCGGGGCGGAGCGCCGCGAGCCTGCCGTCGGTCGTGTGGACGAAGCGCGGCCCGCTGGCGGAGTCGACGGCCAGCGGGAGCCGCGGCGAGCCCGCGACGACGAAGCGCTGGTCGCCCCGCTCGTCGACGGACTGCATCGCGTCCTCGCCGGCCACCGCGAGCCCGCCCTCGGGGTCGGGCACGACGCGCGACATCGCGCCGCCCTCGGGCCACGCGGCCAGAGGGCGACCGTCGGCGCGGAACGTCGCCGACACGCCGCACCCGTCGACGGCGACAAAGGTCTGCCCGACGTCGAGCCCGGCCTGGAGGTTCAGGTGCATCCCGGTGGCGTCGCTGTTGAGGCCGCAGAGGCTCACGTCGGGGACGGGCGTGAACGGGACGTCCGCGCTCCAGCGCGTCGCGCCCGTCGCGGCGTCGATCGCCGTGACTCGCGCACCCTGGCCCTGGCGCAGGCCGTCGGGATAGATGGTCGCGAGGCGGGTGTCGTCGACGATGACCGGGTCCAGCGGGGGCACGCCCGTGCGTGCGAGCGTGACCACGGTCCCGTCCGGTCCCGGGGAGGTCCAGAGGCCCGTGGTGTCGCCGAGGTCGCGGTCGGCCGTGACCGCGCCGTGCGCGTCGATCATGGTCACGTGCCGCGCATCCGCGGGGCCGGTGACGCAGACGAGGCTCGTCGGGTCCGCGGCCCGCTCACCCACGAGCGGCTTCGGGCCGCACTCCACCCCGGTGCCGCCGTGCACGGGCATCGTGCGTCGCCACGCCTCGCCGCCGTCGGCCACCCGGATCCCGACCACGTCGGCCCCGTCGGTCACGACGAGCGTGCCCGGCAGCCGGCCGACGACGTCGCCGTTCACGGGCACCGTCCACGCGGCCGCGAGCGGCCCGGACACGTCGCGCACGCCGCCCGGGCTCGCCACCAGGGCCGCGACCCGCGCACGTTCCGCAGCGGCGGCACGCACGTTCCCGACGACGTGCACCGTCCCGACCGTCACGCCCGCCACGACGGCCACGGCGGCGCCGGCCGCGACCAGACGGCGAGGTGGCTGGCCGGCCACGAAGCGCCCCACCGCCCCGACGGCGCGGCGCAGCCGACCGGGTTCGCGCGGCTCGGGGTCCGCGGCAGGGCCTCCTGGTCCGGCCTCGTCCGCGACGTCGTCGTCGGGCACCAGGTCGAACGAGACCGCGTCGGCGCGATGCGTCACGGAGGGAGGTTAGGGCCTGGGAACCCTCCGAGGAAGAGCGACGACTCCGCCTCGGGGTGGCGCTTGCGCAGGCAGGCGACGTGCGGCGTCCCACTGCCTAGGATCGCCGCCATGACGATCCGGCCGGCCGACGGCCCGCACCAGGTCCCCGGGCGCAGCTCCGCCCACGTGCTCGGCGTCGGCGCGGCCGTCGTCGCCGGCGCCGGGTCGGCCGTGCAGAGCCGCGTGAACGGGTCGCTCGCCGACGCCGTCGGCAGCGGGTTCCTCGCCGCCGTGGTCTCGTTCGGGTCGGGCCTGGTGGTGCTGGCCGTCGCGCTGTTCGCGTGGCCGCGGGCGCGCGCGGCGCTGCGTCGCATCCCGGCGGCGCTGCGTCCCGGCGACCGCGCCCCGCGGCTGCAGTGGTGGCAGTGCGTGGGCGGCGCGGCGGGCGGGTTCTTCGTGGCGGCCCAGGGGCTGACGGTCGGCTCGCTGGGCGTCGCGGTGTTCATCGTGGCGATCGTGGCCGGGCAGTCGGTGACGTCGCTCGTGGTGGACCGCCTGGGGCTCGCGCCCGGCGGCAAGCGGCCCGTCACGCTGGGCCGGGCGCTCGGGCCGGCGCTCACCGTGGTCGCCGTGCTCATCAGCGTCGCGGGGTCGCTGCGCACGCCCGACGCGATCGGGCTCGCCGTGCTCCCGCTGCTCGCGGGCGCGGGGTCGGCGTGGCAGCAGGCCGTCAACGGGCGCGTGCGCGGGGTCGCCAGCGGCGTGGCGGGCGACCCGCGGGGAGGCGCCGCCCCGGGCGTGCTCGCCGCGACGTTCCTCAACTTCCTCGTGGGCACGGTCGCCCTGCTCCTCGCGTACGGGGTGTCGGTGCTGGTGGCAGGGCCGCCGACGGGGTCGTTCCCCACCAACCCGTGGCTCTACACGGGCGGCGTGATCGGCATCGTGTTCATCGGCACGGCCGCCGCCGTCGTGCACCGCATCGGCGTGCTGCTGCTGGGGCTGGGGCTCATCGCGGGGCAGATCGTCGGCGCGCTGGTGCTCGACCTCGTCACGCCCGGCGCCGCCGCGCCCGCCGCCACCACCTACGTCGGGGCGGCCCTGACGCTCGTCGCCGTCGCGGTGCCCGCCGTCGTCGGTGCCGCGCTGGCACGACGTCACGCGGGTGGCAGGGTGGGGGCATGACGGCCCACCAGGACCCCAAGACCACGCTCCAGCACTATCTCCAGCGCGCACGGGACGCGCTCGTCTGGAAGACGGAGGGCTTGTCGGAGCGCGAGCTCCGGCTGCCGCGCACGCCCACCGGCACCAGCCTGCTGGGGCTGGTCAAGCACTGCATCGCCGTCGAGGCGGGCTACCTGGGGCACACGTTCGACCGCCCCTGGCCGGACATGGACGAGATCCCGTGGCTGCGCTCCTGGGTCGACCCGTCCGTGCCCGAGGTCGCCGAGGAGGACTTCACCCCGACGGCGCAGGAGTCCGCCGCGCACCTGGTCGACCTCTACCGGCGGGTGTGGGCCCACGGCGACGCCACCATCGAGGCGCTCGACCTCGACTCCCCCGGCCGCGTGCCGTGGTGGTCGGACGAGAACGCCGACGTCGACCTGCACTTCGTGCTGGTGCACCTGATCGCCGAGCTGCAGCGCCACGCCGGCCACGCGGACATCGCGCGCGAGCTGACCGACGGCGCGGCGGGCGTGTCCCCCGCGTTCGACAACCTGTGGACGGCCGAGGCCGACCGCCCGGCGCACGTCGCCCGCCTGCGCGCCATCGCGGAGTCGTTCCCGGCGGAGTGACGCGCGCCCGGCCCGCCGGTCGAGCCGCCCCCGCCGGTCGAGCCCGTCGAGACCCGCCATCGGCGAGAATGCCAGCGTGCAGTGCCATCACTACGACGCCGGACGCTGCCGTTCGTGCACCCTCATCGAGGTCGCCTACCCCACGCAGGTGGCCGACAAGGAGCGGCACGTGCGCGAGCTGCTGGACCCGCTCACGCCGCACGCGGAGTGGCTCCCGCCCGTGACGGGCCCCGAGGGCGGATTCCGTAACAAGGCCAAGATGGTGGTCACGGGCACGGTCGACGCGCCGGTGATCGGGATCGTCGGCCGGCTGGGCCTCGACGAGCTCGACCGGCGCGGCGAGCTGGGCGTGCACGGCGTCGACCTCACCGACTGCCCCCTCTACCCGGCGGCCCTGCAGCAGGCGTTCGGCCCGCTGCGCGAGCTCGTCACGCGGGCCCGGCTCCAGCCCTACGACCTCACGCCGTCGCGCGGCCGGGTGACGCCCCGCGACGCCGCGACGCGCGGCGAGCTCAAGCACCTGCTGGTGACGATCTCCC
Organism: Promicromonosporaceae bacterium; assembly: GCA_009783295.1. Lineage (GTDB taxonomy): Bacteria > Actinomycetota > Actinomycetes > Actinomycetales > Cellulomonadaceae > Xylanimonas. The sequence continues at coordinate 13,943 of WRHK01000013.1, forward strand.
CCGCCGGCGAGCTCCTGGTGCGGCTGGTGCTCCGCTCGCAGGAGCCCGTGGCCCGCCTGCGCAAGCACCTGCCCTGGCTCCAGGAGGCGCTCCCGAACCTCGCCGTGCTGAGCGTCAACCTCCAGCCCGAGCACAAGGCCGTGCTCGAGGGCGAGCACGAGATCGTGCTCACCGACCGGCAGACGCTGCCCATGACGCTCGACGTCGTGCCCGGCGGGCTGACGCTGCACCTGCGCCCGCAGAGCTTCTTCCAGACCAACACCCAGGTGGCGGCCGCGCTGTACCGGCAGGCCAAGGAGTGGGTGGACGACGTCGCGCCCGCGAGCCTGTGGGACCTGTACTGCGGCGTCGGCGGCTTCGCGCTGACGTGCGCGGCGCCCGGGCGTGCGGTGACGGGCATCGAGATCTCCGCCGAGGCGGTCGCGAGCGCCGAGACGACCCGCGGCGAGCTGGCCCCGGACGCGATGGCCGGCGTGCGGTTCGCCGCCGACGACGCGACCGCGTTCGCCCTGGCCGCAGACCCGGCCGACGACCCCGAGCTCGTGATCGTCAACCCGCCCCGGCGCGGCATCGGGCCCGCGCTGGCGGACCGGCTCGAGGCGTCGTCGGCGCGGTGGGTGCTCTACTCGAGCTGCAACGCCGTGACCCTGGCCAAGGACCTGGCGCGCATGCCGTCGCTGCGGGCCCAGCGTGTTCGGCTGCTGGACATGTTCCCGCAGACCAGCCACTACGAGGTGCTCACGCTGCTCGCGCGCGGCTAGCTCGCCCTGGCCCCCTGCGGCCCCGTGGGCGGCGCCACGGCCGGCACCAGCGTGACCTCGGCGCCGTGCGGCACGGGCTCCGTCAGCGTGAACGTCACGGTGCGCTCCTCGCACGCGCGGTTCAGCAGCACCCAGGTGCCGGGCGCCAGTCCGGCGACGTTCGTCCACGCGTGCACGCCCCGCGAGGGCAGCCCGCGCGTGTCGAGGTGCGCCGTGACGGCCGTGAGGGGCTCGCCGCCGTCCACCGAGACGGCCCACGCGGAGAGCAGGTCGCTCGCGGCGACCCCGAACGGCAGCAGCGCGACCAGCTGCGTGCCCTCCGAGCAGATCGCCGGAGGCAGCGTGACGTCGATCGTCGTGGTGGTGACCGGCGGGGACGGCTCGGCGGGCGGGACCGACGGCGGGTCCGCGGGCGGCGTCGGTGTCGGCGTCGGGCTGGGCGACGGCGTCGGCGGCTCGGGCGTGACGACCGGCGGCGCGGGCGGCGTCGGGTCGGCGGGCGCCGGCGGGGGCGGGGTCGGGTCCACCGGGGCCGGCGCCGCCGGGCGGGGCGCGGGCGCGGTGCGCGCCGCGGGCTGCTGCCGCACGACGGGCGGGGGCGTCACGGCCGGCGGCGTCGCCACGGGCACGGAAGGCGACGGCGAGGGCGCCGGTGCGAGCGGACCCACCGGAGCGGCCGGCGGCGTGACCGGCGCGGGTTCGGCCGCGGCCGGCGCGCCACCGCCGCCCAGCACGAGGGCGGCGGCAACCCCCCCGACCACGACGAGCCCGACCGCCGACGCGACCACCGCGACCGCCGTCTTGCTCCCGCCGAGCAGCAGGTGACGCGCGCCGTCGCGCAGCACGGCCACGCCGCCGCCCACGGCCCCGAGGGCGGCCAGCCCGCCGGCACCGCTCGACGACGCGGCCATCGCGCCGACCACGACGGGACCCGCCGCGGCGAGCCCGAACCCGCCCGCGAGCAGCAGCGGGGCCGCGTCGCGCAGGGCCCAGCTCGCCTCGCGCACGTCGATGAACGCGCGCATGCAGCCCTGGCAGCCGAACAGGTGCTCCTCGAGCACGCGGCGGCGCTGGGCCGGCACGCGGTGGCGCACGTAGTCGCCGAGCGCCGTCTGGGTCGCCTGGCAGGCGCCGTCCGCGCCGGCGGCCGCCCGCGCGTGCACGCCCGCGAAGCTCATCGAGAGGGCCCGCTCGGCCTGCCGCAGGCGGCGCTGGACGGCGCCGAGAGGCATCCGCAGGTGCTGGGCGACGGCCAGGTCGTCGGCGCGGTCGACGTGCTTGAGCCACAGGAGGCGCTGGTCGTCGTGCGGCAGCTCCGCGAGTGCCGCCCGCACCAGGTCGGGCTCTGACGTGCCGGCGTCACCGGGAGCCTGCCCGGGCACGATGGCGCGCATGCGGGCGAGAGCCGAGTCGACCGGGCGTGCGCCCGTCCACAGCTGACGGTCGTCCGTCGCGGTCACCAGTCCCCCGTCCCCGCGCGCCCCGCGCGGCCCCCGTCATCTGCCGCGCCATGATGCCATCGCCGCCCGACGGCGGTCCACCGGTGCGAGCAGGCGCGAACGACCGGGCGCCCAGCCGGACGCCCGGTCGTCGATCGAGGGTGGGAAGGTCAGCGGTCAGTCGCGTCGTTGATCGCGTCCTTGGCCTTGTCACCGGCCTGCTTGGCCTTCGCAGCGGCCTGCTCGGCCTGGCCCTTGGCCTCCGTGCTCTTGTCGTCCGTCGCGTGGCCGTAGGCCTCCTTGGCCTTGCCCTTCAGCTCCTCGGCCTTGTGCTTCGCCTTGTCGTCGATACCCATGGGTGGCCTCCTTTCGCCTTCCAGGCGACCACGGACCCCGACCACTCGCACGACCTGCACGTGCACGCGCCGTCGATCTGTGGAACGTTCGAGGCGGGTCGGCGCCACGGCCGTACCCGCACCTCACGAGGGAGGAGTCACCGTGGGCATCCTCGGCTGGATCATCCTGGGCCTCATCGCCGGCGCGATCGCCAAGGCGATCACGGGCCGGCACCCGGGCGGCCTGCTCGTCACGCTCGTCGTCGGAGTCCTGGGCGCCCTGCTGGGCGGCTGGCTGGGCTCCGCGCTGTTCAACGCGCCGCTGCGGAACTTCTGGTCGCTGCAGACGTGGCTGCTCGCCATCGGAGGGTCGGTCATCCTCCTGCTGGTCTGGGGTGCAGTAACCCGCAGACGGGCCTGACCTCGATGGACGCGTCGTTGGAGATCACGCAGGGCACCACGTTCCACGGCTCCTACGCCGTCGCGACGAGGGCATCGGTACGACGAGGGTGGCGCGCGGTGATCTTCGCGGCGTTGCTGCTCCTGTACCCCCGCTTCGCCCCGCACATCGCCGTGGCCGCCGCGATCGTCGTCCCGCTGGTCGTGGTGGCGCCGCTCGTGCTGTACGTCGTGCGCGTCGCCCCGGTCGCCCTGACGTTCATGGACGGCACGGTCACCGTGCAGAAGCACTGGCGCACCTGGACCTTCTCGGCCGGCCCGGACCTCCAGAGCCTGGAGACCGGCCTCCTGACGCGGAGCCCGAGCGCACCGACGCCGTCGCTGCTGTGCATCGGGCAGGGCCAGAAGGCGGTCGCCGTGCCCCTCACCGGCTTCACCGAGGGACAGCTGGCCGCCGTCCGACGACACCTGGCAGACCTGCCGGGTGACCACGCCCGCGTCGACGGTACCGGCCTGAACCTGGCGGCCGACGCTCCCCCGGAGCTCCGCCACCTGCTGCCCTGGTGGTGGCGCCATGTCGTCGCCTGGCAGCTGGGGACGGTCGCCGCTGCGCTCGCGACCGTCGGCACGGTCGCGCTGCTCTGGGGCGGCGACTAGGCCCCGTCGACCAGAGAGAACAGGTCCTTCGGGTCGTCCGGCTCGGCGATGAGGTCGAGCCACTGCAGCAGCTCGTCGGGGGCCTGGCCCTCGCGCAGCAGGTCGTCGTGCACGAAGCGCAGCGCGGTGAAGTCCTCGACGCCGAACCCGACCGAGTCGAAGATCGTCAGCTCGTCGGTGCTGATCCGCCCCGGCGCCTCGCCCACGACCACGCGCCACAGCTCGGTGACGGGGAAGTCGGCGGGCTGGTTCTGGATCTCGCCCTCGACGCGGGTCTGCGGCTCGTGCTCGACGAACACCGACGCCCGGCGCACGGTGGCGGGCTCCAGCTCCGTCTTGCCGGGGCAGTCGCCACCGATGGCGTTGAGGTGCTGGCCTGCGACGACGTCGGCGTCGAGAAGCACCGTGGCGTTGCGCTTGTCGGCGGTGCAGGTGGTGACGACGTCGGCGCCACGGGCCGCATCGCCGGCGTCGGTGCACACCGTGACCTGGAAGCCGAGCGTCTTGGCGTTGCGCTCGAGCTTGGCCACGGCGCCGGGGTCGACGTCGAACACGCGCAGGTGCTCGATGCCGAGCTCGGCGCGCATGCCCAGCGCCTGGAACTCCGCCTGGGCCCCGCAGCCGATGAGCGCGAGGGTGCGCGCGCCGCGCGGCGCGAGGTAGCGGGCCGCGAGCGCCGACGTCGCCGCGGTGCGCAGGGCGGTGAGGATGGTCATCTCGGCGAGGAACGACGGGTAGCCGTGGTGGACGTCCGCGAGCATGCCGACGGCGGTGACGGTCTGGTAGCCGCGCGACGGGTTGAGTGGGTGCCCGTTGACGAGCTTGAACCCGAAGGTGGTGGCGTCGGCGGCGGGCATGAGCTCGATGACGCCGTCGCGGGAGTGGGACGCGAGCCGGGGCCGGGTCTCGAGCTCGGGCCAGCGGCGGAAGTCGCGCTCGAGGGCGTCGGTGAGGTCGGCGATCACGCGCTCGGGCCCGCGGCGGGCCGCCCAGCGGGCGGTGGCCGGGACGTCGAGGTAGGCGACGCGGGTCATCGGGGCTCCGAGGGCCTCAGCACCAGGGTGCAGCACTTGACGGAGCCGCCGCCCTTGAGGATCTCGTCGATCTCGATGCCGACGGGCTCGAACCCGCGGGCGCGCAGCTTGGCGTGCATGCCGGTGGCGGCGGCGTTGAGGTAGACGTGCAGGCCGTCGGACACGGCGTTGAGGCCGAGCACGGCGGCGTCCTGGGCGTCGGCGAGGATCGCGTCGGGGAACAGGTCGCGCAGGGTCTCGCGGGACTCGGGTGCGAACGCCTCGGGCAGGTAGGCGACGAGCGGGGCGCGGCCGTCGCCGCCGTGGTCGAGCACCGTGAGGGCGGTGTCGAGGTGGTAGTAGCGCGGGTCCACGAGCTCGAGGGACACGACGGTGATGCCGCGGGCGGCGAGGCCGAGCCGCTGGTCGAGCTCGCGGTGCGCGGCGCGCGAGGTGCGGAAGCCGGTGCCGGCGAGCAGCAGGTCGCCCACCAGGAGGATGTCGCCCTCGCCCTCGTTGAGCTCCTCGGCCTGGCCGAGGCTCGCGCCGTCGGGCCCGAGGATGCCGGCGCGGGCGGCGGACTCGAACCACCGCGCGTACGCGGGACCCTCGGCCTGCCGCTCGGGGTAGGTGAAGCGCGGGGCGAGCGCCTGCCCGCCGATGACGAGGCCGCCGTTGGCGGCGTAGACCATGTCGGGCAGCCCGGGCTCGGGGTCGACGACGTGCACCGTGTGCCCGTGCCGCTCGTACGTGTCGCGCAGGGCCTGCCACTGCGCGACGGCGCGGTCCGTGTCGACGGGGACGTCCAGGTCCATCCACGGGTTGATGGCGTAGACCACGTCGAAGAAGGTGGGCGGGCACATGAGGAACGTGTGCGGGGTGGCGATGCGCGCGGCAGCGCCGGCCGGCGCGGGCCGCGGGGTCGCGAGCTGGATCGTCATGCCGTCCACCGTACGGTCGGGGCCGTTGCGCAACAGACCCCTGTCCGTTGCGGACACCCTGTTCTTTCCTTGCGTGATCGACGGGCCGGCACAACGATTCGTTCCTATCCTGGCCTGGTGGACGAGCTGAACCGGAAGATCGTGGGCCACCTGCTCCGGGACGGGCGGGCCACGTTCCAGGAGATCGGGGCCGACGTCGGGCTCTCCGCGCCGGCCGTGAAACGGCGGGTCGACCTGATGCGGTCGCGGGGCGAGATCGCGGGTTTCACGGCCGTCGTCGACCCGCACGTGCTGGGGTGGGAGATCGAGGCGTACGTGGAGATCTTCTGCCGCGGCAACGTCGCCCCGGACGTGCTGGCGCGCGACCTCGGCGGGATCCCCGAGGTGGTGGAGGTCGCCACGGTGACGGGCGACGCCGACGCGATCGTGCGGGTCATGGCCGCGTCGATGGCCGGCATCGAGGCGTCCGTCGAGGCCATCCGGTCCAGCGGGCGCGTCGAGCGCACGCGCACGTCCGTGGTGATGTCGAGGGTGATCGATCGCCCGGCGCGGCCGTGATTCGACACCGGCGATCCGGGCCACCTACCGTGCGATTTGATGCCTAGCACAACAGCCCCGGTCGCTCCCGTCGCCGTCTTCCCGCGGCGCCTGGTCGCGCCGATGATGCTCGGCTCGGTGCTCAACCCGCTCAACACGTCGATGCTCGCGGTGGCGCTGGTGCCGATCGGCGTCGCGTTCGGAGCGCCCCCGTCGCAGACGGCGTGGCTGGTCACCGCGCTGTACCTCGCGTGCGCGGTGGGGCAGCCCGTGACCGGGCGGCTCGTGGACGCGTTCGGGCCGCGGCGCCTGTACCTCATCGGCACGGCGCTGGTCGGCGTGGCCGGGCTGCTGGGCGCGCTCGCCCCCACGCTCGGCGTGCTGGTGGGCGCCCGCGTGCTCATCGGGCTGGGCACGTGCGCCGGGTACCCGGCGGCGATGTCGCTGATCAAGCGCGAGTCGGAGCGCACGGGCAGGGCCTCGCCCGCCTCGCTGCTCGCGGCGCTCAGCTTCGCCAACCAGGTGATCGCCGTCGTCGGGCCGACGCTCGGCGGGTTCCTCGTGGACCTGGGCGGCTGGCGCACCGTGTTCACGGTCAACGTGCCCTTCGCGGCGGCGTGCCTCACGCTCGGCGGCCTGTACCTGCCCAAGGAGCCGCGGCCCGAGCCCGGCGCCCCGAAGGTGGTGCGCCGCTGGGACATCGCCGGGATCGCCCTGTTCGCGGGGTCGATCGTGGCCCTGATGCTCTTCCTCATGGCGCCGTCGGTGGGGCGGCTGTGGCTCGTCGCCGTGACGCTCGCCGCGGGGGCCGGGTTCGTGCTGCGGGAGCTGCGCGCGCCCGACCCGTTCCTCGACGTGCGCGTGCTCGGCCAGAACAGGCCCCTGCTGCTCACCTACGCGCGGCAGCTGCTCGCCGGGGTCGTCATGTACTCCGTGATCTACGGGCTGCCCCAGTGGTTCGAGCACGGGCGCGGGCTCACGCCCGCGAACACCGGCATGGTGCTGCTGCCCGTGTTCGTCACCGCGATGGTGGGCACCTACGTGACGCGCAAGCAGCGCGGGGTGCTGGGCCGGCTGCTGCTCGGGTCGGCCATGCAGCTGGCGGCCTGCCTCGCGCTGCTCGCGGTGGGCGGCACGACGCCGGTGGTCGCGATCCTGGTGATCATGGCCGTGTTCGGCCTGCCCCAGGCGCTCAACGGCCTCGCCCTGCAGAACGCGCTCTACGACCAGGCGACGCCCGAGCAGATGGGCGCCGCCTCCGGCCTGTTCCGTACGTTCGCGTACGTGGGCGCGCTGACGTCGTCGGCCGCCACGGCGGCGGCGTACCAGCACGCGGCCGACACCCCCGGCATGCACGCTCTCGCGCTGTTCGCCGCCGGGTGCGCCGGCCTCATGCTCGCCACCGTGGTGGCCGAGCTGGTGGTGCGGAGCAGGCGCCGGCCTACTCCTGCTCCATCTGCCCCTTGATCTCCGCGAACAGCTTGCCCACGTTGACGGTCCAGCCGACGCCGAACACGCGCGGGCTCACGACGCTGGCCGCCTCGGGGTTCCACATGCGCTCCTTGACCCGGTCGAGCGTGGGCATCCTGAAGTCGTAGGGCACCACCGACGCGACCCTGCCGTTCCACGTGCGCTCCTCGGCGGGGGTGCGCAGCTCCTTGACGACGGCGGCCGCCGTCAGCGCGAGAGCCGCCAAGGTCACGAGGTTCCTGAGCCCGCCGCGCTTCTTCTCTGCCTTGTGTCCCATGTCGCCCTCCCGGTGCGCTCGGTGTCCTTGGGCTCCATCTTGCGACGTCGGGGCGGCTACGTCGCCGGGTGGCGCGCTAGGCGATGACGGCGACGTTGCTGCGGCCGCCGTCGACCTCCAGCACGGTGCCGTGGACGAACTCGGCGTCGTCGGAGGCCAGGTAGACCGCGGCGCGGGCGATGTGCTCGGGGCTGCCCGAGCCGCCGGCGGGCGTGCCGCGCATCATCCCGGCGCCCACGTCCACGCCGTCGGGCTCGTAGCCGTCGGGGCGGATGACGCCGGGCGAGATCGCGTTGACGCGCACGCCCTGCGGGCCGAACTCGGCGGACCAGGCGCGGGTGAGGGTCTCGATGGCGCCCTTGGTGGACGCGTACAGGGAGCCGACGGGCAGGCCCAGGCGGGCGTTCCACGAGCCGAGGTTGATGATCGTGCCGCCGCCGGCGGCGATCATGGCCGGCACGACGGCCTGCGTGAGGAAGTATGCGGCCTTGACGTTCACGCCGTAGACGAGGTCGAACTTCTCGTCCGTCACCGTGAGCGTGGTGTCGCTGGGGTAGATGCCGGCGTTGTTGACGAGGATGTCGAGGCGGCCGCCCACGGCCTGCGTGGCCCGCTCGGCCAGGTCGCGGCTGACGGCGCTGCTGCCGTCGAGGTCGGCGACCACCAGGTCGGCGCGGCCGCCGGCGGCGCGGATGCCGTCGACCACCTCGGCCCCGCGGCCGGCGTCGCGCCCGGAGACGACGACGTGCGCCCCCTCGGCGGCGAGCGCCTCGGCGACGCCGCGGCCGATGTTGCTGGTGGATCCGGTGACGAGGGCGGTGCGCCCCTGGAGTCGGTTGCTCATGGCTCCGACGGTAGGAAGGGGTTTTTGGACTAGCAAGTCCAAAAACCCCTTCCTGGGTGGTCAGCGGAGGTCGAAGCGGTCCGCGTCCATGACCTTGACCCACGCCGCCACGAAGTCCTTGACGAACTTCTCCTTGGCGTCGTCGGCGGCGTATACCTCGGCGAGGGCGCGCAGCTCGGAGTTCGAGCCGAACACCAGGTCGGAGCGGGTGCCCACCCACTTCTTCTCGCCCGAGACGCGGTCGCTGCCCTGGTAGGCGTGCTTGCCCGGGTCGAGGGCCGTCCACGCGGTGCCCATGTCGAGCACGTTGACGAACCAGGCGTTGTCGAGCACGCCCGGGGTGTCGGTGAAGACCCCGTACGGCGTGGCGTCGTGGTTGGCGCCGAGCACGCGCAGGCCCGCCACCAGCACCGTCATCTCCGGGGCGGAGAGGCCGAGCAGGCTGGCGCGGTCGATCAGCGAGTACTCCGCGGGCAGCGGCGACTTGCCGGCGTAGTTGCGGAAGCCGTCCGCGACCGGCTCGAGCCAGGCGAACTGGTCGAGGTCCGTCTGCTCCTGCGTCGCGTCGACGCGGCCCTGCGTGAAGGGCACCTCGACCTGGACGCCCGCGGCAGCCGCCGCGAGCTCCACGCCCACGCCACCGGCCAGGACGACGACGTCGGCGAACGACGCACCGGCGTCGGACGCGATGCGCTCCAGCACCGGCAGCACCTGCGCGAGCTGCGTGGGGTTGTTGACGTCCCACGAGCGCTGCGGCTCGAGGCGGATGCGGCCGCCGTTGGCGCCGCCGCGCTTGTCGGAGTCGCGGTACGACGACGCGGCGGCCCACGCGGTGGTGACCAGCTGGGCGACGGTCCGGCCCGACTCGCGGACCGCGGCCTTGACGGCCTCGACCTGCTCGGCGGTGAGGTCGGCGAGGGTGCGCGCGGGCAGCGGGTCCTGCCACACGAAGTCCTCGGCCGGCACCTCGGCGCCCTTGTAGCGGGCCTTCGGGCCCATGTCGCGGTGCGTCAGCTTGAACCAGGCGCGGGCGAACGCGTCGGTGAACGCCTGCTGGTCGTCCTTGAAGCGGGCCGAGATCGGGCCCATCTCCGGGTCGAAGCGCAGCGCGAGGTCCGAGGTGAGCATGCGCGGCTCACGGCGGCCGGCGGAGTGGGCCAGCGGCACCATGTCGCTGCCGCCGCCGTCGACCGGACGCCACTGCTTGGCGCCGGCGGGCGACTCCATGAGCTCCCACTCGTAGCCGAACAGGATGTGGAAGTACTCGTTGTCCCAGCGCAGCGGGTGGTACGTCCAGGTGACCTCGAGGCCGGACGTGATCGAGTCGTCGCCGACGCCGGTGCCGAAGTTGTTCTTCCAGCCCAGGCCCTGCATCTCCAGGTCGGCGCCCTCGGGCTCCGCCTCGAGGTGCGAGTCGGGGGCGGCGCCGTGCGTCTTGCCGAAGGTGTGGCCGCCCGCGATCAGCGCGACCGTCTCCTCCAGGTCCATGCCCATGCGGCGGAACGTCTCCTTGACGTCCACGGCGCTGGCCAGCGGGTCCGGGTTGCCGTTGGGGCCCTCGGGGTTGACGTAGATGAGGCCCATCTGGACGGCGGCCAGCGGCTTCTCCAGGTCGCGCTCACCCGTGTAGCGCTGGTCGGCGAGCCACGTGGTCTCGGGGCCCCAGTAGACGTCCTGGTCCGCCTCGTACACGTCGGCGCGGCCGCCGCCGAAGCCCAGGATCGGGAAGCCCATGTCGGCCATCGCGACGTTGCCCGCGAGGATCATGAGGTCGGCCCAGCTCAGCGCCTGGCCGTACTTCTTCTTGACCGGCCACAGCAGGCGGCGGGCCTTGTCCAGGCTCACGTTGTCCGGCCACGAGTTCAGCGGGGCGAAGCGCTGCTGGCCCTCGCCGCCGCCGCCACGGCCGTCCCACGAGCGGTACGTGCCCGCGGAGTGCCACGCCATGCGGACGAAGAACGGCGCGTAGCTGCCGAAGTCGGCCGGCCACCAGGGCTGCGAGTCGTGCATGACCTCGACGATGTCGGCCTTCACGGCGTCCAGGTCGAGGGCCTCGAAGGCGGCCGCGTAGTCGAAGCCGGAGCCCATCGGGTTCCCGACCACGGGGTTGCGCGCGAGCATCTTGAGGTTGAGCTGGTTGGGCCACCAGCCGCTGTTGCTGCCGCCCTGCGTCGGGTGCGTCGCGCCGTGGACGACGGGGCAGGTCTCGGCGTTCTCAGACATCGGGTTCCTTCCGGTTCGTTCTGGTCGTGGGTGAGCTTGTCGAAACCAAGGAGCTCAGTCGTTCGCCGAGGCGGCGCACCGCGGGCACAGGCCCCAGTACACGACCTCGGCCTCGTCGATCCGGAAGCCGTGGTCGTCGGACGGCATCAGGCAGACCGTCTCACCGACCGCACAGTCGACGTCGACCACGGCACCGCACGATCGGCACACCAGGTGGTGGTGGTTGTCGCCCACGCGGGTCTCGTACCGCGCGACGGAGCCGGCCGGCTGGATGCGGCGCAGGATCCCCCTGTCGCTGAGCGCGTGGAGGGAGTCGTACACGGCTTGGTGCGAGACGTCCGGGAGGCCCTCGCGCACGGCGGCGATGACGGACTCGGTGTCGGCGTGCGGCAGCCGGTCGACGGCGCCGACGACGGCGAGCCGGGGCTTGGTCACACGCAGGGACGCCTGGCGCAGCATGGCGGCGACGTCGTCCTGGCTGAGCATGGGTTCACCTTGTCTCGTAATCTTGAACCAGTCAACTCTGGCGCTGGGTGCTCGGTGCGGGGTGCGGCACGTCGCGGTCGGGACGTGGGTTCGGGATCGAAACGTGCCCTGGGCTGCACGTTCCCATCCCAGACCCACGTTCCGATCGGGCGTCAGCCCGGGTCCGGGAGCGGCAGGCGCGGGTTCGGGCGCGCCTGTGCTCGTACCCGCGGCGGGAAACGGGCGAGCAGGCGCTTGGCCGACGACGCCGGGTGGCGGGCATCCGTCGCCATGAAGCGGAGCGGGCGGATGCCGAACGCCTCGGCGATCGCGTCCTCGCGGCGCTTCTCCTCGACCAGCGCCCGCCGGCCGTCGTACCCCGGGCCGAACGCTCCGTCCATGTACTTCACCTGGCCGTCGAACTCGGCGAGCACGCCGTGCTCCGGCCAGCCGAGGTCCACCCGGAACGTGCCGAGGTGCGTGCGCGCGACCCACTGCGCGGTGGGCCGCGGCAGCCCGGCGTGCAGCGCGAGATAGCGCAGCCACGTCTCCCAGGCGGACTCGGCGCCCGCGTCCGCGAGCGAGAGCACCAGGGTTGCCCTCGCCCTGCCGTTGCGCTGCGTCAGCGCGGCGAGCCGCTCGCGCACGACGTCGGCGCGCAGCCCTCGCCGCAGCGCCGCGTCGGCGACCACCAGCCCGTCGAGCGCCGGCATCGTCAGAAGGCAGTCGAGGACGGTCTGCTCGAGCGTCGTGGTGGGGATCCCGTCGATCTCCACCCGTGTCGCGGGCAGGCCGATGTGCCGGGCGACGTCGGACGACCGCGTGCCGCTCATCGCCGACGCCTGCCGCACGTGCGTCACGGAGGGGACCCGCCAGAGCGGCAGGCCCCACAGCAGCGCTGCGCTCGCATGGCTCACGACGTGCGGAGCCCGGAGCTGCCGGTGCACCACGGCGAGGTGCGCGAGCGCGGCGGCGTCCGGACCGTCGGCCGGGCCGACGACGTAGCCTCCACGCCGCACCCGCCTGAGCTCACCGGAGCCGACGAGCCGCCGCAGCTCCCCCTGCTCGCGCTCCCTGGCGAGCACCACCTTGTCGCTGACCACGCGACGAGCATCGCGGCTCGTGAGCCGCGTTGATGACCGCCTGTGGATAACGGGCAGGGATGTGTGGGGCGGCGCGCTGCCGGCGGGCTGGCGATCGGAACGTGGGCCCGGGATCGGAACGTGCGTTGCGCCGCACGTTCCGATCCCGAACACACGTTCCGATCAGCGCCGCGCGTCAGCGCGCCGTCACCTCGAGTACCCGCGTCCGCGCGATCGCCGCCTCCCGCGACGCCTCCAGCGCCGTCCGCCGCGGGTCGGCCATGTACGCCGCGAGCGCCTCCCGCGACGGCAGGTCGATCACCTGGACCTCGAGCGGGTCGTCGTCACCGCCCGCGGTGCGCCGGACCCGCGACACGAGTCGTGACCCGTGGTCGGGCAGCAGGGCGAGCACGGTGTCCTCGTAGGCGGTGAGGGCGTCGTCCTGGCCGGGGTGGGCCCACAGCAGCACGCACAGGGTGAGGGGCATGCGGCTCATCCTGGCAGGACCGCAGGTTCCGTGCCCAGGACCCCATCACGACAGGCCAGATGTCCGGGGCCTGCGGCCTGGGCGGCGACCATGGTCGGGCCAGTGTCTGCGCCCACGGGGGGAGCCAGCCCATGACGCCGCCGGTCACGCATGCCCAGGAGACTCCCACGAGTCCCGACGTCCTTACTGTGGACGACCTCCGCGAGGAGTCGATCCTCGACCTCGTCGACGCCGGCGACTTCGCCACCGCCCAGGAGTGGCTGCGCGTGCACCACGTGTGGGAGGTCGTGGACGCGATCGACCGGATGCGCCCTGTCGAGGCGGTCGCCACGTTCCGCCTGCTCGACCCCGAGCGAGCCTTCGACGTGTTCGAGGACCTCGAGCCGAGCGGTCAGCAGGCCATCCTCGAGGTCATGCGCGGGGCGGAGTTCAGCGAGTTCGTCGACTCCCTCGCGCCGGACGAGCGCGCCCGCATGCTCGGAGAGCTGCCCGCCAAGGTGGCCCGGCGCGTGCTCGCGGGCCTGAGCCCGGACGAGCGGGCGATGACGGCGACGCTGCTGGGCTACCCGGAGAACTCGGCGGGCCGGTACATGACCCCCGAGGTCGTGGTGCTGCGCGAGAACCTGTCGGCGAGCGCGGCGCTCCAGCACGTGCGCAACCGTGGCGCGCAGGCCGAGACGATCTACACGCTGCCCGTGGTCGACACGCAGCGCCGGCTGACCGGCGTCGTCGACCTGCGGGAGCTGGTGCTGGCCGACGCCGAGACCACGGTGGCGGACCTGGTCGTGACGTCGCCGCCGAGCGTGCGGGCCACGGAGCCCGCGGAGCGAGCGGCCCGTCTGATGGCCGACTCGGACATCCTGGACCTGCCGGTGATCGACGACGCGGGCCGTCTGCTGGGCCTGCTGACGTTCGACGACGCCGACGAGGTCATCGAGGACGCCGACTCCGAGGACGCCTCCCGCCAGGGTGGCGCCCAGCACTGGGCGGGCCACTACATGGCGGTGTCGGTGCTGCAGCTGGCGAAGACGCGTGCGGTGTGGCTGGTGCTGCTGCTGACGGTCTCGCTGCTGACGGTGACGGTGGCGCACTCGTTCGAGGACGCGCTGGAGCAGGTGGCGGCGCTGGCCCTGTTCATCCCGCTGCTGATCGGCACGGGAGGCAAGGTGGGCACGCAGGCGTCGTCGGCGTGCGTGCGCGCGCTGGCGATCGGCGAGGTGCGGCCCAGCGACATCGCGCGGGTGACGCTGCGCGAGGCGGCGACGGGCCTGCTGCTCGGCGCGGGCCTGGGCGTGCTGGCGATCGGTGCGGGCCTGTTCTTCACGGGCCTGGACGTCGCGCTGGTGGTCGGGGTGTCGCTGCTGCTCATCTGCCTGCTGGGGGCGCTGGTGGGCGGCCTGTCGCCGCTCGCGGCCCGCAAGCTGAACATCGACCCGGCGCTCGTGTCGGCACCCGTGGTCACCACGGTGGTCGACGTGCTCGGCCTGGTGATCTACTTCCTGGTCGCGAGCGCGCTGCTCGGGCTCTGAGCGGGCCTAGTCCTCGGCCGCGAGGGCGGCCGGCGCGACCTCGTCGCGGGCAGGCTGCACGCCGTGCCCGCTGCGGGCCAGGTAGGCGACCCCGGCGGCGATGAGCACGACGCCGACGAGCGTGACGGTCCCGTCGCCCCAGCCGAGCCCGCCCTTGGCGGACGGCTTGCCGAACCAGTCGGCGACGGACGCCCCGAGCGGGCGTGTCAGCACGTACGCGATCCAGAACGCCGCGACGGCGTCGAGCCTGAACCAGCGCCACGCGACGAGCGGCAGCAGGATCGCCACGCCGAACACGGCGATCGACGCGAGGTACCCCAGCCCGAGCGAGAACGCCGTGAAGTCGCCGGCCGCGGTGCCGAGCGCGAACGTCGCCAGCACGGTCAGCCAGTAGAACGCCTCGCGGCGTCGGCTGGTGACGCTGTGGATGGAGAGCGTGCCCTCGGTGCGCCGCCACACCAGGAAGATCACGGCGAGCGCCACCAGGTACCCGGCGGTGGTGACGGGGTACGGGATGCCGACGACGACGTGCAGCCCGTCGGCCGCCATCGTGCCGAACACGGCCACCATCGAGACGGCGAACCAGTACGCCCACGGCCGGTACCTGCGCGCGCGGAGCTGCACGGCCATCGCGGCGACGAACCCGACCAGGCCCACGGCGGCGGCGAGCGGGATCGACCTGGCGGCCAGGAAGTCCGAGGCCGCCTCCCCCACGCCGGTGGTCAGCACCTTGACCAGCCAGAACAGCACGGTGATCTCGGGGACCTTCGCGGCGACCGGGTGGGGCAGCCACCGGGAACGGCGGGCGTGACCTGGAGCTGTGTCGCTGGCGGCGCTCGTCATGGGCGCAGTGTCGGCGACCGGACCTGAAGTTGCGATGAAGCCACGCGTGCGAGATTTTGGACCCGCAAGTCCACTTCGGCCTTACGCTGGCGGCATGACGCTCACCGCGAAGGGCCTGGCCACCAAGCAGCGGATCATCGAGGGCGCCGCCGCACACCTGCGCAGCGAGGACCCGGCGGGCGTCACGCTGGACGACATCCGCGACACCACCGGCACCAGCAAGAGCCAGCTCTTCCACTACTTCCCGAGCGGCAAGGAGGAGCTGTTCCTCGAGGTCGCCCGCTTCGAGGCCGACCGCGTGCTCGCCGACCAGCAGCCCCACCTCGGCAGCCTGGACACCTGGGAGTCGTGGGAGGCGTGGCGCGCCGCCGTCGTCGCCCGCTACCGCGCCCAGGGGGCGCAGTGCCCGCTCGCCGCCCTGATGGCCCAGGTCGGGAGCGTGCCCGGCGCCGCCGAGGTGTCCACCACCCTGCTGCGCAACTGGCAGACGGAGCTCGAGCGCGGCATCCGCACCATGCAGGGCCAGGGCGACGTGCGGCCCGGCGTCGACGCCCGGCGCATGGCCGGGGCGATCGTCGCGGGCATCCAGGGCGGCGTCGCGGTGCTGCGGACGACGGGCCGCACGGAGCCGCTCGAGTCGCTGCTCGAGGTGCTCATCGGATACCTGCGGGGCTGACGAGCGCCTCCAGCAGGGCCTCGCGCGGCACGCTGCTGGTCGCCACGTCGAGGTCGAGCACCACGCGCCCCGGCCGCTCTCCCAGCACCACGACCCGGTCGGCGAGGGCGACCGCCTCGTCGACGTCGTGCGTCACGAGCACGACGGCCCGCCCGGGGCCGCCGCCCGCGGCACCGCCGGCCGCGAGCCCGATGCCGGCGAGCCACGCGTTCATGCGCCGCCGGGTCAGCGGGTCGAGCGCCCCGAAGGGCTCGTCGAGCAGCAGCACGGGTCGGCCCGCCAGGCAGGTGCGCAGCAGGGCGAGCCGCTGCCGCATGCCGCCCGAGAGCTCGTGCGGCCATGCCCGCTCGAACCCGGCGAGGCCGAACTCCTCGAACAGCGCGGCGGCCCGGTCCCGGGCCTGCGCGGCGGGGACCCCGGCCACGCGGGCCCCCACCAGCGCGTTCGGCAGGGCGCGCCGCCAGGGCAGCAGGGCGTCGCGCTGCGGCATCCACGCGACGGCAGGGCGGCCGCCGTCGAGCACGGGGCGGGTCACCTCGCCGGAGACCGACGCCCCGGGGGCGAGCAGCCCCGCGAGCGCGCGCAGCAGCGTCGACTTGCCGCACCCCGAGGGCCCGACGACGGCGACGAACTCGCCGTCGCCGACCGTCAGGTCCACCGAGGAGAGCACGGGCAGGCCGCCGAAGGAGACGGTGAGCCCGGCCGCCACGAGCACGGGTGTCACGGCAGCAGCTCGTTCGTCCACGCGTCGGCCACCTTCGGGTCCGCGGCGAGCAGCTTCTGGTCCTGGAGGAAACCGGCGAACCCGTCCCAGACGGCGGCGTCCTGCCGGCCCCAGTGCGCGGGGTCGTCCGTGTACCGCGTGGCGAGCCACTGCGCGCTCGGGTCCACGAGCCTCGGGTCGAGCTCCGGGGCGGCCTTGAGCAGGGTCGCGGCGGCCGCCGTCGGGTCGGCGATCGCGTCGCGGTAGCCGTGCGCGACCGCCCCCATGAAGGCCTGGAGCGCCGCGCGCTTCGTGGTCAGCTCCGCGCGCGACGTCGCCATGATGGGCGTGTACCAGTCGGGGATGCAGCGCGTGTAGGCGGAGAAGTCGATGACGTTCACCTTCACCTTGTCGACGTCGCGCAGGTTGATGGTGTCCCAGGCGTCGAACACCCACGCGGCGTCGAACTGCTTCTGCGTCAGCCCGACGCGGAAGTCGTCGCTGACCAGCGGCGTCATCGTCACCCGGGCGGGGTCGCCGCCGTCGCAGGAGACGAGCTTGTCGATGAGCGCCTTCTCGAGGTCCGACCCGTAGGTGCCGTACTTCTTGCCCTGCAGGTCGCGCGGGCGGGTGATCCCGTCGGAGGCCAGGGAGATGAGCGACGACGTGTTGTGCTGGATCACCGCGGCGATCGAGACGACGTCGGCGCCCTGCGCCCGGGCGGGCAGCAGCTCCTCGGACACCGAGTAGGCGACGTCGGCCTTGCCGGCGGCGACGAGCTGCAGGCCCGAGGTGTCGCCGGGCTGCACGATCTTCACGTCGAGGCCCGCCTGGCGGAAGTACCCGCGGGCCTGGGCCAGGTACAGCCCGGAGTGGTTGGTGTTGGGAGTCCAGTCGAGGACGACGGTGAGCGGGGTCAGGTGGCCGCCGGGCGCGGCACCGGCCGCGGAGCCGGTGGCGCACCCGGCCGCGAGACCGACGGCGGCGAGGCTCGCGAGGACGGCGGTGACACGGGAGAGAGCAGGCACGGGGGCTTCCTTCACGAGGGGGACGAGGCGCGCTGCCACGGGGTGGCCAGGCGGCTGGCCAGCACGACCGCCAGCACCACCACCCCCGACAGCAGGACGACGAGGGCGATGCCGGCGAACACCTGGTCGACGGCGTAGGCCTTGCGGGACCGCTGGATGAACACGCCGAGCCCGGAGTCGCCGTCCAGGTACTCGGACACGACGGCCGCGCCGACGGCGTAGGTCGCGGCGATCCGCAGGCCGCCGAGCGCGGCGGGCAGCGAGGCGGGCAGGCGCACCAGCCACAGCCGGTGCCACCAGGTGCCGCCCAGCCCGGCGACCATGTCGGCGTGCTCGGCGTCGACCGCGCGCAGGGCGGCCGACGTCGAGACCAGCACCGGGAAGAACACGGTCAGCGCGACCAGCAGCACCTTGGGCCCCGGGCCGAACCCGGCCCACAGGATGAGCAGCGGGGCCAGCACCACGGTGGGCAGCGTCTGGGACAGCAGCACCACGGGGTGCGCGATGTCGCCCAGCACGGGCAGCACCGCGACGAGCACGGCGAGCAGCCAGCCGGCCAGGGTGCCGACGGCGAGCCCGGCCAGGGCCTCGACCGCCGTCGTGGCCGTGTGGTGGGCGAGCAGCGGGGCGAGGCGCCAGGCGCTGCTCGCGACCTGGGACGGCGCCGGCAGCACGAACTCCGGCAGGTGCCGCGCCCGGACCAGGGCCTCCCAGGCCGCGAGCAGGACGACGACGGTCGCCGCGCCGACGGCGACCCGCCGCGTCCTCACGCCCGGAACTTGCCGACGAGGTCGGCGACGCGGGGGCCGTCGTCGTCGCGGGAGCCGGACACCTTGATGACGGACATGCACCCGTCGGCCCCCGCCGCGAGCGTGGCCTCGTGGACGGCGCGCAGCAGGGGCCAGAGCTGGTCGGGCGTGCCCTCGACGGTGGTGCCCAGCCCGCCGACCTCGTAGTCCAGGCCGGACTCCTGGATCACGGCGATGGCGGCGTCGACGTGGGCGTAGCGGTCGTCCGGCGTCCCGACGGGACGGGGCAGCACCTGGATCTCGGCGATCATGACGGCTCCTCGGGTTCGTGACCCGGGCACGGGCATGCGGTCGCCTGCCGTGGCAGGCGTCGTCGAGCGGGCGTGCGAGCCCCAACGCCGTGCCGATGGCACGTCCTTCCGCTGGCATTACCCAGGTCAAGTGCTCGGGTCGGCGACGCCGGCGCTGTGCGCCCAGCCGCCCTCTCAGCCCGGTTGCCCCGAGCTCCCCGCGTTGGCGCCGGTCACGCTACACCCGCGGCGACGGGCTCGGCCTCGGGCTGGGCCGCCGTCCCGGCCAGCGGACGACGCCGCCGCTCGGCGACCAGCAGCACCACCGCGACCACGACCGCGAGGGCGTAGAACCCGGTGGCCACCTGGAACACGGTGGCGAACCCGTGGGCCGCGAGCGCCGGGGCGGGCGCGGCGTCGTGGTGCACGGCCGCGCCGAACACGACGGTCAGCAGGGCGAGGCCGACGGAGCCGCCGAGCTGGTGGGCGGTGTTGACCAGGCCGGACGCGGCGCCGGCGTCGTGCGGGGCGACGTCGGACATGCCCAGGTCGGTGAGCAGGATGATCGCGATGCCCTGCCCGACGCCGAGCACCAGCAGGGGCAGCAGCAGGCCGGGGAAGAACGGGGTGTGGGCACCGAGCCGGCTGAGCCAGGCCATGCCGACCAGCGCGACGGCGAGCGAGGCGACGAGCGCCGTCGTGCGGCTGACGCGGGGCTGGAGCCAGCGCACCACGTAGACCATGGCGAAGAACATGGCGGTGATGGGGATGTAGGCGAAGCCGGTGGTCAGCGCGCCGTAGCCGCGCACCTCCTGGAGGTACTGGCTGAGGAAGTAGAAGGTGGAGAACATGGCGCCGACGATGAGGATGCGGCCGACATAGGCGCCGGAGCGCTGGACGCTGGCGAACAGGCGCAGCGGGGTGACGGGCTGGGCGGCGCGGCGCTCCACGAGCACGAAGGCGAAGATCCCGGTCACCGCGACGGCGAGCGGCACGAGCGTGCGCGGCGAGGCCCAGCCGGCGCCGGCGGCCTCGACCAGGCCGTAGACCAGGGCGGACATGCCGACGGTGATGGCGACGGCGCCGGGCACGTCGACGCGGCCGCGGGCGCGGTCGGTCTCGGGGAGCACGCGCGGTGCGAGGGCGAGGACGGCGATGCCGAGGGGCACGTTGACGAGCAGCCCCCACCGCCACGACAGGTACTGCGTGAACACGCCGCCGACGATGATCCCGACGCTGGCCCCGGCGCCGATGACGGCGCTGTAGACGGCGATGGCGCGGGACCGTTCCTCGGGCTTCGGGAAGCTGGTGACCAGCAGCGCGAGCGTCGAGGGGATGGCGAACGCGGAGGCGAGCCCCTGGAGGGTGCGGGCCACCACGAGCACGGCGGCGGTGGGCGCGACACCGGCGAGCAGCGAGGCGAGCGTGAACGCGGCGACTCCCCCGATGAACACCCGGCGGCGGCCCAGCAGGTCGCCCGCGCGGGCGCCGAGCAGCAGCAGCCCGCCGAAGGCGAGCACGTAGGCGTTCTGGATCCAGGACAGCGAGGCGGCGGTGAAGCCGAGCTCGCGCTGGAGGTGCGGCAGGGCGGTGGTCACGATCGAGGTGTCCAGCGTCATCATGAGCTGGCTCCCGAGGATGACCGCGAGGCCGAGGGTGCGGCCCCGGGTCGTGGCGGTGGGCATGGTGGCTCCTTCGTGAGTAACCAACGAGTTGGTTACATCAGTAGAGCACTCCGGGACCGCCTTGGCAACTAACTAGTTACACACTTATGCTCGAGGCGTGCCCCGAGACCCTGACGCCACCCGAGCCCGCATCCTCGACGCCGCCGAGCAGGAGTTCGCCGACCACGGCATCGCCGGCGCCCGCGTGGACCGCATCGCCGAGAACGCGCAGGCCAACAAGGCGCTCATCTACCGGTACTTCGGCTCCAAGGAGGAGCTGTTCGACGCCGTCTTCGCGCAGCGCTCCGTCGCGTTCGTCGAGGAGGTCGAGTTCGACGCCACCGACCTGCCGGGCTACGCCGGGCGGGCGTTCGACCTCTACGAGCAGAACCCCCGCACCCTGCGCCTGGCCACCTGGTACCAGCTCGAGCGCCCCGACGGCGCGCTCCCCGAGATCATGGCGTCCAACGACGCGAAGCTCACCAAGATCGCGCAGGCGCAGGCCGCCGGGACGCTGCCGGCCACGTTCTCCCCGCTCGAGCTGCTCACCGCCGTCCGCGCGCTCTCGATGGGCTGGACCCTGCACACCCCCGAGCTCGCGCAGCTGGAGCGCCCGTCGCGCGAGCGCCGGCGCGAGCTCGTGGTGGAGGGCGTGCGGAGGCTGGTCGCGGGCTGACCGGTCAGAACACCTGCCGCAGGTTGGCCCGCGTGAGGTCGAGCAGCTCGTCGCCGCGGCCGCTCAGCAGGGTGCGCAGCGTGTAGAGCGCGAACCCCTTCGCCTGGTCCAGCTTGACCGACGGCGGGATGGTCAGCTCCTGCCGCTCGGTGACGACGTCGACCAGCGCGGGGCCGTCGTAGGCGAGCGCCTTGCGCAGCGCGCCCTCCAGGTCCTTCGACCGCTCCACCCGGAACGCCTTGAGCCCGACGGCCTCGGCGATCGCTGCCAGCGACGGGTTCTGCAGGCCCGTCGTGTGGGTCACGAACCCGGCCGACTTCATCTCCAGCTCGACGAAGTTCAGGGAGGAGTTGTTGAAGACGACGATCTTCACGGGCAGGTTGTTCTGCCGCAGGGTCAGCAGCTCGCCCAGCAGCATCTCGACGCCGCCGTCGCCGGAGAGCGTCACCACCTGCCGGCCCGTCGCCGCCGCCGCGCCGACGGCCTGCGGCACGGCGTTGGCCATCGACCCGTGGATGAACGAGCCGAGCATCGACCGCCTGCCGTTCATCGTCAGGTAGCGGGCCGCCCAGATCACCGGTGAGCCGACGTCGGGGATGAACACGGCGTCGTCGTCGGCGAGCTCGTCGATCATGCGGGCCACGTACTGCGGGTGCAGCGGCTGGTCGCCGCGGCGGGGCGTGGCGAGGTCGTCGAGCTTGGTGCGCGTCTTGGCGTAGTGGGCCAGCGCGTCGTCGAGGTGCGTGCGCGACGACGACTGCGGCAGCAGCGGCAGCAGCGCGTCGACCGTCTCGGCGACGTCGCCCACGAGCCCCAGCGCCAGCGGCACGCGGCGGCCCAGGTGCTCGCCGCGCACGTCCACCTGGATGACCGTCGCGTCCGACGGCAGGAACGGCGTGTACGGGAAGTCGGTGCCCAGCATGAGCAGCGTGTCGGCGGCGTCCATGGCCTTGTAGCCCGACGCGAAGCCCAGCAGGCCCGTCATGCCGACGTCGTACGGGTTGTCCGGCTCCACGAACTCCTTGGAGCGCAGCGTGTGGACCACGGGCGCGTTGAGGCGGCCCGCGAGCGCCACCACCTGGTCGTGCGCGTGCTGCGCGCCCGCGCCGGCGAGGATCGTGACGCGCTTGGCCTTGCGCAGCAGGTCGGCGGCCTGGCCGAGCTCGCCGGGCGAGGGCAGCACGCGCGGCGACGTCGCGCGGATCGGCGTGACGGTGGTGTCCTGCGCCTCCGCGAGCGCGATGTCGCCGGGGATCACGACGACGGCCACGCCGCGCTTCTCGATCGCGGTCTGCATGGCGATGCGCAGCACGCGGGGCATCTGCGACGGCGACGCCACGTACTCCGAGTACACGGACGCCTCGCGGAACAGCTCCTGCGGGTGCGTCTCCTGGAAGTACCCGGTGCCGATCTCCGACGTCGGGATGTGCGCCGCGATCGCGAGCACGGGCACGTGGTTGCGGTTCGCGTCGAACAGCCCGTTGATGAGGTGCAGGTTGCCCGGCCCCGCGGAGCCGACCGCCACGGCGATCTGCCCCGTCAGGGCGGCCTCGGCGCCGGCCGCGAACGCCGCGGCCTCCTCGTGGCGCACGTGCACCCAGTCGATGCCGGAGCCCCGCAGGGCGTCCGTGAACCCGTTGAGCGAGTCCCCGGGGATGCCGTAGACGCGCTTCACGCCGGCGGCGACGAGGGTGTCGACCATGTTCTTGGCGACGGTGGTCATGCTGACCTTCTTCGTGGTGGGAACGGGTGGGAGATCGCGGGCCACACCAGGTCGGCGACCTGGCGGGCGAGCCCGGCGTCGAGGGGCGCGTGGCCCCACACCAGCCGGTGGTACACGGGGGCGAACAGGGCGTCGACCACGAGCTCCAGGTCGACGTCGGCACGCACCTCGCCCGCGGCGATGCCGCGCTCGAGGTGGTGCACGGCGCGCTCGCGGCGCGGGCCCAGCCAGCGGGCCAGCAGCTCCTGGCCCAGGGCGGGGGCGCTCGCGGACGCCGCGAGAAGCTGCCGCAGCAGGGCCCCGGCGGGGGTGTCGCGCAGCAGGGTGACGAGGGCGTCGACCTGGAGGGTCAGCGCCTCGCGGACGGGGAGGTCGTCGGAGAACTCGATGCTCTCGTGGAACCGCTCGAGCAGCCCCTCGGCGAGCACGGCCGCCGTCGACGGCCACCACTTGTAGATGGTGGTGCGGGAGACGCCGGCGGCCTGGGCGACGGCGTCGACCGTGGGCACGCACCCCTCGGAGAGGGCGAGGTCCGCGGCGGCGTCGAGGATCGCGAGGCGCGTCGCCTCCGACCGGGGCCTGCCGACCGTCCTATTACTGGACACGCTGTTCACAATACTCCCGGCGGACGTACCCTGCGTGTCGTGTCGATCACGCTCTGGCTGACGCTCGTCGGCGCGGGCGCGCTCATCTCCTTCACCCCCGGCGCCGGCGCCATCAACACCATGTCCAACGCGCTGAGCGTCGGCTGGTCCCGCTCGCTGTGGGGGATCCTCGGGCAGGAGCTCGCGCTGCTCGTGCACATCGCGGTGGTCGCCGCGGGCGTGGGCGCGCTCGTCACGGGCACCCCCTGGCTGTTCGACACCATCCGGTACGTCGGCGCCGCCTACCTGGTCTACCTGGGCGTGCGCCAGTTCGCGGCGTCGACGACGGCGGCCGCCGCGCCCGGCCCGGCCGGCCTCGTCGAGGGCGGCGGGTCGATGTTCCGCCGCGGGCTGCTGGTCAACCTCACCAACCCCAAGGCCATCGTGTTCCTGCTGGCGTTCGTGCCGCAGTTCGTGCGGCCCGACCGCCCGCTGGCCACGCAGTACGGGGTGCTCACCGCCACCGTCGTGGTGATCGACGTGGCCGTCATGTGGTTCTTCTTCGCGACGGCGGCGCGCGGGCTCGGACGCATCACCGCGCGCGAGTCAGGGCAGAAGGTCGTCAACCGGGTGTTCGGCAGCCTGTTCGTCGGCGTCGGCGCGCTGCTCGCGGCGATCCACTAGGCCTCGAGCCACTAGCGCCCGAAAGGCGACCGCGGGTCGCCCTTGCGCCGCCGGCGCAGCGCCGCCGGGGCCGGCCAGGGCAGCTCCCACCGCTCGACGGGCGCGTCGATCGCGCCGCCGTCGTCGGACTGGACCACCACGCCGTCCGGGGCCACCCGCACGATCCGCACGCGGACGGACGGGCCGCGGTCGCGGTCCAGCATCCACACGTCGCCGAGCCAGCCGATGCCCTCCTCGTTGAGCGCGTCCTCGGCGTCGAGCCAGTCCAGCGGGCCCGTGAGGTCGTGGCCCAGCAGCGTGACGGCGACCCACTTGCGGCCCTTCGGGCGGATCCAGCCCACGGGCTCACGGTCGCCGGGGCGTCGGTGGACGATCCAGTCGGCGGGAGGCATGCCGGGCACGCTACCCGGCCGCCCCGGTTGCGGCTGCCCGAGTGGTCGTCGCACTGTGGATCGTGGCGCCGTTCCTGCTGCTCTCCACCCGCGCCGAGGACGTCGCGGCCGACGGCGAGGTCGCGGGCATCCTCCGGTACGGCGGGCTCACGCCCGACCGCCTGCGCCGGGTCCGCCTCGAGGCGGCGCCCATGCCGCGCATCGACCTCGACGACTACGCGGGCATCATCGTTGGCGGCGGCCCGTTCAACGCGTCCGACCCGCCCGACCAGAAGTCTCCTGTGCAGCAGCGGGTCGAGAGCGAGTTCGCGACCCTGCTCGACGAGGTGGTCGACCGCGACTTCCCGTTCCTGGGCGCCTGCTACGGCGTCGGCACGCTGGGCGTGCACGAGGGCGCCGTCGTCGACCACACGTTCGGCGAGCCCGTGGGACCCGTCACGGTCGAGCTCACGCCCGACGGCGAGGCCGACCCCCTGCTGGCCGGCCTGCCGCACCAGTTCGACGCGCTCGTGGGGCACAAGGAGGCCGTCCGCAAGCTGCCGTCGCACGCCGTGCTGCTGGCGACGTCGGCGTCGTGCCCCGTGCAGATGTTCCGCATCCGCACCAACCTCTACGCCACCCAGTTCCACCCGGAGCTCGACGTCGCCGAGGCGCAGCAGCGCATCACCACCTACCGCGACAACGGGTACTTCGAGCCCGAGGAGTACGAGACCGTGCTGGCGCGGGCCGCCTCGCGGACCATCACCCACCCGCACCGCATCCTGCGGACGTTCGTCGAGCGCTTCGGCTCCGGGGAGTAGAGGATTCCCGCGTGCTGGTACTCGGTGTCGTCGCGGCGGTCGTGGCCGCGCTGGTCCACGTCTACATCTTCGTGCTCGAGACCCTGAGGTGGGAGCGGCCCGCCACGCGCGCCGTCTTCGGCACCACGGCCGAGGAGGCCGCCGTGACGCGGCCGCTCGCCGCCAACCAGGGCGTGTACAACCTGCTGCTGGCGGTCGTCACGGGCGTGGGCGTCGCGCTGGTCGCCTCCGTGCCCGGCGCCGGGACGGCGCTCATGCTCGCCGGGACCGGGTCGATGGTGGTCGCGGCGTGCTATCTCGTGTCGACGGATCGCACCAAGGTGCGGGCGGCGGTGGTGCAGGGCGCGGCCCCGGTGGTCGCCGTCGTGGCGACCACCGTGTGGCTCGCGACCCGCTGACCTACGTGCTGCTCCCCGCGGGCGCCGACGCGGTCTCCGCCGACGCCACCTCGCCCGCGATCGACTTCGGCAGGCGCCGTGGTCTCGGCTTGCCGCGACGCTGCGCTCGGATGCGGTCGGCGACGATGGCGACGCCCAGCACCAGGCCGAGGGCGACCTGCTGGTAGAACGGCGACACGTTGAGCACGATGAGCGCGTTGTTGATGAGCATCAGCAGCAGTGCCCCGGCGACCACGCCGATGACGCGCCCCTCACCGCCGTAGAGGCTGACGCCGCCGATGACGGCGGCGGCGATCGCGTCGAGCTCCCAGCCGCTGCCGACGCTCGGGTCCCCCACGCCGATGCGCCCGATCACGAGCACGCCCACCAGGCCGGCGCACGAGCCGCTGATCACGTAGGTGATGAGCTGGCGGCGCAGCACGGGGATGCCCGAGAGGCGCGCGGCCTCGATGTTGCCGCCGACGGCGTAGATCTGCCGCCCGGCGTAGGTGCGCTCGAGGAAGAACCAGGCGGCCACGGCCACCACGATGAAGACGATGACGGGCACCGGCACGCCCAGGACGTCGGTCTCGACGATGGTCAGGTAGGCGTTCGACACCCCGCTGATCGGCTGGCCCTTGGTCAGCGCGAGCGCGCCGCCCGCCGCCGCCGTCAGCGTGACCAGCGTGATCGCGAACGGTGGCACGTTGAGCCTGGTCACGAACCACCCGTGCAGGTAGCCGATCACCATGCCGATGACGACCGACATCGGCACGCACAGCCACACCGGCACGCCCAGGTTGGCGTTGAAGTAGGCGCTCACCATCGACGAGAACGCGACCACCGAGCCCGGCGACAGGTCGATGCCGCCCGTGAGGATCGCGAACGTCACGCCCACGGCGAGGATGCCGTAGTTGGCGAGGTCGAGCCCGATGACCTGCAGGTTGCTCGGGTTCGCGAAGCTGGGCCGCGCGATCGTCACCCCGATGAACACGACGATGCAGGCGGCGATGACGCCGAACTCGGGCACCTCGGTCAGCCGACGGAACCTCACGACGCCACCTCCACCCCGGTCGCACTGCGCATGATGACTTCCTTCGAGAACTCGCTCCGGTCGAGGACCGCCTCGATGCGGCCCTTCCTGAGCACGGCGATCCGGTCGGCGAGCCCGAACAGCTCGTCGAGCTCGGACGACACGACGATCACCGCCACCCCGTTCTCGGCCGCGCCCTCGATCAGGTCGTAGATGTCGGCCTTGGCGCCGACGTCGACCCCGCGGGTGGGCTCGTCGAGGATCAGCAGCTGCGGCTCGACCCCGAACCACCGCGAGAACACGACGCGCTGCTGGTTGCCGCCCGACAGCGACCGCACGGGCTGCTCCATCGCGGACAGCCGCACCTTGGTGAGGTCGAGCAGCGTGCGGGCGCGGCGTTTCTCGGCCGCCGGGCCGAACACGCCGCCGTGTCCGATGCGCTGGAGGGTCGGCAGGGTGACGTTCCACCGCACGGGCGACCCGGGCACGATCGACTGCAGCTTGCGGTCCTCGGGCACCAGGGCGACGCCGTGGTCGACGGCGTCCTTGGGGGTGCGCGGCGCGTACTTGCGCCCGCCGAGCGTCATCGAGCCGCCGGTCGCCTGGATCCCGCCGAACAGGGTGTGGACCAGGCGGCTGCGCCCAGCCCCCATGAGCCCCGCGATGCCGAGGATCTCGCCCTCGTGCACGGTGAGGTCGACGGGCCCGACGCCCGGCGCCTCGAGCCGGGACGCCGCGAACACGACCTTCTTCTCGACGGCCCCTTCGTGCTGCTCGGCGACGGCGTGGAACAGGTCGCGGCCCACCATGGAGCGGATGAGCCGGTCGTCGGAGGCCTCCGCCACGGGCATCTCGTCGACCTTGCGGCCGTTGCGCAGCACGAGGATGCGGTCGCTGGCCTCGCGCACCTCCTCCAGCCGGTGGCCGACGAACAGCACCGCCCCGCCCTCGGCCGCGTGCCGGCGGGCGATCGCGATGACCTTGTCGGCCTCGACGGGCCCGAGCGCCGACGTCGGCTCGTCGAGCACCAGCAGGCGCGACGGACGGCCGACGGCCTTGGCGATCTCGAGCATCTGCCGCGCCGGCACCGAGAGCGTCGACACGACGGCGGCGGGCGACACGTCGAGGCCCACGCCGTCGAGCATGCGCTGCGCCTCGCGCGCGACGGCCCGGGCGTCGTACCCGAACCGGCGGGCGCCCTCGGGCCGCATGCCCAGGCAGAGGTTCTCGGCGACGCTCAGCTGGTTCACCAGCGGGAACTCCTGCGACACCATCGCGACGCCGGCGGCCTTGCTCGCCATCGGCGACCCGGTGGTGAGCGGCTCCCCCGCGATCTCGATCTCGCTGCCCGGGTCGGGCGCGACCATGCCGGACAGGATGCCCAGCAGGGTCGACTTGCCCGCCCCGTTCTCGCCGACGAGCCCGGTGACCTCGCCGAAGCGCAGCTCGAGCTCGTCGAGCGAGAGCACCGTGGTCTCGCCGTACGTCTTGGCCACGTGACGCAGGGAGACGGTCCGCTCCCCGTCCCCCTGCGTCACGTCGGGCTGTGACTCGGTCACTGCGACTTCAGGCCGATCTTCGACCAGAAGGCCGTGAAGTCGGACTCGTTGGCCTTCGTCATGACGCCGACGCCTGTGGACAGGACGCCCGCGGAGGCGAAGTAGGGCTGGAACAGCGCCATGGCCGCGGACTCGCCGAGCGCCTTGTCGGCGGCCAGCGCGTACGCGCTCATGTAGCCCTGGTAGTACGGGCGCTGCAGCACC
Source organism: Promicromonosporaceae bacterium (assembly GCA_009783295.1). Taxonomy (GTDB): domain Bacteria; phylum Actinomycetota; class Actinomycetes; order Actinomycetales; family Cellulomonadaceae; genus Xylanimonas. The sequence continues at coordinate 42,387 of WRHK01000013.1, forward strand.
GACGCCGCGATGAGGCCGCTCTTGACGTCGGCCACGGTGTCGGACTCGCCGTCGTCGGACACGATCGTGATCTTGCCGACCTTGTTCGCGGCGCGCACGGCCTGCCCGGCGGCACCGCCGTCGTACGAGTAGACCGCGTAGATGCCCTTGATGTTCGGGTTCGCCTGGATGGCGGCCTGGAGCTGGGACACGGCGCTCGAGACGTCCTGGTTGTCGTTGAGCGTCTGGACCACCTTCACGCCGGAGCCCATGCAGTTCTTGAAGCCCTGGATGCGCTGCTGCGTGTTCTGCGCGGTGAGCGAGCCGGAGATCGCGACGACGTCGCCGCTGCCGATGGCCGACGTCATGGCCCTGCCGGCCGCGCAGCCGGCGTCCGTGTTCGGGGTGCCGATGTAGAACTGCGCCTTGGTGCCAGGCAGCGGGGAGTCGAACGCGATGACGCTCTGCCCCTTGCCGACGGCGGAGGCGATGGGCTGGGTCAGGGAGTCGGAGGTGACGGCCGAGACCGCCCAGCCGGAGTAGCCCTGGGTCGAGAGGGTCTCAAGGAGGGACACCTGCGCGGAGGCGGTGGACTGCGTCGGCTCCTCGAACTGGCCGGAGGCGCCCTTGGAGGAGAGCCACTGCATGGCCTTGTCCCACCCGGCCTTGGCCTCGTTCCAGTAGGACGAGTTGCCGTTGGTGACCATGGCGATCTTGACGCCGCTGAGGTCCTTGCTGCCGATCGCGGCCTGGATCTTGGTCGTCAGCTCGTCGAGCTTCGAGTCGTTGAACGACGACGACCCCTGGATCGCCGACGCACCGCCGGAGGACGAGGAGGACGACGAGCCGCTGTTCGCGTTGCTCGACGTCGAGCACCCTGCGACGAGGGCGGCGGCCGCCGTGGCGGCGATGAGGAGGCCTGCGTAGCGGCCCCGGAATGACCTGTGCATGGAACAACCCCTTTGTGTGCGCCCATTGCTGTGCATCGGCCTGAGCCGGGAACTGTGTGAGCGGTCACATCTTGTGGCCCTGCAGGCGACGGTAACTCCGGTACCGGAGAACCTCACCCGCTGTTACCGCATTGTGACAATGTGACGTGAACGGTCACATTCGAGCGTGTTCGAGCGCATAATCTCGGCGTGAGCAAGTCGAGCCCAGCGGGCAAGCCGAGCATCCGCGACGTCGCGGCTCGTGCCGGCGTGTCCTACCAGACGGTCTCACGCGTGCTCAACGACCGCACGAACATCCGCGCCGGGACGCGCGACCGCGTGCTAGAAGCGATGCACGAGCTCGGGTACCGCCCCAACCGCGCGGCCCGCATGCTCGCCACCAGCCGCAGCCGCCTGATCGGCGTCGTCGCCACCGTCAACGGCGGGTACTACGGGCCCACCAGCATCATCAGCGCGATCGAGGACGCCGCCCGGGCGGGCGGGTACGCGATCATGCTCACCACGCCGCGTAACCTGTCCGCCGCCGAGCTCTCCAGCGCCGTCGAGCACCTGCTGCGCGAGGGCGTCGAGGGCATCATCGCGGTGGCCCCGCAGACGCGGGCGGCCGACGCGATGTCCGCGCTCGCCGACCCCGTGCCCGCCGTGATCCTCCAGGCCGACGGCAGCCACGGCGACATCGGGCTGTCGGTGGACAACGAGCTCGGCGCCGGGCTCGCCGTCCGCCACCTGGTCGAGCTGGGGCACCGCCGCATCGCCGTGCTCAACGGCCCCGGCGACTGGACCGAGGCGATCGCCCGCACGCGCGGCTTCGTGCGGTCGGTGCACGACGCCGGCGCCGAGGTGGTGGGCGCCGCCGACGGCGACTGGACGGCCGAGTCGGGCTACCGGGGCTTCCAGCAGCTGGTCGGGTGCGGCGCCACGGCCGTGTTCTGCGCCAACGACCAGATGGCGCTCGGGCTGCTCCACGCCGCGTCCGACCGCGGGCTGCGCACCCCCGTCGACCTGTCGGTGGTGGGGTTCGACGACGTCCCCGAGGCGGCGCACTACATCCCGCCGCTCACCACCATCCGCCAGGACTTCGACGAGCTGGGCCGGCGCGCGATCGCCGCGCTGCTGGCCCGCGTCGAGCGCGACGAGCCGCTGTTCCGCTCCGCGATCCCGCCCCGGCTGATCGTGCGCGCCTCGACGCTGCCGATCGCCCCGACGCGGCAGGCGCCGCGCACCTCGCGCCTGGTGCTCTGACCGGGGCGGGAAGACCAGGCCGCCGGCGCGGGTTGCCACCGGCGATGAACGAGACGCCCGCCCCCGCCCTGTCCGTGCTCGACCTGGTTCCGGTGCGCACCGGCCAGACCTCCGCGCAGGCGATGACCGCCTCGCTGGCGCTGGCCGGGCTGGCCGACCGCCTCGGGTATCGCCGGTACTGGTTCGCCGAGCACCACAACATGCCGGCCGTCGCGGCGTCGGCGCCGCCGGTCATGGTCGCCGCGGCGGCCGCCCGGACGTCGCGCATCCGCGTCGGGTCCGGCGGCGTCATGCTGCCGAACCACGCGCCGCTCGTCGTCGCCGAGCAGTTCGCCGCCCTGGAGGCGCTCGCGCCCGGGCGCATCGACCTGGGGATCGGCCGCGCGCCGGGCAGCGACCCGGTGATCACGGCGCTGCTCCGGTCGTCCGGCCCGACGGCCGACGTCGAGCGATTCCCGTCCCACGTCCGCGACATCCTGGCGCTGATGAGCCCCGAGGGAGCCTCCGTACGTCTGACCACCGGCGAGACGTACGACGTGCGGGCCACGCCCGCCGCCGACGGCGCGCCCACCGTCTGGCTGCTCGGGTCGAGCGACTACTCGGCCCGCCTGGCCGCCGAGCTGGGGCTGCCCTACGTGTTCGCCAACCACTTCGCGGGGGCCGGCGTCCAGGAGGCGCTGCGGCTGTACCGCGACGGCTACCGGCCCAGCGAGGCGTTCCCGGAGCCGCGCACGTTCCTCACGCTCAACACGGTGGTGGCCGACACGCAGGAGGAGGCCGACGCCCGGGCTCTGCCCCAGCTCCGGTCCATGGCCCGCCTGCGGTCCGGGCGGCCGATGGGGCCGCTCGAGACGGTCGAGCAGGCCCAGGCCGCACCGCTCGACGGGCCGGCGGCGCAGCTCGTGGAGGACATGCGCACGCGCTGGCTCGTGGCCACGCCCGACGTCGCCCGCGCGGAGCTCGCCGGCTTCGCGGCACGGCACGGTGCGGACGAGGTCATGATCGTCCCGGTCGCCGGGTCGCGGGACGGCGAGCCCGTGGACGCGACGCCGGGCCGGGAGCGGACTCTCGAGCTGCTCGCCTGAGCACGACGACGGCCGGCCGCGTCACCTCGCCGCGGCCGGCCGTTCGCTCAGGTGGGGCGGGTCAGATCCCCAGGCCGCACGTGAAGCCGTCGCGGCTGGCGCGCAGCGCGTCGTCGACCTCGGACGCGTCGCCGACCACGCGCACGTCGGAGACGATGCCGCCGAGCGCGTCGGCCAGCACGTTGCGCGACGTCATACCGAGCGCGAGCACCACGGTGTCGCAGGGCAGCGTGCTCTCGACGCCGTCGGACGCCACCGTGACGCCGTCGGCGTCGATACTCCGAATGAGCGTGTTGGGCAGCTGCTGGACCTTGTAGGTGTCGAGGTCCTTCATGAGGAAGTAGCGGCGGGCCGCGCCCTCGCCCATGGCGATGCCGGGCAGGCTGTCGACGACGGACACGGTGCGGCCGGCGGTCGCGAGGTGCAGCGCCGTCTCCGCGCCGATCTCGCCGCCGCCCGCGACGACCACGCGCTGGCCGGGCACGGCGGTGCCGGCGAGCACGTCGCACGCCTCGAGCACGTTGGGCCCGTCGAGCCCGGGGATGCCGGGGCGCACGTGCGTGGCGCCGGTGGCGACCACGACGACGTCGGGCTTCTCGGCGGCTACGACGTCGGCCGTGACGTCCGACCCGAGGCGGACCTCGGCGCCCAGGCGCTCGAGCTCGGCGCCCAGCCACGCGATGTACGCGGCGAGCTCGCCCTTGGCCGGCGGGATCGCACCGAGGCGGAAGTTGCCGCCCAGCTGCTCCTGCTTCTCGTGCACGACGACCTCGTGGCCCTGGAGCGCGGCGCCGCGGGCGGCCTCCAGGCCGGCGGGGCCGCCGCCCACCACGAGCACCTTCTTGGCCGCGTCGGTCTTGACGATCTTCTCGGAGCCCTCGAAGCCGACCGACGGGTTGACCAGGCAGCGGATCGGCGAGCCGCCGAACAGGAGCGTGATGCAGCCCTGGTTGCAGCCGATGCACTCGCGGATCTCGTTGATACGGCCCTCGGCGACCTTCTTGGGGAACTCCGGGTCGGCGAGGGAGGCGCGGGCCAGCGACACGAGGTCGGCCTTGCCGGCGGCGAGGATGCCCTCGGCCACCTCGGCGTTCTTGATCCGGCCCACGGTCTGCACGGGGATGGAGACGGCCTCCTTCACCTGGGCGGCAAGGTCGGCGATCCAGCCCTCCTTGATGTGCATGGGCTGCACGATCGCCCACGACGACTCGTAGGTGCCGGCCGAGACGTGGATCAGGTCGATGCCCGCGGCCTCGAGGCGCTTCGCGACGGCGACGGTCTCGGCGATGCCGCGGCCTCCGATCACGAACTCCTCGCCCGAGATGCGGAACGTCACGGGGAAGTCGGGGCCCACCTTCGCGCGGATGTCGGCGATGATCTCGAGCGGGAAGCGCAGGCGGTTCTCGAACGACCCGCCGTAGATGTCGGTGCGCTTGTTGGCGTAGCCCGACATGAACGACGCGATGAGGTAGCCGTGGCCGCCGTGGATCTCGACGCCGTCGAACCCGGCCTGCTTGGCGCGCACGGCGGTGTCGCCGAACTGGCCGACGATCTCCTTGATCTCGGGCATGGTCAGCGCGTGCGGCACGTCGCCGGTGAGCGGGCCCATGACGGGGCACGGCACCTCGGACGCCGACACGGGCTGCTGCCCGATGAGGGCCGACGCCGTCTGGCGGCCGGCGTGGTAGATCTGCGCGAAGATCTTGGCGCCCGCCGCGTGCACGCGGTCCGTGAGCTCGCTGTGCGGGGCGATCTGCTCGTCCTTCCACAGGCCGGCGCAGAAGAACCCGCGGCCGGCCGGGGCGACGGCGTAGTCCTCGGTGATGATGAGGCCGAAGCCGCCCTTCGCGCGGGCCTCGTGGTAGGCGATGTACTGCTCGGTCGGCATGCCGTCCGCGTCGCAGTACAGCGTCACCATGGCGGCCACGGCCATGCGGTTCTTCAGCTCCACGGTGCCCACGGTCAGCGGGGACAGCAGCGTCGGCGTCATCGGTTCTCCTCGAGTCCTCGGCCGGGTGTCGGCCTCGCGTGGAAACGGTAGGGACGATCCGCGTCCAGTGTGGCCGAGCACACACCCCACGGCCACGCGGGCGATCAGGCGGTGCCGCAGGCCCTCCGCCGCGCCGCCGGAAGCGGCGGCGGGCCCGTGCAGGTCAGCCCGCGAGCGCCGGGTAGTCGGTGTACCCGGTGGCGTCGCCGCCGTAGGCGCGGCTCAGGTCGGGGGCGGCCAGGTCGGCGCCGTCGGCGAGCCGGTGGACGAGGTCCGGGTTGGCGATGAACAGGCGTCCGAAGGAGACGGCGTCGGCGACGCCGTCGGCGACCAGGGCGAGGCGGTCGCCGTGGGTGGCGGCGTCGGGGCCGGGGTTGAGCACGAGCGCGCCCGTCCACAGGCCGCGCAGGATCGGGGTGAGGGCGGGGTCGCCCGCCTCGACGAGGTGCAGGTAGGCGAGGCCGAGGCCGTCGAGGGCGTGCACGAGCAGCGGGTAGACGATGGCGTCGTCGGGCTCGAAGGTGTCACCCAGGCCGTTGGCGGGGGAGATCCGGATGCCGGTGCGGTCCGCGCCGATCGCGTCGGCGACGGCGCGGGCGACCTCGAGCGGGAACCGGAGCCGGTTCTCTGGGCCGCCGCCCCAGGCGTCGGTGCGCAGGTTCGTGTTCGCGGCGAGGAACTGGTGCAGCAGGTAGCCGTTCGCGCCGTGGATCTCGACGCCGTCGAACCCGGCCGCGACGGCGTTGCGGGCGGCGGCGGCGAAGTCGCCGATCGTGGCACGGACCTGGCTCTCGGTGAGCTCGTCGGGGACCACGTGGTCGAGGGGCCCGGCGTGCGTGAACACCTGGCCGCGGGCCCGGACCGACGACGGCGCGACCGGGGTGAGCGGGCCGTGCCCGGCGGCCTGCGTGATGGTCGGGTGGCCGATGCGGCCGGTGTGCATGAGCTGGGCGACGATCGTGCCGCCGGCCCTGTGGACGGCTGCGGTGACGGGCTTCCACGCCTCGACCTGCTCGGGCGTGTGCAGGCCGGGGGTGTCGGGGTAGCCCTGCCCGACGGCGGAGGGCTGGATGCCCTCGGTGACGATGAGTCCCGCGCCGGCGCGCTGGGCGTAGTACGCGGCGGTATCGCTGGTGGGGAGCGTGCCGTAGGCGCGGCTGCGGGTCATCGGGGCCATCACGACGCGGTTGCGCAGCGTGAGGCTGCCGGCGGTGAGGGGCTCGAAGGCGGTGGTCATGGCGGTTTCTCCTGGGTTGCCGGGTCAGATAGTTAGCCGAACAACCATCAGTGTCGGAACTATTCCTTGTCCGGCTAACTTTCTTCCCGCTACGCTTCGCAGATGAGCGCCGCCGCCGTCGGGCCCCTCAGCCACGCGATCTTCCGGGTCGCACGCCTGCACAAGAGCATCGCCGGCAGGCTGCTGCGCGAGCTGGGGCTGCACCCCGGGCAGGAGCTCGTGCTCATGGCCCTGTGGACGGACGGCCCGCAGCGCCAGGTGGACCTCGTCGAGAAGACGGACACCGACGCGCCCTCGATGGCGCGCAGCATCGCCCGGCTGGAGAAGGCCGGGCTGGTGGAGCGCCACCCCTCGCCCACCGACGGGCGGGCGCTCATCGTCTCGGCGACGCAGGCGAGCCTCGCGCTCCGCGCCAAGGTGGGCGACGCGTGGACCGAGCTGGAGCGGCTGACCGCCGGGACGCTCAGCGCCGAGCAGCGCGAGGCCGCGCTCGCGGCGCTCGCGCTGCTCGAGGAGGCCCTGTCCCGGGCGGAGCGGTAGGGGCTCGGCCCGGGCCGGCCCCGCAGGACCGGCTCAGGCCGCCAGGTGGAACGTGCTCGCGAAGCGCCCGAGCAGGGTGCCGGGCCCGTGCAGCACCTGGATGACCCCCGTCGCGATCGCCGACTCCGGCGTGAGCTCGCCGGAGATGAGCCGGTGGATCCCCGGGCCCGTCGCGAACTCCAGGTCGACGGCCCCCTCCCCGCGCGTGACGTCCAGGGTGGAGCCGTCGACCCGGATCAGCAGCTCGGCCGCGCCGAGCCGGGCCGCGTAGGCCGTGGACGGCAGCGACGCCGCGACCTGCGGGCGGAACGCCGTGCGCAGCGCGATCGTCATCGAGTCCGGCGTGACGACCTGGCCCTCCCGCGGGTCGCCCATCGCCTTGAAGCCCCAGGCCCCGAGCGCGAGCACGACCGGCTCGAGCTCGCGGCCGTAAGAAGTCAGCTCGTAGACGATGACGCGGGAGTGCGGCACGCGGCGCAGCACGCCCGCCGCCTGCAGCTCCTTGAGCCGCGCCGCCAGGATGTTGCTCGGGATGCGGGGCAGCCCCGCGGCGAGCTCACCGTAACGGCGCGGCCCCACCAGGAGGTCGCGCACGATCAGCAGCGCCCAGCGCTCCCCCACCAGCTCGAGGGCCTGCGTGACGCCGCAGTACTGCCCGTAGTCGCGTGCCGGCATCGACCTCAGGCCTGCTGTGCGCTGAACGCCTCGGGGCCCTGCGCGGCGGCGACCGGGTCCATCCAGCCGAACTCCAGCACGTTGCCGTCGGGGTCGAAGAGCTGGCGCTGGTACATGAATCCGTAGTCGGTCGCCGGCTGCTCCACCGTGCCCCCGGCCGTGAGACCGGCCTCGACGGCGGCGTCGACGGCCTCGCGGCTGTCGAGGAATACGGCCGTCGCCGACGACACGGTCGACGTCGGGTCCCCGAGGGGGCGCTCGCTGAAGGTGGCGAAGTACTCGCGCACCAGGATCATGAAGTAGCTGTGGTCCTCCTCGACGACGACGCACGCGGCGTTGTGGTCGGTGAAGAGCGGGTTGATGGTGAACCCGACCGCCGTGTAGAACGCCTTGGCGCGCTCCAGGTCGGTCACCGGCAGGTTGACGAACATCGCGGTCATCGTGGTCTCCCTCTCGCGGATGTCCCGGTAGGTGGACGTCACCACACTTGCAAAAAACAAGTGACCGGTCAAGACCCTTCGGCGACCTCGTCCAGGGCGGCCGCCCGGCGGTTCAACAGGGCCCGCTCACGCTCGTTGCCCGCGAGCGCCGCCGCTCGCCGCAGCTCCGCCGCGGCCTCCGCGTCCCGGCCCAGCCGTGCCAGCAGGTCGCCGCGCACGGCGGGGACCAGGTGGTACCCGGGCAGCAGCGACGCCACCTGGTCGAGCAGGTCGATGCCGGCCTGCGGCCCGACGGCCATCCCGAGCGCGACGGCGCGGTTGAGCTCCACGACGGCGGACCCCGTGAGGAGCGCGAGCCGCTCGTAGAGACCGGCGATGCGCGGCCAGTCGGTCTGCTCGACCGAGGGGGCGCGCGCGTGCTCGGCAGCGATCGCCGCCTGGAGCGCGTACCGGCCGGGCTCGGTCTCGCCCGGGCCGGCGGCCAGGAGCAGGCGCGCCGCGGCGTCGAGTGCCGCAAGGCCCCGAGCGATCGCGGCGGCGTCCCAGCGCGTGCGGTCCTGGTCGGCGAGCAGCACCGCCTCGCCCGTGGCGTCCAGCCGGGCGTCCAGGCGCGAGGACTGAAGCTCGAGCAGGGCCAGCAGGCCGTGGGCCTCGGGGTCGTCGGGGAGCAGCCGCGTGAGCAGGGTCGCGACCCGCACGGCCTCGGCGCAGAGCGCGGGCCGGGTCCAGTCGACGCCCGCCGTGGCGGCGTAGCCCTCGTTGAAGAGCAGGTAGACGACGGCCATCACCGATCCGATGCGGTCGGCGCGGTCCTGGCCCGTCGGCTCCTCCAGCGCCGCGCCCGCCGTGCCCAGGGTCCGCTTGGCGCGCGAGATGCGGGAGGCGACCGTCGCCTCCGACGTGAGGTACGCGCGGGCGATCTCCCGAGTGGTGAGGCCCGCCACCAGGCGCAGCGTCAGCACGGTGCGGGTGTCGTCGCTCAGGCTCGGGTGCGCGCAGATCAGCATGAGGCGCAGCTGGTCGTCCTCGACGTGGTCGAACGTGAACGACTCCTCGTACGCCTCCGCGGCGCGCACCGACAGCTCCGCGTACGCGCGAGCCTGCCGCTCGCCCGCGCGCAGCTGGTCGACGGCCCGCCGCTTGGCGGTGGTCATCAGCCACGCGGCCGGGTTGTCGGGCACGCCGTCGGACGGCCACTGCGCCAGCGCCGCCGCCAGGGCCTCCTGCGCCAGGTCCTCGGCGCGGCCCAGGTCGCGTGTGATGCGCAGCAGCGCGCTGACGAGGCGCGGCGACTCCCGCCGCCACACCTCGTCCAGCGCCGCCGCCGCGTCGGTCACGGCTCAGGCGTCCAGGCCCGGCGCGCCCGACGGCGCCTCCATGACCGCACGGACCTCGATCCAGCCTTCCCAGCCGGGCCAGCTCGACCGGTGCGCCTCGAGGAAGTCGGCGGCCTTCTTCGCGGCCGCACCCGCGTCGGCGACGTCGTACACCGCGTAGCTGCCCACGAGCTCGCGGGCCTCGACGAACGGGCCGTCCGTGGTGGTCACCGCGCCGTCGGCGAGCGTGACCACGGCTCCCGTCGAGATGGGGAGCAGGCCGCCCACCTCGATCAGGCTGCCGTCGGCGGTGCTCGCGGCGCCGACGGCCCCGATCGCGGCGAACAGCTCGACGGGGGGCTCGGCGGTGGGCCGGGCGGTCTCGTGCAGCAGGCAGATGAACTTCATGGCGGTCTCCTGTGGTCCCGGAGCGGTCCCGATGACCGCTCGCACCCCTACGTCGTCGGGGGGCTGCCGTTCTTGACATGCACTGTCGAAGAACTTTCCTACCAGGTGTCCCGAGGGGCCCGGGGACCGTCGGGGGCCGTCCCGAGCGCCTCCGCGAGGAGGGCCGCGTAGCGCGGGTGCGCCAGGTCCAGCCGTGGGAGCTCGTGGGCGGCGACGAACCTCAGCTCGTCGTGCTCGTCGGGTGCCGCGTTGGCGGGCTCGCCGGACCACGCGGTGACGGGGTGCGCGGAGAGACGCAGGTCGCCGTCGTCGATCCGGAACAGCGGGTCCTTCCCGACGACGGCCTCGATGCCGAGCTCCTCGCGGAGCTCGCGGGCCAGGGCTTCCAACGCGGTCTCGCCGGGCTCGACGTGGCCGCCCGGGAGGTCCCACACGTCGGGGTACCAGCGCCGCGACGGGGACCGGTGGCCGAGCAGAACGGCGTCGTCCCGGAGGAGCACCCCCACGACCACCTCGTGCACCATCCCCGCAGGCTAGCCGGGCGGCCGGTTTGGGGTGGCCGCGGCCGCGGCGCGCTGCCAGGGTGGGCGCATGTCCTTCCAGGCGTACCTCGACAACGTCGAGACGAAGACCGGCCTCACGCCGCGACAGCTCATCGCCCTGGCGCAGGAGCAGGGGTTCGGCCCCGGCTCCAAGGCGACGCCCGTCGTGACCTGGCTCAAGGAGACCTACGGGTTGGGGCACGGGCACGCCATGGCCGTGACCCACGTGATCACCAAGGGGGCCGAGATCGGGTCGAAGCACGTGGGCACAGAGGGGTCGCACCGCGACTCCAACGACCACCTCTGGCTCGACGGCAAGGACACGCGGCCGGCGGACTGGTGACGGCGGAGGGGCTCAGCTCGGGCCAGATGTCGCGCGCCTCCGGGCTGTCGGCCAAGGCGCTGCGGATCTATCACGCCAGCGGTCTGCTGGTCCCGGCTCACGTCGACGAGGCGACGGGCTACCGGTCCTACGGCCAGGACCAGGTGGGCCGCGGCCGCACGATCGCCCTGCTGCGCCGCCTGGACCTGCCGCTCGACCGTGTCGCCGTCGTCGTCGATGCCGCGCCCGACGACGCCCGCGACCTGCTGCTGCGCTGGTGGGACGAGCGGCGCACGGCGGCCGGGGAGGGGCGGGCCGCGGTCGAGGCGCATCTCGCCACCGCGGCTCCGGTGCGGGACGACGTCCGCCGCCGAGCCGTCCCCGCGCGCAAGGTCGCGATGCTGACGAGCGAGCCGGACCAGGCGTCGCTCGTCCCGACCTTCACGGCGGACGTGCTGACCGTGAGGGCCCACCTCGCGGCCCAGGGCGCGCGCTTCGGCGACGAGTACTGGGTGGTGTACCGCGAGCTGCTCGGCCCGGGCGTGGCCGGGCGCGTCGAGACGTGCGTGCCGTACGAGGGCACCGTCGACCCGGCGGGCGACGTCGTGCTGCGCGCGGAGCCCGCGGGCCACGAGGTGTACCTGCCCGTGACGGCGCGCGAGTGCGCGTTCCCGCAGATCGTGGCCGTGCACGCGTCGACGGTCGCCGCGGCGCGGGCTTCCGGGGTGGCCGAGCCGGTGCGGCGCGAGATCTACCCGGTCCCATGGCGGGACGACGACCCGGACGCCGCCGTCGCCGAGGTCGCCGTGCGCTGGTGACGGCCGTTGACCTTGCCCCTGGGGCAGGGCCCACGATCGCGCCATGGACCTCACGACGGCCGGACCGCTCACCATCCACGACCCGTCCCGCCCCGCGTACGACGGCGCGGGGCCGCGCCCCGTCCGCGTCACGCAGTGGCGGGCCGCCCGCGCCGACGCCCCGCTCGTCGTGCTGTCGCACGGCACGGGCGGCTCGGTGCAGGAGCTCGCGTGGTGGGCGACCGGCCTGCGCGACGCCGGGTTCGACGTGGCGGGGATCGACCACCACGGCAACAGCTATGTCGCCGGCAAGACGGCGCTCGGGTTCGTCAGCTGGTGGGACCGCGCGCTCGACCTCTCGGTCGCCCTGGACCACGTCGTCGCGCGAGGACCGGTGGGCGCGGCCGGCTTCTCCCTCGGCGGGTACACCGCGGCGGCGGTGTGCGGTGCGCGGCTCTCACGCGCAGCGGTCGAGGCGCTGACCAGCGGCGACGCGACGCTGCCGCCTCCGCCCGAGTACCCGACCCTTCTCGAGGAGCTCGCCGGCCTGGACCCCGAGGTCCTCGCCTCGTTCCCGGGCCGTGCGGCCGCGGACCTTCGCGACGAGCGCGTCCGCGCCGGCTTCCTGCTCTGCCCGGCGCTCGGCCCCCTGCTCGACGACGCCGCCACGGCCGCCGGCGTCGACGTGCCGGTGGCGGTGCGCTGGACGGCGTCGGACACGATCGCGCCGCCGGCGGAGAACGGGGTGCGCTACGCCCGCGCGATCCGCGATGCTGAGGCCGCCGCGGTCGGGGCGCCGACGTCGGGCCACTACGGCTTCGTGCTCCCGGACCACGACGACCCCGCCGCCAAGGCGGGCGTGGTGCGGGAGTCGGTCGAGTTCTTCAGGCGTGTGCTGGGGTGAGCGAAGGAGCGGCCTACGCGAGGAGCTCCGTCATCGTGACGCCCGCGAACCGCCGGGTCTCACGGGCGAGGTGTGCCTGGTCGGCGTAGCCGGCCGCGGCCGCCACCTGGGCGAGCGCCTCGCCCTCGCGCGCGAGCGCCAGGGCCCGCTGGAACCTGTGGATGGACGTCAGGGTCTTCATGCCGTAGCCGAAGGTCCGGTGCGCGATGCGCCGCAGGGTCCGCTCGGAGAGGTGGTGGCGCCCGGCGATGGTGCGCACGTCCTGGCCGCCGCGGGCGGCCCTGTCGAGAGACGCCGCGAGGGCGAGGCTGCGGCGATCGACGTCGGCCTGGGTCCACAGCCTGCGGGCGATGGTGACGAGCGCCGCCGCCGGGTCGCGGTGGGCTGCGTCTGTCAGCGAAGAAGGCAGGTGGACGACGTCGGCGAGGTCGAGCGTGGTCCCGGCGAGCTCGTTCATCGGGAGCCCGAGCACCTCAGCCGCGACGCCGGGGTTGAGGCGCAGCCCGTAGGCGTCGGACGCGGGCGACGTGCCGGTGTAGCCCGCGGTGTCCGGCCCGGCGACGAAGAGCCGGCCGTCGAAGTACATGAGGTCGACGACGCCGTCGGGCAGCACGCGGTACTCCCCGGGTGCGGAGGTGAGCCGCCAGAGGGTGCCGACGGGTCCCGCGCTCGGGGGACTCGGCTGCTGGCTCATCCGTCCAGTGTCGGGGGCGCTGGAAGAGGGCGTGCGGGTCTGGCCGAGCGGTATCGCCCCTGCGGCTCGCAGGGTGGCCGTTTCCTTCAAGACCCGCGCCCGCTCCCCCGGCGAGACTCGTATCCGTCACCGCACAGGACTACTCAGGAGCTCTCATGAACGTCTCGGTCGCCGGCCCCACCATCGTCACGTCCAGGGCCAAGGAGGCCCTCGCCTTCTACGCCACCCACTTCGACCTCGTCGCCAACGACTACGGCGCCGGCGACGACTGCTGGTACTGGACCCTCACCTTCCGCGAGCACAGCGAGCTCTCGTTCATGACGCCGCAGGGCGGCGAGGCCGACTTCACGGGCCAGGGCATGTTCTTCTACGTGGAGCTGCCCGACGGCGCCGCGGTCGACGCCCTGCATGGGCGCATGGGCGCCGCCGGGCTCGAGGCCTCCGCGCCGGTGCTGGAGGACGGCATGTACCAGTACTGGGTCACGGACCCGGCGGGGCTGCGGCTCATGGTGCACGCCACCGTGCCGGCGTGATCGACACCGTCCGTCAGCCGGCGGTCGCCACCGCCCTCGCGGTCGCGTGGGCGTTGCCCGCGTAGAGGAAGACGCCGAGAGTCTCGGGCGTGCCGTCGAGGCGGATCGTCATGTCCTTCTCCGCGGCGCGGGTCATGCCCTGCTTCTCGTAGAACCCGTAGGAGCAGCGGGTGTCGGTGTAGAGGTAGAACTCGCTACGGTCGTGGGCGCGCAGGTGGGCCATGTAGCCGTCGAAGAGCCGCTGGCCGACGCCGTGACCGCGCGTGACGGCGTCGACGGCGAACAGAGTCAGCTCGTCGGTGGTCGGCGACGTCGTCGCCTTACGCAGGTCGGCGTAGACGGTCTCGAACTGGAACATCTGCAGCAGCGACCTGTACTGGGCGGCGCCGAGGACGGCCGCCTTGGCCATGTTGCCCCACAAGCGCGCCCGGTTCCCGATCCGGCCGGGGAGGCGGTCGCGGCCGGCGACGCGGCCCATGATGATGCCCACCACGCGGCCGTCCTGGACCGCCACCTGGGTAGAGGTGCTGCCGAGCAGGCAGGTGCGCAGGTAGACATCCAGGGCAGCGTCCAGGGCGCGGGGCTCGTTGACGAAGCGGTCGATCGAGAACGCCTGGTTGATGATCGCCTTGACATCCTGGGCGTCCTGCTCCAGGTAGGGGCGGTACTGGATCTCGGTCATGGTCGGTCACTCCTCAGCGGGTGGGTGTGGTCGTGGTGGCGGCCAGGAGGCCTGCGAGGTCGGTGAGGGTGGCACGGGCGCGTTCGTCGTCGCGGTGTCGCAGCCAGGCGCGGGCGACGCCGTCGAGGGTCGAGGTGACGAGCTCGGCCACGGCTCGCGGGTCGCGCGGAAGGATGAAGCCGCTCTCGGCTGCGAGTCGGCTGACGGCCTCGGTGGCCTTCTCGACGGCGACCCGCTGCTCCCACTGAGCCAGGTCCTGCAGTTCCGGGTCGCGCAGCGCGAGATCGCCGAGCTCGTACAGGACGAGCTGCGCGTCGGGCGCGGCCTCGATCGCTGTCCAGTAGGCGAGCAGCAGCATGCGGATGCTCTCCTCGGCCGAGGCGCCCGGCTCGATGCCGGCCCACAGCTCGTCGAGGTCGACCTCCACCTCGGTCGCCAGCAGCGCTGCGTACAGATCCTTCTTGCCGTGGAAGCAGTAGTGGAACGCACCGTGCGGCATCCCGGCCTCAGCGCAGATCGCCCGCGTGGTCGCCGCCGAGACACCGTCGCGACGCATGACCCGAAGCGCGGCCGCGACCAGCAGCCGACGCCGCTCGACGGCGCTCAGCCGGTGACTGACGGACTTCGGGCCGGTGCTCTCGCTCATGTGACCAACGTAGGTCGCCCTGGCCGCCCGACTTGGTCATATGGCCAACTCTGGCGCCACGACTGTCCGTAGGTGCTTGGCCACCTGGTCCAGCACCCCTGTCGAACAGCCGGCTCGCCGTGGCCCGTGCACGACATGGAAGCCCCTCGGCCGCGAAAGGCTCAGGCTTGGTCGCCGGGGGTGTAGCAGCGCTCACGAAACATGTATGCCCCGTCGTGAAAGCCAGGCCGCAGATCGACGAGACGATCTACGCCTGCATGTCCACGAACCGCGAGTAGTGCCCCTGGAATGCCACGGTGATGGTGTCTGTCGGGCCATTTCGGTGCTTAGCTACAATAAGGTCAGCCTCACCAGCACGAGGAGATTCTTTTTCGTAGGCGTCTTCGCGATGCAAAAGGATGACCATGTCGGCATCCTGCTCGATGCTGCCTGATTCGCGCAAATCGGACATCTGCGGCTTCTTGTCCCCACGCTGCTCAGGTCCACGGTTCAGCTGCGAGAGCGCGATGACGGGCACCTCGAGCTCCTTCGCGAGCAGCTTCAGGGCACGCGAGAACTCCGACACCTCCTGCTGGCGCGACTCGACGCGCTTCCCGGAGGACATGAGCTGCAGATAGTCGATGACGACGAGCTTGAGGTCGTGCCGCTGCTTGAGGCGTCGCGCCTTGGCGCGGATCTCGGTGAGCGACATGTTCGGCGAGTCGTCGATGAACAGCGGCGCCTCGGACACCTTGCCCATGACCTTGGCCAGCTTCTGCCAGTCGTCGTCGGCCATGTTGCCGTTGCGCAGCTTCTGCAGGTGCACGCGCGCCTCAGCGGCCAGAAGACGCATCGTGATCTCGTTGCGGCTCATCTCGAGCGAGAAGACAACGGACGTCTGACCGTGCTTGATCGATGCCGATCGGGCGAAGTCGATAGCGAGCGTCGAGTTGTGCGTGGGGACCATCGCGCGGCCGGCCAGATAGAGGTGGTCCGCGTTGTCGACCTGCACGCAACGGACCGGGACGGAGTCGATCGCTCGCACTTCCACGATCTGGCGCTGCGTGAGCCGAGCGGTCGGGCGCCTCCGCCGATCCTTGTGGACGATGCGCTTCCGCTCGAGCCAGAAGACGTCGTCCTCGGTCGTGAAGGTGATGGTGAACGCCGTCGACGAGGCCGTGGTGCGACCTCGGACACTGCGCTCCGACCAGCCCGTGCGATACCCGAGGCTGTGGATGAGCTCGCGCGCATCTTCTGCGAGGCGCCGGTTGGTCACCGTGAACTGCGGGCTCCCCGTGGGGTTCACGGTTCCATCTGTGTCGAGCAGGCCCGCCAGAAGTGCTCGACGCTGGCGCTCGGACCCGCGCAGGTACTCGGCAGGGATGTGCTTGTCGCCGAGGACGCCGAGAGTTCGGAGAATCGCTGCAACCGATCCGTGCTCAAGGTGACAGGTCGCGCACCGCCGGTGGCCGGAGCTCGGCCGACCGCAGTCGGGACACGTCGGGGAGGGGACCGGATCCGACAGGAACCGTGCCTTGCCACCGCACGACTGCCCACACGTCCGGACCTGCGATGTCTTGGGGACGAAGAGCGCGCCGCATACGATGCAAGCCCTCTCCTCGACCGGTAGCTCAGGTCGGAGCTGCACCGCGTACAGCATCGCTTTGCCGTCGTAGGGCTGAGACTCCGTCAGGTAGTACCCGAGCCCTTCGATCGTCATCGCAATCTCAGGATCCGCAGACGTAAAACGTGCGGAATCGGAGTGACCGTCGCCAAGCCACACCCCGAGTAGGTACGGGTGGAGCGGGAGCTCGGTGTCGGGCAGGTCGAGTGCGTGGGCCGTCGCCACCGAGTGGTTGGAGCGGACGTCCGCGGTCTCGCAACGCACCGTGGCGGCAATCTCGGCCGTGGTACGGATCGCCGACGCAGCGGGCTCGCCGTGACGTACCTTTCGCCGCTCGGCGCGGGTACTCGTCGCCCACTGGTGCTCTGCGTCCGCGACGATGACGGTGCCGTCGTCGAACACGACCTCGTAGCAAGGACGGTCGACCATGACCTCGGTCGCCGCGACGACTCGCGTGGGCTTCCCGTCGGCCCCCAGCAGGAAGTCGCCGACCGCGACCTCCCCCATGGTGGTCCACCCCGCGGGCGTCGGGAGCGGCGTGTCGAGAGCGAGCGCCTTACCGATGGCCGGCCGTGCAGCAATGACAATCATCTGCCCGGGGTGCAGCCCGTTGGTCAGCCGGTCAAGGTCGGCAAATCCGGTGGGCACCCCCGTCATGCCTTCTCCGCGGTGCCCGGCCGCCTCGATCTCGTCCATGGTGCCGCCGATGATCTCGGCGAGCGGCAGGTAGTCCTCGGACGTGCGCCGCTCGGTGACGGCGTAGATCTCGGCCTGTGCGGTGTTGACGATGTCGTCGACCTCGCCGCCGTCGCGCGCGTAGCCGAGCTGGACGATGCGCGTGCCGGCCTCGACGAGGCGGCGCAGCACGGCCCGCTCGCGCACGATGCGCGCGTAGTACCCGGCGTTGGCGGCGGTAGGGACTCCGGAGACGAGGTCGGCCAGGTAGGCCGCCCCGCCGATGCGCTCGAGCTCGCCGCGGCGGCGCAGCTCGTCCGCGACGGTGATGCCGTCGGCGGGCTCGCCGCGGCCGTACAGGTCGAGGATCGCGTCGTAGATGGTCTCGTGCGCGGGGCGGTAGAAGTCGTTGCCGCGGATGCTCTCGACGACGTCGGCGATGGCGTCCTTGGAGATGAGCATGCCGCCCAGCACGCTCATCTCGGCGTTGAGGTCCTGCGGCGGGGTCCGGTCGAACGTCGCCGGTCCCCCGGTGTAGGAGGACTCGAGCTCCTCGATCGACATGCTGCTCCCGCCCTGGCCGGCTACGTCCCTACGGTGCCCTGTTCTACCGTGGACCACCGACATTCCTGCCGACGCTAGGCGCGCCCCGCACGGGCCGCAAAGCCACCTGTGGACGCGGGTGTGGACCACGGTGTGGATGACGTGCCCCAGACTGTGCACAGCCCGTGGACAAGGGTGTGCACAACTGGGGATCTGGCCTGTGTACAACCCCGTTTACCCCAGACGATCTGGGGAAACGTTGCCCTCAGCCTGTGGAGGAAAAGTCGTTGAGTGAGGTGGGTCGCATCCCGGACACGGAGCACCGTGGGGTGTCGCTGAACCGCGAGATCCTCGCCCTTGCCGTGCCCGCCCTGGGCGCCCTGGTGGCCGAGCCGCTGTTCGTGCTCGTCGACTCCGTCGTCGTCGGGCGGCTCGGCACGGCCCAGCTCGGCGGCCTCTCGCTCGCGTCCAGCCTGCTGGTGACCGTCGTCGGGCTGTGCGTGTTCCTCGCCTATGCCACGACGGCGGCCGTGTCCCGGCTCATCGGTGCCGGCCGTGAGCGCGAGGCCCTCCAGTCCGGCATCGACGGCATGTGGCTGGCCCTGGGGATCGGCATCGTGCTCGGGGTCGCCGTGTGGACGCTGGCGCCCTGGGCCGTCGGCGCCATGGGCGGCACGGGCGAGGTCGCCAGGCAGGCCGTCATCTACATCCGGTTCTCCGCGGTGGGCCTGCCCGGCATGGAGGTGGTGCTCGCCGCCACCGGTGTGCTGCGCGGCCTGCGCGACACGCGGACCCCGCTCGTGGTCGCCTCGACCGGCGCCGCCGTGAACGCGGTCGTCAACGTCACGCTCGTGTGGGGCGTCGGCATGGGCATCGCCGGCTCCGGCCTCGGCACCGCCCTGGCCCAGCTCGCCATGGCCGCCGCGCTCACCACCGTCGTCGTGCGGGGCGCCCGCCGGCGCGGCGCCTCGCTCCGCCCCGCCGCGGGCGGCGTCTGGGCCAGCGCCCGCGCAGGGATGCCGCTGCTGGTGCGGACGGCGTCGCTGCGCCTCGCCATCCTGCTGACGGTCGCGGTCGCCACCCGCCTCGGCGACGCCACGCTGGCCGGCCACCAGGTGGTCAACAGCCTGTGGGGCCTGGCCGCCTTCGCCCTCGACGCGCTCGCCATCGCCGCCCAGGCCCTCGTCGGCCAGGGGCTGGGCGCCGGCAACCTGACGCGCGTCCGCGAGGTGCTGCGCCGCTGCCTGCGCTGGGGCGTCGCCGCGGGGGCGGTGCTCGGCGTCGTCATCGCGGCCGCCGGGTGGTGGATCGCCCCGCTGTTCACGCCCGACGACGCCGTGCGCGCCGCCGCGACCGCCGGCCTGGTGGTGTGCGGGCTGCTCATGCCCATGGCCGGCTACGTGTTCGTGCTCGACGGCGTCCTCATCGGCGCGGGCGACGGGCGATACCTCGCCGCCGTCGGCATGCTCACGCTGCTCGTCTACCTGCCCGCGGCGCTGGCCGTGGGAGCCTGGGCGCCGTCCGGCACCGCGGGCCTGGCCTGGCTGTGGGCGGCCTTCGCGGGCGTGTTCATGGCAGCCCGGGCCGTGACCACGGGCCTGCGGGCACGCAGCCCCCGCTGGATGACCACGGGGGTATGAGAGAGGGCCCCGGCTCCCCGCGGACGGGGGGCCGGGGCCCTCTCAGGTGTCAGACGCGCCTCAGGCGGCGACGACCTTCACCGAGATCTTCGCCGACACCTCGGGGTGCAGGCGCACCGACACGGTGTACTCACCGGTCGACTTGATCGCGTTGGCGATCTCGATCTTGCGCTTGTCGACGGCGGGCGAGCCAGCCTCGACCACGGCGGCGGCGATGTCCGCCGTCGTCACGGCGCCGAACAGGCGGCCGGACTCGCCGGCCTTCGCCTTGACGACGACGGCCTTGGCCGCGAGGGCCTCGGCAGCGGCCTTGGCCTCGTCGAGCGTCGCGATCTCGCGGGCCTTGCGGGCCTTGCGGATCGCAGCGACCTGCGACTCGAAGCCCTTGGTCCACGGGGTCGCAAGGTTGCGCGGGATGAGGTAGTTACGGGCGTACCCGTCCTTGACGTCGACGACGTCGCCGGGCTCACCGAGGCCGGTGACCTCGTGGGTCAGGATCAGCTTGGCCATGGTTGCTCCAGTCCTTCCTGACTCAGCGGGCCGACGACGAGTACGGCAGCAGGGCCATCTCGCGGGCGTTCTTGACGGCACGGGCGATCTGGCGCTGCTCCTGGACGGAGACGCCGGTCACACGACGGGCACGGATCTTGCCGCGGTCGGAGATGAACTTCCGCAGCAGGGCCGTGTCCTTGTAGTCGACGGACTCGATCTTCGCCGTCTTCAGCGGGTTCGACTTCTTCTTGGGCTTGCGCACCACAGGCTTCGCCATGGTGTTGCTCCTTCGGGGAGAAAGGTGATCTGGGGAGAGGGTGCCGGTCAGAACGGAGGCTCGTCGTTGAACGAGCCGCCGGACGACGCCGGGCCTGCAGAGGCCCACGGGTCGTTCTGCTGCTGACCGCCACCGGAAGATCCGTAGCCCCCACCCTGCTGCTGGCCGTAGCCGCCACCCTGGGGCTGGCCGAAGCCACCACCCTGGTTGCCGCCACCGCCGAAGCCGCCACCGCCCTGACGCTGGGTCCGGGTGACCTTGGCCGAGGCGTACCTCAGCGCGGGGCCGACCTCGTCCACCTGCATCTCGACGACGGTGCGCTTCTCGCCCTCACGCGTCTCGTACGAGCGCTGGGTCAGACGGCCCTGCACGATCACGCGCATGCCCTTGGTGAGCGACTCGGCGACGTTCTCCGCCGCCTCCCGCCACACCGAGCACCGCATGAACAGCGCGTCGCCGTCCTTCCACTCGTTCGACTGACGGTCGAAGGTGCGCGGCGTGGAGGCCACGGTAAAGCTCGCCACAGCGGCACCCGAGGGCGTGAACCGCAGCTCCGGGTCTGCCGTCAGGTTTCCGACGACGGTGATGATCGTCTCACCAGCCATGACTTGCTCCTTCGTTCGTCCGAGACACGTATCGGGGGGATCCCACCAGGTGCCACCGACAGTGGCTACCCGACAGGCCGGGGGTTATCGGATCAGTCTCAGCGAGCGTCCGTGCGGAGGATCTTGGTACGCAGCACGGCCTCGTTGAGACCGAGCTGGCGGTCCAGCTCCTTCGCCGTGTCGGCGGTCGCGGTGAAGTCGACGACGGCGTAGATGCCCTCGGACTTCTTGTTGATGTCGAACGCCATCCGGCGCCGACCCCAGATGTCGACCTTGTCGACGGAGCCGCCCTCGGTCGAGATGACCGACAGGTACTTCTCGAGCGACGGGGCGACGGTGCGCTCCTCGACCTCAGGGTCCAGGATCACCATCAGTTCGTACTGACGCATGAGTTCAACCCACCTCCTCTGGTCTATACGGTCACGGTCTTTCCGTGACAGGAGGGTCTGTGCGTCGCTGTGCCCGCGAACGCCAGGTCGGCGCGAGCGGGCACAGACAGTTATCCAGGGTACCCGACGGATCCGGTTCCGCCGTCACCGGTGCCGGTGTCGGTGCCCCCGTCGCCGCCGCCGGTGTCGGTCCCGCCGTCACCGCCGTCGGAGCCGTCACCGCCGCCGGGCGGCGGGGTCACGACGGGCGGCTCGGGCGGCGTCGTGGCCGCCGGCCCGCTGGAGACACGGACGGTCACCGTGGAGCCCGGAGGCACGCGCGTGCCCGCCCCGTCCACGCCGACGACGGTGCCCTGCGGCTGGCTGGACTCCACCTCCTCGACGCGGACGTTCAGGCCCAGGCCGGCGAGGATGCCGCGCACCTGGTCGACCGACTGGCCCACGAGGCCGCCGGGCACGTCGACCCAGCCCTCGGTCGGGTCGGCGGTCGGCTCCTCGGTGGGCTCGTCCTCGACGTCGTCGGACGTGTCCACCTCGGGGACGTACGGCGCCGGGAGGTAGGACGGGAACGCCTCGACGTCCATGCCCTCGGTGGCGACCTGCATGAAGTCGGTCCACGCGCGGACGGGGAACGTGCTGCCCGTCATCCCCGTGCGGCTGCTGGCCCACTGGCCGAAGGGCGTGATGGTCTCGACGCGGCCGTCGCGCTCCTGGCTCAGGCCCACGACGGTCACGAGCTGCGGGACGTACCCCGCGAACCACGAGGACACGTTGTCGTTGCTCGTGCCGGTCTTGCCGGCGGCCGGGCGACGCTCGCCGTTCGGCCCGCGCAGCTCGCGGGCGGCCCGGCCGGAGCCGTTCTCCACGACCTGCTCGAGGGCGTGCGTGGTGGCCGCCATGACCTGCGGGTCGAACTCCGGCGTGCGCTGCGTCGGGCCGCTGTGGATGAGCGCGCCGTCCAGGCCGCGCACCTCGCGCACGATGTGCGGGGTCACGCGGTCGCCGCCGTTCGCGATGGTCGAGTAGGCGGTCGCGAGGTCGAGCGCGCTGACGGCCGACGGCCCGAGCACGTTCGACGGCACAGCGGGCACGTCCACCGTCTCGGGGATGCCGAGGCGGTGGGCGACGTCGACGGTGCGCTGCGGGCCCACCTCGACGTTCAGCTTCGCGTACACCGTGTTCACGGAGTCGGCCATCGCGTCGGTGAGGTTGATGCGCCCGAAGTTCTGGCCGCCGAAGTTGCGCGGGCCGCGGTTGCCGTTGGCGGGGTCCCAGCCCGGGATGGTGGCCTGGCTCTGCCCGTCGAACCGCTCGCTCAGCGAGTGGCCGTCCTCGAGGGCGGCCACGAGCGTGAACGGCTTGAACGTCGAGCCGGCCTGGGCGCGGCCCTGCGTCGCGGTGTTGAACTGCCGCTGCAGGTAGTCGAGGCCGCCGAACAGCGCCCGGATCTCGCCCGTGTCCGGGTCCATCGAGGCCAGGCTCACCGACAGCGCCTCGGGGTCGGCCGGGTTCGGGCCCTCGAACGCCGACTGCGCCACGGCGACCGCCGCGTCCTGCAGCGCCGGGTCGATGGTGGTCGTGATGCGCAGGCCGCGCGTGCGCAGCAGCTCCGGCCGGTCGCGGAACGCGTCCGTGTCCGACAGCTCGCGGATCACCTCGTTGACCAGGAAGCCGGCCTGCCCGCCCAGGGTGTTGGTCGCCGTCGGGCGCGGCAGGAACTCCGGGAACTCGGCGTCGGCGCGCTCCTGCGCCGTGATGAGCCCCTGGTCGTACATGCGGTTGATGTTGCGGTGCCAGCGCCGCTGGGCCTGCGCCTCGTTGACGCCCGGCTCCCAGTTGTTGGGCGACGGGATGATGCCCGCGAGCATCGCCGCCTCCGAGATGGTCAGCTCGCTCGCCGGCTTGCCGAAGTACGTCTGCGACGCCGCCTCGACGCCGAACACGCCGCGGCCCCAGTAGATGGTGTTCAGGTAGCCCTCGAGGATGTCCTCCTTGGGCGTGTCCCGCGTGACCTGCAGGGCCATGATCGCCTCGCGGAACTTGGCCGTCAGGCCCGTCACGGAGTCGGTGCGGGTGCGCTCGATGTACTGCATCGTCAGCGTCGAGCCACCCTGGGTGGAGCCGCCGCGCACGTTGTTCCACACCGCGCGCAGGAACCCGCGCGGGTCGACGCCCGGGTTGGTCCAGAAGGTCGCGTCCTCCGACGCGATGACGGCGTCGCCGACGTGGGCCGGCAGGTCCTCGAGGTGCACCATCTGGCGGCGCGCGCCGAGCGAGCCGATGCGCGTCTCGCCGTCGGCGAAGTAGATCGTCGTCGTCTGGTTGGTGATGTTGCCGAGGTGCTCGGGCACCGACGTCGTCACCCAGGCGGTGACGAGCGTGCCGGTGACGAGCGCGAGCATGCCCACGACGGAGCCGACGACGAAGCGCCACGACGGGACCCAGCGACGGACCGGCCCCTTGCCGCGCCGCGGGTAGTTCCACAGCCGACGACGACGGGTCGCCTGGCGGTTGCCTGAGGTGGCCACGTACTTCCTCCCGGGTCGGACGACCGGGAGGGAGCCCCGGCCGGCGGCGGGCCCGTGATGACAGGGCTCCGCCTCGACCAGCACGGTAGGAGACGGCGAAACGCGCCGACCTGGGGTCGGCGCGCTTCACACGTGGCGGTGTCCGCCTGCTCCCGAAAGCCCGAGGGGCTTCACGGGGCCTTCACTCAGTTGCCCTTGCCGGGCAGCCCGATCGAGGGCGAGGGGTCCGGCGTGGGGATGCCCGTCGCCGGGTCCGTCGGGCTGTCGGTCGGTGTCGGCGTCGGGGAGTCGGTGGGCGGAGAGGTCGGCTGGCCGTTCCCGTTCCCGTTGCCGTTGCCCGACGACGGACCCGTCGACACCGTCACCGTGATGGTGGACCCCGGCGGCACCCGGGTGCCGGCCGCGGACACGCCGAGCACGGTGCCCTTGGCCTGGTCCGACGCCTGCGGCGCGGTGCTCACGTGGAGCCCGAGCCCACGCAGCGCGCCTGTGGCCTGGTTGACCTGCTGCCCCACGAGGTTCTTGGGCACGGTCACCCAGTCGGCCGTCGGGTCGGAGGGCGTGTCGGTCGGGGCCTGCACTGTCGGGGTGTCCGTCGGCGAGGGCGTCGGCGACGGCGAGGGTCGCGGCGGCGTGTAGTCAGGGAAGTTCTGCACCGGGACGCCGTCCAGCGCAACCTTCATGTAGTCGGTCCACGCGCGCGCCGGGAACGACGAGCCCGTCATGCTCGCGGCCTTCCACCACTGCCCGAAGGGCGTGATCGACTCCTGCGTCTTGTTCTCCTCCTGGGAGATGCCGACGACGGTGACGAGCTGCGGCACGAAGGCGGCGAACCAGGCGGACTTCGCGTCCTGGGTGGTACCGGTCTTGCCGGCGACGGGGCGGTTGAGCTCCCTGGCCGTGGCACCGGAGCCGCCCGGGGCCTGGACCACCTGGGTCATGGCGTAGGTCGCGGCCTTGATGATGTCCGGGTCGACCACCTGCGTGCGGGGCGTGGGCGCCTTGTAGACCAGCGTCTTCCCGTCCAGCTTGGTCACGTCCCGGATGATGTGCGGCGTCACCTTCTGGCCGCCGCCCGCGATGGTGCCGTACGCCGTCACGAGGTCGATCGGCCGCACGCTGGCGGTGCCGAGCACATTGGCGGGGTTGGGGGCGATGTACCCGGGCTGGCCGGCCGCGGCGTTCGGCATCCCGAGCGTGTGCGCGACGTCGGCGGTGCGCTGCGGGCCGACGTCGATGTTGAGCTGGCCGAACACCGTGTTGACGGAGTTGGCCGTGGCCGTGACCAGGTCGATCGGGTTTGGCCACGACTCGAGGCTGAAGTTGGTCACCTTCCAGTCGCCACCGTTGTTCTGGTGCGGGAAAGTCTTGCGAGCAGGTGCCGGGTAGGTGTCGCTGAGCTGCTTGCCGTCCTCGAGTGCCGCGATCAGCGTGAACGGCTTGAAGGTCGAGCCGGCCTGCGCCCGACCCTGCGTCACGTAGTTGAACGGCGCCTTCACGTAGTCGCGGCCACCAACCACCGCACGCAGCTCGCCGTTGGTCGGGTCCATCGAGACGAGGCCCACCGACAGCTTCTTCGGGTCGGCGGGATGGTCCCCGTTGAAGGCCTCCTCCGTCGCCGCGACCGCGGCGTCCTGGTCCTTCTTGTCGATCGTCGTGACGATCTTGAGGCCGCTCGTGCGGATGCTCTCCGGCGAGCCCTTGAACTGGGGGGTCTGGGCGAGCTCGTCCTCGGCCATCTTGGCGAGGTAGCCGCCCGGGCCCGAGAAGACGTTCTCGACCGCCGGCTTGGGCAGGAACGTCGGGAACTTGGCGTCCTTGTGCTCCTTCTCCGTGATGAAGCCCGACGCGTACATGCGGTCGATGGTGCGCTGCCAGCGGAACTCCGCCATCTTCTTGTCGACGCCCGGGTCCCAGTTGTTGGGCGACGGGATGATGCCCGCGAGCAGCGCCGCCTCGGAGTACGTCATGTCCTTGGCCGACTTGCCGAAGTACGCCTGCGAGGCGGTCTCGATGCCGTAGGTGCTGCGACCCCAGTAGATGGTGTTCAGGTACCCCTGGAGGATGTCGGTCTTGTGCGTCGAGCGGGTCACCTTGAGGGCCATGATCGCCTCGCGGACCTTGCCCAGGTAGCCCGTGTTGGTGTCGGTCTTGGTGCGCTCGACGTACTGCTGCGTCAGCGTGGATCCACCCTGGCGCGCGCCGCCCTTGAGGTTGTTGACGAACGCGCGCGCGATGCCGCGCACGTCGACGCCGCTGTTGGTCCAGAAGGTCGAGTCCTCGGACGCGACGACGGCGTCGCCCACGTACTTGGGCAGGTCCTTGTACTCGACCTTGACGCGGCGGGCACCGGGCAGCGCGGCGATCGGCGTCGTGCCGTCGGAGTAGTAGACCGTGGTCTGCTGGCTGCTGATCTCGCCGAGGTCGCTCGGCACGGTGGTCGACGCGTAGGCCGCGACGAGCGTGCCGGCGCCGAGGGCGATGACGGCGAGCAGCGTCCCGACGACGACACGCCAGGACGGCAGCCAGCGGCGGACGGGGCCCTTGCCGCGCCGCGGGTAGTTGATCAGCCGTCGGCGTGCCGGGCGGCGTGCGCTCGCTGTGATGGCCACGTCCTGACTTCCTCCTGGTGAACGGCGTTGCCGCGCTGCGCCTTGCGGGTGAAGGCGTGCGCTCCGTCGCG
Organism: Promicromonosporaceae bacterium; assembly: GCA_009783295.1. Lineage (GTDB taxonomy): Bacteria > Actinomycetota > Actinomycetes > Actinomycetales > Cellulomonadaceae > Xylanimonas. The sequence goes on from WRHK01000013.1 coordinate 68,804, forward strand.
AAACACTAGGCGATCCGCGGCCGCCGACGGCCTACCACGGCGTTGGAGCATCGGTTTCGCCCTGGCTCTCCCCGCACGGACCCGAGGCGCTCCGCCGAACCTTCACAAACGCCGGTCCGTGAACAACATTGCGCCAACCTGTCCTGCAGGCATACAGTCCGTGGCTCTACGATGTATCGAGTCGATAGGTCGACCCGACAAGTCGAACTCGATAGATCGTGGTTGACGACCCCATCATGCCGTAGTCGAGGAGGAGCCCGTGCGCAGTCGCTCGACGGTGCTCGAGACTGCCGTCCTCGGCCTGCTCAGCTCCGCACCGCTGCACGGCTACGAGCTGCGCAAGCGGCTCGCGCTGCTGCTCGGCCCGTTCCGGGCCTTCTCCTACGGCACGTTGTACCCGGCACTGCGCTCCCTGCAGGAGCGCGGGCTGATCGCGACGGCGGAGCCTTCGCCGTCCGCACCCGTCGGAACGCGCGCACCGCGGCGCTCCACCGGCCACGAGCCCGTCCCGCCGCTGGCGGGGCGCCGGGGCCGCATCGTCTACGAGCTCACGGCGGAGGGGAAGGAACACCTCCAGACCGTGCTCTCCTCGTCAGGCCCAGCCGCCTGGGAGGACGAGAACTTCGACGTCAGGTTCGCGCTCTTCGCGCAGACCGACGCCGACACCCGCCTACGGATCCTCGAGGGCCGGCGTACCCGGCTCACCGAGCGGCTCGAGGCGGTCCGCGAGTCCGCATCTCGCACCCGTGAACGGCTCGACGAGTACACGCTCGAGCTGCAACGCCACGGGCTCGAGCAGGTCGAGCGCGAGGTGCGCTGGCTGGACGGCCTCATCACCACAGAAAGGGGCCGCGCCGAGCGCGACCCTCGAGAGAACAAGGAGCGAGGATGACCTCCATCCGCGTCGCCATCGTCGGTGTTGGCAACTGTGCATCGTCCCTGGTCCAGGGCGTGCACTACTACCGTGACGCCGACCCGGCGGGCAAGGTCCCGGGTCTGATGCACGTGCAGTTCGGGGACTACCACGTGTCGGACCTCGAGTTCGTGGCGGCGTTCGACGTCGACGCGAAGAAGGTCGGCTTCGACCTTGCCGAGGCGATCTACGCCTCGGAGAACAACACGATCAAGATCGCCGACGTCCCGCCCCTGGGCGTCACGGTCCAGCGTGGCCCGACCAACGACGGCCTCGGCCAGTACTACTCGGCCACCATCGAGGAGTCGGACGCCGAGCCGGTCGACGTCGTCCAGGCCCTCAAGGACGCCAAGGTCGACGTGCTCGTCTCCTACCTGCCCGTGGGCTCGGAGATCGCCGACAAGTTCTACGCGCAGTGCGCCATCGACGCGGGCGTCGCCTTCGTCAACGCCCTGCCCGTCTTCATCGCGTCGGACCCCGAGTGGGCCGCCAAGTTCGAGGCCGCCGGCGTCCCGATCGTCGGTGACGACATCAAGTCGCAGGTCGGCGCCACGATCACGCACCGCGTGCTCGCCCGCCTCTTCGAGGACCGCGGCGTCATCCTCGACCGCACGTACCAGCTGAACGTCGGCGGCAACATGGACTTCAAGAACATGCTGCAGCGCGACCGCCTCGAGTCCAAGAAGGTCTCGAAGACGCAGGCCGTGACGTCGAACCTCCACGACGGCCCCCTGGCCGGCAAGAAGGACGACCGCAACGTCCACATCGGCCCGTCGGACTACGTCGCCTGGCTCGACGACCGCAAGTGGGCGTACGTGCGCCTCGAGGGCCGCGCGTTCGGCGAGGTGCCCCTGAACCTGGAGTACAAGCTCGAGGTGTGGGACTCCCCCAACTCGGCCGGCATCATCATCGACGCCGTCCGCGCCGCGAAGATCGCCAAGGACCGCGGCATCGGCGGCCCGATCCTGTCCGCGTCGACGTACTTCATGAAGTCGCCGCCCGTCCAGATGGAGGACACCGAGGGCCGTGCGCGCCTCGAGGCCTTCATCAAGGGCGACATCGAGCGCTGAGTCGGAGCGCAGGCTCAGCGCGACAAGAAGGATCGAGCGCTGAGCTCCACCGGTGGTCTGAACCCGAGGCCATCTGAACGACGGCGCCCGCGAGGTATCCACCTCGCGGGCGCCGTTCGTCGTGTGCCACGTCCTAGGCTGCGGACGTGGGTGTGATCAGGGAGCTGCGGCAGCTGCTGCGGCTGCAGGGGTTCCGGCGGTTGTTCGCCGTGCGGCTGCTCTCCCAGGCGGGGGACGGCGCCTTCCAGGTGGGCCTGGCGACGGTGCTGTTCTTCTCGCCGGAGAACGCGGGCACGGCGCGCGAGGTCGCGGCCGGGTTCGCGGTGATGTTCGCGCCCTTCGTCATCGCGCCGTTCGTGGGCGTGCTGCTGGACCGGTGGCGGCGACGGCAGGTGCTGCTGTGGGCCAACGTGGTGCGGTGCGTGGTCACCGCCGGGGCCGCCCTGGCGATGTTCACGGCGGGCGGCACGTGGGTGGTCGCGGCGATCGGCCTGGTCGCGCTGAGCGTGAACCGCTTCATCCTGTCCGGCCTGTCCGCCGGCCTGCCGAACGTGCTCGACCGCGAGCTGCTGCTGACGGCCAACTCGATCGTGCCCACGCTCGGGGCCGGCGCCACGTTCGTGGGCGGCGGCGTCGGCCTGGTGCTGGGGCTGATGATCCCGCCGGGGAGCGTGCGCGACGGCGCCTCGCTCGTGGTCGCGAGCGTGCTCATGCTGGTCGCCGCCCTGGCCGCGCTGCGGCTGCGTCCCGACCAGCTGGGCCCCGTCCACCCCCGCCGCACGCCCATCCGCGACGACGTCGCCGTCGTGCTGCGCGACCTGGGCCAGGGTGCCCGCTACCTCACGGCGCGCGTCACACCGGGTCAGGGGCTGCTCGCCATGGCGGCCCACCGGCTGCTCTACGGGATCGTGTTCATCGCGTCGATCCTCATCGCCCGCAACCTGCTCTCCCCCGGCGACCTGTCCGCCGGGATCGCCACGTTCGCCGTCGTCGTCGGGCTGACCGGCGTGGGCGGTGCGCTGGCCGTGGTGATCACGCCGACCATCTCGCGGTACACGGGCCCGCAGGTGTGGGTGGGGCTCATGCTCCTGTTCGCCGCGGTGTCCCAGGTGATGCTCTCGGTCACCTACGCGCGGTGGATGGTCTACCTGTGCGCGGCCCTGCTGGGCATGGCGGCCCAGGCGGCCAAGATCGCCGTCGACACCATCGTCGCGACCGACACGCACGACGAGTTCCGCGGCCGGGCGTTCGCGTTCTACGACCTGCTGTTCAACGCCGCATTCACCGGCGCGGCCGTGCTCGCGGCGTTCGTGGTGCCCGACCAGGGGTGGTCGCGCGGGCTGTTCCTGGTGCTCGCGGGCGCGTACGTGGTGGTCGCCGTCGTCGTGCTGACGCGGTTCGCCCGCGAGCCCCGCGAGGTCGACCTCGCCCTCTACGTCACCGATGAGTCCGGGCCCGCCGGGGCGTCCACCCGGGCGGAGGGAATACCGCAGCCAGACCAGGCGTAAGCACTGGCGTCCCTCACCCCCCGCCACGAGGAGGACCCATGGACGCGCCATCCGCCGCCGCCGTGCTGGCGCCCAACGAGGCGCCGACGTCGGACCGCCTGCCCCGAGCGCACTTCACCGCCATCGCGCTGCTGCTTGCCTCGACGTTCGTGGTCATCCTCAACGAGACCACCATGAGCGTGGCGCTGCCGCCGATCATGGCGGACCTGCACGTCACGGCGGCCGTCGGGCAGTGGCTGACCACGGTGTTCATGCTGACGATGGCGGTGGTGATCCCGGCGACGGGGTTCTTGCTGCAGCGGTTCGGGACGCGCGTGTCCTACCTGCTGGCGATGTCGCTCTTCAGCGCGGGCACGCTGCTCGCGATCCTCGCGCCGGCGTTCGGGGTGCTCGTGGCGGCCCGCGTGGTGCAGGCGTCCGGCACGGCGATCATGATGCCGCTGCTCATGACGACGGTGATGAACCTGGTGCCCGAGCGGCACCGCGGCAAGGTCATGGGCAACGTGTCGCTCGTGATCTCCGCGGCACCCGCGCTGGGCCCGACGCTGTCCGGAGCCGTGCTCGAGCCGCTCGGCTGGCGGGGCGTGTTCGGCGTCGTGCTGCCCATCGCGCTCGCGGCGCTGATCGTGGGCGCCGTGCTGATCCGCGACGTCTCCGAGCGCGAGCACAAGCGACTCGACGCCCTCTCGCTGGTGCTGGCCGCCCTCGCGTTCGGCGGGCTGGTGTACGGCCTGACGTCCCTGGGCCAGGCCGCAGGCGGGCACGTGCCGGTGCCTCCCGCCGTGCCGCTGGCCGTGGGCGTGGTGATGCTCGTGCTGTTCGTGCTGCGGCAGCGGCAGCTCCAGCGCGACGACCACGCCGTGCTCGACCTGCGCGTGTTCGCGGCGCGCGGGTTCCCGACGGCGCTCGGCGCGATGGCCGTGGCGATGCTCGCGATGTTCGGCTCGTTCATCCTGCTGCCGCTGATCCTGCAGCGGGCGCTGGGGCTGTCGCCGCTCGAGACGGGGCTGCTGGTGCTTCCCGGCGGCCTGGCGATGGGCCTGCTGGGCCCCGTGGTGGGCAACCTGTACGACCGGGTGGGGCCGCGTCCCCTGGTCGTCCCCGGGGCCGTGCTGGTGGTCGCCGCGTTCGTCGGCATGGCGACCATCCGGCCTACCACGCACTGGTGGTTCGTGCTCGCGGCGCACGTCGTGATGAGCCTGGGCCTCGCGCTCGTGTTCACGCCGCTGTTCACCACCGCGCTCGGGTCGCTGCCGCCGCGGCTGTACTCGCACGGGTCGGCGGCCGTGAGCACCGTGCAGCAGCTGGCCGGGGCTGCGGGCACCGCGCTGTTCGTAGCGCTGCTGACGGCCCGCTCGACGTCGCTGGCCCAGTCCGGCGCGCACCCGGCTCAGGCGCTGACGGGCGGCTCCGGCCTCGCGTTCACGGTGGGTGCCGCGGTGATGGTCGCGGCGTTCGTGCTGGCGTTCATGCTCCGGAAGCCTGCGACGTCGGAATCGGTGGTCGTGCACTGACGCCGTCGCGCACGCGGAACGCGGGTGCGAGCGCGATCACCGCGAGCGCCAGCGCCGCGGGCACGGCGAACGCCCAGCGGAGGCTGCTGACCTGGGCGATCCCGCCGATGAGGGCGGCTCCGAGCACGAACCCGACGTAGTTGAACAGGTTGACGCGGGCGACGGCGACGCCGCTGTGGGTGGGGTCGAGCGCGCCGGCGGCGGAGAACGCGAGGGGTACGACGACGGCGAGGCCGAGCCCGGTGAGCGCGAACCCGGCGATGGCGACCCACGGGGCGGGTGCGAGGGCGACGAGCACGAGCCCGGCGGCGCCCACCGCTCCGCCGACGCGGACGGTCCAGGTGGGCCCGACCCGGTTGACCTGGGCGTCCGCGCCGAGCCGGGCGAGCAGCTGGCACGCGAGGTAGGCGGCGAGCCCGAGCGGGGCGACGGTCGCGGAGGACCGCAGCACGTCCTCGACGTACTTGGTGGACCAGGACGAGGTGGCCGAGTCGGCGATGTACATGATCGTGACGGGGACGCCAATGGCGAGGATGGGCCGCCAGGGGATGGCGGCCGTGACGGGCGCGGCGGCGTCCGGCGCGAGGTCGGCGTCGGGCGGCAGCAGGCGCGGGGCCGCGACCAGGTCGATCACGAGGGCCACGGCGGCGACGGCGCCGAGGGCCACGGGGAGGCTCCAGCCCTGCCCATGCGCGAGCACTGCGGCGAGGGAGCCGAGGATCCCGCCGACGCTCCAGGCCGCGTGGAACGAGTTGAGCAGGCTGCGGCCGGCCTGCCGCTCGACGGCCACGCCCTGCATGTTCATGGTCGCGTCGACGAGCCCGAGGCCCAGCCCCACGACGGCGACCACCGGGAACAGCACCCCGGCCGACGGCGCGAGGGCCGTGCCGAAGATCGCCACCGCGACGAGCGGGCCTGCCACGCGCAGCACCGTGCCCGACCCGAGGCGGGGCGCCAGCACGCCGGCCAGCACCGACCCGCCCCCGGCCACGACGGGCACGAGCAGCAGGACGAGGGTGAGGACGCCGTCGGACAGGCCCAGGCCGTGCTGCAGCGTGGGCACCTGCGCGAGCAGGCCTCCGAAGCAGAGCCCCTGGACCAGGTAGAACGCGGCGACGCCGACGCGTGAGCGGGTGAGCACCGTCACACTGTGCCGCCTGGGGCCCGCAACCTCAACCACCGGCGACGGTGGACCACCATGCCTTGAGCTCCGCCTCGGCGCGGTCGCGGCCCAGCGGGCCGTGCTCCATGCGCAGCGCGAGCAGGTGCTTGTACGCGCGGCCCACCTCGGGGCCGGGGGCGATGCCGAGGATCTGCATGATCTCGGTGCCGTCCAGGTCGGGGCGGATCGCGTCGATCTCCTCCTGCGCGCGCAGGTCCTCGATGCGGTGCTCCAGGTCCGTGTACGAGTCGGCGAGGCGCTGGGCCTTGCGCTTGTTGCGGGTGGTGGAGTCGGCCCGGGTGAGGCGGTGCAGCCGCTCGAGCAGCGGGCCGGCGTCGGTGACGTACCGGCGCACGGCCGAGTCCGTCCACACTCCCTCGCCGTAGCCGTGGAACCGCAGGTGCAGCTCCACGAGCCGCGACACGTCCTTGACCACCTGCTTCTCGAACTTCAGCGCCTTGAGGCGGCGCGCGACCAGCTTGGCGCCCACCACCTCGTGGTGGTGGAAGCTCACGCCGCCGCCGGGTTCGAAGCGGCGGGTGGCGGGCTTGCCGACGTCGTGCAGCAGCGCCGCGAGCCGGAGCACCAGGTCGGGGCCGGGCACCGCGCCGTCGGGGCCGGTCTCCTGCGCGATCGCCTGCTCCAGCACCGTGAGGGTGTGCTGGTAGACGTCCTTGTGGCGGTGGTGCTCGTCGATCTCGAGCTTGAGGGCGGGCAGCTCGGGCAGCACGTGGTCGGCCAGGCCGCTGTCCACGAGCACCTCGAGGCCGCGGCGGGGCCGGTCGGCGAGCAGCAGCTTGGACAGCTCGGCCTGCACGCGCTCGGCCGACACGATCTCGATCCGCCCGGCCATCTCCTCCAGGGCCTCCCGGGTGCCCGGGTCGACGGCGAAGCCCAGCTGCGCCGCGAAGCGCGCCGCCCGCATCATCCGCAGCGGGTCGTCGTCGAACGACCGCTCCGGCGCGATCGGGGTGCGCAGCACCTTCCGCGCGAGGTCGCCGAGGCCGTCGAACGGGTCCACGAACGTGAGGTCCGGCAGGCGCACCGCCATGGCGTTGACCGTGAAGTCGCGGCGGGACAGGTCGCCGTCGAGCGTGTCGCCGAACGCGACGACGGGCTTGCGGGAGGCAGGGTCGTACTCGTCGCTGCGGTAGGTGGTCACCTCGACGACGACGTCGTCGGACGCGTCCGCCCCGCCGCGCGCGAACCGCCGCGCGCCGATCGTGCCGAACTCACGGCCGATGTCCCAGTGCGCGTCGCCCCAGCGCGCCAGGATCCGCTCCGTCTGGTCGGGCGAGGCCGACGTCGCGAAGTCGAGGTCGTGGCTGGCGCGGCCCAGGAACGCGTCGCGCACCGGGCCGCCCACCAGCGCCAGCTCGTGGCCCGCCTCCTGGAACAGGGTCCCCAGCTCGATCGCGGCGGGGGCCATGGACGTCAGGGTGCGCAGGGCGCGGTGCAGCAGCTCGTGCTCAGGACTCGACACGGGTACCGATTCTCCCCGATGCGGGCACGTGACGCGTCCGGCGGCGCGGGAGGGCGCCGTCCGGTCGGTAGGGTTGTCGTATGAGTCTGGCGGCGCACGGTGGCGAGGGGCAGCGCCCGGCCGGCCCGCCCGTCCCGCCTGGCGGGAGCCCGCTGCGCGTGGACCCTCGGCGTCTGCGCCCGGTGCCCGCGGGCGCCTCCGGGGCCGGCGGCGTCAGCCACCTGACCGCCCATGCCCCGCACCCCACGCACCTGCCGGTGGTCGAGGAGACGTCGGCGGGCGGCGTCGTCGTGCGCCCGCCGCACGACGACGAGGACGGCCCGCAGGCCGCCGTGATCGTGCGGCGCAACCGGGCGGGGCGCCTCGAGTGGTGCCTGCCGAAGGGCCACCTGGAGGGCACCGAGACCCCGCAGCAGGCGGCGGTCCGCGAGGTGCGCGAGGAGACCGGGATCGCCGGCGTCATCCGCACCACCCTCGGCGTCATCGACTACTGGTTCTCCGGTGAGACGCGGCGCGTCCACAAGGTGGTGCACCACTACCTTCTGACCATGACCGGCGGCCGTCTCACCGTGGAGGACGATCCGGACGCCGAGGCCGAGGACGCCTTCTGGGTGCCGGTCTCGCGGCTCCCCGAACGCCTCTCGTACCCCAACGAGCAGCGCCTCGCGGTGGTCGCGCGGCAGCTCCTGGCCCGCAACCCGGGCCTCTCGCACGACGGCGCGGCCGGGTGAACGCCCCGTCCGCGCGACGGCGGACCCGAGCCGCCGTCGTGCTGCTGCTGGCCGGGGCACTGGGCGTCGCGGTGGGGTCGAGCGCGAGCGCGAGCTCCCCCGCGGCCCCGACGTCGGTCGCCGCCGACACCACGG
>WRHK01000014.1 GCA_009783295.1 Promicromonosporaceae bacterium
TCGCGGTCGGGGCCCCCCCCCACCGCGAGGAGCAGCTCGCGGACGGCCGCCTCGGCCCGCACGAGGTCCACGGGCGGCACGTCAGCCGCGCGCCGCATGAGGCCGTCCGTCACTCCGGGACCTCACCGATCGGCTGCGCGGGCAGCTCCGGCTGGGCAGCCGCGGCCTCGTCCTGCGGGACGACGGTGTGGCCGTTCTGCTCGGCAGCCGTCATGACCGGGCCGCGCGTGTGGACGGTGCGCTGCTCGCTCGACAGCCAGACGTCGCGCGCGTCGCGCTTGACGACGGGGGCGAACACCTCGGCCAGCTCCTGCTGGTTGAGGGTCTCCTTCTCGAGCAGGCGCAGCACCAGGTCGTCGAGCACGTCGCGGTACTGGGTCAGCACCTCCCACGCCTCGTCGTGCGCGGACTCGATGAGCTTGCGCACCTCGTGGTCCACGGTGCCGGCGACGGCCTCGGAGTAGTCGCGCTGGTGGCCGTAGTCGCGGCCCAGGAACGGCTCGCCGTTGCCCGTGCCGAGCTTGATGGCGCCGACCTTCTCGCTCATGCCGTACTCGGTGACCATCTTGCGGGCGATGGTGCTCGCCTTCTCGATGTCGTTGCTGGCACCGGTGGTGGGGTCGTGGAACACGATCTCCTCGGCCACGCGGCCGCCCATCGCGTAGGCGAGCTGGTCGAGCAGCTCGTTGCGCGTCGTGGAGTACTTGTCCTCGAGCGGCATCACCATCGTGTAGCCGAGAGCGCGGCCGCGCGGCAGGATCGTCACCTTGGTGACGGGGTCCGTGTAGCGCATCGCCGCCGCCACCAGGGCGTGGCCGCCCTCGTGGTACGCGGTGATCTTCTGCTCCTTGATGTTCATGACGCGTGTGCGCTTCTGCGGGCCGGCGACCACGCGGTCGATCGCCTCGTCCAGCGCGCGGTCGTCGATGAGCTGGGCGCCCGAGCGGGCGGTGAGCAGCGCGGCCTCGTTGAGCACGTTGGCCAGGTCGGCGCCCGTGAAGCCCGGGGTGCGGCGCGCGACGGCGGCCAGGTCGACCGTGCCGACCATCGGCTTGCCCTTGGCGTGCACCTGGAGGATCGCCTCGCGGCCCTTGAGGTCCGGTGCCTCGACGGCCACCTGGCGGTCGAAGCGCCCCGGGCGCAGCAGGGCGGGGTCGAGGATGTCGGGGCGGTTGGTGGCCGCGATGAGGATGACGTTCGTCTTGACGTCGAACCCGTCCATCTCGACGAGCAGCTGGTTGAGCGTCTGCTCGCGCTCGTCGTGACCGCCGCCCATGCCGGCGCCACGGTGGCGGCCGACGGCGTCGATCTCGTCGACGAAGATGATGGCCGGGGCGTTCTGCTTGGCCTGCTCGAACAGGTCGCGCACGCGGCTGGCGCCGACGCCGACGAACATCTCGACGAAGTCCGAGCCGGAGATCGAGTAGAACGGCACGCCCGCCTCGCCCGCGACGGCACGCGCGAGCAGCGTCTTGCCGGTACCCGGAGGGCCGTACAGGAGCACGCCCTTGGGGATCTTGGCGCCGACGGCCTGGAACTTGGCCGGCTCGGCGAGGAAGTCCTTGATCTCGTGGAGCTCCTCGACGGCCTCGTCAGCACCCGCGACGTCGGCGAACGTCACCTGCGGCATGTCCTTGCTGATCAGCTTGGCGCGCGACTTGCCGAAGCCCATCACCCGGTTGCCGCCGCCCTGCATGCGGGACATCAGCCACCAGAACACGATGGCGATGAGCGCGAACGGGATGAGCAGGCCCAGGATCGAGGACCAGATGCTGGGCTGCGGGACGACGGAGTCGAAGCCGTCCGGCGGGTTCGCGGACGCGACGGCGTCGGCCACCTTGGAGCCCTGCGGCGCCACGTAGAAGAACTCGACGTCCTTGCCGTGGTTCTGCTGGTTGCTGCCCGTCCCGGTGATGAAGTCCTTGCTGAGCTTCAGCTCGACGCGCTGCTCGCCGTCGGTGATCACGGCGGACTGCACGGTGCCGCCCTGCAGCAGCTCGAGGCCCTGGTACGTCTGGATGCGTGCGGTGCGCGGCGCTGCGATGGCGCCCCACGCCAGGACCAGGATGACCAGGCCCACCACGACCCAGACGATCGGCCCACTGAGGATCTTCTTGATGTTCATCGGCAGCGGAGCGGACCCCGCATCCCTTCGTTCGCACAGGCTTTCGGACGAAACTACACGTCGGCGCTGGCCGCCGGGTGAGTGTTCGCCCAGGGCAGGACGGCGACGGCGCTGAGCGCACGGAGCGTTGGCACCGCACGCGGGCACCGCCGTCGGGCCCTCGTCACAGGCAACGCTCGGGACCGTCCCACGGTTCCGAGCGCGCGCAGGACGACGTCAGGAGTACACGTGCGGCGCCAGCGTGGCGACGAACGGCAGGTTGCGGTACTTCTCGGCGTAGTCCAGCCCGTAGCCGACGACGAACTCGTTGGGGATCTCGAAGCCGACGTACTTGACGTCGACGTCGACCTTCGCGGCGTCAGGCTTGCGGAGGGCGGCGGCGATCTCCACGGACGCCGGGCCGCGCGAGCGCAGGTTCGCGACCAGCCACGAGAGCGTGAGGCCGGAGTCGATGATGTCCTCGACGATCAGCACGTTCCGGCCCGTGAGGTCGGTGTCGAGGTCCTTGAGGATGCGCACGACGCCGGACGACTTGGTGCCCGAGCCGTAGCTGGACACGGCCATCCAGTCCATCTGGGCCTGCGTGTGCAGGCGGCGCGAGAGGTCCGCCATGACCATGACGGCGCCCTTGAGCACGCCGACAAGCAGCAGGTCCTTGCCCGCGTAGTCCTGGTCGATCTGCGCGGCCATCTCGTCGAGCTTGGCCCCGAGCTGCTCCTCGGTGAGCAGGATCTTGGCGATGTCGCCGGCGACGTCCGACTGGTCCACGGGTTACTCCTCGGGGGTGCGATGCGGGGGTGTGCTGGGCGCGGCGTCGGGCCCTCGGTGCAGGAACAGGGTGCCACACGCCCGCGCTGCGCTCGCACCGGACGGCAGCCCTGCGCTGCCCTGGCCGCGCCACCCGACCACCAGGGCGTCGAGCGCGTCGACGTGCCTGGTCCCCAGGGCCCTGGCGGGCGCCCCGACGGCGATCGCCGCAGCCCGCAGAGCGCGGCGCCGGACGGCAGCGGGGGCGGCCTCCAGCAGCCCGACGTCGAGGGCGAGCCCCGCCCCTGCGTCGGTGCGCGCCGCCGCCAGGAGCGCCGCGGCCTGGGCGTCGAGGGCGTCGGCGTCGTCGCGGAGGTGGGCGGCCGAGCGGGCGAGCGCCTCGACGGTGCCGGGACCCAGCACCTCCTCGAGGAGGGGCAGCACCTCGTGCCGCACCCGGGTGCGCAACGGCGTCGCGGCGGCCGCGCCACCGGGGACCGGGGGCGGCCCTGGCACGGACAGGTCGTTCGTGGGGTCGTCCCACCACCTCAGCCCGAGCGCGTGGCACGCGGCGCGCGTCTGGCTGCGGCGCAGCCCCAGCAGCGGCCGCCGGTAGACGCCCCGTGCCGCCGGCATGCCCGCCAGCGACCGGGCGCCGCTCCCCCGCGCGAGCCCCAGCAGCACCTGTTCGGCCTGGTCGTCGAGGGTGTGGCCCAGCAGCACGGCCACGGCCCCGCTCGCGGCGGCGGCGGCGTCGAGCGCCGCGTAGCGGGCGTCGCGGGCGGCCGCCTCCGGGCCGCCCGCACCCGTCACGGCCACGCGCCGCACCTCCACCGGGTCCAGCCCCAGGGCGCGGCACCGGGCGGCGGCGACGTCGGCGACGTCGGACGACCCGGCCTGCAGCCCGTGGTCGACCACGACGGCGCTCGCACGCACCGCGAACCCCCGCGACCGCACGGACCGGCCCACGCGCGACGCCTCGTGAGCGAGGGCGGCCGCGAGCGCCAGCGAGTCGGCCCCGCCGGAGCAGGCGACGAGCACGAGGTCACCGGGCCGCAGCGCGAGCGAGGCGAGCGTGGCCCGCACGGCCGCGCGGACGGCGGCGACGGCGGGGTCGAGCCGGGCCATCAGCCGTGGACGCGGCTGATCCAGGCGCGCGCGTCGGCGATCTCGGCGGCGGTGGGGAGGGTGTCGGGCGAGGTCCAGACGGCGTTGAGGCCGTCGCGGCCCACCTCGCGCTCGACGGCGCGCACGAACGCGGCGCCGTCGCGGTACTGCGCGAGCTTGGCGTCCATGCCGAGCAGGCGCCGCAGCACGACGTCGAGGCCGGGCGCCCCCTCGCCGTCGCGGCGCTTCTCGAACTTGCTGCGGATCTGCCGCACGGACCGCACGACGCGGGGCCCGACGGCGTCCATCATGACGTCGGCGTGCCCCTCGAGCAGGGCCATCACGGCGGTGACGGAGCCGAGCTCGGCCTTCTGGTCGGGGGTGAGCATGTGCTCGAACGGGGCCACGCCGGTGCCGTGGACGGCCCCGCTGACGACGTCGGCGATGGTGCGTCCCGCGGTGGCGAGCTTCTCGAGGAACGGCGCCTTGGCGAGCCCGACGGCGGTGCGCGTGACGTCCTCCATGAGGGCGCCGACGCGGTCGCGCAGGTGGGCGGCGAGCCAGGGGGCGGTGGCGAACTGGAGCGCGTGGGTCTGCTCGTGCAGGCAGACCCAGAGGCGGAAGTCGGTGGGGTCGACGCCCATGGTGCGCTCGGCGTGCAGCACGTTGGGGGCGACGAGCAGCAGGCGGCCCGGGCCCTCGCCGGTGCCGGTGCCGAGCTGCGCGTACGGGTCGAACTGCCCGAGCACGCGCGGCGCGAGCACGGCCAGCATGCCGCCCACCTCGAACGCCCCGCCCAGGCGGGCGCCCTCGCTGGTGGGCACGGCCTCCTCGCCGAGCGCCGCGGCGACGGGTTCGGTCATGGCGGCCATGACCTGGGTGTTCGCGAGCGCCCAGGTGGCGCGGTCGACCACGAGCACGGGCCCGAGGTCGGCGGCGCCGTCGCGTGGGCCGCCCGTCACGCGGTGCAGGCCGCCGGCCGGCGTCATGCGGGTGGTGGTGAGCACGTGCTCGACGGCGTCGGTCGCGGCGGCCCTCAGGCCGCCGACCAGGTCGGCGAGCTCGCCGCGCGACGCGCGGGGGCCGGGAGGGGCGAGCCGGCCGGCGAGCTCCGCCGCGGCGGACCAGTCGACGACGGGCTTCGGGCTGCTGCTGGTCACCCGCCCACCGTAGCCGCGCCACCCAGGGCCGCGAGCCGCCCGACGAACTGGTCGAAGATCATGCGCGCCCCGACCGTGGCGCCCGACTCGACCTGGTCGGCCATGAGCGCGAACACGAGCAGGCGGTCGTCCCGCGTCACGACCAGGCCGGTCAGCCCGACGACGCCGGGCAGCGACCCCGTCTTGCCGCGTACCAGGCCGCGCCCGGGGTTGTCGCCGCCGAACCGCGCGTCGAGGGTGCCGGACAGGTTGGCGACCGCGAGGTCCGTGGCGACCTCGCGCAGGCGCGGGTGCGCGGGGTCGACGGTCAGGCGCAGCACGTCGGTGAGCTGGGTGGGCGTGAGCGAGGACCCGCGCCCCAGCCCGGAGCAGTCGACCAGGTGGGCGCCGGTCAGGTCCACGCCGAGCCGCGAGACGGAGGCCAGCACGGCCTGCGTCGAGCCGTCGGTGGACCCGGGGCGCCCCTGCTGGAGCGCGACGAGCCGGCCGAGCACCTCGGTGATCGTGTTGTCCGACGTCTGCATGGCCCACGCCGAGACCTCGCGGATCGGCGCCGAGTGGACGACGCCGAGCAACCGGGCGTCGTCGCCGGCGTGGCCGCGGCCGATGTCGCCCGTCACGGAGACCCCGTGCTCCTTGAGCGCACGGGAGAACGCCTGGGCGGCCGCCATCGCGGGGTCGGGGGCGCGCGGGCCGAACGAGCCGGGCTGCAGCAGCGCCACGTTCACCGCCATCGAGGCGACGGGCGCGACGAACCCCATCGTCGCCTCGGCGGGCGGCACCGCCGGCGCGACCGCCGGGCCGGTGAACAGCGAGTCGTCGAGCAGCAGGCGCACCGACGTCTGCCCGGACACGCGGACCTTCGCCGCGACCTGCGCGGCCAGGTCGCCCAGCCCGGCACGGCCGTTGACCGCGGACGCGCTGCCGGCCCCGGCGGCGAGCAGCATGTCGCCGCCGCCCACCAGCACCACGCGCCCGTCGGCGTCGAGCATCGCCTTGGTGTCGAGCGTCTTGTCCGGGCCCAGCTCGGTGAGTGCCGCGACGGCCGTCAGCACCTTCTGCGTGGACGCGGGGACGAAGCCCGAGCTCGCACCCAGCGCGCCGAGCTTCTCGCCCGTGAGCGCGTCGACCACGACCGCCCCCACGTGCGAGCCCAGCCGGGTGTCCGTGGCCAGCCCGTGCACCAGCGCGCCGACGTCGGACGCCGACGGGACCGGGGCATCGGCGGGCAGCGTCTCCAGCACGGGCGACGGCGAGGGGCCCGGGACGGCCCCGGGCGCGGTGGGGAACGGCGCGGGCTCGGCGGGCGCCGGCGCGAGGGTCAGCATGCCGGGCACGACGTCGTACGCGTCCGCGACGAGGTAGCCGCCGATCAGCACCGCGACGACGGTGACCGCGGCACCCGTGCGAATCCGCCACCGCATGCCGTGCCCCTCCTCGTCGTCCGCACCACCTGCGGACCAGCGTCCGTCACGGCGAGCCTAGACGTCGGCAGGCGGCGCGGTGGGACTGCCGCCCGGGCGCCGACCTGAGTCCGCCGTCGTCTGGCAGACTGGCCTCGCGTACGCACCGCAACAGGAGGAACAGTGGAGTTCGACGTCACGATCGAGATCCCGAAGGGTCAGCGGAACAAGTACGAGGTCGACCACGAGACCGGTCGGATCCGTCTTGACCGCATGCTCTTCACGTCGACCCGCTACCCGGACGACTACGGCTTCATCGAAGGCACCCTCGGCGAGGACGGCGACCCGCTCGACGCCATGGTGCTGCTGGAGGAGCCGACCTTCCCCGGCTGCCTCATCAAGTGCCGCGCGCTGGGCATGTTCCGCATGCGCGACGAGGCCGGCGGCGACGACAAGGTGCTGTGCGTGCCGCTGGGCGACCAGCGCGCCGCGTGGCGCCAGGACATCGACGACGTCTCGGACTTCCACCGCCTGGAGATCCAGCACTTCTTCGAGGTCTACAAGGACCTGGAGCCCGGCAAGTCCGTGGAGGGCGCCCACTGGGTGGGCCGCGCCGAGGCGGAGGCCGAGATCGAGCGCAGCTTCGAGCGGGCCCGCAACGCGGGGTACTACCACCACTGAGGTGCTGCTGTGCTGTCGCGCTAGGTGGGGCTCTGTCTCGCGAGATAGAGCCCCGCGGCGCGAGATAGCGCTCGCGGGCGCGAGATAGAGCCGGGCGCCGCGAGATAGAGCCGGGCGCCGCGACTTAGTGTCCGCGGCGGTCGGCTCGCGCCGTGTCGGGACTCGCGGCCCGTGGGCTTCGAGTCCGCGCACAGGCCGACGACCGACGTCGTCGTGCACAGTGGCTTCGCAAGATCGCGCCCAACGGACGTCGAGCCCGCGACGCTCCCGCGATGGCTCCTGTGCGCACCCGCCCCGACCCGCTCGTCCCGCCCTCGGTACCGCGAATGCGAGCCCGCGGGGCCGCCGTCGGTCGAGACTCGGCCGGGCAGGGACAGCAACCGGCCCGACCCGGCGCCACCACCATCGCCGACGACGCCCCGTTCGCCGACGCGCGGCGGCAGGTGATCCTTGCCCGGGTGGCCGCCTGCGAGCGCACGATGGCCACCCCGCACTGGTACTCGTTCGAGACGGCGGCGCTGCTCCACGGCCTGTGGACGTTCCGGCTCACCGACGCCGTCCACCTCACCCAGCTGGTGAACCCGCACATCGCGCGCGAGGACGACGCGATCACCCCGCGCGACCAGGTGGTGCGCCACTGCACGGACCTCACGGAGGGGGACCGGACCACCGTCCGCGGGCTCCCCGTGACATCCCTCGAGCGCACCGCCGTCGACTGCGCCCGCTCGATGCGTTTCCCTGCTGCGCTCATGACGATGGACTGCGCGCTCCGGCACGGCGCGGACCTGCGTGTCGTCGACCGTATCCTTCGCGACGCGAAGGGCGGGCGCGGCGTCGTCCAGGCCCGGCAGGTGCGCGACCTCGCCGACCCAGGCTCCGAGTCGCCCGGCGAGAGCCTGGTCCGGGGCGTGCTCGTCGAGCACGGCTACCCGCCACCACAGACCCAGGCCCGTGTCACGACGGCACTCGGCGACCGGTGGGTCGACCTGGGCTGGCCCGACGCGAAGGTCGCCGTCGAGTTCGACGGCGAGGTCAAGTACACGACCCTCGCCGCGGGCGACCCGGACGGCGTGCGTGCGCGGGAGCGCGTCAGGCAGGCGGCGCTCGAGGAGGTGGGATGGGTCGTGGTGCGTGCGACGTGGGCGGACCTCGACGAGCCGGCGGGCTTCCTTGGCCGGCTGGAGGCCGCGCTCCACGACCGCTGGCACCTCATGCCCGAGGAGCTGCCGTACGTCGTCGGGGTCACGCGGTGGGACGTGACAGGCCGGGGAGCGCGGGCGCTAACTCGCCGGCCAGCGCGCTAACTCGCCGGCCAGCGCGCTAACTCGCAGGGCCAGCGCGCTAACTCGCCGGCCAGCGCGCTAACTCGCGGGGCCCCAGCGGACCGCCGCCCCCCACCGGCCAGCCCTCACGCCGGGGTAGCGTGGCCGCATGCTTGCTGCCGTGATCCATGGTGCCCGTGACGTCCGCGCCGAAGAGCGCCCCGAGCCCCAGCTCCTGACTCCCGACGACGCCGTCGTGCGCGTGGTCGCCGCTTGCGTGTGCGGGTCCGACCTGTGGCCTTACCGAGGCGTCGTCCCCACCAACGCGCCGCACCCGATCGGGCACGAGCTGGTCGGCGTGGTCGAGCAGGTGGGCGCGAACGTCACGTCCGCCCAGGTGGGCGACTTCGTCATCGTCCCGTTCTCGCTGAGCTGCGGGCAGTGCCAGTCCTGCCGCGCCGGGTTCCCGGCGGCGTGCGACCAGGTGACGTTCTTCGGCTCGACCGACCGCCAGGGCCACCCGGTGGACGGTGCGCAGGGCGAGAAGGTGCGCATCCCGCTGGCCCAGCACTCGCTGTTCCGGGTGGGCCTGAGCGAGGAGGAGGTCGAGGCCCGCGGCCTGGTCCCCCACCTGCTGACCCTCGCGGACGTCATGTCGACGGGTCTGCACGCGGCCACGGCCGCCACGGTGGGACCGCACGACGTCGTCGCGGTCGTGGGCGACGGGGCCGTCGGCCTGTCGGGCGTGCTGGCGGCGAAGCTGCGCGGGGCGCGACGGATCATCGCGATGAGCCGCCACGAGGACCGCGCGGCCCTGGCCCGCACGCTGGGCGCCACGGACGTCGTCGCCGAGCGCGGTGCCGACGCCCCGGCGGCGATCCGTGCGCTGCTCGACGGCGACCTCGCCGACGTGGCCCTGGAGTGCGTGGGCACCGAGGAGTCGATGGCGCAGGCCATGGCCGTGGTGCGGGGCGGCGGCCGCATCGGGTTCGTGGGCGTGCCGAACGGCGGCTCGCAGCTGCCGATCCGCACGGTGTTCGGCCGCAACCTCACGGTGGGTGGCGGCATGGCGTCGGCCCGCCGGTACATGGAGGAGCTGCTGCCGGCCGTGCTGGACGGCAGCATCACGCCGGGCGACGTCTTCGACCTCACGCTCCCGCTGAGCGAGATCGCCGAGGCCTACGCCGCGATGGACGAGCGCCGCGCCACCAAGGTGCTGGTGCGCCCGTGAGGCTGTCGCTCTGGCCCAACTCCACGAACCCTGCCGCCGACATCCTGGACGAGGCCCGCGCCGCCGACGACGACGGCTGGTACGGCGTCTGGCTGGCCGACCACTACATGCCGAACACGGGCGACCTGACGCGCGCCGACGGCCCCATGCACGAGGTGTGGGGCCTGCTGCCCGCGGTCGCCGCAATGACGTCGAAGGTCCGGGTGGGCCCGCTGGTCAGCCCGACGACGATCCACCACCCGGCCCTGCTCGCGAAGCGCGCCGCCACGATCGACCACGTGAGCGGCGGCCGGTTCGTGCTGGGCCTCGGCGCGGGCTGGCAGCTCAACGAGCACGACGCCTACGGCTTCGAGCTGCCGGGCGCGAAGGCGCTGGTGGACCGCTTCGACGAGGCGATCCAGGTCACGCGCTCGATGCTCGACACGCGGCGCACCACCTTCCACGGCGCGTACTACGACGTCGCGGACGCCCCCGCCGACCCGAAGCCCGTCCAGGAGCGCCTGCCGATCCTGGTGGGCGGCAAGGGCCCGCGCATGCTCCGCATCACGGCCCGGCACGCGCAGGGGTGGAACACGTGGGGCCTGCCGGAGTCCGCAGGCGAGGTGCGCCGCCGGCTGCTCGAGGCGGCCGAGCAGGTGGGCCGCACGGAGCCCTTGTGGACGACCACCAACTGGATGTTCGACGTCGACGGCGAGACCCCGATGGCGGGCCGTGTCGTGACGGGTTCCGTCGCGGAGCTGCAGGACCTCGCGGGCCGCTACGTGGAGCAGGGCTTCGACGAGTTCGTGCTTCCGACGTGGAACCTGGGGTCGACGACGGCCGAGCGCCAGGACCGCGCGGCGAGGATCAAGACGGAGATCTTCGACCCGGTCGTCGCCTGACCCGGGGCGGGGTCACCCGAAGCGCCCCTCCACGTAGGCGGCAGTCCGCCCGTCCTGCGGGCTGCCGAACATCGCCGCGGTGTCGCCGTGCTCGACGATCACGCCGGGCGTGCCCTGCTCGGCGAGGAAGAACGCGCACTGCTGCGACACGCGCGCGGCCTGCTGCATGTTGTGGGTGACGATCACGATGGTCACCTCGTGCTGCAGGGTCTGCATGGTCTCCTCGATGACGCGCGTGGACGTCGGGTCGAGGGCGGAGCACGGCTCGTCCATGAGCAGCACGCGCGGGCGCACCGCGAGCGAGCGCGCGATGCAGAGGCGCTGCTGCTGGCCGCCGGACAGGCCGCCGCCCGGCTGGTGGAGGCGGTCCTTGACCTCGTTCCACAGGCCCGAGCGGATCAGCGACTCCTCGACGAGCTGCCCCCTGGCGGACGCCGAGGCCCGCACGCCCGTGAGCTTGAGCCCGGCGAGCACGTTCTCGCGGATGGACATCGCAGGGAACGGGTTGGGCTTCTGGAACACCATGCCCACCTCGCGGCGGGCCTGCGTGAGGCGGCGCTGCGGGTCGTAGAGGTCGTGGCCGTCGAGCAGCACCTCGCCACCCATCTGGGCGCCGGGCACCAGCTCGTGCATGCGGTTGAGGATGCGCAGGAACGTCGACTTGCCGCAGCCCGAGGGGCCGATGAGCGCCGTGACCTGCCCGGGCAGCATGGTGAGCGACACGCGGTCGAGCACCTGGCGGGCGCCGAACCACGCCGAGACGTTGCGCGCGTCGAGCGTCGCGAGGTTGCGTGGCACCAGCGCGGGCGGCAGGGCGCCGGGCACGCCCTCGGCGACGACGACGGGGGCGGGCAGGATGCCGCCGGCCGGCGGCACCGGCGGGAGGATCTGGGTGTCGCTCACGCGGAGACCTGCTCCTTCTGGTCAGGGGTGGGTGCGCCGCTGCGTCGTCGGGCGAGCGCGCGGGAGCCGGCGACGGCGGCCGCCGCGACCGCGACGATCCCCGCGAGCAGGCCGATGCCGGTCCACGGCAGGTGCGACCCGGACGCCGAGCCGGCGGGCTTCCTGCCGACGTTCGACAGGTCGGTGTTCTGGGGCTTCCACACGACGTTGGGGTAGACCTTGGTGTTCGCGGGCGACTCGAGCGTGCCCGTGGACATGCCCTTGTTCTCGGCCGAGATGGCCGTCTGGAAGTACCCGAGGCCGTTGAGGTTCGCGTCCAGGCACACGACCACCATGCGGAAGTTGTCCGCGTGGTTGCCGTGCTGGTTGAGGTAGTCCGCGACGATCGGCAGCGCGAACCCGTTGGTCTCCTCGTACGACACGGGGCGGCCCTCGGCGTCGAACCGGAAGGACTGCGGGGCGAGCTGGTACTCCTCCCACTCGTCCTCGTTCTTGCCCGTTCCGGGCACGCGCACGAGCGGCTCCGTGCTGAGCGTGCCCTTCGGGCACTTCTGGTCGACGGCGATGGTGTGCCAGTTGCCGTCGCTGATGAACCCGGTTCCGGACTTCACGACGTCGGCGTCCTTCGCGTGGTCGAGGTCCACCTTGGTGTCGAAGAAGTAGACGTTCGCGGGGATCAGCGGGCCGTGCGGCCTCGCTTGCGCGGGGGCCGCGACCAGGCCTGCGGCCGCGAGGCCGAGCGCCCCCGCGACGACGGCGAGGGCCGCGGCGCGGCGGACACGGTGGCTCATCGGACTGCCTCCTTCTCGGCGCCCTCGCCGGGCACGGCCTCGGCCGCGGCGGCCTGCTGGGCGAGCCAGTAGCGGTTCCAGGCGCGGACCCGGCGGGCGCGCAGCACCAGCCAGACGACGAGCCCGGCGACCAGCAGCAGCGCGACGGCCTGCCCCCACGACGTCGCCCACAGCACGGACGACCCGTGCACGGTGCCGAGCCCCGGGTCCTGCCCTGCGGGCGCGGCGACCACCGTGGCCTTGACGTCCACGGGGTTGACGCCCATGACCCACACGCCCTTGATGGTGACGGTCGCCGTCCCCGTCCCGCCGGGCAGCAGGTCGGTGATCGTGGCGCCCTGCGCGGTGCGGTCCGCGGCCCCGAACGGGCCGGACACCGTGACCGACGGCACCACGCCGACGCGCACGTTGCCCGTGTTCCGCACCCGGTACGTGACGGTCGCCGTGCCGTGGCCCGCGCCGTTGCCGTGGAACGAGGAGTCGATCTTGTCGACCTCGACGTCCGGGGTCAGGTCGCCGGAGACGCGCACGTAGACGCGCGCCGCGACGCGCTGGTCGAGCGTGATGGCGGGCGTGCCCTTGCCGGGCGTGCCGACCGCGCGCAGCGCCGCGACCAGCCCGACCACGTGGTCGCCCGGCTCGGCCGTCTTCGGGATCGTGAGCGTGATCGGCACGATCGTGAAGCCGATCCCGTGGGCCTTGGTCTGCGGCGGCACCGCCACGGTCTTCGGGGCCTCGACCTTGACCCAGGCCGACTCCTTGCCGCCCTTCGCGCCGGCCGCGTCGGCGCTGAGCCCGCCGGACCGCGTCTGGACGACGTCGGCGGCGTACGTCTGCAGCGCGATCGGCCGCGAGTCCTGGTTGAGCAGCGCGATGTGGTCGTGGACCACGGAGCCCGGGGCGGCCTGGATCGCGAGGAACGGGCGGTCGTCGGGCCGGTCGGCGCCCGCCGGGGCGATGCCGAACGTCACGAGGTCGTGGTCGCCGGCGGCGGGGGCCGCGGCGGCGCCCGCGGGCCCGCCGAGCAGCAGCACGGCGGGCACCACGACGGCGAGGGCCGTCACGACGCGGCGGATCGGGGCCTGCATCACGTACTCCCGGAGCTGGGGCGGGCCGCCGGCGGGGCCTGGCGGCGGGGCGCGTGCGCGCCCGGCCCAGCGTCCCCACGACCGGTGAACACGACCGTGCCTTGGGGTGACCAGGGGACGAACCGCTCCCTTCCAGCCAGACGGCAGACGGGCGGGGAGGCCCGATGCCTCCCCGCCCGCCCGGGTGGTGGTGCTGCGTGCGGCCGCGGCCGCTGGGGTCACATCGCGGTGATGGTCACCAGCGAGGTGTAGCTGCCCGGCTTGACCGACGTCGGGGCGACGAGGCCCAGCACGCCGTGGAACGTGACCGAGCCGATGGACTTGCCGCCGGGGTACGTCGCGAACGTCTTCGCCGCGTCGAGGCCCTTGTTGTCGGCCGTGACGGTGACGTCGGTGGCCTGGAGGGCGTTGCCCGCCACCTGGTCGGCGGCGACGCCGTCGAAGTAGGCGTAGCTGCTCGAGAACGTGTCACCCGTGGCGTTGCGGAACGAGTCCGCGACGATCGTGGCGGCGAAGCCGAGGTTGCCGGCACGCGTGTCCTTGACCGAGATGCCGGTCAGGTCGGCCGATGCCGCGTACGTGGCGGCGTCGTCGCTCAGCACGGCGGTGCCCAGGTCGACCGGGTTGTCCGTGGTGAACGGCGTCGTGACCGTGATGGCGCCCGCGGGGATGGCCACGACGGCGTTGAACGGCGCGCTGCCCGGGCCGGCACCCTCGAGGGACTGCGCGACGACGGAGGACTGCGAGTCGAGGTACGGCGCCGAGCCGACGAAGCGCGCCTGGAGGGAGTGGTCGCCCGCGCCCAGCGAGCTGATGGTGAACGGCGCGACGACGCCCGCGGCGCACGGCGTGGAGCCGATGAGCTGGTCGCCGTCGTAGAACTTCACGGTGCCGTTCGCGGCGCCCTTGGCGGCGGTGACCGACGCGCCGAGCGTGACGGCCGAGTAGGCCTTGCCCTCGGGGGCCGAGACGGTCAGGGCCGTGGTGGTGGCGACCGGGTTCGCCGTGACCGTCACCGTGGTGGTGCCGGACGAGGCGCCGAACTGGCCGGCGACGCCGGCGTAGGACGCCGTGATCGTCTGCGAGCCCGCCGGGATGGTCGTGGTGGTCAGCGTGGCGGTGCCGTTGGCGAGCGTCGCCGTGCCGAGGTCGGTGGTGCCGGCCTTGAAGTCGACGGTACCGGTGGCGGCGGCCGGGGCGACCGTCGCGGTGAGCGTGACGGAGCCGCCCTCGGTGACGGTGCTCGGCGAGGCGGCGACGGCCGTCGTCGTGGCTGCCGAGTTGTCCGGCAGCGAGGCGTTGGTGGGCGACCAGGTGACGATCGGGTAGTTCGGGTCCTCGTAGCCGGTGTCCGACGTCAGCGAGATCGTGCTGGACTTGGCGAGCGTCGAGGCGTGGATCGTCGTCGTGAAGACGCCGAACTGGTGGTTGTTGTCGTCCTCGCACACGAGGCCGAACTCGATGTCGGCCGACCCGCCGTTGGCGATGAGGAAGTCGGCGACCTCGGGCAGCGAGAAGCCCTGGTTGTCCTCGTAGTTCACCGAGCGGCCCTGCGCGTCCACCGTCCACGACTGCGGGGCCACCTGGCCCTCGGGCCAGGTCTCCTGCGCCCCGGCGTTGGGGAGGCGGTAGATGGGCAGGGTGTTGGTCGAGCCGGCCGGGCAGGCCGTGTCCACGTCGATCGCGGCCCAGTTGGTGCCGGCGAGCTGGCCGGTGCCGGTCTGGACGATGTCGGCGGTGGTCGCCTTCGTCAGGTCCTCCGCCTTGCTGAGGAAGTAGATCTTGCCCGTGAGCGGCGTCTCGACGCCGTCGGGGCCGTGCGGGACGGCGGCGGCCGGGGTGGCCGCGAGGACGCCGGCGACGCCGACGACCGCGAGCGTCGCCACACCGGCGACGAGCTGCTTGACGTTCACTGTCATGTCTCCTGGGTGAGTTCAGTCAGTGGGGTGGTCAGGACGTGGCGAGGTTGGTCGGCTCGGACGTGGTGCCCTTGCCGCAGACGCCGCCCTTGCTGAGGGACTGCAGCTGCGGGAAGCCCGCGGCGTTGATGAGGGCCTTGGCCGACGTGCCGCACAGGTAGCCGGACGTGCCGAAGAGCTTGCCGACCCACGGCTTGGTCAGGTCGGCGGAACGGACCACGACGTAGACCGGGCGCGTCGCGGTGAACGAGTCGCCGCCCTCGACGAGCTTGATCTTCCCGGCGGCCGTCGTGGTGGCGCGGGCCGTCGAGAACGGGGCGATCGCGTCGGGGTCGTTCGTGATGAGCGACGGGTCGTGCTCCTCGACGATCACGCCGTTGACGGACTGCTTGCCGTTGCTCAGGTTCGGCGCGACGTTGCCGTTGGCCGCCGTCATGAGCTTGGTGAAGTACTTCAGCGTGCCCGAGCCGCCCTGCGGCATGAGCGCGTTGATCGTGTCGGTGGAGCCCGCCGAGTTGCCGGGGATGTCGTTCCAGTGCGTGTAGAGGCCCGTGTAGATGCCGAGGACGTCGGCAGCGGAGAGCGTCGCGGGGGCGTGGCTGCCCGTCGGGGCGACGGCCATCTCGAGGCCGTCGGTCGCGAACGGGAACAGCACCAGCCCGCCGCTGATCTCGTCGGCGGAGAGCGAGTCCGACGACCGGGCGAAGCTGATGTCCGGGTTGTTCGACGCGCCGTAGAGCAGGCCCTTGCCCGCGCCCGAGCCGTTCGGGCGGTTGATGGGGGCCGAGCCCGGGCGCAGCGTGATCTGGTCGCCCGTGATGACCTTGCCGGTGCCCGGGTTGGTCGCGTCGAACGAGATCAGGCGCCCGGAGGCGCTGGAGTTGAAGCCGGCCAGCAGGTTGCCGGCGCTGTTCTTCGCGCCGTCGGCGATGTCGTTCATGACGATCTGGATCGTGTCCGAGCCCACGCCGACGATGTCGTTGGCCTGCGGCGTGACGTCGGCCGAGGCGGTCGCGGCAGAGGCGACCAGCGCCGCACCGGCGAGGAACGCGGTCGCCGCGGCGGCGACCTTCATGCGCTTCATCGAGAAGCCTTTCGCTAGGGGCAGTGACGGCCGGAACCCGGCCCGTCCTGACGCTCGCCACACCCGGCGAACACCCCGCGCCCTGACGGTGAACGGGGGACGACTCCCAGCGGTCCCAGGGACGACGCCCAGCAGCGCCGCAGCGGACCCGCAGCGCTCAGGCGATGTTGGGCAGCAGGCGGGTCGCGAGCTCGCTGGTGAGCCACACGAACACGAGCAGCACGGGCACGCCGAGCACCCACGTGACCCGGGCGGGAACCCAGCGGCGCGCCAGGCCCACCGCGACGGCCGCCAGGAGCAGGCCCTGGGCGGCCAGGAGCAGCAGGGGCAGCACGCCGAGGTCGACGCCCATCGGCTTCTCGGCGTCGGGCACCCGCGCGGCCCGGCCGGCGGGCGCGCCGACGGCCTTGCCCTGCAGCAGCGCGTCGACGTAGAGCGTGTCGCTCGGCGACAGCCCCTGCGTGGGCCCGATGCCCTCGGACGTGACCAGCGTGAGCCGGGAGCCCCCGTCCGCGAGCGGCACCGGCAGCGGGTCGCCCGTGCGGCGCACGCGCTCGACCCGGTAGCGGAAGACGCCCTGCGACGTCGTGGCCGTGAGCACGTCGCCCGGGTGCAGGTCCGCGATGCTGCGGAACGGCGCCCCGTAGGTGGCCGCGCGGCCGAGGATCACGCTCGAGCCCCGCTGGCCGGGCAGCGGGCTGCTGCGCAGGTGGCCGGGGCCGGACTGGGTGTCGCCGGGGGCCGTGCCCTCGACGACGACCTGCTCGAGGTGGATCGCCGGGGCCTGGAGCAGGGCGACGGGCGTGCCGGGGTCGACGAGCCCGCCGAGCGGGGCCGTCTCCTCCGCCAGCGACAGCCGCAGCTGGTCGCGCAGGTCGTCCTGGGCCCGCTGCTCGGAGACGCCGCCCAGCAGGAAGAGCTGCAGCAGCGACCACAGGCACAGCGCGGCGACGGCCCACATCGCCGCTGACGCGATCGCCGGGCCCGTGCGGGGCGCGCGCTCGGGGCGCGGCGCCGGCATCGGGAACGGCGACGGCGGTGCGGGCCGGGGGCCGCCCGGCGCCGGGGGGAGGATGCTCCCCGGCTTCGGCGGCATGCCCTTGCGCGGCACCAGCGTGCCCGGGGGCGTCCAGCCGCGCGGCGGCCTCCTGCCCGGCGGGGCCGACGGGGTGGCCGACGGCGCGGCGTACGGGTCGGCCGCGGGAGCCGTCGGGGTGGCCGTCACGGGAGCACCTTCTTGGCCCCGATGCGGCGCACCACGGGTGCCCCCAGCGCGGCCGCGGCGCCGACGCCGAGCACGCCGGGCAGGGCGGCGCCGGCCGCCCCGACAGGCTTGGTGCGCGCGGTCGCGCCCGGGGACACGGGCTTCGGGCTCGCGGACGGGAACGGCTTCGCCTCGGGGGCGGGCGCGGGCGGGGTGTCGGCCGCGCTGGTAGCCGCCGGCGCGTCGGGGGTGGCGCTCAGGTCGCCGCCACCCGTGCCCCAGTCGGGCGACGTGCCGGCGCCCGGGCCAAGGTCGGACGCACCGGTGTCGGCCGGCGTGGGCGTCGGGGTCGGCGACGGGCTCGCCGTCGTGCCCACGATCGTGCCCTGCTGCGCGCGGATCGCCGCCGCGACCACCTTCGCGTCCGCCAGCAGCGGCGCGGCGGGCCCGTCGGCCGTCATGGGGTAGTAGCCCTCGGGGAGCTGGCCCACGTCCGTGCCGGGGAGCTGGCCCTCGGTGGTCGAGATGTCGACGAAGTCGCCGATGTCCTTGGCCGCGGCCTTGTCCATGCCGGTCAGCGGCGCCGCGACGTGCACCACCATCGTTCCCGGGTAGGCGCTCTTGTCCTTCGCGATCGCCGCCGCCGTCAGCGCCACGGGCGCGCCCGGCGCCGGGACCTTCGCCTGGGTGAGCGCGGCGCCCAGCGAGGCGTCGCTCGGCGCCACGAACGTCGCCTTCGCGCCCGTCCCCGCGGTGCGGAGCGAGGCGAGGTTCACGCCGTAGCGGTCGGCGTCGGCCAGCGCGACCACGCCGAGCATGAACCGGCTGCCGAACGACTCCCGCGCCGCGCGGGCCGGCTTGCACGTGGCGGTGGTCGGGTCGTAGTCCCACGACGGCGACGTCGTCGGCCAGGCGTCCATGACGTCCTGAGCGATCTGGTCCATCGTGTCGATCGGCGACGCGATGCGCAGGAACCATGACGTGGGGTTCTGCTGGTCGCACGTCGCGCCGCTGGGGGCCACCCAGCCGTCGAGCTGAGGCCACTCCTCGAGCGGCAGCTTGATGCCCTTGTAGTACGTGTTGACGGTCATGCCCCACGGGTCGGGCTTGCCGTCGAGGAACGCGCGCGCCTCCGGGTCCGCGTTGATGTAGGCGGTCAGGTCGGTGATCACGTCGGAAGGCACGTTGAGCGAGAGCATCGTCGCGAACAGCGCCGACGTCGTGGCCGGGATGCCGGGGTTGAGCTGCTGGAACTCGGGGTCCACGTTGAGCGAGTACGGGTTGTGGACCAGGTCCTTGCGCTCTGCTGCGCTCTGGTCGTTGAACGTGGTGCCCGGGTAGGAGTTGGTCAGCAGCTTGGCGAGCAGCCGGGGCGTGAGCCGGAGCTGCGTCGCCTCGCCCTTGTTGTCCGCGAGGTCCGCCACGAACCCGATGCCCCACCCCGAGACGGCCACGGGCGCGTAGCCGAGCGTCATGCCGTCGGTGCTGCTCGCGTCGGGCGCGTTGGAGACGAACGCGGCGGCGCCCCCGCCGTCGCGCATCGTGCGGACGGCCGTGGACTCGGGCATCGGGTCGTGCAGGAACTTGAACCGGTCCTGGCGCAGGCAGAACGCGGGCGACCACTGCATGGCCGCCTGGGTCATGACCTCCGACCCGAGGACGGACACGGGGTCGCGCTTGTCCAGGATGTCGCACGTGTTGGGAAGCGGGGCGAAGGTCAGCGGCACCACGAACCGGTTGCGCCAGTTCGACGCCGACCACCACAGCTTGCCCGAGACGGCCTCGTCGTAGCCGGTGCTCGGCGAGCTGACCGCACCGGGCGCGTACTGGCCCGTGGCGTTGCAGACCGGGTCCGCGTCCTTGCAGCTCACGCCCATGATCGGGATGGCCACGAGCGCGCAGGGCACGTCGGGGTTGCAGCCGAGCGACCCGTTCTCGGTCGCCGTGCGCACCTCGAAGCTCACCGAGCCCGTGCCGTCGGGGGCGGTGAAGGCCGCGAGGTCGTTGGGCGGCAGGGCCGACCCGATCGCCATGTCCGGCGACTGGGTCTTGTCGTTGCACGAGTCGTAGACGATGCCGTCGACGCCGATGAACGGCGTGAGGTGCTGGAAGAGGACGCCGTTGGTCGGTGTGCACGTCGTGGGCCAGCCCGGCTCGGCGGAGTCGTCCACGGGGGAGGGCGGGTCGGCGTAGAGGTCGTGGGACCAGATCGCGTCGGCCGAGTACCCGAACCGCGTCGTGTAGCTCGTGGTGAAGCACGTCTCGGGCGTGATGGTCTGCTCGGTGCCGCGGCACTCGAGCAGCATGACCGGGTACTCCTGCCCGATGCCGTCGAGGCTGTACGGGCTCGCCGTGCGGCCGCCCGTCGGGTGCGCCCCGGACCAGCTCACCTTCACCACCTCGCGGCCGCGCAGGCCGGTGGTGCGGTCGACGTCCAGCGTCACGTGGCGCGTGTCCACCGTGTGCGTGCCCGTGTCGTCGGTGAGGTCGCGCGAGAGGTCCTTGCTCTCGGTGAAGGCCGGGGCGACGGCGTCGGCAGCGCCGGCGGGCGACGCCAGCGCCCCGGTCACCAGCGGGCCGGCCGAGGCGAGCGCCAGCACGGCGAGCACGGCCGAGGCCGACCACCAGCGGCGCGTCTCCCGCTGCAGCCGCGACCAGCGACGGGCCCTCACTGGTCGCCCTCCTCGCGGCGGCGCCAGGCCCCGAGCACGCCCGGCACCAGCACGACGCCGAGCAGCGCGGCCGCCGTGATGCCGGCGTAGAGCCACGGCGTGCCGGACGAGCGCACGGGGATGTCGGTCGTGACCGACGCGCCGACGTCGCCGCCGCCGTCCGTGCCCCCGGACCCGTCCGCGGAGACGAGCTCGCCGGTCACGGGGTCGAGCGTGGTCTTGCCGCCGGTGCCGGACGCGGCGCCGCCGGTGGAGGCACCCCCGGACTTGCCTCCCGAACCACCCCCGCCGCCGGTCGCGGTGCCGGACTTTCCTCCGGCTGCGCCACCTCCGGTCGTCGTGCCCGTGGACGAGCCCGTGCCGGTCGTCGAGCCGCCAGGCGCGGACGTGGTCGAGGTACCGCCGCCGCCGGGCGCCGGCGCGGCGCCCGGCACGGCGACGCCCAGGCACGGTCCCTTGCCCTGGGCGTCGCAGGCGCTGGGCATGGGCGCCGTCTCGGCGAGCTTGTTCTTGTCGAGGTGCGACCCGTCGAACGTCGGGTTGTTGCACTTGGTGGCGTCGCGGTTCTGCAGCTGGACGTTCGGGTCGGCCGTCTTGAGCTTGGCGATCTGGTCGAACCCGGCCTGGACCAGGTTGAGCGGCATGGGCGAGTAGCCGTACGGGCCCGCCTCCCCCTGGCCCTGGCACAGGCCGTAGAAGAGGAAGTCGACGAGGGTCTGCCGCTTCTGCGTCGTCATGCGCGTGTCGGTCGCCCCGACCGGAAGGATCATGTACGAGTACGACGACAGCGGGTACGACCGCGGGTCGGCGTTCGTGTAGACGTCGTCGAGGATCTGCGTCAGGTAGACCTTCGGGTCCTTGTTCTGCGTCTCGATGCGCGCTTTGGTGAGCGCGACCGCCACGTTGTACTGCGTCGGCAGCACGTAGTTGCCCGCCGGGTTGAGCACCTTGACGACCGGGAAGTTGACGTTGTTCGCGTACGAGTACTCGATGTACCCGATGGTCCCGTTGCCCGACGCGGCCTTGATGTAGTTCATGACCTGGTCCGACCCGTTCTGGGCGACCGTGCGGTCGCCGCAGTTGCGCGGGTAGTACGACGTCAGGCCGCCGTGCGGGAAGCACCTGTGCCAGATGTCCGGGTACCGCTTGTCCATGAAGAGCGTGAACTGTGCGGTGGTGCCGGAGCCGTCGGAGCGGACCACCGGGACGATGCGCGTGTCGGGGAAGGCGCGGCCGTTGTTGTCGGCCCTGATCTGCGGGTCCGCCCAGCTCGTGATGACGCCGGTGAAGATCTTCGCGATCGTCTCGGGCGACAGCCGGATGTCCCGCATGAGCTGGCCCTTGAGCTCCAGGTGGTACGTGAACGCGGTGCCGCCGGCCACGATCGGCAGGTACGCGTACGGGCGCCCGCCGGCCGTGTCGGACTGCCCCAGCTCGTCCGTGCCCTGGAACGGGATCTCGGAGATCGCGAAGTCGTCCTGGTAGTTCGCGAAGTTCTTGCGGCCCACCGAGGACCCGCCGCCGCCGTACGTGACGGGGATGTTGTAGGTCTTGGCGACGTCGCGAGCCCACTGCTTGACGATGTTCTCGGACCACGTGGACCCGTCGCCGACGATCTGCGCGTAGGTGGTGGCGGCCTGCGCGGGGGCGAGCGCGGCCCCGGCCACCAGGCCGCTCAGGGCGGCGAACGCCACGGCGAGCGCCGCCAACGGGCGGCGGGCGAGCGGTCTCATCGGGATCCTCCCTTGCGGCGCGCCAGGAATCGGGTGGTCACGAACAGCAGGAGCACGAGGGTCAGCAGCACGGCGGCGGCCGCGAAACCGCGCTGGATGTAGACCGGCTCGCCCGAGCGCACCGTCGAGAAGACGAACAGCGGCAGGGAGTTCATGACGGTGTGGAAGGGGTCGGCGACCAGGAACTGCGAGGCGCCGGAGGTGAGCAGCACGGGCGAGGTCTCGCCGATGCCGCGCGCGATCCCGAGGATCAGGGCGGTGGCAAGGCCGGGTCGCGCCGTCGGCAGCACCACGTGCCACACGACGCGCCAGCGCGAGCTGCCGAGCGCCAGGCCGGCCTCGCGCAGCCCGGAGGGCACGACGCGGAGCACGACGTCGGCGGCCCGGGCGACGATCGGCAGCATCATCACGGTGATGGCGAGCGACGCCGCGAAGCCGGACCGCGGCACGCCCAGCAGCAGCACGAAGACGGTGTAGGTGAACAGGCCGGCGACCACGGACGGGAGCGCCGTCATCGCCTCGACCACGGTGCGCACCACCCGGGCGTAGGGGCCGCCGATCTCGGTCATGAAGACGGCCGTGCCGAGCGCGAGCGGCACGGTGATGGCCGACGCGATGCCGATCTGGATGAGCGACCCCACGATCGCGTGGAGCACGCCGCCCACGGTCAGCGGGTCGCGCGGGCCGGCCACGGCCATGTCCTGCGTCAGCAGGTTGACGTGCCACAGGGCGGGCCAGGCGCGCACGAACGTGAACACGAGCGTCGACCCGAACGCGACGGCCACGACCAGCGCCCCGGCCGTCACCACGGTGGAGGCGACCTTGTCGGCGACGGCGGGCCCGGGCGTCACCATCGCGGTGGCGACGGCCACGACGACGACCGTGAGCAGGGTCGCCACCAGCACGAACGCGAGGGGCGTGCCCCAGGGCAGCAGCCGGAAGCACAGGAGCCACGCGAGCGACGCCCCCGCGACCACGGACCCGACCACGACGACGCGGTCCTGCGCCGTCGTGCCGGACACGGCCCGGGGCACCGCGCGGCGCTCCGCCGCCGGGGCCTGGACGCGGACGTCGAGCACCTGCACCTGCTCGCCACGCAGCCAGGTGCGGGGCGCGGGGCGGCCCTCGACGACCTCGCCCTCGAGGGCGGGACCGGTGGTGACGGCCGACATCAGATGTCTGTCCCCTGGCCGGAGCGGCCGCGCGAGACGATGACGGCGGCGAGCATGTTGACCACCAGGGTGATGAGGAACAGGACGAGGCCGGCGGTGAGCAGGGCCGACAGCTGCGACGGCGACGCCTCGCCGAACCGGCCCGCGATCAGCGCGGACACGGTCTCGGTGCCGATCTCGAGGGGTTTGAGCTTGAGGTCGAAGGCGGGCGAGATGATGAGCAGCACCGTGATGGTCTCGCCGAGCGCGCGGCCCAGGGAGAGCATCGTGCCGCCGATGATGCCGCCACGCCCGAACGGGATGACGACGGACCGGATCACGCCCCAGCGGGTCGACCCGAGCGCCAGCGCGGCCTCCCGCTCCCCCGCGGGCGCCTGCGAGAACACCTCGCGCATGACGGCGCACGCCATGGGCAGCACCATCATCGACACGGCGAGCCCGGCCACGAACGCCGACGCGGTGAAGCGCGACTGCTCCCACTGCGCCAGGCGCGGGTCGGTGTCGACGTGGAAGAACGGCAGGAACCCCAGGTACGCGTTGAGGAACCGGGCCACGTCGATGGCCTGCGGCTGGAGCAGGAAGAACCCCCACAGCCCGTACACGATGCTCGGCACGGCGGCCATGAGGTCGATCGCGGCGACGAGCGTCGAGCGCAGCCGCAGAGGCGCGTACTCGGTGATGTACAGGGCCGACGCGAGCGCCAGCGGGAAGGCCACGACCATCGCGACGAGCGCCACGGTGAACGTGCCGACCAGCACCGACAGGATGCCGATGTGGTCCGTCTCGGGCGACCAGTCGGTCTCGGTGAAGAAACGCAGCCCGTAGTGGCGCAGCGTGGGCACGGCCTGCCATGCGAGGAACAGCCCGATGCCGCCGGTGATGACCAGCACGGTGGTGCCGACGGCGCGCGAGCCGAGCGCGAAGGCCAGGTCGGAGCCCGTCTGCCGGGTCGCCGTCGAGCGCGGCGTCGCCGCAGGTGCGGCTCCCAGGTCGGGAGCCCTCAGCTCGGTGCTCATCGACCCTCCCGGCCCGTCGTCACGCGCCGATCGAAACCATCCACGGCGACCGCGGGGCTGCGGAACGATGAACGGGGGACGAATGCGCCCGCAACGCGCGGCGCCTGCACGGAGCCCAGCCGCACGACGACGGCAGGGAAGGTGAGCACCACGCTCTCGACGGGCGTCACCGGCGCGATGTCCACGAACCGGCGGGCCGCCTGCAGGCAGCGCGTACGCCGGTCGTGGTGCACGGCGGACGCGACCACGGGCACACCGCCGAGCTCGAGCGACCACCGCCAGCGGAAGTCGGCGTCGACGTGGATGGCGCAGACGGCTCGCGGCAGCGCCTCGACGATGTCGGCGATGGCCTGCTGCGCCGCGGCGGCGTCGGTCAGCGGCACCGACGCGCGCCCCAGGCTGCGGCCGTTGGACGCGATCAGCCGCCACCAGACCCCTGCGTCGCCACCCACCCGGTACAGCTGGAAGGCGTGACTGCTGGGAGACATGCCGGCCCCTGTTCCTCTGCATCGGCCGCACGGGCGCACGGCAAGGGACACTCAAGGGCTGCTCAGGGAACGCGGAGTGAATCCGGAGCGCAACAAGGGATGAACGGCGCGGGGACGCCGGGCGAACGGGGCGGCGCTCAGGCCCCGTCGTGCGCCACGAGGGCGTGGCGGTCGGCGAACCAGCGCGCGTACACGGCCTCCAGCGCGGGGTCGACGCCGCCGTCGCGCCACACGAGCGTGCCGACGTCGGCGAACTCCTCGGCCGCGTGGCCGGCGGCCTCGCCGTCGACCGTGGTGTCGAGGCGGCGGATCGACGCCGCCTCCCGGGCCACGACGGGGCCCAGCCGGGCCTGGGTGGCCCCGCCGAGGGTGTCCCACGCGGCGAGGAGCAGCTCGTGCGCCGCGACCCGCACCTGGTACGACCGGGGCGCGGGCCCGCCGGGCGGCACCTCGAGGTACACGCGCCCGACGACGCCGTGCCCCCCGCCCACGTAGCAGGCCGACACCTCGTAGACGGCCTGGAGGGTGCCGTCCACGGGCACGCACGCGTCGCCGAACCGGGTCGCGTTGACCAGCTCGGGGCGGGCGCTGCGGAACACCTCGAGACCCTGGGGGGTCAGGTCGAGCTCGCCGGTGAGGGCCGCGACCTCGGCCGCCGAGCGCACGTGCCACGGCGTGAGCACCGCCGACCACTCGGGAGGCAGGCCGGGCACGCCCTGGACGGCCCACGCGACCGCCGCGACGACGAGCGCGAGCGCCACGGCGCGCACGGCGGTGGCGCGCTGCCTGCGCCGGCGCAGCTGGTCCTCCGTCGGACGCCAGGCACCCCACCGCTTCGTGGGCTCGTCCGGGCCGTACTCCTCGTGGATCAGGCGCTCGAAGATCTCGTCGTCGGCGCTCGGAGCCGCGCCGCCTCGATACCTCGGCACCTTGTGAGCGTAGGGCCGCGCGTGGCGCGGCCGGAAGTGGGTCAGGGCCGCCCCGCGAACGGCATGAGGTCGGCCGTCCACCGCATCGGGGTCACGTGCACGGGGAACCCGGGCAGCGGCGCCTCGACGATCATGCCGCCGCCCGCGACCATCGCGACGTGGTAGATCGTGCCCGGGTCGGCGGGGTCGGTGGCGTAGAACACCAGGTCGCCGGGCCGCAGCTGCGAGTACCCGATGTGGCTCACGGCGTCGTACTGCGAGCGGGAGGAGCGCGTGATCTCGATGCCGACCGACTCCCAGGCCGCCTCGGTGAGCCCGGAGCAGTCGTAGCCCGGGTCCCCGGTGCCGCCGAACTGGTACATGACCCCCACGCGCGCCTCGGCCCACGCGACGGCGCGGGCGCCCTGCGCGGCGCTCGAGGCACCGTTCGACACCGGGACGACCGGCACCACGACGGGCCCGCGTGCCCCCCGGGACGCCGCGCGCGCAGCGGCCGCACGCTGTGCCGCTGCGGCGGCCGCGGCCCGGGCGGCGGCCTCGGCGCGGGCCTCTGCCGCGGCGCGCGCCTGAGCGGCCGCGAGCGCCTGGGCGGCGTCCTGCCGGGCCTGCTCGGCCTTCTGCTCGGCCTGGACGGTGGTCTTCTTGAGCGCGGCGAGCCGGGCGACGAGGGTCGCCTGCTCCTTCGTGGCGGCGGCGGTGCGCACCTCGAGCGCGGCCTCGGCGGCCTGGGCGACCTGGAGCTCGGCGTGGGCCTTGACGTCGGCCTGGTGCTCGACGACCTGGGCGGCCTGGGAGCGCGCGGTGGCGGCCTGGGCGGCGGCCCGGGCGTCGGCCTGGGCGGCGAGGGCGTCGGAGATCTTGCGCGCGACGGCCCGCTGGGCCTCGTCGTCGTGGGTGAGGTCGTTCTCGTCGGTGACTCCGGCGAGCACGGACAGCGAGCTGGCGCCCTGGGAGCGGTTCTGGGCCTGGTAGATGCCGACGAGGGCGACGCGGGACGCCTTCTCGGCGGCGGAGGCGGCGGCCGCCTCGGCCTTGGCCTTGTCGGCGGCGGCGGTCGCGGTGGCGAGGTCGGCCTGGGCCTGGGCGTAGTCCTCGGCGGCGCTCTCGACGACGGTCTGCGCCTTGGCGAGCGAGGCCTGGATCGCGTCGAGCCGGTGCTGGGCCTGGGTGACGGAGAGGGCGCCGTCGGCCTGGGCCTGCTGGGCCTCCTGCGCGGCGGCGTCGGCGGCCTGCTGGCGCAGCCGTGCGGCGACCACGGCGGGGTCCGTGTTCGGGTCGATCGGGGCCCCGGCCGCGGCGCCTCCGGCCCCGACCAGCAGGGCAGCGGCGACCACGGTCGCCCATGCCTGACGACGAACGCCCACGTCACACCTCCGGGAACACCCTCCGGCGACCCAGAGTGAACCTCATGGATGTGATTCGCCACCTGGAGAGACAGGCGGTCTCGCGCACCGGGAAGCCGCCTGAGAGGCGGCTGTCCGGATCAGGGACGCCCGGCGAACGGCATCATGTCGGACGTCCAGCGGATGGCCGTCTCACGGACGGCCTGACCTGCGACGGGGGCCTCGATCATGCGGCCGCCGCCCGTGGCCATCGCGACGTGGTAGATCGTCGACGCGTCGGCGGGGTTGGTCGCCCAGAAGATCAGGTCGCCGGCCCGGAGCTGGCCGTAGGCGATCTTCGCGACGTTCTGGTACTGCGAGCGCGACGAGCGCGTGATGTTCACGCCGGCGTGGTTCCACGCGGCGTACGTGAGGCCGGAGCAGTCCCAGCCGGGGTTGCCGTTGCCGGCCCACTGGTACATGACGCCGATCTGCGTGCGCGCCCAGGCGACGGCGGCCTGCCCCTGCGCCGCGGAGCCGCGGGAGGAGCCCGACGCGGGGGGCGCGACGGGCGCGGGCGGGTCCGGCACGACGGCGGGCGGCGGCGCGGGCGTGGGCGTGGCGGCCGGGGGCGTGCTGGGGGCCGGGCTCGGGGACGCGGCGGGCGGCGCCGCCGGGGTCGGCGCGGGCGCGGCGGGAGCGGCGGGCGCAACAGGGGCCACGGGGGCGGCCGGGGCCGCGGGCACCTGCGGCATCGTCGGCCGGTTGACCTGCTGCACCACGACGGGTGCCTGCGCCTGCCGCTGCGCGCGGGCGGCCGCGGCGGCGGCCTGCGCGGCGGCGGCCTCGCGGGCGGCCTGGCGCTGCTGCTCGAGCGCGACGCTCGTGCTCCGCAGCTGCGCCAGCCGGGCGATGAGCCCGGCGCGCTCGTGCTCGGCCGCGGTGGTGCGGGCCTGGAGGGCGGCGGCGGCGGCCTGCGCGGCGGCGAGCGCCGCCTCGGCGTCGGCGGTGGCCTGCTCCTGCAGCGCACGGGCGGCGTCCCAGCGCGCCTGGGCCTGCCGCTGGGCGGCGCGCGCGTTGGCGTGGGCGGCGATCCCGGAGGCGATGCGGCGCTCGACGGCGCGGCGCGTGGCGTCCTCGGCGACGGCCTGGCTCGCCTCGCGGGACCCGGTGGCGACGCTGAGGGCGGTGAACCCGTCGGTGCGGGCCTCCATGCGGTAGACGGCGGCGAGCGCGGCGCGCGAGTCCTTCTCGGCCTGGGCGGCGTCGGCGGCCGCGGACTTCGCGGCATCGGCCGCCGCGGCGGCGTCGTCGCGGCGCTGGACCGCCTCGGTGTAGTCCTCGCCGGCGGCCTGGACGGCGGTCTGGGCGGCCTGGAGCTCGGCGCGGATGGCGTCGAGGCGCTGCTCGGCCCCGGCGACGTCGAGGGCGGCGTCGGCGGCGGACTGCTGCGCGGCGGCGACCGCGGCGTCGGACGGCGGCGTGGGGCTGGGCGTCGCCGGCGCGGCGAGGGCGGGCTGGCCACCGAGCACGAACGCGCACACGATGCCAGCCCCGATCAGGCTGCGCCGGACTCCCCGCACGGTGACCTCGCACTCCCGGATGCGCGGAGCCCCCTGCTCGTGGGGGGCAGGGAGGAGGGCTCGCGCAGGTCCGGGCCACCCAGCGTCACCCGACCGGCGGTTTCGCGCCACGGGCGGTGGCGCTGGATGCGCGGATGGCAAGGTGACCCGCCGTCTCATTTCTACGTCTCAGGATGCAAGATCGGGGTTTGCCGGACCCACGGACGCCGGTTACGGTCCCTCCATGACTCGTCGAATGTGCCGCTGACCCAGCGCACGTTCGCCTGCCCGGATCCCTCCGGACCGCGTGCGCAGACGCCCGCCGCGGACCTCCCTCCGACGCAGCAGGCCCCCCGCAGGGACCTCCGCGGCCGCACCGTCGCAGCCGTCAGCACGCCTCACACCCCCGGAGACACCCATGAGCACGCAGCCCCACTGGTCGTTCGAGACCCGCCAGATCCACGCCGGCCAGACCCCCGACCCCGTCACCGGCGCCCGCGCCCTGCCGATCTACCAGACGACGTCGTACGTCTTCCCGTCGGCCGAGGTGGCCGCCGACCGCTTCGCCCTCAAGGACCTCGGCCCGATCTACACCCGCATCGGCAACCCGACGCAGGAGGTCATCGAGAACCGCCTCGCCAACCTCGAGGGCGGCGTCGGCGCGCTGCTCGTCGCGTCCGGGTCGTCGGCGATCCACCTCGCGGTGCTCAACGTCGCGCAGGCGGGCGACCACATCGTGTCGTCGTCGTCCCTCTATGGCGGCACGTACAACCTGTTCCACCACACGCTGCGCAAGCTGGGCATCGAGACGACGTTCGTCGAGGACCCGCACGACCCGCAGCAGTGGCGCGACGCCGTCCGCCCCAACACCAAGCTGTTCTTCGGCGAGACGATCCCCAACCCCAAGTCCGACGTGCTGGACGTCGAGACGGTCGCCGAGATCGCCCACGCTGCCGGCGTGCCGCTCATCGTCGACAACACCGTGCCGACGCCCTACCTGCTGCGCCCCATCGAGCACGGCGCCGACGTCGTGGTGCACTCCGCCACCAAGTACCTGGGCGGCCACGGCTCGTCGATCGGCGGCGTCATCGTCGACGGCGGCACGTTCGACTACGCGCAGCACCCCGAGCGCTTCCCCGAGTTCAACGAGCCCGACCCGAGCTACCACGGCCTGGTCTACGCCCGCGACCTCGGCGTCGGCGGGGCGTTCGGCGCCAACCTGTCGTACATCCTCAAGGCGCGCGTGCAGCTGCTGCGCGACCTGGGCCCCGCCATCAGCCCGTTCAACGTGTTCCTGCTGGCGCAGGGCCTGGAGACGCTGTCGCTGCGCCTCGACCGGCACATCGCCAACGCCCAGACGGTCGCCGAGTGGCTCGAGGGCCGCGACGACGTCGCCGTCGTGCACTACGCCGGCCTGGAGTCGTCGCCGTACCACGCCAACGCGCTCAAGTACACGCCGAAGGGCGCGGGCGCGGTGCTCGCGTTCGAGCTGGCCACGACGTCCGACGACGACGCCCGCCGCGCCGGGCAGGCCTTCGTCAGCGCGCTGCAGCTGCACTCCAACGTGGCGAACATCGGCGACGTCCGCTCGCTCGTGATCCACCCGGCGTCCACCACGCACAGCCAGCTCACCTCGGCCGAGCAGCGCCTCTCGGGCGTCACGCCGGGCCTGGTGCGCCTGGCCGTGGGCATCGAGAACGTCGAGGACATCCTCGCGGACCTCGAGCTCGGGTTCACCGCGGCGAAGGCACAGCTCGAGACGGCCGCCGAGACGCAGTCCGCGTCCGAGGCCGGCGCGTGAGACGCTGTACCTCCGCCACGGCGGGGCGGACCGCCCCGCCTCGACTCTCGAGGACCACCCCCATCGCCAGCCCCGCGCCTCGCAAGCCTGCCCGCCCCGGCTCCCGGCCGGCCGCGGACGTCTCGCGCGACCGCGTGAAGCCGGCGACCCCGGCGTCGGGCGCCTGGCGCCCGGGTGACGCCGTGGGGCGGCGCCGGTTCGCCGACCTGGGCGGCCTCGAGCTCGAGAGCGGCGGTCTGCTCCCCGAGGTGACCCTGGCGTACGAGACCTACGGGACCCTCGACGCCGACGGCGGCAACGCCGTGCTGGTGCTCCACGCCCTCACGGGCGACTCGCACGTCGCGGGCCCGGCCACCGCCGGGCATGCGACGGCAGGCTGGTGGGAGGAGATGGTCGGCCCCGGCCGGCCCATCGACACCGACGTGTTCTTCGTCGTGGTCCCCAACGCCCTCGGCGGCTGCCAGGGGTCCACGGGCCCGGCCTCCGAGGCGCCCGACGGGCGACCCTGGGGCGCACGGTTCCCGCGCGTCACGACGCGCGACCAGGTGACGGTCGAGCTGCGCCTGGCGCGGCAGCTCGGCATCACCGGCTGGGAGCTCGTCGTCGGCGCGTCCATGGGCGGCCTCCGGGCGCTCGAGTGGGCGCTGCTGGGCCCCGAGGCGGGCATCGAGGTGCGCGGCCTGGCCGCCATCGCCACCACCGCCCAGACCAGCGCCGACCAGATCGCGTGGGCGCACCCGCAGCTCGCGGCGATCCGGCTCGACCCGGGCTGGAACGGCGGCGACTACTACGACCTGCCGGACGGCGAGGGCCCGCATGCCGGCCTGGCGATCGCCCGCCAGATCGCGCACACCACGTACCGCTCGGCGCAGGAGCTCGACACGCGCTTCGGCCGGCTGCCTCAGGGCGGCGAGGACCCGCTGACGGACGGCCGGTACGCCGTGCAGTCGTACCTGGACCACCACGGCGACAAGCTCGCCCGGCGGTTCGACGCGAACTCCTACGTGGTGCTCACCGAGTCGATGCTGACGCACGACCTGGGCCGCGACCGCGGCGGCGTCGAAGAGGCGCTCTCGCAGATCACGGCCCGCACGCTCGTGGTCGCCGTCGACTCCGACCGGCTGTTCCCGCCGGCGCAGTCGGCACGCATCGCGGCGTGGGTGCCGAACGCGGACGGCCTGCGCATCGTGACCAGCCCCTACGGCCACGACGGGTTCCTCATCGAGTTCGACCAGCTGGGCCCGATCGTGCGCGAGTTCCTCGAGGCCAGCGAGCGGGTGCGGCAGCGCGGCTGACGGGTCACCCTGGGTCTGCCTGCAAACCACCTCACCCAGGGACACGTCATGGCCAAGCTCAACCCGTACCTGTCGTTCAAGGACTCCGCGCGCGAGGCGCTCACGTTCTACCAGTCGGTGCTCGGCGGCGACCTCAACATCTCCACCTTCGGCTCGATGCCGGGCATGCCGGGCATCGGGGAGAACGAGGGCGAGCTCGTGATGCACGGCCAGCTCGACACCCCGGCCGGCCTCACGCTCATGGCCGCCGACACGCCGTCGCAGATGGAGTACGTCGCCCCGACGGCCGGCGTGACGGTCGCGCTGACGGGCGGCGACGACGACCTCGCCTACGTGGAGTCCGCCTACGAGAAGCTCGCGGACGGCGCCACGAACGTGCTGCCGTTCGCCCTCGCGCCGTGGGGCGACCACTACGGCCAGCTGACGGACCGCTACGGGGTCAGCTGGATGTTCGACGTCGGCCCGGCGGCCTGACGCCCCTCTGGTCGGCAGTCCGTCGTCAGTTCGTGCCCCCGGGCTGACGATCTGGCGACGGACTGCCGACCAGACCGCTCACCAGGGCGGCCAGCGCTCCGTCGAGCGCCGCATCCGTCACACCTCCGAAGCCCACCACCAGGCCCTCCGCGCCGCTCGTGCGCGCATATGCCGAGAGCAGCGCCACCTCGTAGCCCGCCCGCCGTGCGGCGTCGCGGGCGCGGACGGCGTCCGCCTGCGGCAGCAGCCACGTCGAGTACATGCCCGCCACCGGGCCCGCCAGGCGGGCGTGCGGGGAGAGCGCCGCCGCCACGCGCTGCCCGCGCTCGGCGTACGTGCGCCGGGCCGTGCGCACCACCGCGTCGACGTAGCCGTCGCGCAGCAGCGCCAGCATGGCCCGCTGCACGGGCCAGGCCGCGGCCTCGTGCGTCCCGCGGCGGCGGGCGTTGACGCGGTCCAGCAGGTCCGGCGGCGGCACCAGCCAGCCGAGCCGCAGCGACGGTGCCACCGACTTCGACGCCGTGCCCAGGTACGCGACCCGTCCCCGGTCGAGCGACGCGAGCGCGGGCACGGGGGCGACGTCGTACCGGAACTCCGAGTCGTAGTCGTCCTCCACCACGACGGCGCCCGCGCGCTGCGCCGCCGCGAGCAGCGCGACGCGGTCGGCGGCGGGCATGACGCGCCCGAGAGGGTGCTGGTGCGCCGGCGTCACGTACGCGGCGACAGCGCCCGTCAGGTCGGTCACCGGGGCGAGCGCCGGCAGGTCGCGCACGTCGCGGCCCAGGTCGCGGATCGTGGCG
This sequence comes from Promicromonosporaceae bacterium, assembly GCA_009783295.1. Classification (GTDB taxonomy): domain Bacteria; phylum Actinomycetota; class Actinomycetes; order Actinomycetales; family Cellulomonadaceae; genus Xylanimonas. The sequence goes on from WRHK01000014.1 coordinate 32,851, forward strand.
ACCGCGGCCCGGTACCCCGGGTCCTCGACCGCCACGGGCCCGGGCGGCAGCGCGAGCAGCAGGTGCCGCAGCCCGTCCGTGGTCCCCTGGGTCACCACGACCTCCTCGGGGTCGACGACGACGCCCCGCGTGCGGGCCAGCCGGTCAGCGAGGGCGGCGCGCAGCTCGGGCAGGCCGCGCGGGTCGTCGTACCCGCGCGGCGGCGTGGCGGCGCTGACCTCGCGCCAGGCGCGGCGCCACGCGGGGGCGTGCCGGCGGTCGATCCAGGGGGTGCCCGTGTCGAGGCGCACCAGGCCCTGCTCGGGCGGGGCGGCGGGCCGGCGGGGGCGCGGGGCGCGCGCGGGGGCGGGCGCCGCCGAGGCCACGAAGGTTCCGGCCCCGTGCCGGGCCTCGACCCACCCCTCGGCGAGCAGCTGCTCGTAGGCGCTCTCGGTGACCGACCGGCTCACGCGGAGGTCGGCCGCGAGCGCCCTGCTGCTGGGCAGGCGGTCGCCGCGCGCGAGGGCGCCGCCGAGCACCAGGGCCCTGACCTGGGCTGCGAGCTGCGCGCCGAGCGGGGCGGGGTCGTCGCGGTCGAGCGTCACGGGCAGGGTCGCCATCGCGGAGTGTCCTGTTCGACTGGTCGGAAAGTGGCCCGTGCCAGCAGGCCACCCGTCCGGGAGCCTAGTGCCATGACCACGACGCTCTCCCCCACGCCCCGCACCACGATCGGCCGCGGCCGCAACCGCGCCGTCGAGGACCGCGCCGCCCTGCACGCGCTGCTCGACGACGCGCTGGTGGCCCACCTCGGCGTCGTCGTCGGGGAGCACCCGCTGGTGCTGCCCGTCGCGTTCGGCGTCGACCTGGACGGGCCGGACCGGGACGGCACGCTCTACGTGCACGGGTCGGTGGCGGCGGGGTGGCTGCGGGGCTCGGAGGGCGCGACGGTGTGCGTCACCCTCACGGAGCTCGACGGCCTGGTGGCGGGCCGGTCGGCGTTCCACCACTCGATGAACTACCGCTCCGCGGTGGTGATCGGGGCGGCGCGCGTGGTCCACGACGCCGCCGAGCGGGCCCGTGCCCTGGACCTCATCGTCGACCACATGTTCCCGGGCCGGGCGGCGACGCTGCGGGCCAGCACGCGCAAGGAGCTCGCCGCCACCGCGGTGCTCGCCGTGCCGCTGCACGAGGCGTCGATGAAGGCCCGCGCGGGCGGCCCGGGCGACGAGCCCGAGGACGTCGCGGCGGGGACCTGGGGCGGCCACGTCCCGGTGACGCGCGTGCTCGGCGCACCCGTCCCGGACGCCGCTGCGCTGGCGGAGGTCCCCGCCGACGTCGTCCGCACGGCCGGGACCGTCGGGTCACGAAACGGCTAACTGTCTGGCCGACGCGCGATCTCGGGCGCACCATGCCAGGAGGGGGGCACTCTTCGAACCTGAACGGGGGACGACGATGTCTTCGAAGAAACTGCTCCAGGTCGTAGCCGTCACGGCTGCCCTGGGGCTCACGGTTGCCGGGTGCTCGTCCGGCAGCAACGCGAGCTCGTCGACCTCGTCGTCGAGCTCGAGCTCCGGCTCTGGTTCCGGGGGGAGCGTGCCGCAGGTCAAGGCGGGCGCGTTCACGTCGGACTTCTCGGTCATGCAGCAGCTCAAGTCCCTCGCCTCGCAGGGCAAGGGCATGATCGGCGTGCTGCTTCCCGACACCACGACCTCGACCCGGTACGTGCAGTACGACGCGCCGTACCTCAAGAAGGCGTTCGAGGCCGCGGGGCTCTCTGCCGACCAGTTCAAGGTCGACAACGCCGGCGGCAGCGCGGCGACCATGCAGACCCAGGCGGAGGCCGACATCAACGCCGGTGCGTCCGTGCTGCTCGTCGACCCGATCGACACCGGCTCCGGCGCGGCGATCGAGTCCACGGCGAAGGCCGCGGGCGTCGCCACCATCGACTACGACCGCCTGGTCAAGGGCGGCCCGGCCGACCGCTACTACGTCAGCTTCGACAACGTGCAGGTCGGCAAGATGATCGGCGACGGGTTCGTCCAGTGCGTCACCGACTGGAAGGTCACCAAGCCGAACGTGCTGATCATGGACGGCGACCCCACCGACAACAACGCCTCGCTGTTCGCCCAGGGCTACAACGGCGTGCTGAAGCCGAAGTTCGACGCCGGCACGTACGTCAAGGTCGGCGAGCCCGCCGGCACGTGGGACCCGCAGAAGGCGGCCACCACGTTCCAGCAGCAGCTCACGGCCCACTCGAACATCAACGCCGCGATCACCCCGAACGACGACAACGCCAACGCCGTGATCGCCATCCTCAAGGGCCAGGGCGTCAAGGCGAAGACGTTCCCGACCACCGGCCAGGACGCGTCGCTGCCCGGCCTGCAGAACATCCTCACCGGCTACCAGTGCGGCACCGTCTACAAGCCGATCTACCTGGAGGCCCAGGCCGCCGCGACGCTGGCGATCATGCTGCGCGCCAAGGCGACCCCGCCGGCGTCCCTGGTGAACGCGACCACCAAGGACACGCAGATCAACGCCGACATCAAGTCCGTGTACACCACCCCGATCTGGGTGACGACCACGAACATGAAGTCCACCGTCGTGGCCGACCAGGCCGTGACCGTGGCCAAGCTGTGCGCCGGCGCCGTCGCGAGCGCCTGCACCGCCGCCGGGATCGGCTGACGCGCCGATGACCGCCACCTCCGAGACTCCCCCGCTGCTCCGGCTGCGGGGGGTCTCGAAGTCCTTCGGCGCCGTCCGGGCCCTCGCCGACGTCGACCTCGACGTCCCGGCCGGGGCGGTGACGGCGCTGGCCGGCGACAACGGCGCCGGCAAGTCCACGCTGATCAAGTGCATCGCGGGCATCCACGCGCCCGACTCGGGGGACATCCTCTGGGAGGGGAAGCCGGTCACGCTGCGCGGGCCGTCGGACGCCGCGGCGCTCGGGATCCAGACCGTCTACCAGGACCTCGCGCTGTGCGACAACCTGGACATCGTCCAGAACATGTTCCTGGGGCGGGAGCGCCTGCGCCGCGGCCAGCTCGACGACGTCGCCATGGAGCAGGACGCCGCGCGCACCCTCGCCGACCTCGCGGTGACCACCGTGGGGTCGGTCCGCCAGACCGTCGCCTCCCTGTCCGGCGGGCAACGCCAGTCGGTCGCCATCGCCAAGGCCGTGCTCTGGGAGTCGCGGCTGGTGGTCATGGACGAGCCGACGGCGGCGCTCGGCGTCGCGCAGACCAGCATGGTGCTCGAGCTGGTGCGCACCCTGGCCCGGCGCGGCCACGGCGTGCTGCTCATCACCCACAACGTGCTCAACCTGCTCGACGTCGCCGACCGGGTCGCCGTGATGCGGCAGGGGCGCGTCGTGGACGTGCGCCAGCGCAGCCAGGTCGACGAGCGCATCCTCGTGGACCTCATGACCACGGGCCGCACCGACCGGGAGGTGGCCTGACATGGCCGTGCGCACCGACCCCGACACCGGCCGCAAGGTCACCGCACAGGGTGCCGGCGCCTACCTGGGCCTCGCGTGGAAGCGGGTGCGCGGCGGCGAGACGGGCGTGCTGCCCGTGGTGGGCGGCCTGATCCTCGTCTCCGTCATCTTCCAGAGCCTCAACGGCAACTTCCTCACCGCCGGCAACCTCGTCAACCTGCTGGTCCAGGCGGCCGTGTTCGCGCTGCTCAGCATGGCCGAGGTGTTCGTGCTGCTGCTGGGCGAGATCGACCTCTCGGTCGGGTACGTGGCGGGCATCTCCGCCGTCGCGGTCGCCTGGCTGGCCCAGCCGCAGGTCGGGTGGCCGTGGTGGGCCGCGATCCTCGTGGCGCTCGGCGCGGCGACGCTCATCGGGCTGCTGCACGGCACGCTCATCACCCGCATCGGGCTGCCGTCGTTCGTGGTCACGCTCGCCGGGCTGCTGTTCTGGCAGGGCGTGATGCTGTTCGTGCTGGGCAACGGCGGGGCCATCCTCATCAGCGACACCGTGCTGGTGGGCATCTCCTCGGGCACGCTCCCCCGCCTGGGCGGCTGGGTCGTCGCCATCGTGGTGGTCGCCGTCTTCGGCGTGATCGTGTGGCGGCGCGACGCCCGCCGTCGGGCCGTCGGGCTCACCGCTCCGCCCGTGTCGCTCACCATCGCCAAGATCGCGGCGTGCGCCGTCGGCGGGGCGGCCCTGATCCTGCTCGCCAACGCCGACCGCGGGCGGCTCGCACCCGTGTACGGCCTGCCGTGGGTGGTGCTGCTCGTCGCCGCGCTGCTGGTGGTCTGGGCGTACCTGCTGGGCCGGCGCCGGTTCGGGCTCTACGTCTACGCCGTCGGCGGCAACGCCGAGGCGGCGCGCCGCGCCGGCATCCGCCTCTCCCGGATCCGCACGGTCGCGTTCCTGCTGTGCTCCCTCACGTCCGGGGTCGCGGGCGTGGTCTACGCGTCCCGGCTGCGGTCCATCTCCACGTCGCTCGACGGCGGCACCCTGGTGCTGTACGCGGTGGCCGGCGCCGTGATCGGCGGCACCAGCCTGTTCGGCGGGCGCGGCAAGATGCTGCACGGCGTGCTCGGCGGCCTGGTCATCGCGGCCATCGACAACGGCATGGGCCTGCTCGGGTTCAGCGCGGCGGCCAAGTACATGGTGACGGCGCTGGTGCTGATCGTGGCCGTGACCATCGACGCGGTGGCCCGACGACGGCGCCCGTCGACGTGACCGATGCGGTCAGGCCACAGGGCGGCGAGCGGGCCGTCCCGGCGGTAGTTTGACGGCATGCTCGCCGCCTACGCCTCCCGGTTCGTGCCCGACGCCCCGCTCGACGGTCTCGAGGTGGCCGAGCGGCCGGACCCCGTCGCGCGCGAGAACTGGTCCGTGGTCGAGGTGCGCGCCGCGACCCTCAACCACCACGACCTGTGGTCGCTCAAAGGCGTCGGCCTGCGCGCCGACCAGCTGCCCATGATCCTCGGCACCGACGCCGCCGGCATCGCGCCCGACGGCACCGAGGTGGTCGTGCACGGCGTGATCGGCGCCGACGGCCACGGCGTCGGCCCCCGCGAGGGGCGCTCGCTGCTGTCCGAGAAATACGACGGCACGCTCGCCCAGTACGTCGCCGTGCCCACCGCGAACCTGGTCCCCAAGCCCGCGTCGCTCACGTTCGCCGAGGCGGCCTGCCTGCCGACGGCATACCTCACCGCGTACCGCATGCTCTTCTCCGTCGCCGGGCTGCGGCCGGGCCAGTCGGTGCTGGTGCAGGGCGCCGGCGGCGGGCTCGCGACCGCGGCCATCGTGCTGGGCGCCGCGGCCGGGCTCACCGTCACCGCCACGTCGCGCGACGGCGCCAAGCGGGCCCGCGCGCTGCGCCTGGGCGCGCGGCACGCCGTGGAGCCCGGAGCCCGCCTCCACGCGCGCGTCGACGCCGTCATCGAGTCGGTGGGCCAGGCGACGTGGGCGCACTCGATGCGCTCCGTGAAGCCCGGCGGCACCATCGCCGTCTGCGGCGCCACCTCGGGCGACGCGCCCGCCGCCGAGCTCACGCGCCTCTTCTTCCAGGAGATCACCGTGCGCGGCGTCACCATGGGCACCCGCGACGAGCTGCGCGACCTGCTCGCGTTCCTCGACCGCACCGGCGTGCGGCCCGTCATCGACTCCGAGCACCGGCTCGCCGACGTGCGCGGCGCGCTCGCGCGCATGGAGGCGGGCGCCCAGACGGGCAAGATCATCGTGGTGCCCTGACGGGCCCCGCGCTCAGGCGAAGCGGGTGCGGAACGCCTCGGTGAGCGTCGGCCCCGTCGCGGAGCCGAGCCGCCACACCGTCCACCCGTCGGCCGTGTAGGAGCCCGACACCGCCGTCGCCGCCACGTCCGGGTGGCGGTAGCGGGAGCCGTCGGGCACCTCGATGCTGCCGTCCGGGTGCAGGTACGCCTCGAAGCGCTGGCCGCGGCGCGGCCGCTCCCACACCAGCACGGTGCCCGCACCGATGGCCGCGGCGAGCGCCGCGAGGTCGGTGTCGACGTCCTCGTCCACCACCATCGGGGCCGACGGCGGGTCCCACGGCTGCGGGGCCGGCGGCACCGGGGGCGCGGCGACGCGCGGGGGCTCGAACGGGGCCTCCCAGGCGAGCGGGTCGTGGTCGTGGCCGGCCTGCCAGCCCGGGTCGAGCGGCGCGCTGATCTCCGAGAGCACCTCGCCGAACTCGATCGCCTCGCGCTCCCGGTCGGAGGGCAGCGGGATCGGCTCCTCGCCCGAGTGCGGGTCCCAGGTGCGCGCGGGCTCCCAGGTGGCGGCCGGTTCGCGCAGCGGCTCGAAGGGCAGGCGCTCGGGCTCCGGGTAGTCGGCGAAGATCTCGGCCGTGGTCTCCTGGGCCGAGAACCTGTCGGTCCGCGAGCGGCGGCGGGTGGCGCGCGAGGGCCGCTCGGGGGCGGTCGCGGCGGGCGGGGCCGGGGGCACCGGGGCGGGCGGCGCGGGCACCGGGGCCGGGGGCGCCGGGACCGGGGCGACGTCGTCGGGCGGCGTCGTCGAGACGCCCGGCAGCGGCACGGCGTCGAGGCGGTCCACGGGGGCCGCCACGGCGGGGCGCGCCGGGCTGCTCACGGAACCCATGAGCTCGGGCCGGTCGGGCGCGGACGCCGGGTGGATCACCAGCGGCGAGACGTCGACGAACCGGCGGCCGTCGGCCGCGTGCACCACGCCCAGGCGCAGCACCTCGACGGGCATGGAGGGCTGGCGCAGGAAGTCGACGGCGTTGAGCACGTCCTGGTCGGCGTCCTGGCAGATGACGATGAGCCGGGCACCGCCCTGGCCGGTCTGCGAGCGGGTCACCGGGACGGAGTCGTAGAACGTCGCGACGTCGCGCTGGAAGGCCTGCGGGCCCCCCGCGTACATCGAGGCGAGCTGCCCGCGCGTCATGCGGCCGGCGGCTCCGGCGTGGTCGAGCGCCCGTGTCAGCGCGGCCTCGTCGAGCCGCGACACCAGCTCGACGACCACCGGCGACCCGGACGCGTCGAGCGCGAGAAGGTGGGGTTGATCAGGGCCGTTGCCCTGCGACACGGGGAAGACCTGCTCGCCGAGCAGCCCGTCGATGTGGGACTCGACGACCCGGTGCGCGGTGGTGCCGACGCCGGGCCGCGGCCCCGCCACGAGCTGGGGGCGTTCGCCTTCGACCTCGAAGAGCGGCAAAGGAATCCCACCTCCGTTGTGTCGGGTCTCTGTGCGCGGTGCGGCATACCTTACGCGCCTGGTCTGTGGCGGTGGGACTCGTCCCACGGGCACCCGCCAGGGCACGATGGCGGCGTGACCGAACCGCCCGCGCGACGTGCCGTGCCCCCGCTGCGGACGGCGGTGCACGGGCTCTGGATCGGCCCCGTCGTGGCCGCCGGCCTGGTGACGGGCACGGCCCTGTACCTCGCCGCCGCCGACACCGACCAGGACTTCGCGGGGGCCGGAGGCGCCGTGGTGCTCGTCCTGTACGCGGTGGTCCTCACGCTGCCCGTCGCGGTCCTCGCGGGGGCTGCCTCGGGGCTGGTCGGCGGCCTGGCGGCCTGGCGGCTGACCCGGGTGCCGCCGTGGGCGCGGGCGGTCGTCGGCGGGGTCGCGGCGGCGGCCGTCGCGGCGGCCGTCCTGGCCGCGCAGCCGGACCGCACGTGGCACGGGGTGCTCGGGGTGCTCGCCTTGGTGGGCGTGCTCGTGACCGGCGGCGGCGCCGTGCTGGCGGAAGGGCGTACCGCCGCGCGCCGCCACCGCGCGTGGCCCTGGCTGGCCGCGTGCGTCGCCGTGGGCCTCGCCGCGTGGGGCGTGCTGTGGCTGAGCACGCTGCGGTTCGGCGAGGTGGACCGCACGGTCGGGAACGCTCCCCCGCGGGACCTCACGCCGCCCAGCGCACAGCCTTCGGCCCCGGCGGGCCCGGCGCCGGCCGCGCCGGCCTCGCTCGCCGCGGGGCGCCGGGACCTGGCGACGCTCGCCGCCGAGGCGACCGCGGCCGGCGGCCCGGACCTGCTGTGGCCGGCCCCGCCCGCCGTCACCGAGATCGCCTGCACTGACGACGGCGGCGCCGCCGGCACGATCCTCGAGCTCGGCGGCCGCTACACGACGCGCGACCTGGCCACGGCGTCGGACGACGTGGACTTCCTGCACATCACGCAGGCCAACGAGAAGGTGGCCGCGCGCATCGCGGCCGCGTGGACGGCGGGCCGGGCGCAGCCGGGCGACACGCTCCACGGCGAGTACTGGGTCCAGCCCGCGGCCCCCACGACGGTGGACCAGGCCCACCTCGGCTTCGACCAGGGCGTGGGCACCCTGCGCGTGACCACCCGCTGCGCCACGCAGCCCTGACCCGTCAGGAGCGGCCCTCCTGCGCGGCGTCGGCGGCGAGGCGCTCCTCCACGCGCGCGACCTTCGCGTCGAGCTGGCCCGTGTACCCCGGCCGGATGTCGGCCTTGAGCACCAGCGACACGCGGGCGCCGCCGGCCCCGACGGCCTCCGTGGCGGCCTTGATCACCGGCATCACCTCGTCCCACTCGCCCTCGATCTCGGTGAACATCGACGTCGTGCGGTGGGGGAGCCCGGACTCCCGGACGATGCGGACGGCCTCGGCGACCTGGTCGGCGACGGAGTCGCCGGTGCCGAGCGGGGCGACGGAGAACGCGAAAACGGCCATACCGGCATCCTGCCGGACGACGCGTAGGCTCGTCGCGTGGTGGAAGCACGCGTGACGGTCCTGGCCGGTGGGGTAGGAGGCGCCCGGCTGGCGCACGGCGTGGTGCTCGCCGGGGTGCGGCCCGACGTCGTCGTGAACGTCGGTGACGACACCCGGCTGCACGGCCTGTGGATCTCCCCCGACCTCGACACGGTGATGTACACGCTCGCCGGGCTGAACGACGAGGAGCGCGGCTGGGGGCTGAGCGGCGAGACGTACGCGACCCTCACGCAGCTCGCGGCCCTCGGCGAGGACACCTGGTTCACGCTGGGCGACAAGGACCTGGCCACGCACCTGGCGCGCACGGCCCGCCTGCTCGGCGGCGTGCCGCTGAGCGAGGTCACGGCGCAGCTCGCGGCGTCGCTGGGCGTGACCGCCCGCCTGCTCCCGGTCACCGACGACCCGGTGGCCACCCTGCTCGACACGCCGTCGGGCCGACTCGCGTTCCAGGAGTACTTCGTGCGCCGGCAGCACGCCGACGCCGTGCTCGGCATCACGTACGAGGGCATCGACGCCGCCCGCCCCGCCCCGGGCGTGCTCGACACCGTCACCGGCGCCGACGTGCTGGTGATCGCGCCGTCGAACCCGTTCCTGTCCGTGCTGCCGGTGCTGGGCGTCCCGGGCGTCCGGGAGGCGGTCGAGACGACGGCGGCCCGCCGCGTGGCCGTCAGCCCCATCGTGGGCGGGCAGGCCATCAAGGGCCCCGCCGCGCAGATCCTCGAGACCCTGGGCCACGAGGTCTCCGCGCTGGGTGTTGCGCGGCTCTACGAGGGCCTGGTCGACGTCATGGTGGTCGACGACGCCGACGCCGCCCTGCGCGGCCCGATCGAGGACCTCGGGTTCGAGGTGCTGGTCACCGACACGATCATGGGCGGCCCCGCCGGCCGGGAGCGCCTGGCGCGCGAGCTCCTCGCGGTGGCCGGGCACCCGGTGCCGTGAGCCTGGAGCCCGGGGTGGTCGCGGTCGTGCCGCTGCGCGACGGCGTGAGCGGCAAGTCGCGGCTCGCCGCGGGCCTGACCCCAGCGGCCCGCAGGCGGCTCGTGGCGCAGCTCGCCCAGCACGTCGTGGCGACCCTGCGGGCGACCCCCGAGGTGGACGAGGTGCTCGTGGTGACGGCCGACCCGGCGTTCGCGCGCGAGGTGGTGCCGGGCGTGGCCGTGCTCGCGGAGCCGCCCGGGCTGGGCGGCCTGAACGCCGCGCTCGACCTCGCGCGCGACGCCGTCCGGAGGCGCGCCCCCCGCGCCACGCTGCTGGTCGCGCACGCCGACCTGCCCGCCCTGGCGCCCGCGGACGTCACGGCGCTGCTGGCCGAGGCAGGCCCCGCCCGCGCCGCCGACGTCGTCGTCGCCACCGACCGGCACGGCACCGGCACCAACCTGCTCGCGCTGCCCGCGAGCGCCGCCTACGCGTTCCGGTTCGGCCCCGGCTCCCGCGCCGCGCACGAGGCCGAGGCCGCCGCCGAGGGGCTGCGCGCCGCCGTCGTCGAGCGGCCCGGGACGGCCGCCGACCTGGACACCCTCGACGACTGGGCCGACCTGCCCCCGGCGACCCGCGAGGCGCTCACCGCCTGAGTGGCCCGTCCGGGCGGGCGCGAGGATCGTGGAGCCGTCAGGCGACGCGACCAAGGAGACAGAGTCATGGCCAACCTCGTGGTGCACTTCGAGATCTACGGCACCGACCCGCAGGTGCTCGTCGACTACTACTCGGCGCTCTTCGGCTGGAAGATCGACCGTTACGGCGAGATGGACTACTGGGGCATCGAGACCGGGGACGGCTCGATCCAGAACGCCTCCGGGACGTCGGGGTGGGGCATCAACGGCGGCATCGGGCCGCGCCAGGGACCGGCCCCGACGCCGGGCAGTCCCGTCACGGGCGCCAACATCGTGGTCGCGGTCGACGACGTCGACGGCACGTACGCCAAGGGCATCGAGCTGGGCGGCAGCGAGGCGCTCGCGCCGTCGGACATGCAGGGCGTGGGGCGGCTCGCCTACCTGCTCGACCCGGACGGCAACCTGTTCGGCTTCCTGTCGCCGCGGTTGTCCGACGGCACGACCGCGATGGGCGGCTGACGGGTCACCAGCGTCCCCGGTGGACCACCTCGTCGAGGGGGCGGCGGGCTCGGCGCGACGTTGAGCCCGCCGCCCCGCCGGCCTCGGAGGGGTGCCCGACGGCGACCACGCCCGTCGGCTCGAGCTCCTGCGGCACGCCGAACGCGGCGTGGAAGGCGGGCCGCTCCGGGCCGCCGATCCCGAAGAAGCAGGCGCCCAGCCCCAGGTCGACCGCGGTCTGGAGCAGCAGCAGCGACGCCATGCCGACGTCGACGTGCCAGTACGGGACGGGCCAGCGGGCCTCGTCCTCGGGGGTCCACGACCCCGGGGTGGCCAGGCGCGCGCCGGCCTTGTCGCGCTCCGCGTAGCGCCGCAGGTAGGCGCCGCGGGACGCCATCGGCACCACGAGCAGCGGCGCTCGGCGCAGGCCGGCGCGCCACTCGGCCATGTCCCGCGCCGAGGTGGCGGGGGTCGCGGCGGCCCAGAAGCGGTCGCGGTCGGCGGGCGACTCGAGCACCAGGAACGCCCAGCCCTGCGTGAAACCGGCCGACGGGCCGCGCACGGCGTTCCCGAGCAGCCTGTCCACCTGGGCGGGCGTCAGCGGCTCGTCCGTGAACGACCGCACCATGCGGCGGCGGCGCACCACGTCCTGGAAGTCCATGGCGTCAGCGAACCACGCCGGCCCGCGGGGATGCGCTCAGCGGGGCCCGGCGACGGGCGGGGCGGGCTCGACGGGCCGCCGCGCCGCCTCGACCACGGTCGTGTACCCGAGCGAGTCGTACAGCCCGCGGGCGACGACGTTCCGCTCGAACACGGTGAGGCCCAGCACGCTCAGCCCGCGGGAGCGGCAGAAGTCGGCGGCAGCATGCATCGCCGCGCGCCCCAGCCCGCGACCGCGCACGGTGGGCCGCAGGTAGAGGTCCTCCACGAACGCCGCGGCGGGCGGCCGCAGCCCCAGCCACAGCGCACCGACCGTCCCGCCCTCGGCGACGCCGACGACGTCGAGCAGCACCTGCCCGTCCGTGTGCAGGCCGTGCGGCAGCAGGCCGAAGTACTCGGTCCGGGAGCGGCGCAGCGCGTCCTCCCAGGTCAGGCCGTCGCCCTGCACCAGCTCGCGGGCGTACTCGTCGATCGCGCTGTCGAGGTAGGCCGAGAAGCTGGCCTCGGTCATGGGCGTGAGGCGCACGCCCGAGGCGCCGTCGCGGAGGGGGCCCTCGAGCGGCAGCACCATCGTCGCGCTGACGGGGGCGAACGCCCCCTCCTCGGCGAGCGCCGCGGTGGTGGGCGCGGCGACCATGCGGTCGAGCACCAGCTGCTTCGCGTCGCCGGCCCGGGCGTGCGTCTCCAGCAGGTGCAGCAGCCCTGGAGCGGGGGCGTCGACCTCGGCGTCCAGCACCAGCAGGTCGGTGCCCTGGCGCGATGTCCACACCCAGCCGAGCTCGCCGTCGCCGCCCAGCACCCGGTGCAGGTGGGTGCCGCTCAGCCCCTCGGCCGGCGCGAGCTCGTCCACGGCGGTGCGGGCCTGGGCCGCGGCGGCGCCGTCGTCGGCCCACAGCGGGCCGAACTGCCACCGGCGGCGACGCTCCACCTGTACCTTGCGCCACGCCGCGTAGTCGGCAGCCGGGAACGGCAAGAGCTGGAGTGTCACGCCCGGCAGACTACGTGCCTTCACGGAACTGACCGAATTTCCACCCGCTACCGTCTTGACACGCGGGCCTCAGAGGCGCTCGGCGATGACCTCCACGAGCGCCTTGCCCTCGATGCCGGCGAGCTGCACGGCCTGTGTGCGGCACGAGAACCCGTCGGCCAGGTACTCGGTGCCCTCCTCTGCCTTGCGCAGGGCGGGCAGCAGAGCGTTCTCGGCCACGGCGACCGACACGTCGTAGTGGCCCTTCTGCATGCCGAAGTTGCCCGCGAGGCCGCAGCAGCCGGCCAGCACCTCGATGGTGGCGCCGCCGTCGCGCAGCAGCTTCTCGTCGGCCTGGTAGCCCATCACCGAGTGGTGGTGGCAGTGCGGCTGCACCACGGCGGTGAGGTCCGAGAGGTCCGGCATCGACCAGCCCGAGTCGGCCGCCGGAGCGGTCTCGGGCTCGGTGAGCAGCTCCGCGAGCGTGCGCGTGGCCGCGGCGACGGCCGCCGCGCGCGGGTCCTCGGGGAACAGGTCGAGCAGGTCGGAGCGCAGCACTGCGGTGCACGACGGCTCCAGGCCCAGGATCGGGATGCCGTTCACGGCGTACGGGCCCAGCACCTTGAGCAGGTTGTCGAGCCGGCGGCGGGCGCCGTCGAGCTGGCCCGTGGAGATCCACGTGAGGCCGCAGCACGCCTCCTCGTCGGGCACGATCACGTCGTAGCCCGCGGCGGTGAGCACGCGGACGGCGGCCTGCGGCACGGACGGCGCCATGGCGTCGCTGAACGAGTCGGTCCACAGCACGACCTGGGGCCGCTCGCCGGCGACCGGGGGCTTGCCGGGCTCCTGGCGGTGGACCAGCCCCGGCACGCCGTTCGTGCCGCCGCCGCGCTTCCACCAGGTGCGGAACGGGACGTCCGCGAACGTCATCATCTGGCGGCGCGTGTCCATGCCACCCATCCACAGCACGGCCTTGGCGATCGGGCGCACCCCGAGCACCTTGTTGACGAGCGGCGCGAACGGCCCGATCAGGCGGGTCCAGCGCGGCAGCCAGCCGAGCACGTAGTGGTCCACCGGGCGCAGGCGGCCCTTGTAGGTGCGGTGCAGCACCTCCGACTTGTACTGGGCCATGTCGACGCCCGCCGGGCAGTCGGCCGAGCACGCCTTGCAGCTCAGGCACAGGTCGAGCGACTGACGCACCTCCGGCGCGCTGAGCCCGCCGATCAGGGTGCCGTTGACGGCGTCCTGCAGCACGCGGGCGCGGCCACGCGTCACGTCCTTCTCGTCCTTGGTGGCCTGGTAGCTGGGGCACATGAAGCCGCCCGAGCCGTGGTTGTCCGCGCGGCACTTGCCCACACCCACGCAGCGGTGGACCGCCGTCGTCAGGTCGTGGTGGTCGTGCGCGAACGAGAAGCCGGCATAGCCCGCCTTCTTCTCGATGCCGTGCAGGTGCCCGCCGTCGCGGGAGCCGCCGTCACGCGTGTCGACCGGGCGGCGTGACGGCGTCGGCCGGGCCGCCGGGCGGCGCAGGTGCGCGTCCACGGCGTCGGGGCGCACGACGACGCCCGGGTTCAGCACGTCCTCCGGGTCGAACAGCGCCTTGAACCGCTCCAGCAGCGCGATCGCCTCGGAGCTGTACATGAGGGGCAGCAGCTCGGAGCGGGCGCGGCCGTCGCCGTGCTCGCCCGACAGGGAGCCGCCGTACCGGCCCACCAGCTCGGCCGCCTCCGTCATGAACGTGCGCAGCACCGACCCGGACGCCTCGAGCGGGATGTCGATGCGCAGGTGCACGCAGCCGTCGCCGAAGTGCCCGTAGGGCAGGCCGTCGACGCCGTAGCGCTCCATGAGCGCGTCGAGGTCGCGCAGGTAGGCGCCCAGCTTGGCCGGGGGCACCGCCGAGTCCTCCCACCCGGGCCAGGCCTGCTCGCCGGCAGGCGTGCGGCCGGCCAGGCCGGCGCCGTCGGCGCGGATCTGCCACATCTTGGTGGCCTCGGGGCCCGCCGGGTGGATCTGCGACGCCGGCGCGGTGCTGGCGGCCACGACGGCCTCCGCGTTGCGCTGCGCCTCCTCCTGCGTGGCGCCCGACACCTCGATCATGAGCCAGCCGGCGCCCTCGGGCAGCGGCGGCACGGCGTCCGCGCCGCGGGCCTTGCGCACGACGTCGACCAGGCGCGCGTCGAGGCCCTCGATGGCCAGCGGGGCCGTCCCGTCGGCCTGCGACCCGACGGCCAGCAGGGCGGGCACGTCGTCGGCCGCCGACGGCATGTCGGGGTAGCCGAGCACGACCAGGGTGGGCTTCTGCGGCAGCGGCACCAGGCGGAGCGTGGCCTCGAGCACCGTGACGCACGTGCCCTCGGTGCCCACGAGCGCCTTGGCGAGGTCGGAGCCGTTCTCCGGCAGCAGGTGTTCCAGCGAGTAGCCGGACACCTGGCGGCCGAACGTGCCGAACTCCGTGCGGATGAGCGCGAGGTTCTCGCGCACCAGCTCCTTGAGGCCCGGCACGGCCGTGAAGTCCGGGTCGCCCGCGGCGGCCGTGAAGCGGCGCCCGCGCCCGTCGACGACGTCGAGGGAGATCACGTTGTCGGCCGTGCGGCCGTAGGCGACGGCGTGCGGGCCGCACGCGTTGTTGCCGATCATGCCGCCCAGCGTCGCCCGGTTCTGCGTCGACGGGTCGGGCCCGAAGCGCAGCCCGTGCGGGGCCGCGGCCTGCTGCAGCGTCGACATGACGGTGCCGGGCTGCACGACGGCGGTCGCCTGCTCGGCGTCGACCTCGACCACCTGGTTGAGGTAGCGGGAGAAGTCGATCACGGCGCCCGGGCCGACGGCGTTGCCGGCCACGCTGGTGCCCGCGCCGCGCGCGGTGACGGGCACCTTGAGCTCGCGCAGCACCTCGAGCGCGGCGACGAGCTCGCCCTGCGTGCGGGGCAGCACCACGACGTCGGGCACCACGCGGTAGTTCGAGGCGTCGGTGGAGTACTCGGCCCGGCGGCGGGCGGCCGTGTCGACGGACTCCGGCCGCACGACCGTCCGCAGCGCCTTCGCGACCGCCTCGCGCGCCTCGGCGGCGGCCCGTTCCGCCTCGACGACGCCACCCCCGTCGACGGCGGGCTCGGGAGCGGTCTGGTTCTCGGCGGAGGTCAGCGGTCCAGGCACGGCCCGATTCTTGCACCCGCCGCGCTCGCAGGCGGGTGAAGGGCGCGCAAACGAGACTCCCCCCGCGAGATAGATCGCTGCCGCGCGAGATAGAGCGTCCTGACGCGAGTTAGGCCCCCGGCCCGCGAGATAGAGCGCGCCCGCGCTCTATCTCGCGGGGTTGCGCACTATCTCGCGGGCCGGGGCTCTATCTCGCGGGGTGTCAGGGGCCTCAGCCCTCGAACGTCACGTCCAGGGTGACCTCGGCGACGCCCGCGAGCGCCTTGGAGACCGGGCAGTTCTTCTTGGCGCTCTCGGCGGCGGCCTTGAAGCCCGCCTCGTCGAGGCCCGCGGCGTAGCCCACGACCTTGAGCGTGATCCGGGGGATGCGGAACCCGCCCGCCGGGTCCGGCCCGAGCGTGACGTCGGCCGTGACCTCGACCTGCTCCGGCGTGCCACCGGCGGCCGCGATGTCGGCGGAGAACTGCATCGCGAAGCACGCGGAGTGGGCGGCAGCGATGAGCTCCTCGGGGCTCGTGAAGCCCTCGGCGTCGTCGGCGGCGCGGCGCGGGAACGAGACGTCGAACGTCGCGGCGCCGGAGCTCGAGAGCTCGACCTGGCCCGAGCCCTGCTCGAGCGTGCCGTTCCAGGCGGTGCGTGCGGTGCGGATGGGCATGACCTGCTCCTTCGTGACAAGGAGGTCGCCGTCGCGGGCCGACGGCGCCAGGTAAGCAACGTAGCGCAGGGCTCGCCCGCCGGGGCAGGCGGCCCGGGTGTGCGTTCCGTCCGTTTTCATCCCCCATTCACCCTTCCGGGGCGCTGACGGGCACCGCCCGCGCCCCTAGCGTGAAGCGGTGTCGTCTGTGCCCGTCGCCCGCCGTGTGACGCTCGCCGTGCTGGTCGCCCTGCTGCTGGGCGTCGTCGTGGCGGCCGCCCTGGTCGCGAACGACGCCCTCGCGGCCCGGCAGGCGCTCACCGCCGCCGCCGACCGCGTCCCGGCCCTCGAGGCTGCGCTCACCGCCGACGGCGACAAGGCCGCGACCCCCGCCCTGACCGCCGAGCTCGCGGCGTTCCAGCGCGACGCGCACGCCGCAAAGGTCCGCTCGGACGGCCCGCTGTGGTGGCTGGCCGGCAGGCTCCCGGCGGTGGGCCCGGACCTCGATGCCGTCACCCGCATCTCCGCGACCCTCGACGGCCTCGCCAGCCAGGTGGCGCCCGCGCTGCTCGACGCCCGCGCGGCGGTCTCCCGCACGGGCCGGTCCGCGGACGGCGCCGTCGACGTGTCGGCCCTGAGCGCCCTGGCGGACCGGGTGTCCGCGGCGCACGCCGAGGTCACGGCGTCGCAGGCCAGCCTGGCGCGCGTGGACGGCTCCGCGCTGATCCCCGCGATCGCGACCCCGTGGGCCCAGCTGCGCAGCCAGCTCGACGACGTCGCCGTCGCCGTGACCAGCGTCGACCGCGCCACCACGCTCGTGCCCGCGATGATCGGCGCGGACGGCCCGCGCACCTACCTGGTCCTGGCCATGACCAACGCCGAGCTGCGGTCCGGCGGCGGTGTGCCCGGTGCGGTGCTGCTCGTCAAGGCCGACCGCGGCAAGGTCTCCGTGGTCAAGGAGGTCGCGGGCGTGGACCTGGGCCCGTTCCAGCCCGTCGCGAAGCTCGACCCGGAGTCCCAGGCCGTGTTCTCGCAGCGCCCGGCCACGTTCGTCCAGGACGTCACGGAGACGCCCGAGTTCCCGACGTCGGCGCAGCTCGCGGCCGCGATGTGGGCCAAGGCCGAGGGCGACAAGGTCGACGGCGTCATCGCCACCGACCCGGTCGCGCTGTCCTACCTGCTCAAGGTCACCGGGCCGGTCGACGTGCCCGTCCCGGACTCCGCGCAGGTCGTCACCCTCTCTGCCGACGACGCCGTCCCCGTGCTCGAGCACGACGTCTACGCCGGCATGAACCTGGCCGCCCACCAGGCGGACGCGTTCTTCGGCTCCGTGGTCAGCGCCGCCGCCGCGCGCCTCACGGACGCCCACGCCGACCCCGCCGCGCTGGTCGCCGCCCTGGCCCAGGGCGCCGCCGAGCACCGCGTGCTCGTGTGGTCGGCGCGCCCGGCAGAGGAGAAGCTGCTGGCCGCCACCGTAGTGGGCGGGGCGTTCCTGAGCTCACCCCGCGCGGCCGACGCCGTCGGCGTCTTCGTCGACGACTCCATCGCCGGGAAGATGAGCTGGTACCTCGACTCGAAGGTCGAGCTGGTGCAGTCGCAGTGCACGCCCGCGGGCCGCGTCGACACCATCGACGTCACCCTGAAGAACACCGCGCCGGCCGACGCCGGGGCGACGCTCCCCTGGTACGTGGCGGGCATCCCCGACGGCACCTTCACCCCGGGCGACCTGCGCCTGGTGCTGCGCGCCGTCGGGCCCCAGGGGTCGCCGACGCCGCGGCTCGGGCGCGACGGCCACGTGTTCGGCATGGACACCTACCCGCTGGCGGGCCGCTCGATCGCCTCGGGCACCATCACGCTCGCCCCGGGGCAGTCGACCACCGTCCAGGTGCAGGCCCTCGCCTCGCACTCCACGAGCCTCGGCGGCGGCCCCCAGCCCACCGGGACGCTCGACATCTGGTCGACCCCCACGGCCCGTTCCGGCGGCCTCCAGACCGTCCCGGCGGCCGTGTGCCCCACCGGCGGCGCCGACTGGTGACGACCAGCGGGTGACGTCCGGGTGACCTCCGGGTGAAACCGTGCCTCACCTGGGGTTTCACCCCCGCCAGGGGATTTCCTGCCACGACGCCTGCCCCTAGCGTGTCCGATGCACCGTGTCCAGGAAACGTCGATCGGGGACAGTCATGACCGGATCCACGCGCGGTCGTGCACCGCGCCGCCGCACGCTCGCCCGGGTGGCCTCAGCCGCCGTGGCGTCGGCGGCGCTGCTCGCGGCCGGCCTGGGCCTCGCCGGGCCCGCCGCCGCCGACCCGTCCCCCGACCCGTCCGCCAGCCAGCAGACGACGACGGACACGCCCGCGGTCACCCCGTCGCCCGACGCGAGCGAGCCCGGCTACCAGCCCAGCACCCCGCCGTCGATCGACGTCACGGTGCTCGAGCCGGTCTGCGACGGCAACGTGCCGTACCTGCAGTACGCCGTCGACCCGCACGGCACGCCCAACAACACCGTGACGATCACGTGGGAGAACCCGTCGGGTCCCTCCGTCGTCATGCCGAACCTGCCGCTCTCGGGCCGCGTGCTGTGGCCGGGCGCCACGGTCGACGCGCAGGGCAAGCCGACCGGCTGGCCGGGCTGGGTCAAGCAGGCCGACGGCACCTGGGTCGAGGGCGGCCCGTACCAGTGGGTGCGCCCTTCGGTGACGGTGAAGTTCAAGGTCAACCCCGAGGCCACCAAGACGGTCACCTACCCGCCGTCGAAGCCGAGCTGCAGCGCCAACCCGCCGGTGGGCCACAACCCGACCATCAAGGTCGACACGCTCACGCCGGTCTGCCTCGAGGGCGTCACCTACCTCCAGTACGGCGTGTCCGTCACGGGCACCCCGAACAAGACGGTCACGCTCACGTGGCACAACCCGACGGGCGGCCCGGACTTCGTGCAGAGCGGCGAGCCGCTCAAGGGACGCGTGCTGTGGCCCGGTGCATACCCGAAGCGGTTCGTGAACCTGCCGGCGTCACAAGGCTGGCACCTGGTCAACAACATGTGGGAGAACACGCGTGACTTCGGCTGGGCCGTGGGCACGGTCGACGTGACGTTCCAGGTCAACCCGCAGGTCACCGTTCCCGTGACCTACCCGCAGGACACCTCGGGCTGCGTGCGCACCAACGGCATCGACGGCGTGCTTCCCCGCACCGGTGCGGAGACGGCCCAGCTCGTCGCGGTGGCGGTGGTGCTGGTCGGCCTGGGCGCCGGGATCGTGCTGCTGACGCGCCGTCGCAAGGCGAAGGCCTGACCGGAGCTCCTCACAGAGACCGCTCGGCCCCGGTGGTGCGATCCACCGGGGCCGAGCGTTTTCGTGTGCGAGGGGTGGTCGTCAGACCTCGAGCAGGATCGTCACGGGCCCGTCGTTGACGAGCTCCACGGCCATGTCGGCGCCGAACGAGCCGGTCGCGACCTCGACGCCGCGCTTGCGCAGGCCCTTGACCACGTCCTTGACCAGCGGCTCGGCGACGTCGCCGGGGGCCGCGTGGGACCAACTGGGCCGGCGGCCCTTGCGGGCGTCGCCGTAGAGCGTGAACTGGCTGACCACCAGCACGGGCGCGCCGTCGTCGAGCAGCGAGCGCTCGTCGCGCAGGATGCGCAGCTCGGCGATCTTGCGGGCGATGGTGTCGGCGTGCGCGGACGTGTCGTCGTGCGTCACGCCGATCAGGGCCACGAGGCCCGGGCGGTCGATCGCGCCGACCACCTTGTCCTCGACCGTCACGCTCGCGCGCGTCACGCGCTGGATCACGGCCCTCATGCCGTCGTCCCCTCTGCGCCCGCAGGCGCCTCCTGGGCCAGGTCCACCCTGACCGCACCCACCCGCTGCCCGTGGCCGAGCACCGGGACGTCCCCGAGGGCGTCGATCGCCGCGGCCGCGCCGGGCGCCACGTCGAGAGCCCCCGCGGCGCGCAGCACCGCGGCGAGGATCGCCGGGCGCGGGCGCGCCGCACCGTCGAGCACCTTGAACGCGAAGCTCGCGCCGCCGGGCAGCGCGCCGGCGTAGACGCCCTCCGCGCCGTCTTTGCAGACCAGGCCGGACACCGCCGTCATCGCCGCGGTCACGTCACGCCCGACGCCACCCACCATCTCCGGGTGCGCGGACATCGCGCGGGCCACGCGGGCCTCAGGCGTGCCCTCGGGGGCGGTCACGAGGCGCGAGAACGCGCGCGCGAGACCGCGCAGCGACGTCGAGAGCAGCGGCGCACCGCACCCGTCCTTGGTGAGGTGCGGCGGCGCGACGTCGCCCGTCAGCTCCGCGACGGCGACGGCCACCGCGCGCTGCAGCGGGTGGTCCGGGTCGAGGTAGGTGGCCGTGTCCCAGCCGGAGGCCACGCAGGCGGCCAGCATGGCCGCGTGCTTGCCCGAGCAGTTCTGCGCGATCGCCTCCGGCCCGTGCCCGGCCTG
Source organism: Promicromonosporaceae bacterium (assembly GCA_009783295.1). Classification (GTDB taxonomy): domain Bacteria; phylum Actinomycetota; class Actinomycetes; order Actinomycetales; family Cellulomonadaceae; genus Xylanimonas. The sequence goes on from WRHK01000014.1 coordinate 53,403, forward strand.
CTGCCAGGCGAGCGCGGCCGCGGCGTCGTACGGCAGGTCGGGGGTGTTGCGCAGGGCGTCCACGCCCAGCCCGACGGCGTCGAGGATGGCCTGGACGCCGCCACGGTGCCGCGGCTCGCCGTTGTGGCTGGCGCACGCGAGCGCGAGCAGCGCGTCGGCGACGGGCGTGCCCGGCTCGCCCACCGAGAAACCACAGCGCAGCGACGCGACCGCCTGGACGGGCTTGAGCGAGGAGCGCGGGAAGATCACCGCGTCGGGGTCACCGACGCTCACCAGCACGGAGCCGGCGGCGTCGAGCACCACCAGGTGGCCCAGATGCACGGACTCGACCAGGTCGCCGCGCACCACCTCGGCCAGGACGCCCGCACGGGCGGCGAGATGGTCTACCACTGCGGCCCCTGGGGGCGCCGTGTCCCGCCGGTGCCGTACGGCTTGATGGCGGGTCGCACGCCGTACCAGTACACGGCCGCAGGCCCGATGGCCACGATGTTGAGCACGATCTGGATCATGCCGAGCGCGCCGAGCACCGCGAAGAGCAGGCCGGCGCCGAGCACCAGCAGCCAGATCGGCTTGGTCCACTTGCCCTCGGACGTGAACGCACGCTCCGGGCGGCGCGCGGCGTCGATGATCGCGATCACGGCGGCCACCAGCACGACCAGCGAGACGGCGGACGAGACCAGCCAGCGGATGAGGTTCAGCACGTGCGAGAGCCTACGGGACCACGATGAGCGAGCGGGCGCGCGCCGCCCCCGCCACGCGCTCGTCCCAGGCGGCCACGACCGTCTCCGGATGCGCCACGGTCAGCGCAGACGCCACGTGCACGGCGTCGTCGGCGCGCAGCGGCACGGGGCTGGTGGCCACCAGCTCGGCGGCATCCTGCGCCACCTTGTGCCCCACCTCGACGACGGCCAGCGACGGCCACAGCTCCTCCCACGCGGCCACGGCCTCGGCGTGGGCGCCGGCGTCGAGCAGCCCGGCACGCGCCCCGGCCGCGAGCGCCGCGCGCACCTCGACGTCGGCGATGCGGCTCGTGACGGCGACGTCGGCGCGGTTGAAGAGCGCGGACGCGAGCGCCGACCCGGGCTCGCTCACCACGAGCTTCACGAGCGCGGAGGCATCGAAGTAGACGACGGCCACGGGGTTCCCCTCAGCGGCGGATGCGGCGGACCAGGCCCGAGAACGGGCTGGTGGACGCGGTGGCCGCCGGCTCCGCGACCTCGTGGACGGGGCGCACCGCCTGGGCGGGGGTGAGCAGCCCGTCGCGGACCAGCCCCTGCACAAGGTCGGCGGCGCCGATGCCGCTCAGCCTGGCGACGGGCAGCCCGCGGTCGGTGATGATGACCTCCTCGCCGGTGCGGGCCTTCTCGATCCACGTCTTGAGCTCGGCGCGCAGCGCGCTGACGGCGACCTCCATGCCAGGGACGCTACCGCCCGCCGTGCCGATGAACCATCCCCGCGGCGTGACCGGTCCGTGTCACAGGTCGCGGAGGGCCGCGCGGGCTGCCTCGGGGGTCGCGCCGGCGGCCTCGAGCACGTCCACGACGGGCGAGCGCAGCACCATGATCAGGGCGGCCGTGCCCCAGTCCTCCGTCGCGGCGTGCGGGTCGGCGTCGCGGGCGACGTCGGCCAGGGCGGTGCGGGCGGCGCCGGCGTCCTGCCCCGTGGTGACGGCGGAGGCGAGCAGCCGGATCCCGGCCGCGTACCGGTCGAGCAGGTCGGCGAGCGTGGCGCGGTCCTCGGGCGTCGCGTGCCCCAGCGACGCCGGGGCGCGCCGCACCAGGACGCGCACGGAGCGCATGGCGCGCTCGACAAGCACAGCCTGGGCCTGCAGGCGTTCGAGCTCGTCGCGGTGCACCCGGTTGACGCTCACGCGGGCCTGGTCGAGCGCGTGGTGCGTGCGGTCCATCCACTCCGAGAGCGCGGGGTCGGCGGCCCGCGCTCGCACCAGCGCGACCTGCAGGCCGGGGTCGTCGGACCCGCGCACGGCCGCGGCGGCCAGCTCGACGACGGCGGCGAGCGCCGTCGTCGCGACGTTGCCGAGCGTGCGCAGGCCGCGACGCGGGTCGGCGGGGGTGAGCAGGGCGATCGCCAGGGCGACGACGCCGCCCACCAGGGCGTCGCCGGCGCGGCTGTAGGGGCCGCCGGACAGCGCGGGCAGGCCCACGATGACGATCGCCTGCGTGCCCGACTGCGCGGTGAGCACGGCCCCTCGGTCGATGAACCGCGCGGTGAGCGCGGCGACCACCAGCACGGTGGACAGCTGCCACCAGCCGGAGCCGATCAGCGAGACGACCAGGTCGCCCATGGAGACGCCGAAGACGACGCCGAACGCGACCTCGGCGATCTTGCGCAGGTCCCGGTCGAACGAGAACCCGAGGCAGGCCCAGGCGGCGATGCCGGCGAAGAACGGCGCGTGGTGGCCCAGCACCGCCCGGCTGACCAGGTACGCGATCGCGACGGCGACGGCGGCCTGCAGCACGGGGAAGAACGCGGCGTGGACGCGCGACCAGCCCTGCCGCACGCGCACGCGCAGCACCATGGCGCGCACCATGCGGCCGGCCACCCTGCCCATGACCCCCTCGTCACCGAGGTCTGCGGGGCCGGCCGTGCGCATGCGGGCTCGTCTCAGAGGGCGCCGAGACCGTGCCGGTCGGGCGCGGTCAGGCCCCGCGTGAGGGGTCCGTGCGCCTCGGGCCGGTCGGCGGAGACACCCTCGCCGGGCACCACGACCTCCTGGGCGGCAGCGACCTCGAGCCCGTCGGCCGCGACCAGCAGCTCGGCGTCCTCGGGCACGGACCGCTTCACGACGGCGAGCCCCACGGGCCCGAGCTCGTGGTGGCGGGCGATCGACGTGAGCGTGCCGACCGCGCGGCCGTCGAGCAGCACCTCGGCGCCGGGCTCGGGCAGCAGGTGCCCCGACCCGTCGAGGTGCAGGAACACGAGACGGCGCGGCGGGCGGCCCAGGTTGTGCACGCGCGCCACGGTCTCCTGGCCGCGGTAGCAGCCCTTGTGCAGGTGGACGGCGGTGCGCAGCCAGTCGAGCTCGTGCGGGATGGAGCGGTGGTCGACCTCGCGCGCGAGCCGCGGGCGGTAGGCCTCGACGCGCAGCGCCTCGGTGGCCCACGTGCCGGCCAGGCTCCAGCCGGCGGCCTCGCGCTCGGCGACCTGCGCCGCGAGCTCGGCGCGGGGCACCAGCACCAGGCGCCACGGCCGCTGCATGCCGGGGTGGTCGGGCTCGGCGGGCCCGTACCGGGTGCCGCCGCGGGAGACGCGCGGCCACGTGTCCCACCAGGTCACGGGCTCGCCCTCGGCGCCCTCGGCCGCCACGGGCTCGCCGATCACGGCCCAGTCGGCGGTCGCGTCCGTGATCTCGACGCGCAGCATGAACTTCATGCGGTCCAGCCAGGCCGCCAGGGGCGCGGCCGCGTCGGCCTCGGTGATCAGCCAGGTGGCCTCGCCGTCGTCGACCACGCCGGCCGCGTGCTCGACGTGACCCTGCGGGCTGAGCACCAGCAGCTCGGTGGACGTGCGCGGCGGGAGGTTCGCGACGTCCTGCGAGGTGATGTCGTGGAGCCAGCGCAGGCGGTCGGGCCCGGCGACGCGGACGACGCCCAGGTGCGACTGGTCCACCACGGCCCCGCCGCGGGCGAGGGCGCGCTGCTCGGCGACCGGGTCGCCGTAGTGCCACGCGACGCCGGTGTCCGGGCCGGCGGCCGCGACGGCGCCGTGCCGCGAGAGCAGGGGGCTGCCCATCAGGACTCGAGCCGCGTGAGCTGGCCCGACGAGTACGACTGGAGCGGCTGACCGAACCCGATCAGGTCCTCGCTCCAGAACAGGCGCCCGTCCACCAGGCCCAGCATGCGGCGCGAGCCGCTCACGTCGGGGCTGGTGGTGGTGCGGATGGTGCGCTGCGAGGCGAGCTCGACGCGCCCGCCGCCGATCCAGCCGAGGTACGCCGTCAGGCGCCCGGAGGCGTCGGCGAGCAGCACCTCGATCGTGTGCTTGTCGTCGCCCAGCCCGTCGAGCGCCTCCGTGGACGGCCGCCAGTAGCCCGTCTCGGTGGTCCACACCGGGGCAGCGGCGACCTCGTCGTCGGACGGGGCCGCGAAGTCGGCGTCGGGCGCGCCCAGGTCGATCCGCTCGGGGACGTCGCCCTCGAGCACGCGCAGCGTGGCCTCGTACCGCAGGTACGGGCCGCCGTCGTGGTCGAAGACGACGTCGGCGGCGACGCGCCTGCGGTCGATCCCCGGGTACTCGACCACGCCCGCCCCGCGCCACGCGCCCACGAGCCAGGCGAGCGGGTAGACCTCGGGCGCGAGGCCCTCGGGGAAGGCGAAGGCCATCAGCGCTGGCCCGCGAACAGCTTGTAGACGACGTAGCCGGCGAACCACACGATGGCGACCGCGGTGACAACCAGCAGGGTGATGAAGAAGGCCTCGAGACCGGCGTGCATGGCCCTACCCTAACCGCGCTCGACGGGGCTCAGGCCCCGGCGCGCAGCCGGCGGCCCAGCAGGTACAGCTCACAGCCCAGGCACAGCCCGACGACGGCGTTGAGCGCGGCCGCGACGAACGCGAGGCCCGCGGCGATCGGCACGCCCAGGTGGACGCCCGCCAGGCCCAGGATCACGCCGACGCCGGTGACGACGAGCCCGACGAGCTGGGCGAAGCGCGGCGGGCGCGGGTCCTCGAGCTCGTCCGGGGCGCCGAGGCGCGGGCGCACGAACGTGCGGAACACCCAGCTCTGCCACGTGCGCTGCACGCCGAGCACCGCGCCGACGGCGAAGCTCACGGCGAGCACGACCAGCAGCACCAGGGCGGCGGTGCGCGTCGACTCGCCGACGCCCAGCACCACGACGACGGCGAGCAGCACGGCGGTGATGGCGGCGACGACGCGCGGGCCGCGCGGGTCGATGCCGGCGGGACGCTGCGTGGAGACAGGGGTGGGGCTTGTCATCGGGGCTCCTGTGAGGGTGGGGGCGGGCTCAGCCGGCGAGCGCGAGCGCCTGGCGGGCCTGCGCGGGCGTCATGGCCCCGCTGGCGCGGGCGATCTCGACGCCGTCGGGGTCGAGCACCAGCACGGTCGGCGTGGTCAGCACGTGCAGCCGCGAGACGAGGTCGAGGTGGTGGTCGACGTCGAGCTCGTGGTGGGCGACGCCGTCCTCGGCCGCGGCGAGCGAGCCGAGCACCCGGGCCGTGGCACGGCACGGGGCGCACACCTCGGCGGAGAGCTGGAGGAACGTGGCGCGCTCGCCGAGCGTGACGCCCAGTCCGGCCCACTGCGCCTGGGCGGTCTGGGCCGCCTCGGCCGGGGCCGCCGCGGGGCGGGCGACGCGGACGCGACCCTGCCGTGCCCGCCACCAGACGCCGACGGCCGCGGTGACCGCGAGCAGGACGACGAGCGCGACGACCTGAGGCACAGGGGTTCCTTCCGACGGTGCACATCGAGGGGGTGACAGGAGTTGAAGCCTGAATCTATAGAGTGAACCCCGCTCAGCGATCAATGATTCCGCCTCAATCGGCCCCCTCGCCACCGGGTGTCCACAATTTGGTACGAATCGATCTCACATCGTGAGGATCGCGGGGCCCGCCACGCCGAAGAACCGGAGGACCGATGACCGACCTGCCGCTGCGGACCTGGAACGACCTCGTCATCCCCTCGCCGGGCGCCTACCACCTCGACACCGAGCACATGCGGCTCGGGTTCAACGCGACGCACATGATGGTCAGCGCGGTGAAGGGCGAGTTCAGGGCCGGTGCCGCCAACGTCTGGGTGGCCGAGAACCCGCTGGAGTCGTGGGCGACCGCTCGCCTCGAGTCCGCGTCGATCGACACCGACAACGGCGACCGCGACGGCCACCTGCGCAGCCCGGACTTCCTCGATGCCGAGACGTGGCCCACGATCGACTTCCGCTCCACGGGCCTGACGTGGGAGACGCCACAGGCCGACCCGATCTTCTCCTGGGCCCGCCTCAAGGGGCACGCCCCCGGCCGGGCCGCCGTCGCCGAGGTGAAGACCGCCCCGCGCTTCCAGCTCCACGGGGACCTCACGATCCGCGGCGTCACCCACCCCGTCACGCTCGACGTCGAGTACGGCGGGGCCCGCCGCGACGTGTTCGGCCGCGACATCTTCGGCTTCGCCGCCAGCGCCCAGATCAACCGCGAGGACTACGGCCTGCTCTGGAACGTGGCCCTCGAGGCGGGCGGCGTGCTCGTGGCCAAGACGGTCCGGCTCGAGCTGGCCGGCGAGATGATGCGCTCGGACGGCATCACGAGCCGCGGCTGATCAGCCCAGCAGCACGCGCCCGACGGCGAACACGAGCATCCCGCCCACGGCCACGGGGGCGGTCGCGGCGGCGACCCCGCCTCGCCTGCCCCGCACCGACGGCACCCGCTCCAGCAGCACGCGGATCGACGCGACGCCGAGCCCGGCGGCCACGCCGGCCACCAGGCCGGTGAGCGGGTCCACCTCGGGCACGACCGCGCCCGCTCCGGCGCCCGCCACCGCGGCGGTCGCCACGGCGATCAGCGCGCCCACCCAGCCGCGCGCCACGGGCAGGGCCGAGACCGCGGCGGCGACGGCCAGCGCGATCGCGGCCGTGACCACCAGCGCAGCCCCACCCACGGAGCGGCCGGTCGCCACCCAGCCGGCGGCGGCGGCCGTGACGAACGCCCCGGCGATCGTGCCGCTCACGGACTCGACCAGGTGCGGGCGCCCGTCGCGGCGCAGCATCTCGGCCAGGAACGCGAGCACCAGCGCCATCGCGATGACGAGCGGCAGGTGCCGCAGCACCGGCTCGCCCTGCGTGCGCCACGCGACGAGGACGGCGCCGAGCCCGGCCACCAGCACGACGATCGTCGCGCCGCCCGGGGCGGGCGCCCCGACGAGGCGCGGCCAGCCGAGCACCAGCAGCACCACCAGCCCGGCGACGACGGCGACCAGCGGCAGCGTCCCGAAGTAGGCGGCGCCGGCGACGGCGGCGGCGAGGACGGCGGTCGTCACGGCTCGGGTGCTGAGGCTCACGGGACGAGTATCGCGGACGCCCCGTGCCGCCCGCGTCCCCGCGGCCACGACGGGCTGCCCTCACGACACACGCCGGACACATCCCGCTGGCATGCTCACCGTCACACGAGCGCTGCTCCTCCCGTCCGCGGGGCCGGGGCGGTACTTTGGGCCCACGAGCAGGGAGGAGGTGCGCGGATGTCCGAGCTGTTGATCCTCACGCCGGTCACGGGCGGTTCCGTCGACGTGCTGCCTGCCCTGGGCCTGCTCTCGCACCGCGTGCGCGTGCTCCCCATGGAGCCGTCGGCCCTCGTCGACGCGCCGGACTCCGACGTCGTGCTGCTCGACGCCCGCCGCGACCTGGTCGCCGCCCGGACGACGGCGCGGCTGCTGCAGGCCACGGGCCTGCGCGTGCCCCTGATCCTGGTGCTCACCGAGGGCGGCCTCACCGTCGTGACGCACGAGTGGGGCGCCGACGACCTGCTGCTCGAGAACGCCTCCCCCGCGGAGGTCGAGGCGCGGCTGCGGCTGGCGGTCGAGCGCACGTCGCACGGCAGCGTCGACGACGCGCCGGAGGAGATCTCGGCCGGCGACCTCGCGATCGACGCCGGCGGCTACACGGCACGCCTGCGCGGGCGCCCCATCGACCTCACCTACAAGGAGTTCGAGCTCCTCAAGTACCTGGTGCAGCACCCGGGCCGGGTGTTCACCCGCGCGCAGCTCCTCCAGGAGGTCTGGGGGTACGACTACTACGGTGGCACCCGGACGGTCGACGTCCACGTGCGGCGCCTGCGCGCCAAGCTCGGCCCCGAGCACGAGCAGCTCATCGGCACCGTGCGGAACGTCGGCTACCGCTTCGACCCGCCCAAGGACCGGCCACCGCGCGACGACTCGGCCGACACCGCCAAGGTGGGTGATAGACCCGAGGACGATGCCCGCCCGATCGTGAGGACCCGCTGAATGTCCGAGCACCACGACGTCGCCGACTACTCGGCGGCGCTCGTCGAAGGGCCCTGGCGGCACGAGTTCGTGCCCGCGAACGGGGCCCGTTTCCATGTCGCCCTGGCCGGCCCCGAGCGCGGGGCCCCGCTGGTGGTCCTGCTGCACGGGTTCGGGCAGTTCTGGTGGACGTGGCGCCACCAGATCGAGGCCCTCGCCGACGCCGGGTACCGGGTCGCGGCGATGGACCTGCGCGGCGTCGCGGCGTCCGACAAGCCGCCGTCGGGCTACGACACCCCCACCCGCACGCGCGACGTCGCCGGGGTGGTCCGCTCCCTGGGACACGACCGCGCCGTCGTCGTGGGGCACGGGTTCGGCGGGTCGGTCGCCTGGGCGATGGGGGCGCTCCAGCCCGCGGTCACGGCCGGCGTCGTCGCGCTGTCGGCACCGCACCCCGCGCGCGTGCACCGGTCGCTGGTGCAGCAGCTGACGCCGCGCGCGCTCCAGATGCTGTCGTTCGCGCAGCTGCCCACGCTGCCCGAGCGTCGCCTGCGCGACACCGACCTGCTCCAGAAGCTGTTCGACCTCGGGTCCGCCGAGCCGCTCGACGCCGACGCCGTCGCCCTGTATCGCACGGTGATGCGGATCCCGTTCGCCGCCCACACGTCGACGGAGGCGCTGCGCTGGCTGGTCCGCTCGACGGGCCGCACCGACGGGCGCCGGTTCACCGCCGCCGTCCGCCGGGGCCTCACGGTGCCGACGCTCCAGGTGCACGGCGCGCGGGACGGCCTGATCCGCCGCGAGGGCGCGGACCTCGACGGCGGCGCGTTCTCGCGCGACTACCGCTTCGAGGTGCTGGCGGCTGCGGGCCACTACCTCCCGGAGGAGGCGTCGGAGCAGGTCACGGACCTCCTGCTGGACTTCCTCCCCCCACACCACCCCGCGAGATAGAGCCCACGTCCGCGAGATAGCGCCCGGGCTCTGTCTCGCGGGCTTTCGCGCTATCTCGGCGGGCCGGTCTTCACCAGCTTGGCCGCCGCCACCGGGTCCGTCTCGCCGATGCCGTACGACGGGCACCACTGCGCCACCGGGCACGCCCCGCACGCCGGCCGCTTGGCGTGGCAGCGGCGCCGCCCGTGCCAGACGACGTGGTGGCTGAGCATGGTCCAGTCCTTCTTGGGGATCAGCACGCCCACCTCGGCCTCGATCCGCACAGGGTCGTCCGACGCCGTCCACCCGAACCGGCGGGCGAGCCGGCCGAAGTGCGTGTCGACAGTGATGCCCGGGATGCCGAACGCGTTGCCGAGCACCACGTTGGCCGTCTTGCGCCCGACGCCGGGCAGCGTGACCAGGTCGGCCATGCGCGGCGGCACCTCGCCGTCGAACCGCTCGACGAGCGCCTGGCCCAGCCCGATGACGGCGCGCGTCTTGGCGCGGAAGAACCCGAGCGGGCCCAACAGCTGCTCGAGCTCCGCAGGGTCCGCCGAGGCGTAGGCTGCGGCGTCGGGGAACCGGGCGAACAGCACGGGCGTGGTCGCGTTGACCCGCACGTCGGTGGTCTGGGCGCTCAGCACGGTGGCGATCAGCAGCTCGAGCGGCGTCGTGAAGTCGAGCTCGGCCTTGGCGTCCGGGTACGTGACGGCGAGCTCGCGGTCGATGCGGCGCGCGCGGCGCACGAGCGCCAGCCGGGACTCCCCTGTCGGGGTGGCGGTGTCGGTGGCAGACAGCACGCGGGCAGCGTACCGACGCCACGCCGTCGTGCACCTGCTGTAGCGGCAGGACGGCCCGCGCCGTCGACGCCACGCTGACCGGCGAAACCGCCGGTGTGAGGCAGACTTGAGAACTGGAACACATTCTGGCCCTGGACCGACGCGATGCCATCGCGGTCACGTCGGCCCCAAGAACGTGAGGAATCTCCGTGGACGACACCATCGTGCTCTCCGCCCCGCTCTTCGCCGACCTGGCCGACGAGGAGTCACGCGCACTCCTGGAGACCATGGTCCCCGTCGACCTGTCGCGGGGCGACGTGCTCTTCCGCGAAGGTGAGCCGGGCGACCGGCTGTACGTGATCGCGCAGGGGAAGATCAAGCTCGGCCGCCGCTCGAGCGACGGGCGCGAGAACCTGCTGTCGGTGCTCGGCCCCGGCGAGATGTTCGGCGAGCTGTCCCTGTTCGACCCGGGCCCCCGCACGGCGACGGCGTCGTCGGTGGCGGACTCGATCGTCTACGAGCTGCGCCACGCGGCGCTCGTGACCTGGGTGAACGAGCACCCCTCGGTGGCCACGTACCTGCTCGGCGCGCTGGCCCGCCGCCTGCGCCGCACCAACGAGACGCTCGCCGACCTGGTGTTCTCCGACGTCCCCGGCCGCGTCGCCAAGGCGCTGCTCGACCTGTCGACGCGCTTCGGCGAGCCGTCCGACGAGGGCGTGCGCGTTGCCCACGACCTCACGCAGGAGGAGCTTGCCCAGCTGGTGGGTGCGAGCCGCGAGACGGTCAACAAGGCGCTGGCCGACTTCGCCGCCCGCGGCTGGGTACGCCGCGAGGGCCGCGCGGTGGTGCTGCTGGACCTGGACCGCCTTGAGCGGCGCGCGCGCTGAGCTGCTGGCTCACCCGATCAGGTCGGTGACTCGGGATCAGATCGGTGGTGCGAACCCACCGACCAGATCCCGAGTCACCGACCTGATCTGCGCAGAGGGGCGTCAGCCCCGCACTTCCACCACGATCTCGACCTCGACCGGCGAGTCCAGCGGCAGCACCGCGACCCCCACCGCGCTGCGGGCGTGCACGCCGGCGTCGCCGAAGATCTCCCCCAGCACGCTCGACGCCCCGTTGATCACACCCGGCTGCCCGGTGAACGACGGGTCGGAGGCCACGAAGCCCACGACCTTCACGACGCGCACGACGTCGTCGAGCGACCCCACCACGGAGCGGACGGCCGCGAGCGCGTTGAGCGCGCACTGGCGCGCATACCCGGCGGCGTCCTCGGGCGACACCTCCGCCCCGACCTTGCCGGTCGCCGGCAGGGCGCCGTCCACGAAGGGCAGCTGCCCCGACGTGTGGACGTACCCGCCGCTGCGCACCGCCGGGACGTACGCGGCGACCGGCGCCGCGACGGACGGCAACGTGATGCCGAGCTCGGCGAGGCGCGCCTCGACGCTGGTCACTTCTCGCCCCGCGGCCGCTTGAGGTAGGCCACCAGGCCGTTGCCGTCCGGGCCGGAAACCACCTGCACGAGCTCCCAACCGTCGGCGCCCCACTGGTCCAGGATCGCCTTGGTGTTGTGGATGAGCAGGGGGATGGTCGCGTACTCCCACGTCGTCATGGGCCAAAGATAGCCCGGCCCTTTCCACAGGACCTGCACAGGGGATCCCAGCGCCCGCCCACCGCCGGGTCACCCTCACCCCGTACTCTGGGCGCCATGGCAGGACGACGAATCGCGCCACCCCACGAGCCCCGGCGTATCACCCGGACCATCCCCGCGACGCAGCTCGTCGCGCTCATGGTGGCATTCGTGCTCGTGGCGGCGGCAGGCGGGATCCTGGCCTCCGGCATCGCCATCCCGTTCGCCGCGAGCGCCAGCGCGACGACGGACGAGGCGCTCAGGCTCTTCAACGAGGTGCCGGACGACATCAAGCCGGGGACGCTGTCCCAGGCGTCGACGGTGTACGCCGCGAACGGCCAGCCGCTCGCCACGTTCTACTCGCAGAACCGCATCGTCGTGCCGCTGAGCCAGGTCTCGCCGGCGATGCAGCACGCCGTGATCGCCGTCGAGGACGAGCGCTTCTACGAGCACGGCGGCGTCGACCCGAGGGGCATCCTGCGCGCCGTCGTCAACAACCTGGAGGGCCACGACCAGCAGGGCGCCTCCACCCTGACGCAGCAGTATGTGAAGAACGTGCTGCTGGACCAGGCGCAGCAGGCAGGCGACCCGTTCGGCATGATCGAGGCCCGCGAGGACTCGCTGGCCCGCAAGGCGCGCGAGATGAAGCTCGCGATCGCGCTCGAGAAGCAGATGCCGAAGAACAAGATCCTCGAGGGCTACCTGAACGTCGCGCAGTTCGGCGCCAACAACATCTACGGCGTCGAGACGGCGGCCCGGTACTTCTTCAACAAGTCCGCGAAGGACCTGACGCCGGTCGAGGCCGCGACGATCGCCGGCATCACGAACTCGCCGAACAAGTTCGACCCGACGGTCAAGGACGCCAAGGGCAACCCGAACTACGACGAGGCGACCAAGCGCCGCAACATCGTGCTGAACAAGATGTGGGCTCAGGGCTACATCACGACGGACGAGTACAACAAGGCCAAGGCCACCAAGATCCAGGACACCCTGCACATCACGCCGGTGCCCACGGGGTGCGCGGCGGCAGGCGGCGCGGCCTTCTTCTGCGACTACGTGATCAAGGAGATCATCTCGTCGCCGGAGTTCGGCAAGACGCAGAACGACCGCGCAGCCCTGCTGTACCGCGGTGGCCTCAAGATCACGACGACGCTCGACGTCGGCAAGCAGGCGGCCGCGGAGGCAAGGGTCACGTCGGAGGTGCCTGTCGGCAACACGGCCGGCCTGGCCGCCGCTCTCGCGTCGGTCGAACCACGGACGGGCAAGATCCTCGCGATGGCCCAGAACGTCCCGTACGACGCGAGCGCGAACCCGGCGCCCGGGACCACGTCGATCAACTACGCAGCAGACTTCGCGCATGGTGGGTCGCGCGGGTTCCAGCCCGGGTCGGGGTTCAAGCCCTTCGCGCTCGCGGACTACCTCGAAGAGGGCCACACCCTGAACAACATGGTGTCGGGCACCAAGGTCAAGTGGCACAGCAACAACTTCCACTCGTCCTGCGGGCGCATCATCATCGACTCGAAGGGGTGGGGGCCTGCCAACTCCGAGGGCAACCTCAGCGGGCCCATCACCGTGGACAAGGCGCTCTACGACTCGGTCAACACGGCCTTCGCCGACATGGCCACGCAGATGGACCTGTGCCGGGTCGCCCAGACCGCGTACGACGCCGGGTTCCGGCCCACGATCAGCGTCTCGGGCAAGCCGCTGACGTCGCCGCAGATGTCCGACATCTTCGTCACCCCGACGATGGTGATCGGTACCCAGAACACCTCTCCTCTCGACATGGCTGCTGCCTACGCGACGTTCGCCAGCAACGGCACCTACTGCACGCCGGTCGCGATCACCAAGGTGGTGGGGGCCAACGGCAAGGAGATGCCGGTGCCCCAGACGCAGTGCAACCCCAACGCCATGCCGGCCAACGTCGCCGCGACCGTCGTCAGCTCGATGCAGAAGGTGCTCACGCAGGGCACCGCGGCCGGTGACTCCCTGGCTAACGGCCGCCCCGCGGCCGGCAAGACCGGCACCAACCAGCTCGCAGCCCAGACGTGGTTCAACGGCTTCACCCCGGACCTCTCGACGTCGGTGTGGGTCGGTGACCCGAGGGGCGAGGCCGACCACCGCGACATCTGGTTCCAGGGCCAGCACCTCACGCCGCTGTTCGGTTCGTCGATCGCCGCGCCGCTGTGGCGCGACTACATGAACGACGCGACCGCGAACATGCCGATGACGGGCTTCCCCGCGCCGGATCCCGCCCTCGTGGGCGCCCCTGCCGCACCGCCGCCTGCTGCGCCTGCCCAGGGTGGGCAGAACGGCCAGCAGGCCCCCCCGCAGAACGGTGGCCCGTTCACCTTCGGGCCGGGCGCCGGCAACACCCCCGGCGGTGGCGGGCCTGGCGGCGGCCCCGGCGGCGGGAACGGGCACTGAGCGCCCGGCACGCGCTCGCCGCGCTGGGCGGTGTCGCCGCCGTCGGTGCAGCGGGGATCGCGTACGCGTACGTCGAGACCAAGCTCTTCACCGTCCGGCACGTGACCGTGCCCGTGCTGCCCGCGGGGCAGGCGGACGTCCGCGTGCTGCACTTCAGCGACCTGCACGTGACGCCCAACCAGCGGCGCAAGCTCGCGTGGGTCCGGTCGCTCGCCGAGCTGCGCCCGGACCTCGTCGTCGACACGGGTGACAACCTCGCCCACGTCGGCGCCGTCGGCCCGCTGCTCGACGCGCTCGAACCGCTGCTCGCGACGACGCCGGGCGTGTTCGTGATGGGCTCGAACGACTATTGGGCGCCGCACCCCAAGAACCCGGCGCGGTACTTCCTCCCGGACTCGCGCGTGTTCCACACCGAGCCCAAGGAGCTGCCCTGGGGGCGCCTCCAGGCCGCGTTCGTCAATGCCGGATGGAAGGACCTCGACAACCGGCGCGACGACGTCGTCCTCGCGGACGGCCGCACGCTCACGTTCGTCGGCACGGACGACCCGCACCTCGACCTCGACGTGATGCCCGCACGGCCCGACGACGCCCCCGCCACCGGCCGGACGCGCGACGACGCCGTGCTGCACCTGGGCGTCACGCACGCCCCGTACCGCCGCATCCTCGAGGGCTTCCAGTCCGACGGCGCCGACCTGATCCTGGCCGGCCACACGCACGGCGGGCAGCTCTGCGTGCCCGGTTTCGGCGCGCTCGTGACCAACTGCGACCTGGACCGCCGGCGGGCGTCCGGGCTGCACGGCTGGCCCGGCGCTCGGCCCGACGCCCCCGGCGGCGCGGGATCCACGTGGCTGCACGTCTCCGCCGGCGCGGGCACGTCGCCCTACACCCCCGTGCGCTTCGCGTGCCGGCCCGAGGCGACGCTCCTCACACTCACGACTCGGGCTGCGTAACCCGTTTTCGTCCTGGGCCGATGCTCGGCTATGCTGGGCACGCTTCGCCGCGCAGGCACGCCTGCGGGTCCGAAGCAGTCCCTCGGGGTGTGGCGCAGCTTGGTAGCGCGCTTCGTTCGGGACGAAGAGGTCGCAGGTTCAAATCCTGTCACCCCGACCAGCCGAAAGGCCCTCTGAGCAGCGGAAACGCTGAACACAGGGGGCCTTTCGTCATGCTCGGGAGCGCGCCAAGATCACCGTGGGGTGACTAACTGAGTGTCAGCAACCTCTTCGCGCAGACCGCGAAGGACGTCGTGACTGAACCTGGCTCGGAATGACTGAGCGGCGTGAGGCCAACTCAGACTCTCCGGAGACTACGAGCTGGCATAGGCCTCTTCGTAGGGCCCACCCCACCAGCTCGGGACACGTCTCGCAGTGGTGAGCTGCCGGACGCTGGCATGGCGCGGACGTCATGCCAGGAGGACTTTCTGAGAGTCCATAGGCAGCGAGCCGACCAGACCCACATGACGGCCCCCCGATCCCCCACGTGTCGACGACGGCCGAAATCTAGGCCAGGACGACGCGGGCCGCTTCATCGTCCGAGTCACGGGTCAGGGCCGCAGACCCGATTGTCGGTGCCAGCCTCCACACTGAGAGCGTGCATCACAAGGCCGACCGCGTTCAGTTCATCGGTGCTGTAACTGAGAATCTCGTCGCTTCCGCAGGCTTCTATGCGGACCTGGTCCAGCGCGCGTCCCGCGAGGGCGACATCGTCGCGCAACTGGAGCGCCAGATTGGCGTTGCTCGAGCCAAGTTGGAGTCGGCCATTCGGGGACACGACTCGTTCGACGCGCTCGCCTTCCTGAGGATGGCCGCCGGGCCATGGGACTTCGATGGACTCAAGGAGAGCCAGACCCTCCTCGAGGCTGCGCAGGTAGCCCAGGATCTTGCAGCACTCGCGTTCCTGGGCCTCGGCCTCCCACGCACCGAACTCACCGGTGAGAACTCAGGGCAGATCGAAGTCGGCACCGCGATGGCCTCTGCGGCGGACATCGTGCGCGCAGCAAGCACGCTCGCGATGGTCCGGGGTCACGGTCTGAAGGCGCCACTTGGGCCCCTCGCCGGGGAGTTCTTGGCCTACGAACTGACTGTCAGGGGACGTCAGTACACCTCGATCGCGACCGAGCTGAACGGCCTGCTGGACGACCCGTCGATGGGTTCGCTCGTCGAGCGCGCTCTTGGCTTCACCGTGCCCGAGGTTCGTGCGGTTCGAGGAGCAGGAGTCAATCTCCTCAACGAGCGATTCTTCGGGGCGCGGGATCGGGTTGGCGACGCTGTTCAGAGGGGTCGCAACCTCGGAGCCGCCGAGCGCCACGCCTTCATGGCAGACATGAACCTCATGCTCAACGAGTGCCGGCTGTTCGGCTCCGTCACGGCTCAGGACATCGCGGCCCGCACGGGCCTGAGCCACGAGCGAGTCGCGACAATCCTCGACTTCTTCAGTTGCGGGCGCCCCGCCCCTGATGCCGCCAATCCCATCGACGAGTTCGTACAGGGTCGACGCCCGGCTCCGTGGGGTGCCATCGCAGATGATGACGGCTACCTCGTACTGAACGGGTTCTTAGCTGAGGATGAGTTGCGCCGCGACATCGAGCGTGGACTGATTGCTGCTAGTCGGGGCGGTGGAGCCGCGGCGAAGTCGTGGTCTAGGTACGACAAGCGGCGGGCTGCATTCTCGGAGGCCAAGGCGGCGGAGGCCATCGCATCGCTCCTGGGAGGCGCGACCCCCCGTTGGCAAGGACAGAAGTACATCGGCCCTGTTGACCTCGCGGACGTGTCGCGGTTTGGACGAGGCGCGGAGCACTCCGATGTGGCGCGCGGGGAGTTTGAGTCCGACGTTCTGTTTGTCGTCGACGAGGTCGCAATCTGCGTCGAGGTCAAGGCGGGTTCGGTGACCGACAAGTCCCGCGGCGGAAACGCGAGACGGCTCGCCACGGATCTGGAGAAGACTCTGACCGACGGCAACCAGCAAGCCCAGAGGTTGGTCGAGCTGATCCGCAAGAACGGCGGAGTCGTGGCGCTGGGCGGCCAGTGGATCGACTTGGGCGACATCCGCGAGATCCATTCCGTGATTGTGATGCTCGATGATATGGGGCCACTGTCTCTGTCGATGAATGAACTTGCGAAGCAGGGCGTTATCGCAAGTGACGAAGTGCCGTGGATCGTGAGCCTGCACGACCTTCTCGTGGCCAGCCGCGTGTTCGACCACCCGGCCCAGTTTCTCGACTTCGTGCGACGCCGCCGCGGTCGCAAACTCGCAACGATGGTGACTGGCGCCGACGAGCTCGACATGCTGATGTGGTTTCTCAACGGTGGCATGTATTTCGATCCCGCCCCAGAAGACGTAGCTCAGCAGATTCCGCTCAACAAGCCGATCAACCGGGCAGACCAGCATCGGTTCGACAACCAGCCCCGGGTCCAATTGGGCACGCTCACCGACCCACTCGACGCATGGATGTACGCAGAAGAAGGCCTGTCGCAGGCTCCAGCCACGAAGCCAACGCGGCGAGAGGAGCCATGGGTCGAGGAGTTCCTGCGTGCCAGTGAGGAGTCGAAGGCCCCGGGGTGGCTGAGGTTTGGTGCGGATCTGGTCGGCCTGAGCGGCTCGTCCCAGCGGCGCATCGGGCGCGACTTGAAGTCCCAATGTCGCGCTGCCCGCGGAGGGGCGCGCGAGCGAAGCTTGACGACCCACGGGACTACATCGGTGGGATCCTGGCTTCTCACGGCAGTGGCGATTCCGAACGGTGCCGAGATCGATCACCTGCCGAAGTACATAGACGCGAAGCAGTATCAAACCCGGGCGAGCCGTTCGATGCTTCTCCTCTATAGCACTAGCGGCAAGTTGTTCGGCTCTCGCTTCTGCGGCGCCCCTGAACCGCGTAGCGCCGAGCGCGATGCCGAAATCGCTGTCAGTTCTCTCCGCAGTCTGGCATCGACCTTCAGCACTCCGCCCCCAAGCGCGCAGAGGAGGACCAAGAAGCTCCGTGGAAAGCGCTCGAAGCGCCAACGCTGAGACGGGATACGCTGGAGAAGCGGTGGGCGAGCACGCGCGTCGGCGTGTTCACCGCACCGACGACCGAGTCGTGCCAGCCGAGCGGTGAGCGACCGGGTCAGGCGCCGGGCTCGGCGGGAAACTCGTCGATGTTGCACACCTTGTCGGTGAGCCAGGCGCGGACCTCGTCAACGCTTGACCGATGATTTCGTGTAGGCGAAACTGTCTGTCATGCCGTTGGTTGCCGTGCGCGATGCTGCTGAGCGCCTGGGGGTCTCAGCCCGTCAGGTGCAGTATCTCGTCGCCCAGGGTGAGCTCACAGCGCTGGCTCGCGGGGCTATCGACTCTGAGTCGATCGATCGGTTGGTAGCAGTGCGCGGTCAGCGGCACTCCCGCGCATGGTCGCCCGAGACGGCATGGGGTGGCGTCGCGATCCTCTCTGGTCTCGACGCGCCCTGGATGGGCGGAACGCAACGGTCTCGTCTGAAGGCGCGGCTGCGGTCCATGGGCGCTGCGGACCTGGTCGAGCGAACGCGGGATCGGGCCGAGGTGGTGCAGTACGCCGGGCATTCCTCCGTCGCTGAACGCTTGAAGCAGCGGATCATCGACACGGGTGCGTCGCGGTCCCGGCTCGGGCTGGCGGATATCACCGCAGTGGACGGGTACGTCGACGCGAACGAGCTCGAGGACCTGGCGCGCAGCTTTGGGCTCGCACGCGACACCAGCGGTCGCGTCACGCTGCGCGCCACGGCCTTTCCGATCGACACGATCACACGCATCGCCGACGCCGGGACCGTTCTCGCCGCACTTGACCTCGCCGGCTCGCTCGAGGTCCGCGAGCGGACCGCTGGCTTGGACACCCTGACCTACGCCTTGGAGAAGCTGCGTGACTGAGGCAGTCGTCGAGCGAAACACGTTGGCTCATCGAGCACCGGTCGGATCGCGCATAGGCGCTATCCGCGGACATGCCTAGCAATGGCGCGCGGGACACCGGGGAACCCGAGCCAGCCGTACGCCGGTGCAAGGTTGCTCACGAACCAGACGCTGACGCCCGCGACGAGCAATGCCGGGTTCGCCCATTCGTCGTACGCGAGGCTCGGACCCAGCCACGCGGCGCACAAGACCGCTGCCAGCAACTCGGTCCCTGTCAGATAGGCGACCGCACCCCAGTGGACGCGGCGCGTTGCGCCAACACCATTCGCCTCGAGGTAGCGCACGAGGCGGTCGGCGTCCGTTCCGTCGAGGAAGCCTGCCAGCCTCCACGCGACAGAAGAAGAGGCATTTTCGGAACCACGATATGGGCGCGCGTCGCCGACGAGTTGACGCACGGCCCAACGCGACCGGCCACCCGCGTCTGTGATGACGACCTGTCTGTCTTGAACGTCCTCGCCCCGTGACTTCCGGACATGCTGAATCGCCATCACGATCATCAGGAAGGGCGACAACGTGATCGCGGTTCTCGTCCCCTCGCGCAGCCCCGGCATCAGGATCGCGCTTCCGATCCCGACAACCAACGAGATGGCGAACCACGCCACGACCGCGTAGAAGCGCTGCATCAAGCTCACGCGCGCATCTTGCCAGCGGCAGGAGATGACGACTCTCCGTGCGCTTCGGTGAACGGCACGCCCCGCCGTGGTTGCCAGCTAGCAGGCACGACGACGTCGCGGAGGGCCGTCATGAGTGCCAGTCGAGCTGTCGTGACCTCAGGCTCCCATCCCTCCGCGAGCGCCTGGCCGCGCGAAACCACTACCAGGCACGGCGTTCCGCGTGGAACTACAGCCGCACCATGTGTCCTGATCGTGGGCCTCGGCGTCCAGGCCGCGCACGAGGGCGACGGCGCGTCGGTAACGCAGGATTAGTTCGGCGGCAAGCGTCATCCCGGGGCGTTTCCCGCCCCCGCCCTCTGGCGTCTGCCCGCAAACCCCGCCAGGATCGCAGGGACGTCCCTGCGACCCCTTGGAGGCACCGGTGCCCACTGACCCGATCGTCGTCGTCGGAGGTGGCCTGGCGGCCGCCCGTGCCGTCGAGACGCTGCGTGACGAGGGGTACGACGGCGATCTCGTCGTCGTGACCGCGGAGGCGCACCGCCCGTACGAGCGCCCGCCGCTGTCGAAGGACTATCTGCGCGGGGAGGCGGAGCGTGACTCGGTGTTCCCGCTGGCGGAGGACTGGTACGGCCAGCACCACGTCGACCTGCGGGCGAACGCGACGGCTGTCGGCCTGGCTCCCGCTGACAAGCGGCTGACGCTCGCGGACGGCACGGTGCT
>WRHK01000015.1 GCA_009783295.1 Promicromonosporaceae bacterium
CACGCAGGGCTTCTGCGGCGTCCGCCCAGCCGCCCGTGATCACGGCGTCGGGGGAGCCGATCGCGGCGAGGTTCGGCACGGATGCGGCGGCCTGGCCGACGATCGGGCCGATGCCGACGGGGATGATGTGCGTCCCCTCGGTCTTCAGGGTGTTGGCCGCGAAGATCGAGCGCTCGGTCTCCGTGAAGCGCGTCAGGCCGGAGCCGGTGGCGGTGGTGCTCGCGGGGTTGCCGAACACCGTCGGCAGGCCGTCGGTGAAGACGATCGCGATGTCGAAGGCACCGCTTCGCATGCGGGCCTGCCACAGCGCGTCGTCCCAGTTGGTGAACTGGCCGGAGAAGCTGCCCGCGGTCAGGCCGGCGACGGCGTTGCGGAGCTGCTGCGCCTGCGTGGCGAGGCTCAGCGACTGGCCACCGGTCAGCGAGCTGGCGACGGTGCCAAAGCCGAAGATCTCCATGCTGAGCTGCGAACCGTCCAGCGTGTTGATGAACGTCGTCGCCGCGTCACGCACCGTCTGCTGCAGTGCAGCGGTGTTGATCGACGCGGAGTGGTCGATGATCAGCGCGATGTTGAGGGCCCGGCACACGGTCGGCAGCGGCGGGTTGTCGCGGCTGACCGCGAAGTAGCCCGTCGAGCTCTCGAAGCGTGCGGCCGTCGTGCCCGTGTTCGTGCGGTTGCGCATGAACTGGGCACCCGACGTATAGGTGGTGTTCGCAGCCAGGTCCCCGGACTCGGGCACCCGGAAGGCGTAGTCGCGACCCGTGACCTCCGCGGGATCGGACGTCAGCGGCGCGGTGGCCATGCGCGGATTCAGGTTCCAGCCGTCCGGAGCGGAGACGCCACGGACGAAGTAGAACGTGCCGTGATCGAGGCCGTCGAACCGGGCGATGCCGTCGGGGCCGGAGGTCGCTGTGTGGACGGGGTCGCCCCCGCTCGCGCTCCTGAACAGGCCGAGCACGACGCCCTCGACGGGCGTCACGGCGAGGGTGTTGCCGGTGTTCGTGCGGTCACCAGCGACGCGCACATGGATGCTTGTCGTACCGGCGTACGGCTCGATCTCGACAACAGCCGGCTCCGTCGCCGGGGGCGCGGGAGCGCCGGTCGTGTACTTGGCCGGCCCCTGTGCGGCTGGCTCCTCGGCCGGCTCCTTCGCCTCCTCGCCGACGGCCGGCTCTGGCTCGGCGGGGACGTAGGCCTCGGCACCGTCGTCGGCGCCATCCTGACCGTCTGCCTCGTCGGCCGGCGACTCTGCCGGGTCGTCGGCGGGCAGCTCGGGGGCGGCCTGGCTCAACAGCTCGTCGAGCGTGGCCTGGTCGACGGGTACTCCGTCGACCGTTGCGACGTATGGTCCGTCGCCTTCGTCTGGACCAGCCGCCGCATGGGCGGCTACGCCGCCGCCCGAGATGACAGCTAGCGCTGTGACCGCCGCCATGATCCGGCGGTGCAGCGGCCTGAACAGCCGCTTGGACTTCCCGTGGTGTTTCATGACAAAACCTCCGACCAACTCTCCATCGAGCACTGGTCGTGGTCACGCTATTGAGCCGATGCGTCACCCAAGAGGGAATTGCACCTGAGATGCCCTTGGGCTGGCGCATATCGAACCATTGCCTAAAAATCCATCGGGCAGACCAAACTCTGGCGATCCCTAGGCGATCTCTTGACTCCCCGTCACCACAAGACGGGTGGCTGGCGCGACAACCGCACCGCTGCCGGGCGCGCAGGGTTCAGTCGCCGAGCGTCCCGGAGAGCCGCGCCATCCGGGCGGCCGTGTCGGCGTTGGCGCCCACGAGGGTGAGCCGCTTGCCGCGCGCCTCGTACTTGCCCCGCACGGCGTCGAGCGTGGCCACGGCGGAGGCGTCCCACACGTGCGCGCCGGAGAGGTCGACGACGACGTCGTCCGGGTCGGCGGCGTAGTCGAACTGGTGCACCAGGTCGTTGGACGAGGCGAAGAACAGCTCGCCGGTGACGGCGTAGGTGCGCACGCCGCCGTCGTCCACAGGCGTGACGGTGGTGAAGTGCGCGACCCGGCGCGCGAACAGCACCATCGCCACCAGCACGCCCGCGATGACGCCGACGGCGAGGTTGTTGGTGGCCACCACGACCACCACCGTGGACACCATGACGACCGTCTCGGACCGGGGCATGCGGCGCAGGGTGGACGGCCGCACGGACCGCCAGTCGAACGTCAGCACCGACACCATGACCATCACGGCGACGAGCGCGGCCATGGGGATCTGCGCGACGACGTCGCCCAGCCCCACCACCAGCACCAGCACGAACACGCCCGCCATGAACGTGGACACGCGCGATCGGCCGCCGGCGCCGCGCACGTTGATGACCGTCTGGCCGATCATCGCGCACACGCCCTGGCCGCCGAACAGCCCGGCGAGCACGTTGGTGACGCCCAGCCCCCACGCCTCGCGCGTCTTGTCCGAGCGGGTGTCGGTGACGTCGTCGACCACCTTGGCGGTGAGCAGCGACTCGAGCAGCCCGACCAGCGCCATGCCGGCCACGTACGGGGCCACGATCCGCAGCGTCTCCCAGGTCGCGGGCACGTGCGGCACCAGCAGCGACGGGAGCGACTGCGGCAGCGAGCCCTCGTCGCCCACGGTGGGCACGTCGATGCCGCCGGCCACGGTCACCACGGTGAGCAGCACGATCGCCACGAGCGGCGCCGGGACCACACGCGTCACGCGCGGGAACAGCACGACGACGGCGATGCCGGCCACCACCAGCGGGTACACGGCCCACGGCACGTGCACCAGGTGCCGGGTCTGCGACCAGAAGATGAGGATGGCCAGCCCGTTGACGAACCCGACCATCACCGACCGCGGGATGAACCGCATGAGCCGCGCGACGCCCAGCACCCCGAGCACCACCTGGAGCAGCCCGCTGAGCACGACGGCGACGATGAGGTAGTCCGTGCCGTGGTCGCGCACCAGGGGCACGGCCACCAGCGCCACCGAGCCCGCGGCGGCCGAGACCATCGCCCGCCGCCCGCCCAGGAACGCGATCGCCACGGCGCCCACGAAGCTCGAGAACAGCCCCAGCCGCGGGTCCACGCCCAGCACGATGGAGAACGCCGTCGCCTCCGGGATCAGCGCGAACGCCGTCACCAGGCCGGCCAGCACCTCGACCCGCAGCAGGCGCGGAGAGCGCAGCACGGCCCGGACGCTCGCGGGGTCGTGCTGCGTGCGGGCGCGGTCGAGCGTCACAGGAGCGGTGGGCATGCGCGCATTCTCCCCCGCGTTCACCTGCGCCCAGCACAATGCGGCGGTGACCACTCTCGCGCGCCGCCTCAGCACCACCGACGCCGTCGTCGTCGGCCTCGGCTCGATGATCGGCGCGGGGGTGTTCGCCGCCTTCTCCCCCGCCGCGCGGGCCGTGCTGCCCACCGGCACAGGGTGGGCGCTGATCGTCGCGCTCGCGATGGCGGCGGCGGTCGCGTTCGCCAACGCGACGTCGTCGGCCCAGCTCGCCGCGCAGTACCCCGTCGCGGGCGGCACGTACGTGTACGGCCGCGAGCGCCTCGGCGAGTGGTGGGGCTTCGTGGCCGGCTGGGGGTTCGTGATCGGCAAGACGGCGAGCTGCGCGGCGATGGCGCTGACGTTCGCGACGTACGCGGTGCCGGACGCCTCGCCGACGTGGGTGCGGCGCCTGGTGGCGGCGCTCGCGGTGGTGGCGCTGGCGACGGTCAACTACCGCGGCATCACGCGGACGGCTCGGGTGGCGCGGTGGCTGCTGCTGGTGACGGGGCTGGCGCTGGCGACCACGCTGGTGGTGGCGTGGGTGGGGCGCGGGTCGGCGGTGGTCGAGGGTCCCGCGGGGCTGGTGTCGGGGGGCGCGACCGGCGTGGGCACCCTGCACGGCGTGCTCCAGGCCGGCGGCCTGCTGTTCTTCGCCTTCGCCGGGTACGCCCGCGTCGCGACCCTTGGCGAGGAGGTGCGGAACCCTCGGAAGAGCATCCCGCGGGCCATCGGTATCGCCCTGGCCATCACGGTGGTCGTGTACGTGCTGGTCGCCGTCACGCTGCTCGGCACCCTGGGCCTCGCCGGCGCCGCGGGCGCCCCGGCTCCCCTGGCGGCCGCCGTCGACCTGACGTCCGCCGCGTCGTGGGCGTCGCCCGTGGTGCGCGTCGGCGCGACGACCGCCTCGCTCGGCGCGCTGCTGGCCCTCGTGGCCGGCGTCGGGCGCACCGCGCTGGCGATGGCGCGCGAGGGCGACCTGCCCCGCCCGCTCGACGCCGTGCACCCGCGGTTCCACGTGCCGCACCGGGCCGAGGTGGTGCTCGCGGCGATCGTCGTGCTGCTGGTGCTGACCGTGGACCTGCGCGGGGCCATCGGCTTCTCGAGCTTCGGGGTGCTCGTCTACTACCTGGTGGCGAACCTCGCGGCATGGACCCAGACGGGCACCGACCGGCTCTACCCGCGGGCGCTGCAGGCGTTCGGCGCCGCCGCGTGCGTGGTGCTCGCGCTGGCGCTGCCGTGGCAGTCGGTGGTGTCCGGGGCGGCCGTGCTGGCGGTGGGCGTGGTGCTGCGCCTGGTCATCCTGCGGCGCCGGACGCGCTGAGCAGGCGGTCGGCGACCTCGTCGGCGAGCTGGGCCATGTACCGCGCGATCGGCACGGACCGGCCCAGGTACCCGCTCGGGTCGAGCAGCCCCCGCACCTCGTCGACCGTGAACGCGTCCATGACCACGGGGTCCTGGCTGAGCAGGTCGAGGAAGGGTGTGTCGGTGACCGCGGACTTCTGGGCCACCTCGTAGACGATCTCGTGGGCGCGCTGGCGGCCGATCTTCTCGCCGAGCGCCAGCATGAGCGACTCCGACCCGATCATCCCGGCCGACAGGCTCAGGTTGGCCCGCATGCGCGCGGCGTCGAGCTCCAGCCCGGCGAGCACCACGTCGAGCCGCGTGAGCATGTCGCCCGCCAGCACGGTGGCCGACGCCGACACGTCCTCGAGCAGGGCGGTCATGGCCCCGTTGGCCTCGTGGTCGTGGAGCATCGACTCCAGCGCGGGGGCGGCCAGGGCGCGCACCTCGGCCGACATCGTCAGCATGTCGAGCACCAGCTGCGGGTTGCGCTTGTGCGGCATGGTCGACGACCCGACGGTGCCCTCGGGGATGGGCTCGAACGCCTCGCCGAACTCCGGCTGCATGAGCGCGTAGACGTCCTTGGCGATCTTGCCGATGGTGCCCGCCACCTGCGCCAGCACCAGCACGTACTCGACGATGCCGTCGTTGATGGCACGCGACGGCACCCGCATGGGGTGCAGCCCGAGCCGCCGCGCCACGCCGGCCTCGATCTCCCGCCCCGCCGACCCGAACGACGCGAACGTGCCGACGGCGCCGCCCATGAGCACGCAGAACAGGCGCTCCTCGAGGCGTTCGAGCCGGTCGGCGTGCGCGATGAGCTCGTCCATCCACGTGGCCACCTTGAAGCCGAAGGTGATGGGGACGGCGTGCTGGGAGTGCGTGCGGCCTGCGAGCGGCAGCTCGGCCGACCGGCGTGCCTGCGCCGCCCCCGCCCGCAACGCCAGGCCCACGAGCTGCTTGATGCGGCGGTGGGCGTCGCGCAGCACCAGCACGTCGGCGGTCTGCGTGATGTTCTGCGTGGTGGCGCCCCAGTGCACCCAGCCGCCGTGCTGCGTGCCGACGACGCGCGCGAACTCCTCGATGAGCGGCACCAGCGGGTGGCTCGCCTCCGTGGTGGCGGCCACCACGCGCTTGAGGTCGAGCTTCTCCAGCCGGGCCGTGAGCGCGATCGCCTTGGCCGCCTCGCGCGGGATCAGGCCGGCGTCGGCCTCCGCGAGCGCCAGGGCGGCCTCGACGTCGAGCCGTGCCTGCCAGCGGTGCTCGCGCGAGAAGAGCTGCGCGATCCCCGGGTCGGGCACGCGGCCCTCGGTGAACCGCCCGAACGGTGCGACGATCACGGCCCCCACCTCCAGTCCGGCCCCGGTGCGCGTGTCGGTGCCCGGGTGCAGTGTTTCACCAGGCGCCGCGGGGGCGCCGCGAGAGGGGACGGACATGGTTGAGGCAGGCGGAGTCGGCACGCTGGTGGCGGTGGTGATCGACGTGCCCGACGTCGCGGAGGGCGTGGCGTTCTGGACGGAGCTCCTGGACGCGCACGTCGCCTTCGAGGCCGGGTACACGGCGCTGGCGACCCCGAACGGCTGGCAGCTGGGGATCCAGGCGGCCCCGAACCTGGTCCAGGCCGAGTGGCCCGGCCAGGAGCACCCGCAGCAGCTGCACCTCGACCTGCGCGTGCCCGACCTCGCCGCCGCCACCGAGCACGCCGTGGCCCTCGGGGCGACGCTGCTGCGCGAGAACGCCACCTGGAACACGCTCGCCGACCCGGCCGGCCACCCGTTCGACCTGTGCCTCAGCGACGAGGTGGAGAGCACCACGATCTGGGGCGTCACGTTCGACGTGCCCGACGCCGCCGCCGCGGTCCGGTTCTGGAGCGGGGTGCTGGGCGACGAGATCGCGTACGAGGGCGACGGCATGGCGATGCTCGGCGGCCCTCGCACGGTGATGTTCCAGCAGGTCGAGGGCTACAACGCCCCGGCGTGGCCGGACCCGGAGCGCCCGCAGCAGCTGCACGTCGACGTGTGGGTCACCGACACGGACCCTGACGACGCCGAGAAGGTCGTCGTCGCGCTCGGTGCCCGGCGGCTGGCCGACGGCGACGGGTCGTACCGGGTGTTCGCCGACCCGGCGGGCCACACCTTCTGCCTGGGCTGGCCCACGGAGGCGTAGTTCACCTGCCACGCCGGGTGACGGGCGGGGCCGGTCTACCCCACACTGTGCGGTGCCGAAGGAGGCACTATGACCGATCCGTACCCCCCGTCCCCGGTGGGGCAGCCCGCGCCCGTCCCGCCACCGACGCCCTATGCGGCGCCCTACCCGTACCTGAACCCGTACGGGCCGCCGGCCGGGCCGCCCGGGCCGCCGGTCCCGCCGCCCGGGCTCACGGACGGCGTGAGCGTCGCGGCGCTGGTCACGGGCCTGGTGGGGCTGGGTCCGGTGGCGCTGGGTCTCGGCATCGCCGGCACCGTCCGCACGTCGCGGGCGTACCGGCGCGGCAAGGGGATGGCGATCGCCGGCATCATCATCGGCGGCCTTCAGGTGCTCGCGTACACGGTGGCCATCACGGTGGGCATCACCACTGCCTCCCTGGGCGACACGGGCGGCGGGTCGAACGGCCCCGCCCCGGAGTCCGGCTCGCACTACGGCGACAACTCCGTGCTCGACCGGCTCTGGGACAAGTGCGCCGCCGGCGACATGGCGTCGTGCGACGACCTCTACTTCCTGTCCGACGACGGCACCGACTACGAGAACTTCGGCCTCACGTGCGGAAACCGCACCGATGGCAACGAGTACTGCGTGGAGACCGAGTCGAGCACCTGATCAGGAGCGCGTCACCAGCGCGGGGTGCCGCGGGTCGTCGCACCGCACCACGACGTCGGCCGCGCGCTCCGGGGCCACCTCGCGCCGGTACCTGTCGTACGCGGCGAGCTGCCACGCGTCGTCGAGCGGGGTGCCGCGCGTCTCGGCGGGCCGCGTGAGCGCCAGGTGCACGCTGAGATCGACGTCGAGCCAGAGCCCCAGCGCGAGCGACCCGTCGAGCACGACGACCGTGCCGGGTGGCGCGTCGGCGTAGGCGGCGCGCGTGGACCGGTCGGTCACCGGGTCGCGCAGCGTGGGCAGGTACCGGCCCTGGTCGACGGCCGCCGTCAGCACCTCGCGGTTGAGGGCGCCGGCGTCGACCCACCCGTCCAGCAGCGAGTCGGGGTCGCGGCGGCCGTGCTCCAGCCGCAGCGACGCGGGCCGCAGGAAGTCGCGCGTGCGCACGCGGGCGACGGGCCGCCCGGCGGCGCGCAGCGGCTCCACGAGCGCGTCCGCGAGCGCCTCCGGCCGGGTTGCCGGGTGCCCGTCCACGAGCACGCGGACGGTGCCGGCCGACCCGGTGATCCTGTCGACCAACCGTGAAATCAGGCCTTCGACACTCAGGGGTTCCACGCGCACCGCGCCATGCTGCCACGCATGCGAGGGCATCCGATGCCTGGCGCGTGACCTCCGCCATACCATCGCAGGATGACTGATCAGGTGGTCCGGGTCGGCATCGTCGAGGACGAGGCGCTCATGCGCGGCATGCTCGAGCAGACGTTGGCATCGGAGACGAACCTCCGCGTCGTGCACTCCGTGCCCGGCGCCACCGAGGCGCGCCTGGTGTTCACGCCCGGGTCGGTCGACGTGGCGCTCCTGGACGTGCACCTTCCCGACGGCAACGGCGTCGCGCTGGGCGTGCAGCTGCAGCGCCAGGACCCCGACCTCGCCGTCATGCTGCTGTCGTCCGAGGACGTCATGGGGCTGTTCTCCTCCGTTCAGGAGGAGGCGCCGCGCCCGTGGAGCTACCTGAGCAAGAGGTCGAGCTTCGCGCGTGACGTGCTGGTGCGTGCCGTCGCCGCGACCGCCGAGGGGCAGGTCGTCATCGACCCGTACCTGGTGCAGCGCTCGGAGCCGCGCAGCGGGTCCGCCGTCGCCGACCTGACGCCCGCGCAGTTCGGCGTGCTGCGCCTCGTGGCCGAGGGCCTGTCGAACCAGGCCGCCGCCGAGCGCCTCGGCATCAACACGCGCTCCGTGGAGAGCCACCTCAAGTCGATCTATCAGCGCCTGGGGATCGACGGCGACGGCAGCAACCGGCGCGTCGCCGCCGTGCTCGCGTTCATCGAGCAGACCGGGCGGTCGTGGCGGACCTGATGGCAGCCGTCTCCCCCCGCCGCCTGCGCGCCCGCCCGGAGCACGTCGACGACCAGCCGCTGCACGACCCGACGCGCACCGGCATCGTGCTCGCGTCCACCAACGTGGTGCTGTTCTCGCTCATGTCGCTCGCCCAGTGGGCCGGCTGGGGAGGGCTGAACCGAGCGTCGCACTCGGGCGACGCCGTCGCGGTGAGCGAGGCGCTGGCCGTCATGGCGGTCAACCTCGCCTACGGGCTGCTGGTGGTGGGCGGCACGTTCGCGCTGCGTCCCATGCGCTGGGGCGCCAAGGTGCGCTACCCCCTCATCGCGCTGGTCGCGCTGGTCGCGTCGGTGCCGCGCGCCGTCGCCATGCGGGCCATCTACACGACCCCCGAGGGCGCCGTGTACATCGGCGCGGAGTGGCTCGCGGGGTTCTTCGCCGGGTTCCTCGCCGTGGGCGCGGGGGTGTTCGTCGCGGCGGTCGTGGGCCGGGCACGGCGCGAGGAGCGGCGCCGGCTCCAGGTGGCGCGCCGCGCCGCGCGCGCCGTCGAGGAGCTCCAGTCCGAGGAGATGCGGGTGCGGCGCATGGTGTCCGACCACCTGCACGGCAACCTGCAGTACCGGCTCGTCACCGTCACCGCGGGGCTCGACGGCGTCGCCGCGTCGCTCGACGGCGCCGGGGCGGACCCCGCCGCCGCGGCCGCCCAGCTGCGCGCGTGGGCCGAGCGCCTGGAGGAGATCCGCGAGCAGGAGGTGCGCACCCTCAGCCACGCCGTGTTCCCCGCGGGCGTCGAGCTCGGGGTGGTGCGCGCCGTCGACCTCATGCTCCGCCGCCTGCCCCCGCAGATCGCCACGTCGATCCAGACCGGACCCGGGCTGCGGCGGTTCGAGCGCCTCGGTCAGGTGCCGCTCATGCTCGCCGACCGGCTCGTGGCCGTCTACACGATCGAGGAGGCCGTGACCAACGCGCTCAAGCACGGCCACGCCTCCCGCGTCAGCATCACCGCCGACGTCCGCCCCGTCCCGGGCGAGCCCGAGCGCTGGGTCATGGAGGCGTCCGTCGACGACGACGGCACCGGCATGCCCGACACCGACGTCGAGCTGCACGGCCTGGCCCGCCACGCCGAGCGGCTCGAGACGCGCGGCGGGCACCTCACGCTGGGTCCCAGCGCACTGGGCGGCACGCGTCTGAGCTTCGCGCTGCCGTTCGAGCGGACCACGGCCACCCTGCCCACGGGCGAGCTGCCCGTGGTCCCGGAGCACTGACCGCTACTCGCAGGCGACGCCGTCCTTGTCACGGTCGAGGCCCGCGCGGTAGCCGGGGTCGCCCACGTGGAGCGGTGCGGCGCCGGCGGCGCGGGCCGCGGTGCAGTTCTGGTAGTAGACGTCGGGGTCGGCTGCGGGTGCTGCGGGGGCCGGGGCTGCAGGCACCGGTGTTGATGCGGCGGGCTGGGGCGCCGGGGCCTGGGGCGCCGGGGCCTGCTGGGCCGCCTGCGCCGCCGGCGGGGACGTGACCAGGGAGCCGGTGGGCAGCGGCTCGCCCGGACAGGTCGACAGCACCCGCACCATGGCGTCGCGCTCCGCCGTCGTGACCCACAGCCCGTAGGAACGCTTCACCGCGACCTGGCGGGCGACATACGCGCACCGGAACCCCTTGTTGGGCGGCAGCCAGGTGGCGGCGTCGCCGTCGCCCTTCGCCGAGTTCAGCGAGCCCTTCGACGCCAGCAGGTTCAGCGGGTCGTTGGCGAGCTGCTCCCGCGCCTGCGCCGACCACTGCTGCGCGCCCTTCTGCCAGGCGTCCGACAGCGCCACCACATGGTCGATCTGCACCGCGCTGCTCGTGGCCTGCCCGCGCTCGAACGCGATGGTCTCGCCCGAGTACGGGTCGTGGAACGTCCCGGTCAGCACCACGCAGCCGTGCGTGCCCGCCTTCGTGACGACGTCGGTGAGGTCCCGGTTGAGGATGTCGTTGCGGGTGTCGCAGCCGTTGCGGTCGACGTCGGCCCACGCCGGGCCGAACTGGTCGCGGGCGTAGCCCGTCTTGGGGGCGCGGCCCTTGACGGCGAGGCCGGCGACGGCGGCGAGAGCGCTGCCGGCGGGGGCCTGGGGTGCGGTGGTCGCGGGTCTGGCCGGGTTCGAGGGTGCCGTGGCGGGGGTCGGAGTCGGGCTCGTTGACGGCGTCGGGGTGGGAGTCGGGCTCGGCTCGGCGCCAGCGACCGCCGTCGTCGGGCTGGATGTCGCCGCGGCCGCGCCGGACGCCTCTGTTGCGACGGGCGAGCACGCCGCGACAGCGGCGACGAGCACGGCGCCGACCACCCCGGCGCACGCCCGGGACCAGGCCGGACGGAGGTGCGCGGCAGGCTCGGCGGACATTGCCCCACGATGGCACGCCGGCACCAAGGCGAGGTGCGCCGAAGGGGTGAACTGTCGCTGGAAGCACGCGTTGTGGGTCCCTGGGACTCCGGAAATGAGGCCCCATCACCGGAGTCCCAGGGACCCACAACAGACGACGCGAGCCCGGCACGGCCTGCGTCCGCTCCAGGGCCCGGCTCAGCCCAGCGAACGCCACCCCGGCAGCACGCGCTCCAGCGCGATCGACAGCTCCACCGACTCGCCGTCCTTGCCGCCCTCCCCGAGCACCATCGGCGGGCGGGCCGGTGCAGGGGTCACGCCGCGCAGGCGGTCGATCGTGGAGAGCGGGGCGATGAGCGTGTAGAAGCGGCCGTCGTCGGCGAGCGCTGCCGTGCGGTCCTGGCGCAGGTACCAGCCGCGCAGCGGGGTGCGGGCCTCGCCGCGGCCGCCGTACCCGCGCACGCGCAGCCGCTCGGGCGCGGGGCCGTGAGCGGTCACGACGGGGAGGAACTGGGCCAGCAGCGTCTCGGCCTGCACGTGCACGGCGTCCTGGCGGGCCTGCAGCCTCTCGGCCTGCACGCGCGCCGCTTCGGTCCGCTGTGCCACCCAGTCGTCGCTCACCGGCCCATCCTCCCACCGGCTCGCACGGGGTCAGGCGGGGCGATGCGCCACGTAGTGGTGCAGGGCGTCGCGGACGAGCACCGCTCCCCGCTCGCCGCCGTAGTTGGCCGCGAACCGGTCGTCGGCCACGTACATGTCGGCGAGGCCCAGCAGGTAGGCGTCGGCGGCCCGGCCCTGCTCGTGCCCCGGGGTGCCGGGGATGCTCGCGAGCCAGTCGGCGTGGCGGGTCGCGAGCGCCTGCGCCTCGTCCGACTCCGCCGCCAGGCCCGCCGCGGCGGCAGCGGTCCAGTCGGCGTTGAGCGCGGTGAGCCGCGCCTTCCACCCGGCCTGCCCGGCGGCGCCGAGCGAGCGCCACCAGGCGTCGCTGCTCGCGTACGCCTCGCGGCCCCAGCGCTGCTCGACCTCCTCGCGGTACTGCGTGTGGTCGAACCCGTCCAGCATGTCCTCGGCCATCAGCCTGCCTCCTGTGTCGAGCGCCGCGAGCGTGCGCTCGACGGACGCGATCTGCCGGTCCAGCCGACGGCGGTCGCCGCGCAGCTGTTCCAGGTGGCCGGCCAGCGCCGCCGCGGGGTCGGTCTGCTCGGCGAGCACCCGCCCGACGGCGTCGAGCCCCAGCCCGAGGTCCCGCAGCAGCAGGATGCGCTGCAGCCGGACGACGGAGTCGCCGTCGTAGTACCGCAGACCGCCGGCGCCGGTGCGTGTGGGCGGCAGCAGCCCGACGGCGTCGTAGTGCCGCAGCGTGCGGCTGCTGACGCCGGCGAGCCGGGCGACCTCCTGGATGGACCACTCCATGCCGACGACGGTAGAGGTTGACGCTGCGTCAATCGCAAGCCCGGAGGCTCAAGCAGTGAAGGCCCGGAGCGCCTCGACGGCGAGGGCGTGGTCGTCGGCCTGCGCGAGCCCGGAGACCGTCACCACGCCCACGATGCCCACGCCGTCGACGCGGATCGGGAACGCCCCGCCGTGCGCCACGTACTCCTGGAACGGCAGCCCGTGCACCTCGTTGAAGTCCCGGCCGCCGGCCGCGTGCCGGCGCCCCACCAGGTACGACGACGCCCCGAACCGGTACACGGTGGCGACCTTGCGGTCGATCCACGAGTCGTTGTCCGGCGTCGTGCCCGGGCGGGCGGCGTGGAACACCTGCTGGGTGCCCTTGCGGATGTCGATGGTGATGGGCAGGTCCCGCTCCTCGGCGAGCTCGACGAGCAGGCAGCCCAGCCGCCAGGCGTCGTCGTGGGTGAACGCGGCGAGGACGAGCTCGCGCTCCTCCTCCTCGACGCGGGCGATGACGGCGGCGAGCTCGTCGCCCGGGGTGCTAACTCGCGAGTTGGGGTGCTAACTCGCGGGCTCTAGTCGCGGTTGGGCGTGAGCTTCACCCCCGTCGCGGCCGCCAGGAGGCGGACGGCCGTGCCGGGCGCACCCGTGAGCAGGGCGTGCTCCGCGTTCGAGGTCTGGGTGGCGTTGTCGGCCGTCGCGGTGCCTGCGACGACGGCGGCCTGCGCCAGGTCGCGCGCCACGGAGACGACCACGTCGGCCGCCCGGTAGCGCTCGGTCGCCCCGGACGACGCCCAGCCCGACGCCGACGCGTCGAACTTCAGGTCGGCGGCAGCCCCCTGAAGCAGCGTCCAGGCGGGGCGGACGTCGGCGACGGTGCCGTCGGCGGCCCAGAAGTCCGCCTGGAGCAGCCGGCGCACGGCCTTGTACGACGTCGAGCCGGCCGGGAGGGTGGCCGACAGCGCCTGGAGACGCGCCTTCGGCGAGTCGGTGCGCAGGCCCCACCCGTAGGCGAACTGCGGGTCGTAGCTGGCGTCGCCCACGTTGTCGGGCACGTGGTCGTCCGTCTTGGGCCAGGTCACGGGCAGGCGGCCCGTGAACGGCTGGTTGCCGAACAGGACGTCGGCCACGCCCTCGCCTTCCGTGCCAGGCAGCCACGAGGCCACGAGCGCGTCGATCTCGGAGAGCTGGCTGCCCACGAGCTGCGGGCGCCCGCTGACCACGAGGACGACGCAGGTCATCGCACCGCACACCTTGTCGATGGTGGCCTGGTCGGCCGCCGAGAGCGACAGCGAGAACTGCGACCCCGACCCGTACCGCACGTCGCCCACGCCCTCGGCGTAGGGCTTCTCGCCCACGACGACGACGCCGACGTCGGACCCGGTCATGGGTGCGGACGCGTCCGGGCTGATCGTGGTGTGCCCGGTCGACGCCGCCTTGATGGCCTGGCCGATCGTGGTGCCCTGCGTGATGGGCCCGGCGGAGCCCTGCCACGAGATCGACCAGCCGCCCAGCTGCCGGCCGAGGTCGTCGGCGGTGGACCCGGCGACGTACACGTCGGCCGACTTGGCCAGAGGCAGCGCGCCCGAGTTCTTCAGCAGCACCTGCGACTCGGCCGCTGCCTGGCGGGCCACGGCCCGGTGGGCGGTGCCGCCGAAGTCGGCGGCCCCCGACCGGTCGGCGAACGGCTTCTCGAACAGCCCCAGCGCGAACTTCTCGCGCAGGATCCGGGAGACGGCGTCGTCGACGCGCGTCGGGGACACGTCGCCGGAGGCGACGGCTCCCTCGATCGAGGTGATGAACGTGGCGTAGTTGTACGGCGCCATCGCCATGTCGAGGCCGGCGTTGACGGCCCGGACCGCCTTCTGGGCGTAGGTGCCGCCGGGCAGCTTGTCGATGGCCTCCCAGTCGCTGATGACGAAGCCCTGGAAGCCGAGCTGACCCTTGAGCACGGTGTTGTTGAGGAACCCGTTCTCCGTCATGCGGACGGTGGGCCCGTCGCCGATCTGCACGGCCGAGTAGGACGGCATGAGCGACCCCGCGCCCGCCAGGATGGCCGGCTTGTACGGGTCGACGAACAGCCGCTCGAAGTCGGACTCCGTCGCCGCGTGGGTGATCCCCTGGTCGATCGGGTAGCCGGAGCCGGTCACGGACTCGTCGTAGGTGGTGCCGCCGTCGCCGGTCCAGTGCTTGACCGTCGCGAGGATCTCGTCGGACCCGTTGATGTGCAGCGGGTCGTTGCCCTGGAACCCGCGCACCACGTCGGCGCTGAAGGCGCTGACCAGCGCCGGGTCCTCGCCGAACGACTCGTACGACCTGCCCCACCGCTCGTCGCGCGTGACGCACAGGCAGGGGGCGAAGGCCCACGGGACGCCCGTCGAGCGGACCTCGGAGGCGGTGACCTGCTCGGCCTGGCCGGCGAGGCCGGGGTCGCGGGTGGCGCCGAGCCCGATGTCGTGCGGGAAGAGGGTCGCGCCCACCACGTTGTTGTGGCCGTGGACGGCGTCGACGCCGTAGATCATCGGGATCTGCAGCGGCGTGGTGAGGGCCTCGCGCTGGAACGAGTCGACCATGTCGGCCCACCCGGCCGGGGTGTTGTCCGCGGGCACGGAACCGCCGCCGCTGAGCACGGAGCCGAGCCCCAGCGTGGAGATGTCCGACGGCGACGTCAGGCCCAGGCGCTCGGCCTGCGCCATCTGGCCCACCTTCTGCTCGAGCGTCATGCGCCCCAGCAGGTCGGCGACTCGCTGGTCGACGGGCAGCGACGCGTCGAGGTAGGGCAGCCCGTGCGCGTTGATCACCACGCGCGCGCTGGTCACGGCGGCGCCGTCGGACGTCAGCGCGACCGGGATGGTCTTCGCCTCGCTGCTCCCGCCGGCCGACGTCGTGACGACGTCGAACGACTGCACGTCGCCGGGGTTCGCCCCGGCCGGGAAGGTCACGGTGCCGGAGAACGGCGCGAAGTCGTCGCCCGCCTTCGCCGTGCCGCCGGAGCCGAGCCCGTAGGTGACCGTGACGGGGGCGGCGAGGGGGCCGCCGTCCGACGTCGCGAGCGTGAGGTTGACGTGGGCCGTCGTGCCGGCGTCGACGAGCACGACGTCGGGCGACGCCGTCACCGTGGCGACCACGGGCGCGGCGGGCGCGCCGTAGACCTGGAAGTCGTCCACCTTCCACCCGGTGCGGGCGGTGTCGGTGGGCATGGTCAGGGCGTAGCCGAAGGCGCGCGTGAGGTCGAGCGTGCCGTTCTGGATGTCGGCCGGGCCGGGCTGGTAGTCGCCGCGCTTGGTGAACTGGCTGAACGGCAGCTCGACGAGCTTCCATCGGGAGCCGTCGGGCGACCAGTTGTCCTTGAACGTGGTGTTCCACAGCTCGCTGTGCTCGCCGTCGGGGCCGTCGTCCTTGAGCTCCACCTTGATGTCGGCGCCCGCGGTGGGCGACGCCGGGCGGGAGTCCTCGGAGGCGTACCACCAGAAGCGGATGCCGCCGTAGGACGACCAGTTCTGCGGCGAGGCCAGGTCGTGGCTGAAGCCGCCCCACTTGCCCGCGGCGATCTGGTAGTCGCCGCCCAGCACGTGGTTGCCGGCGGGGGCGGTGCCGTCGCGGTCGTCGGCGGTGATGGCCATGGTCGGCTTGGAGGCCTCGTCGGCGCCCCACGTGAACACGCCCACGGGGTTGGCGTCGGTGCTGAGCGTGACGTCGCCCTCGAAGGAGGCGATGGAGATGGCGCGCTCGACGAGCGAGAAGTCGTCGAACAGCCAGGTGCCGGCGCCGAGGTCGCTCAGCGTGACGGCGTAGCCCCAGGCGGTCTTCGGGTCGAAGCGGTCGGGGGCCGAGGGGCTGCCCTTCTTGCGCAGGTCGGCGAACCGGATGGTGACCGGCTGCCAGCCGGCCTTGGCGTCCACGAACGACGTCTCGAACAGCGTCGCGCTGCCCGCCGACGACCCGCCGGACTTGAGCTCGTACCGCAGCGTCTTGCCGCTGCCGGTGCCCTGGAACCAGAACGTGAACGCGTCGTCCGACGACCAGTCCTCAGATTCGCCGAAGTCGTGCGTGAACCCGCCCCAGCCGCCGGCGCCGACGGCCGCGACCTTGGCCTCGAGGGCGTGCGAGCCGGCCGCCGCGCCGGGCCGGCCGGAGGCGTCGACCCGCGTGAGGGCGGGCGTGGCGTCGCCGTCGGACCCCCACGCGAACACGGGCAGGGTGTCGGACTCGAAGTCGTCGAACGCCGTCGGCGTGCCCACGTTCGGCAGGTCGCCGTGGGCGCGCAGCGTCACGCTCGACTGCTGGTACCTGCCCTGCCGCACCCCGGGGTCGGCGCCGCTGATGGCCAGCGTGAAGGTGCGGTCCCCGGCGAGCGCGCCGTGGTCGACGCTCGAGGTGTGCACCTGCGCCGTGGTGGCGCCGGCGGGGATCACGACGTCGGTGTCGATCGCCGCGTAGTCGTCACCGGCCTTGGCGGTGCCGTCGGTGCTGGTCACGTGCACGGTGGTGTCGACGTCGCGCGGGTTGGCCAGGCGCAGCGGGACGGCGACGTCGCCGCCCGCGTCGAGAGCCGTGGTGGGGCCGGCGAAGCCGAGCGTCGGGTGCGCGGACGCGCCCCACACCTCGACGGAGTACAGCGAGTACCCGTACCAGTGGAGCGTGGGGGCCTCCCAGTCGAAGGCGACGCGCCCCGTCAGGTCGAGGCGCACGTAGCGGCCCTGCGTGGCGGCGGGCAGGTCGATCACCTGGGTGCCGCCGGTGGCGCCGTGCTCGGTGTCGACGACGTGCCAGCTCGCCGGGTCGTCCGGGGCGGCGTCGGCGACCTCGACGGTGAAGTCGGTGGCGTACGCGGCCTCCCAGGCCAGGCGCAGCGCGTCGAGGCTGGACACCTCACCCAGGTCGAGCTGGAGCCACTGCGGCCACGAGCTCGAGTCGTCGGGGCCGTTGCCGCTCGCCCACCGGGTGGACGGGTTGCCGTCGGTGGCGGCGTCGGGCGGGAAGCGGCCGTCCTTGTCGTCCTGGAACGCGGACGCCGTGATCACGGCGTCGCGGGCCAGGTCACCGAGGGCGGGGTCGTCGGGGGCGGCGGCGGCCGAGGCCGCGAACCCCACGGGGATCGCGAGCGCGCCGATGAGAGCCAGCGCAGAGAACGCTGAGGTGGTGCGGGACGGCAGCATGTGCACTCCATCGTGGTTACTGACCTGTCAGCGCACGCGACGTTAGCGGGTGATGTGTGACCCGCGCCACCCCTGCGGAACTGCCTGTGGACGCACGAAGGCCCCGGTCCGTGCTCTCCGCACGTCCGGGGCCTTGCGCTCGATCCGACCCGCCCCGCCGTCGCAGGGCATCCGAGGTCCCCCGCCGTCGCGGGGCCCGGTGCCAGAACCGCCCGTTGCTTCCGAGCCGTGACTCGGGGTCCTCGCGCACCAGCCTTGACCAGCACATCTCGAACCTGGGCCGCCCACCGCCGCCAGCCGGCCGAGCCGACGGTCCCCGGGCCCGGCACATAGCCAGACGACCTCGGAGAAGCAGGTCTTCCCGCCACCCCTGTCTTGACCGGGGCTGGACGGTCCGTCTCCGGACCACCCTGCGGGCCGCCGTTCCCCCCGCGAGGGGGAGCGACGGGTAGAACTCTGCCCGACGCCGTTCGCCCCGGGCCATCCGCTGGCCACATCTGCGCGGCCTTCTGGCACCCGGTTACCCTCCGGCCCATGGCCTACGAGAACGTCACCCTCGACCCCACCGCGAACGTGTACTTCGACGGAAAGTGTGTCTCGCACACGTTCTTCCTCGCCGACGGGACGCGGAAGTCGGCGGGCGTGATCCTGCCCTCCGAGCTCACCTTCGGCACCGCCGCCCCCGAGGTCATGGAGCTGCACTCGGGCGCGTGCCGCGTGCGCCTGGCCGGGTCGCCGGAGTGGACGTCGTACACCGGCGGCGACACGTTCTCGGTGCCGGGCGACTCGTCCTTCGAGATCGCCGTCGACGAGGCCGTGTCGTACGTCTGCCACTACGGCTGAGGCACCGCGTACCTGACGGGCTCGCGGGTCACGGCAGCACGTGCCCCGCGGCCCGGAACAGCTCGTACCACTCGGCGCGCGTGAGCGTCAGGTCGCTCCCGGCGGCCGCCGCCGTGACGCGCGCCGGCGTCGTCGTGCCGAGCACCACCTGCCACTTCGCCGGGTGCCGGAGGATCCACGCCGTCGCGATGGCCTCGGGCTCGACGTCGTGCTCCGCGGCCAGGCGGTCGACGACGGCGTTGAGCTCGGGGTACCGGTCGGAACCCAGGAACGGGCCGTCGAAGAACCCCGCCTGGAACGGCGACCACGCCTGCAGCGCGATGTCGTTCAGCCGGCAGTAGTCGACGACGCCGTTGTCCCGGTCCACCGACTGGTCCAGGCCGTTCATGTTGATGGCCGTGCCCTGCGTGAACACGTTCGCGTGCGTGATCGACAGCTGCACCTGGTTGGCGACGATCGGCTGGTTCAGGTACTTGCTCAGCAGCGCCATCTGGCCGGGCGCGTGGTTCGACACGCCGAAGTGGCGCACCTTGCCGGCGGCGTGCAGCTCGTCGAACGCCCGCGCGACCTCCTCCGGCTCCACCAGGGCGTCGGGGCGGTGCAGCAGCAGGATGTCGATGTAGTCGGTCTCCAGAGCCTCGAGGGAGCCGTTCACCGACTCGACGATGTGCTCGTAGGAGAAGTCGAACTTGCCGTCGCCCAGGCCGCACTTGGTCTGGATGGTCCACTGCTCGCGCTCCGACGGCGTCAGGTGCATGGCCTGCGCCCAGCGGCGCTCGCACTCGTGCCGCGACGGGCCGTAGACGTCCGCGTGGTCGACGAAGTCGATGCCGGCGTCGCGGGCCGTGGCGACCAGCGTGCGGATCTCGTCGTCGGACTTGCCCGCGATGCGCATCAGGCCGAGGACCACCTCGGGGGCCGCGATGCTGGTGCCGGGGAGGGTGAGGGTCTTCACGGGTGGGGCTCCTTCGTTGGTGGCCTGCAGGCAGCCGCGCATGGTTGCCGACGGCGATCATTGCCGCTGGAAGGACCCTTCCACACCTGACCGCCGGCCAGCACCGCCAACGCGAGCCAGGATTGCCACGGGCCGGCCGAGCTGG
Source organism: Promicromonosporaceae bacterium (assembly GCA_009783295.1). GTDB lineage: Bacteria > Actinomycetota > Actinomycetes > Actinomycetales > Cellulomonadaceae > Xylanimonas. The sequence goes on from WRHK01000015.1 coordinate 19,590, forward strand.
TCGACTTGCCGCGTGGACTCACCCGTCGAGGCGGCGCTCAGGCAGCGGATCATGGACTGGGTGCGTGAGCGCGCCGAGGCGAACGGCGGGTTCCTGCACCGCGCCGAGCTGCTCGACTTCCATCTCGACGGCGCGAAGCTGCCGATCATCGACTACTCGCGCGGGATCCGGAACCCGGCGACGTTCGGCTCGACGCTCTCGATCGTGAGCACCGCGAACGGGCCGTACGACGACACCGAGTCCGACGACGGCCTGCTCCACTACGCCTATCGCGACGGCGACCCGTGGTCGGGCGACAACCGCAAGCTGCGCAATGCCATGACCACCGGAATGCCCCTGATCCTCTTCCGCAAAGAGGTCAGGAACATCTACACCCCGGTCTTTCCCGTCTATGTCGTCGATGACTACCCGGAGGAGCGCACGTTCGTCATCGCGCTCGACGAGTCCTTCATGTTCATGAAGGACGTCCGCGACATGAACGTCGCACAAAAGGAATACGCGATCCGCCTGGCGAAGCAGCGGCTGCACCAGCCGGCGTTCCGCACGCGCGTCATGGTCGCCTACGACACCCAGTGCGCCGTCTGCCAGCTCCGTCACGGGGCGCTGCTCGACGCGGCTCACATCGTCCCGGACTGGCACGAGCTCGGGTCGCCGACCGTCACCAACGGCCTCGCGCTGTGCAAGATCCACCACGCGGCGTACGACCAGGACATGCTCGGCGTGACGCCCGAGTACACGATCGAGATCGCCGTCGACCTGCTCCAGGAGATCGACGGACCCATGCTCAAGCACGGGCTTCAGGAGATGCACGGCCGTGCACTGAGGCTCCCGGTCCGGGCCGCGGACCGCCCCGACCCGGGTCATCTCTCGTGGCGCTACGAGGCGTTCCGGGCCAAGGCGAAGCCGCACGCGTGAGGCGGGGCGGGGGGCGGCGAGCACCGCCGCCCCCTCGCCTTTCAGGGCCGCTTGACGATCGGGGTCTTCGGAACGGGCGGCACGACGGGTCCGCGCGGCGTCCCCTCGCTGGGGAGCGGGGGCGGCGTGACGACCAGGGGGGTGCCCCAGTCGTCGGCGCCCGACGGGAAGTCCGGCTCGGTTCCTGTTTCCTCGTCAGCCATGATGCTCATCTCCTTGATAAAGAGGGCTCTCTGCCCAAACAATGAGGAGTCGGCCTTCGGAGTTCCGATACACCGGGCCGTCTTTCTTGATGACGGATCTCTCGGCCACAAATACCCGGATGCGACGCCAAGCGGAGGAATCGGTCGAGAGATGAATGCACATCGGGCCGCGCCTGAACACGCGGTGACGACCGGCTGACCGCGCCGTGGGGCCCGGCCGTGACGACGAGACAAGCTCAACCACCGGAGAGCGTGACCGCGCCCGGTGCACGCCCTCCTGACGCGCCACCCGTCCCCCGCAGCGCACCCCGAGCCACATCACGGCGCACCGCGCGGCCACACCATCCACAAGCGGCCACGCCCCCTCCCGGCCCACGGCAGGGTTGGGAGAATCGCACCATGGCGCCGGACGAGACCCTTGAGCTCCGCGCACCCCTCCGGCATCGCAGGCAGCTGACCGTGCCCGCGGAGGTGTGCGCGGTGCTGAACGTGCACCCGGGCGACCAGCTGGCGTTCGACGTCGAGCCCGACGGCCGCGTCGTCGTGCGCGGGCTGACCACCGTGCCGGCCACGCAGCGGTGGCAGTGGACGCCGGAGTGGCAGGTGTCCGACGTGGTCGAGCAGGTGCCCGTGGGCCGGCGCCCGGAGTTCGAGATCACGGAGGATCTCGACTCCTGGTTCGCGGCGCGGTAAGACGAGCCCAGGCGGGACGTCGGGTCGCCCGCGCGGAGGGTTATCTTCTGCCGGGGGTGAGCGGATGCTCGAGGTCTTGGGGCTGGATCGCTGGGCTGAGGCCGCCTATCTGGAGCTGGTGGAGCACACGCCGCTGACGGCGGGCGAGCTGGCCGCCGCGACGGGCCTCGACGAGGAGGCGGTGCAGGTGGCTCTCTCGGGCCTGGAGGATCGCGGCCTGGTCTCCCACATCCCCGACCGCCCGGTGCGCTACACGGCCCTGCCGCCGGAGCATGCTGTCGAGGTGCTGCTGCTGGCGCGCGAGCGGGAGATCCAGCGCGTCCGCGCCCTGACCCTGCGCCTGGCGGAGCGGCACCGCGTGGCTCGGGCCGGGGCGTCGGAGTCGGTGATCGAGGTGATCACGGGCGCCGACGCCGTCGCGCGGACGGGCCAGCAGCTGCTCGCCCGGGCGGAGCACCAGATCCGTGGCATCGACGCGCCCCCGTACGCGGAGGCGAGCGACGGCGAGCGCGTGAACTCGAGCATGCTCATGGGCGTGCCAGGCGTGCGGCGGCGGTTCATCCACGGCCGCGACACGCTCGCGCTGCCGGGCGCGGTGGCCCGCGTCGAGGCGGACGTCGCGGCGGGCGAGGAGGTGCGGTTCCTGCCGACGGCGCCGATGAAGCTGATCATCTCGGACGACGAGGCCGCCCTGGTGCCCCTGGTCGCGACGCCGCAGGTGCTGGACTCGTGCATCCTGGTGCGCCCGTCGGCCCTGCTGGACGCCCTGTGCACGCTCTTCGAGACCCTGTGGACGGGCGCCCAGCCGTACGCCTCCGACGCTCTCGTCCCGCCGGACGGCCTGTCCGACGACGAGCGCCGCATCGTGCCGCTGCTGGCCCAGGGCCTGCCGGACGAGGCGATCGCCCGGCAGCTCGGCGTCAGCTACCGGACGGTGCAGCGCCGGGTGCAGACGCTGCTCGCGCGCCTCGGCGCCACGAGCCGGTTCCAGGGCGGCGTGCTCGCCGCGCGGCGCGGCTGGCTGGCATAGCGGAAGGGGCCGGCGGGCCGAAGCCCGCCGGCCCCCACGCTCGGGCGGCTACGGCTGCACCACCTCCATGGACACGGGCAGCGCGAGCTCGCCGTAGGGGGTGTCGTCGTCGAGCAGCAGCGCGGCGCGGTGCGTGCCGGCGTCGGCCGGGCCCATGGCGGACGCGTCGAGCGTCAGCGTGACCGTGACCGACTTTCCGGGCGCCACGGTGAGCGACGACGCCGCCTCGCCGAGCCACGACACGTCCGCGTGCGGCTGGTCGTACCCGGAGAGCTGGAACATCGACCACTGCGGCACGTAGTACTGGTTGGCACCGCCCACCAGGTCCCACCCGGGGGCCGACGCCGCCGACATGAGCGGCAGCGGCAGGCTGGGCAGGGCCGACCAGGCGTCGGTGGCCGGGTCGTACGACCAGGCGGCGTCGGTCAGCGTGCGCGTGGACCAGCTCATGCCGCCCGCGACGAGCAGCTGCCCGTTCGCCGCGGTGCCGCTGGCCGACCACACGTCGACGGGTGCGGAGGCCCGCTGCGTCCACGTGCCGGTGGCCGGGTCGAGCACGAACGTGTCGCCGGTGTCGGTGGTCGAGCCCTCGGCGGGCTCGTAGGCGCCGCCCGAGCAGTAGACCTTCGCGTCGATGGTGCCGCACACGGGGTACGAGACCGGCTCCAGGTACGAGGGCCCGGCCGACCAGGTGTTCGACGCCGGGTCGTAGACCTGCACGTCGGTGGTGCCACAGGCGGTGGCCTCGCACCCGCCGACGACGTACAGCTTGTCGCCCACGACGGCCGACCCCGACGCCAGGTACGGCTTCGGCATCGGCGCGATCGCGGCCCACGTGTCGGTCTTGGGGTCGTAGACCTCGCCGCCCGCGATCGGGGAGCCTGCGGCGTCGCGCCCGCCGGCGACGTACAGCTTGCCGCGCACCACCCCGTAGGCGGGGTAGAGCCGCGTGGTCACGGGGTGGGCCCGCGGGGTCCAGGTGGCGGTGGCGGGGTCGTACGACGAGAACGCGTTGCTCCACTGGCCGCCCGGCGCCTCGCCGAGCCCCGCGTACAGGAGCCCGTCGATGGTGCCGGCCACGCCGCCCTCCGCGCTGGCGGGCGCGTTGGCGAGCTGCTGCCAGGCGGCGCCGTCCTGCGTGGCGGACGGAGCGGCGCCCGCCGGGGCCGTTGCTGCCGCCGTGGCGGACGGCGACGACGCGAGCGTGAGCGGCGTCGCCGTGGACGGCACCTTGGTGACGGCCGGCGCCGCGGAGCCCGCGCCGGCCGAAGAACGCCCGGCCTGCTCGCCCAGCGAGAAGGTCGCGGGGGCGCCGCCCGTGTTCTTGACGGTCACCTGCACCGTCGTGCTGGTGCCCCACGGCACCCGCGCGGACGCCGAGGCCGCCGAGAGCGCCAGCTTCCCCGGGTGCACCGTGAAGTCGGCCGTGGTGATGCGGTCGGCCTTGACGGTCGCGGCCCCGGCGACGGCCGGGTACCCGAAGTCGGGCAGGCCCGCCGTCAGCCGCTGGTGGCCGCTGCCCGGCGCGAACAGCCAGTACAGGCCACCCGTGAGCGCCGGGTCACCGGAGGCGGCGACCGTCTGCGCGGTCACCGTGGCGGTGCCTGCGCTGCTCACGGCCGCCCCGATCACCCCGGCGCCCGTGTTGGCGTCCGTGACCTTGCCGACCAGCAGGCCGCCGGCGTCGGTGACGAGCGTGCGCGCGCCCACCGAGACGTCGTCGATCTCCCAGTACCCGGCGAGCGAGCCCGTGAAGTGGAACCTGACCTGCACCGACGGCTTGCCCGCGTAGGCAGCGAGCGAGATCTCGTGGTGGTCGTCCGAGACGGGCGTGGTGCCGGCGGACCAGACCGTGTTCCACGTGGAACCGCCGTCGGTGGTCACGTCGACGGACTCGGTCTGGTCGTCGAGGCCGGTGGCGATCGCGGAGCTGAAGTCGAGCACGGGGGCCGTCTGCGCGGACAGGTCGTAGACCGGGCTCACGAGCGAGGAGTCGACGGGACCCCAGCCGAGCGCGTAGTCGTCGATCTGCGCGAAGTGGCCCGAGCCGCCCGTGCGGTTGCCGCGGTTGAGCGTGTCGGTGAAGTTCCAGCCGGCCGCGCCCGTGGCGGTGTCGACGGTCCAGCCGTCGGGGATGGCGGGCGCGTCGAACGACTGCGCGCCGCCGCCGGGGCCGTACCCGATGTGGTAGCCGGGGGCCATCGCGCCGGTGGTGTCGAGCTTGAGCGGGATGGTCGCGACGGTCGCCTTGGCGCCGGCGTTGCCGTGCCCAGGGTCGGCCGGGAGCGTGATGTCGGCGCCGGCGGGCTGGTAGCCCGGGTAGAGGGCCGTCGCGCGCAGGCTGTAGGTCGCGCCCTTGGGCAGGGTCAGCGAGTAGGCGCCCGTGGCCGGGTCCGTGTAGGCGGTGCCGGGCACGCCGTCGACCGTCAGCCGGGCGTACAGGCCCCAGCCGTGGCCGCCGCCGTCGGTGACGGTGCCGGTCACCGTGGTGGAGGGCACGCGGGTGAGCGCCACCGCCTCGGTGGCCGTGCCGCCGTCGGACACCGTGACGGTGCCGAGGTCCTTGGTGGCGAAGCCGAACGCCGAGACCTTGAGGTCGTAGCCGCCCGGCGGGACGTCGAGCGCGAACGTGCCGTCCGCGGCGGACGTGGTCGTGTAGTCACCGAGCGCCACCGCGGCTCCGGCGACGACGGCGCCGCCCGCGGCGTCGGTCACGGTGCCGCGCACGCTGCCGTGCGGGCCGGTGCGGAACGCGGCCAGGCCCTGGGGGGTGCCCAGGCCGGTGGGGCCGTCGTAGCCGGGCTGCGCCTGGCACTCGTAGCGGGGCGTGCACTGCGGGGTGGTGGGGAAGCCGCACGCGAAGCCGGGGTCGCAGCTCGCGTCGCTGCCCACGGTGACGTCGTTGAGCGCCGACGGCGTCTCGTACGGGTACGACGACGGGTAGCTGTCGGGCACGACCGCGCCGGCCAGCGCGTACGTCGCGGCGATGATGGGCGCCGACGCGCTGGTGCCGCCGAACACGTTCCACCCGCCGTCGTTGCCGTTGGTGTCGTAGACCGCCACGCCCGTGTACGGGTCGGCGACGGCCGAGACGTCGGCGGCCGAGCGGCCCGCGCAGTCGGGGTCGTGCTGCCAGGCGGGCTTGGGCTCGACCTGCGAGCAGCCGGAGCCCGGCGCGCCCCAGGCGCCCGTGGACGGGTTGCCGGAGTTCCACACGGACTCGGTCCAGCCGCGCGCGCTCGAGTCCTTGACCAGCGACGTGCCGCCGACGGCGGTCACGTCGGGCGACGAGGCCGGGTAGCTGACGCCGTACCCGTCGTCGCCCGTGCTGAACACGATCGCGGTGCCCGGGTGGTCGTAGTACGCGGAGTCCTCGGCCACGTTGGCCGGGTCGTCCGTGTAGCCGCCCCAGGAGTTGGAGACGTAGCCGGCACCGAGCGTCACGGCGAGGTTCTCGGACGACCCGAGGTCGCCGTCGGAGTTGGAGTCGGCCTCGACCAGCAGGATGTGGGCGCGCGGCGCAATGGCCGAGACCATGTCGAGGTCGAGCGCGATCTCGCCGGCCCAGCCGGAGTCGTACTCCGGGTAGTCGCTGCCGCCGCGCTGGTCGACCTTGCTGAAGCAGCCGTTGTCGGTGGTGCAGGCGGGCAGCCCGAACTGCTGGCGGTAGACGGCCAGGTCGGCCTCGGCGGTCGGGTTGTCGTAGGCGTCGACGATGGCGATCGTGGCGCCCTCGCCGCCGTCGGCGGGCAGGTTGTACGCGGACAGCAGGTCGGCCGGGCCGTAGCCGCTGACGGCGGCCGCGTCGAGCTGGCCGTTCGCGGACCGGCGCACGCCCTTGCCGTGCGCGACGTGGGCGTCGGTGCGGCGCCGCGAGAAGCAGCTCATGTGCCCCGGGGTGGGGGTGCCGCAGACGGCCTCATCGGTGGGGGTGGTGGGGGCGGTGGCACCGCCGTCGGACGCGAAGGCGGGGCTGGCAGCAGCCAGGGGTCCGGCGAGGCCGGCCAGGGCGAGCGCGGCGACGAGCGCGACACCTCGGGCGCGCCGTGGCCGCCCTCCGTCCCGCGAGCCCTGCGAGTGCAGCGTGGTGAGTTGCACGGTGACTCCCTCGTGTGGGGGAAGCGATCGGCGGTGCGCCGGTTGCTGTAGCTGCTCACCCTCACAAAGGGACCCGGCCCCTGGCTCGCGGAACCGGTGGCGCGTTGGCGCCTCGTCGTGTTCCCGCCTCGGGATGGCGTGCCGTCATCCTCCGGGCGGATGCCCGCCCCAGGAGGTTCATCCACAGGGCCGACGACGCCCGGGCCGTCGGTCCGTAGCGTTCTTGGCATGACCACACCGATCCTGCACCGGCTCACAGCCCGCGAGGTCGCGAGCCTGACCACCACCCACCGTCCGCGCACCGAGTCGGTCGCCGCCGGGGTGCTCGCCGCGGCGTCGGCGGTCGCCGTCGTGGCCGCCGGCCTGGCCTCGCTGCTGCACTGACCCGAGACTGGTCGCATGACCACGCACGTCGTGCTGCTGCGGGCCGTCAACGTGGGCGGCACCGGCAAGCTGCCCATGGCCGACCTGCGTCGCCTCGCGGAGGACGCCGGCTTCACCGCCGTGCGCACCTACATCGCGAGCGGCAACCTGCTCCTGGAGTCCGACGACGACGAGGCCACCGTCGGGAAGGCCATGGAGGACGCCCTGGAGGCGTACGCGGGCAGGCCCGTCGGGGTACTGGTGCGCTCGCCCGGGGAGCTGCAGCGGGTGCTCGACGGCAACCCCTTCCCCGGGGCGCCGGGCAACCGCGTGGCGGTGATCTTCCTGCCCGGGGAGCCCGCGCCGGGCGCGCTCGAGGGCGTCACGCGCGCCGACGACGGCGAGCAGGTGGCCCTGGGCGAGCGTGCGGTGTACGCGCACTACCCGAACGGGCAGGGCCGCTCGAGGCTGCGCGTCCCGGGCGTCGAGCGGGGCACCGCCCGGAACGTCAACACGGTCCGGGCGCTGCTGGAGCTCGCCGCAGGGTGAGGGTCAGACCACCCGCAGGAAGTGCGGGTTGGACTGCCACACGCGCGAGTTGGTGACGTGCCCGCCGGGCACGGTCGCCTCGACCTGACGGCCGTTGCCCAGGTAGATCGCGATGTGCCCGGGCGTCCAGATGAGGTCGCCGGGGCGGGCCTCGCCGCGCGCGATGCGCACCGTGCGCGAGGAGTTGCGCATCTGGCTGGAGCTGCGGGGCAGGTTCACGCCCAGCTGGCGGTACACGTGCTGGACCAGGCCCGAGCAGTCGAACCCGCGCGGCGTGGAGCCGCCCCACACGTACGGCACGCCCAGGTAGCGCAGGCCGATGTTGGCCGCGGCGGCCCAGCGCCCGCCGGTGGCGGGGCGGTCGGCGGTGCGCGAGGCCACGGCGGTCCGCACGGGGGCGGGCGGCGGGGGCGTCGGGCGGGGCGTCACTGCGACGGGGACGATGCCCTCCTCGCCCACGCGCTCGACCTCGATCACGGCGTCGGCGGAGACCTGCACGACCGGGGCGGTCGCGACGACCTCCTCGGGCGCCTCGTCGGCGGCGGGCTCGTCGGCCATGAGCTCGGCGAGCGTCTCGGCGAGCTTGTCGACGGCCAGCGGGTCCAGGGCCAGCGTCTCGGCCGTGATGCCCGGGTCGGTGGCGTCGTCGTGGGCGTTCGTCTGGGCGCTCGCGGGCGAGATCGTCGACATCGCGATGCCACCGGCGGTGGCGACGACGACGACGCTGCGGCTGGCGCCCTTGGCGTCGGCTGCGACGGCACGGAAGGTGCCGGTCAGGGTCTCGAGCGGCCGGCGCGCGGCACGGTGCTGCGCGATGTGGCGTTCGTTCACGAAAGATCTCCAGCCGCGGTCGGGGAAGGGTGCGGCGGGTGGGCACCGTGGGGTGCCGCGTGCGCCAACGACCGTAGGCGGGGCGCGGCGGGCGCCCGGACGTCTGGCGTGTCGCGATCGCTGATGCGTCGAACTATCGACATCCGATACCCCCTAGGGGTATGGTCGACGGCATGACGACGATGCAGCACGAGCACGCGGGCCACGAGCCCGCAGGCCACCAGGACCCGACCGAGCACGCAGGGCACGGCGACCACACCGTCCACGCCGGCCACCACGCCCTGCTGTTCCGACGGCTGTTCTGGGTCATGCTCGTGCTCGCCGCGCCGACCGTGCTGCTCAGCCACATGTTCGCCGGGCTCGTCGGCTACACGCTGCCGGACTGGTCCTGGCTCGACGCCGTGCCGCCCGTGCTCGGCACCGTCATCTACCTGGGGGGCGGGCGACCCTTCCTCACCGGCGGCATCGACGAGATCAAGGCCCGCCGCCCCGGCATGATGCTGCTCATCGCCATGGCGATCACCGTCGCCTTCGTCGCCTCCTGGGGCGCCACGCTCGGCATCCTCGCCCGCGACCTCGACTTCTGGTGGGAGCTCGCGCTCCTCGTCGTCATCATGCTGCTGGGCCACTGGCTCGAGATGCGCTCCCTCGCCCAGACGTCGTCCGCGCTCGACTCGCTCGCCGCCCTGCTGCCCGACGAGGCCGAGAAGGTCACGCCCGACGGCGTCGTCACCGTCGCCCCCGCCCACCTCGCGCTCGGCGACGTCGTCATCGTGCGCCCCGGCGGCCGCGTCCCCGCCGACGGCGACGTCGTCCAGGGCACCGCCGACGTCGACGAGTCCATGATCACCGGCGAGTCCCGGCCCGTCCCCCGCGGCGTCGGCGACCACATCGTGGCCGGCACCGTCGCCACCGACGACGCCCTGCGCGTGCGCGTCACCGCCGTCGGCGAGCAGACGGCGCTCGCGGGCATCCAGCGGCTCGTGGCCGCGGCGCAGTCCTCGTCCACGCGCGCCCAGCTGCTCGCCGACCGCGCCGCCGCGCTGCTGTTCTGGTTCGCGCTCGCCGCCGGCGTGGTCACGGTGGTCGTGTGGAGCCTGGTGGGCAGCCCGTCCGACGCCGTCATCCGGGCCATCACCGTGCTGGTCATCGCCTGCCCGCACGCCCTGGGCCTCGCGATCCCGCTCGTGGTGTCGATCTCCACCGAGCGCGCCGCCAAGGCCGGCGTGCTGGTCAAGGACCGCGCCGCGCTGGAACGCATGCGCCAGGTCGACACCGTGCTGTTCGACAAGACCGGCACGCTCACCCAGGGCGAGCCGGTGGTGCACGACGTCGTGGGCGTCGGGCACGACGACGACGCGCTGCTGGCGCTCGCGGCGGCCGCGGAGGCCGACTCGCAGCACCCTCTCGCCGCCGCGATCGTGGCCGCCGCGGCCGCGCGCGGGCTGACCGTCCCGGCCGCGACCGGGTTCACGTCGTCGACCGCCGTCGGGGTGCGCGCCACGGTGGCCGGGCACGAGGTGGCCGTCGGCGGGCCGAACCTGCTCCAGGAGCACGGGCTCGAGCCCCTCGCCGCGACCGCGGCGTGGTCGGCGCGCGGCGCGATCGTGCTCCACGTGCTCGTGGACGGGCGCGTGGCCGGCGCGCTGTCGCTCGCGGACGAGGTGCGGCCCGCGGCCCGCGAGGCCGTCGACGCGCTGCACCGGCGCGGCGTGCACGTCGTCATGATCACCGGCGACGCCGAGCCCGTGGCCCGCACCGTGGGAGCCGAGCTGGGCATCGACCAGGTGTTCGCGGGCGTGCGCCCCGAGCACAAGGCCGGCAAGGTCGTGGAGCTGCAGCAGGCCGGGCGGGTCACCGCGATGGTGGGCGACGGCGTCAACGACGCCCCGGCGCTCGCGCAGGCCGACGTCGGCATCGCGATCGGCGCGGGGACCGACGTGGCCATCGCCTCGGCGGGCGTGATCCTCGCCTCCGACGACCCGCGCTCCGTGCTCTCGGTCATCGAGCTCTCGCGGGCCGGGTACCGCAAGATGCGGCAGAACCTGTGGTGGGCGGCGGGCTACAACCTGGCGGCCGTGCCGCTCGCGGCGGGCGTGCTGGCGGGCGTCGGGTTCGTGCTGCCCATGGAGGTGGGGGCGCTGCTCATGTCGCTCTCGACGATCGTGGTGGCGCTCAACGCGCAGCTGCTGCGCCGGCTGGACCTGCGCCCGGAGGTGGCGGCGGACGCCTGAGGGGGAGTCAGTCCAGGTCCTCCCCCGCGAGCGCCCGCGCGGCCAGGCGCTCCTCCTCGCTGAGCTCCCACACCTCCCACGCCGCCCGCAGCGCGAGCAGGATGATGGCGCAGCCGAGCACGAGGTCCGGCCAGCCGGAGCCCGTGGCGGCCGTGACCAGCCCCATCGCGATCACGGCGACGTTGACGAGCACGTCGTTGCGGGCGGAGAGGAACGCGGCACGGGAGAGCGACCCGCCGGTGTGCCGCACGCGGGCCAGCAGCAGCGCGCAGACGCCGTTGACCACGATGGCGCCCAGCGACGCGACCGCGAGCGGCACCACGTGCGGCGCCTGGGGATGGGCGAACCGGCGCACTGCCTCGACGGTCGCGTAGGCCGCGGGGCCCAGGATGATCAGGGCCATCACCTTGCCCATGACGGCCCGCCGTGCCAGCGGCCAGCCGAGGGCTACGAAGATCAGCAGGTTGACCGCGGTGTCCTCGAGGAAGTCGACCGAGTCGGCCAGCAGCGACACCGACCCGGCACCCAGCGCCACGGTGAACTGCACGAAGAAGTAGGCGAGGTTCAGCACCGCGACGGTCAGCACGACGCGCCGCAGGCGGGCCGCGTGCGCTTGTTCCTGTTCCACGGCGTCATCTTCCCTGACACGACGCCCTGGGCGTTCTCTGAGAGCAGGCTGGGGATTGCTCGCCCCGCGGGGGAACATTCGGTGCCGCCCCGGCGAACTCTCGGAGAACTTGCCCAGGGCAGCCGTCCGCCCGCCATAAGTTCGCCCCTGGTGCGGCCCAGAAGGCCGCCAGGACCACAGGGAGCAGACGGTGAAGGTGCACGCGGCGCAAGGGTTCCGGCCCGCCACCGTCGTCGCCTCCGCCGCCGCGGCGGCCGTCGTCGCGATGCTGCTCGGCGGGTGCTCCACCCCCGACGCGGACGCCTCCCCGGGCGCGGGCATCCCCGGCACCCCGGTGGAGGCCGGCCCGGACTCGTGCGGCCACGGGTGGACGGGCGGCGCCGCCGGCGCACAGACGTTCGCCGTCACCAACACCGCCACCACCGGCATGGCCGTGTACCTCCAGGACACCCGGGCCACGCCCCGCACCTACCTGGTGCTCGACGCCATCGGCGCCGGGGCGACGGCGTCGGCGTCCGTGCGGCTCGACGGCGGCAGCTACCGGTTCGTGTGCCTCCAGGCCGACGAGGACCCCGTGCTCGGGCCCGCCGTCACCGTCACGGGCGGCAAGGTCGACCAGGCCACGCCCAGCATCGTGCTGCTCAGCCAGAACGACCTCGTCGCGGCCACCCAGGCGTACTCGACGTGGGCGCTGGGCCGCGCCCGCACGCTCGCCGAGCAGGTCGCGACGCTCGACGGCGACGCCGCCCGCGGCGACCTCGGCGCCGCCCGCGCCGACTGGCTCACCGCCCACACCACCTACGGCACGCTCGGCGCCGCCTACGGTGCGTTCGGCGACCTGGGCGACGCGATCGACGGGTCGGGCACCACGGGGTTCCGTGCGGTCGAGGCCCAGCTCTGGGGCACCGGTGGCACGGCCGGCGCGCGGCCCCTCGTCCAGGGGCTCGTCACGGACACGACCGCCCTGGTCAAGCAGCTGCAGGACCCGCGCATGGACCCGCTCGAGCTGGGCCTGCGCTCGCACGAGATCCTCGAGGACGTCCAGCGCGAGACCCTGTCCGGCCGGGCGGACGGCCCGTCGGGCACCACGCTCGCCGAGGTCGCGGCCGCCGTCGACGGGTCGCGGGCCGCGCTCGTGCAGCTGCGCCCCCTGCTCGCCGCGCAGGGCGACGACCTCGCCGACGTCGACGCCGCGCTCGACGCGCTGGCCGCCGAGGTCGCCACGTTCCACCACGACGCACCCGCCGGCCAGACCGGCTGGACCCCCTGGCCTGCGCTGACGCCGGCCCAGCGCGAGCTGCTGAACGCCCGCCTGGACGCCGCCCTCGAGCCCCTGGCGCGTGTCGCGGCCACGACCGAGCCCCGGAGGCACCCATGACCGGCGAGTGTCCGGCCCACGTCGGACGGCGCGGGTTCCTGCGCGGGGTGCTGGGGGCGGCGGGTGCCGCAGGGCTCGCCTCCGTGGCGACGGGGGCGGCCCCGGTCTCGACGGGCTCGACCACCGCCGGCGCCGACGGGTCCGAGTACACGCACCCCACCCACGCCAAGGTGCCCGCCGTCGTCCCGTTCCACGGGAAGCATCAGGCGGGCATCACCACGCCGGCCCAGCGGGCGGCCACGTTCCTGGCGCTCGACGCCGTGGTGGCCTCGCGGGCCGAGCTCGCCGACGTCTTCAAGACCCTCACGGAGGCCGCGCGCCTGCTCGCGGACGGCGGCGTCGCGCCGTCGGCCGGGCCGGGTGCTCCGCCGTCGGACAACGGGATCCTCGGCGTGGTCCCCACGCCCAAGGACACCGACGGGCTGACCGTCACCGTCTCGGTGGGCGCGTCGCTGTTCGACGGGCGGTTCGGGCTCGCGGCCAGCAAGCCAGCCCGGCTGCGCGTCATGGACGCGTTCCCCGACGACAACCTCGACCGCACCATCTGCGACGGCGACCTGCTGCTCCAGGTGTGCGCCGACGAGCGCGACACCGTGCTGCACGCCGTGCGCGAGCTGCTGCGCGCCACGCGCGGCAGCCTCACGGTGCGGTGGCGCCAGGAGGGGTTCCTGCCGCCGGCCCGCCCCAGCGGCGCGCCCCGCAACCTGCTCGGCTTCAAGGACGGCACCGTCAACCCGCCCACCGCGAGCGCCGACGCGATGGGCGACGTCGTGTGGACCGCGGCGGGCCCGACGGCGAAGGTCGACGACCAGGCCGCCCGCGCGTTCAAGGCGCGCGCCACGGACCTGAAGGACGCCGTCGAGCCGGCGTGGGTGGCGGGCGGCACGTACCACGTGGTGCGCACGACGCGCATGTTCGTGGAGTTCTGGGACCGGGTCACGCTCGACGAGCAGGAGCAGATGATCGGCCGGCGCCGCGACACGGGCGCCCCGCTGACGGGCACCCACGAGGACGAGGCCCCCGACTACGCGGCCGACCCGACGGGCGACGCGATCAAGCTGGACGCCCACATCCGCCTCGCCGGGCCCCGCACGCCCGGCTCGGAGGCGATGCGGATGCTGCGACGCCCGTTCTCGTACGACAACGGCACGGACGCGAACGGGACGCTCGACGTCGGGCTCGTGTTCGTGTGCTTCGTCCAGGACCTCGACCGGCAGTTCGTGACCGTGCAGAACCACCTGCAGGGCGAGCCGCTGGTCGACTACATCTCCCCGGTCGGGGGTGGCTACTTCTTCGCCCTCCCCGGGGTGAAGGCAGCAGACGACTGGTACGCCAGCGCGCTGCTCGCCTGAACCACCGCCGCCTCCGCGCCACGGCGGTCGCGGCACCACCGAACAGAAAGGCACACCCCCATGCCGGGTCTGCTCTCCACCCCCCGCGGGCGCTACGCGTCCGTCGGGACGGCGGCCGTCGCGGGTCTCGCGCTCGCCGGCGGCCTGTTCGGCTCGGGTCTCCCGGGCCTCGGCCACCCGAACAACGGCCAGGGGTCCGACAAGACCTCGACGCCGATCAAGCACGTCGTCGTGCTGTTCGACGAGAACGTCTCGTTCGACCACTACTTCGGCACCTACCCGAACGCGGCCAACACCGACGGCACCAAGTTCACCGCCGCCGCCGGCACCCCGAAGACCGACACGATGGAGGCCGCCGGCCTCATCGCGCAGAACCCGAACACGTACGTCCCGCAGCGCCTCGGTGGCGTGTCGCAGGCCGTGACGTGCGACCAGAACCACGGCTACCTGCCGGAGCAGCAGGCCATCAACGGTGGCCTCATGGACCAGTTCGTCCAGAAGACCAACAACGACACCTGCTCGGGCGTGTTCCACGAGCCGGGCCTGGTCATGGACTACTACGACGGCAACACCGTCACCGCGCTGTGGAACTACGCGCAGAACTACGCCATGAGCGACAACAGCTGGGACGCCACGTTCGGCCCCTCCACCCCGGGTGCCCTCAACGTGGTCGCCGGCCAGACGCACGGCGGCCAGGCCTTCGACCCGAAGACGGGCGCGCTGCTGACGACGTCGACCGCGACGGCCGACCCCGACGCCAACGGCGTGGGCACCGTGACGGGCGACCCGGACCCGGTCTACGACGACTGCGCGGACAACGACCACACGTCGTCGTCGGCTCTCGTGGGCATGCAGGGCAAGAACATCGGTGACCTGCTCAACGAGCAGAACATCACGTGGGGCTGGTTCCAGGGCGGGTTCACGCCGTCGACCACGGCCGCGAGCTCGAAGACCGGCTACGCGCTGTGCGACACCACGCACCTGAACGTCGCGGGCGGCTCGTCGAAGGACTACTCGCCGCACCACAACCCGTTCGCGTACTACAAGTCGACGTCGAACCCCCACCACCTGGCCCCCACCAAGGCCGTCGGTGAGACCGACCAGGCGAACCACCAGTACGACCTGTCGCTGTTCGAGCAGGCCGCCAAGGACGGCAACCTCCCCGCCGTCTCGTACGTGAAGGCCGCCGAGTACCAGGACGGCCACGCCTCGTACTCCGACCCGCTGGACGAGCAGGACTTCCTGGTCCGCGAGATCAACCTGCTCCAGCAGTCGCCCGACTGGTCGTCGACCGCCGTCGTCATCGCCTACGACGACTCGGACGGCTGGTACGACCACGTCGCCCCGTCGATCGCCAACGGCGGCAACGGCTCTCAGGACTCCACGCTGTGCTCCTCGGTCTCGACGGTGCTCGGCGGCTACGCCGACCGTTGCGGCCCGTCGCAGCGCCTCCCCCTGCTGGTCATCTCGCCCTACGCGAAGACCAACTTCGTGGACCACACCGAGACCAACCAGGCCTCGATCGTGAAGTTCATCGAGGACAACTGGAAGCTCGGCACCATCGGTGACGCCTCGTTCGACGAGACCGCCGGCACGCTGGACAACATGTTCGACTTCAACGAGTCGGCCAAGAAGAAGTCCCCGACCGTCATCCTCAACGACGACGGCTCGGTGCAGTCGGTGACCCCGGTGCTGCCCGCCGGGCTCGCCAAGAAGGGCTGACCTTCCTTCACCCCGCGGGGGCGTCGTCGCGCTAGCGGCGGCGCCCCCGTCGGCGTCTCACCCCAGCAGCGCACGGAGGGTCGCGGCGAACTGCTCCGGCTTGCCGGCCGGGCCGTACTCGCCGCCCGAGAAGCCGGAGTGGTCGCCGGGGAACGGCGCGGCCTCGACGTCCAGCTCGGCCGCCAGGGCGCGCGCCGCCCGCGCGGCCATGCCCTCGCCCGAGTCCTCGCCGTACGCGGGGACGACGCGCGTGCGGGCGGCCCGGACTGCGGCCAGCGCCGGGACCCAGTGCTGCATGGTGCGCATGTTGATGCCCAGCAGCGGGTCGCCGCGGCGCCCGTCGTCCTGCGTGGGCAGCCCGAACTGGGCCGGGTCGGGGGCCGGACGGTCCAGGAAGTCGGCCGGGATCTCCCCCTGCGCCATCGAGACGGCGAAGAACTTGGCCATGCCCGCGCCGAACCCGTGCGCCTCGTAGGTGTGGTGGATGTCGTCCATGACGGCGGCCACGACGTCGCCGTCGGGCAGCACGGGCGCCAGCGGCGGCTCGTGGAGGACGGCGGTCGCGACGTCGTCCGGGAACTGCTGGATCCACGCCAGCCCGTCGACGGCGCCGCCGCTGGACGCGAACAGGTCGTACGGGCCCTGGCCCACCGCCTGCGCGATCGCGTGCAGGGCTGCGCCCCGCGACATCGGGTCGGGATGGGCGTGCTCCGCCACGGTGCTGCGGTTCATGCCCGGGGGGTCGTAGGTGACCACGGTGCGGTCGGGAAAATGGCCGACCAGCGTGGTGAAACCCTGCGCGCCCATGGGGCTGCCGATGATGAACAGCGGCCGCTGCGGGGAGCCCGGGCTCTCCGTGGGAGCGTGCACGTCGTAGGTGACGGCGGCGCCGGGGACGTCGAGCGTGGCGGTGGTGACAGGCACGGTGGGCTCCTTCGGTTGCGGGCCTGATGTGTCGATCTTGGCGCCCGCGCCGGGGTCCGGCCCGCCGAGAACCCCAGGGCTGTGGATAACTCGGTGCTAGCGGGGGCCCGCGTCGGTACGTTCGGCAGGTGCCTCAGATCGCCCTCGACACCGCGGCCTTCGAGGCCGCCTCCGCCGCCGTGCGCGCGGCCGCCGCCCAGGTGCCGGTTGCTCTCGGCGTCCCTGCCGGGGTGGTCGGGGACGTCCGGCTCAAGGCGGCGCTCGACGACGTCGCGCGGTCGTGGGCACGGCAGCTCGCCACGCTCGGCACGTCTCTGGACGCGCTCGCCGCGGCCCTGCACGGCGCGTCCGCGCTGTTCGCCGACGCCGAGGGCGTGACGACGGCGTCGCTCGCGGCGGCGCTGCGATGACCGTTCCGTTGATGCCTCTGCTGCCCGGCGACCCCGCCGCGATCGACGACGCCGTCCGGCTGCTGGCCGCGCGGGCGACGACGCTGGAGGACGCCGCGGCGCGCCTCTCCCACGTGCGGGCCGTGCTGGCCGACGAGCGCACCGCGGCCGCCGCGAGCGCCGACGACCGGCTGGCCGAGGGCTCGGGCGGCGCGCTCGCGGCGGCCCGGCTCGCGACGGGGCTCGCGGGAGTCCTCACCTGGTTCGGGGAGCGGCTCCGGTCCCACCAGGCGGCCGCACGCCAGGCCGCCGAGCGGCACGCCGACGCGGTGGCGCGGGTCGCGCACTGGGCGGCTGAGCGGGAGCGCGCGGAGGCGCAGCGGCGCCTCTCCCCCGACGCCTCGTGGCAGCCGACCGTCCACGAGGCCGCTCGCGAGGAGGCGCGGGCCCGCGACGACGCCCAGCGCGCCCTCGCCGACCACCACCGCGCCACCGAAGAGCAGCAGGCCGACGCCCGCCAGGCCGCCGCCCAGGTGCAGGCGCTCGCGGACACGCGCGTGGTCCGGGCGTGGGCCTCGGGCGCTCCCGTGACCGTGGCCGCGTTCGTCGCGTCCCGGAGCGCCGGGCTCGCGGCGTCGTCGGACCTGGCCCGCCTGGTGCGCGACGGCTCGGTGGGCTCGGCCCCGACCGAGCAGGCCGGCCGGCTGCGCCGACTGCTCGAGGCACGCAGCGGCGACCCCGTGTTCTGGGCCGCGTTCTGGGAGCGGGCCACGCCCGCGCAGCTCTACGCGGCCGCCGACCTCATGGCGCCCGGCATGGCGATCGCGCGGCGCACCCCGGCCGCCCGCGAGGAGTGGGCGGCGCTGCTGCGCGCGATCGGCACCGGCACCGCGTCGACGCTCGCCACACTCAGCCCCGCGGAGCGCGCAAGGTTCGGGCGCCGGATCGCCGAGGACGTCCCGGCGGTGTCGTGGACCGCGCCTGAGGTGGCGGCCGCGCTGTTCGGCGCGCTGCCACTCTGGGTCGCACCGCGACCCGACCCCGCCGGGCCCGCCGCGCCGACACCCGGGCAGCGAGCCGCCGCCGACGTCGCCACGGGCGTGCTGACAGTGCTCGACGACGACCCTCGGCCCGGCAGGCCTCCCTGCCCCGACCTTGCCGCCGCCGCCCTTGCGACGCTCGCCCGTGACCCCGCCGCGGCCCTCGGCTACCTGGCCCCCGAGGACCCCGCGGAGCTCCGGCGACGCGCCACGCACTGGCTCGGCGGCCCTGCCCCCTGGCCCGACCACGGCGAGGGCGTCGCCGCCGCCCTCGCGGCCGCGGTGCTCGCCGGCGCGACGTCTCCCTCCCGCGCGGAGCAGGCGCGTGCCGCCCAGCTCGCCTCGGTCGCCACGACGCAGCTGCCGAGCGGCCTGCTGCGGAACGAGCCCCTGTCGAGCGCCACAGAGCGCGACGTCGCCCGCGCCTACCACCCGTACCTGGCGGGCGCCTCCCAGCTCGGACGGACCACCGACGCCGCCGGATGGGTGGATCTCGCCGCGCCGGCGGCACCCTCCGCGTCCGGCCGTCCCGGCACCCGCGCGGACGTCCCCCTGGCCGACGGCCTCGGTGCGATGCCCCAGCCGGTCCAGCCCCACCTGGACGCCCTGCTGTTCCGCGAGGTGATCGTGGGCAGCTCGACCACCTCGGCCGGGGCGGCCGCCTGGCTGGCCGACGCGCTCGACCACGAGGAGGCGGTGCTCGAGGCCATCTTCCCCGCGGACGGGTCGGACGCCCCGGCGGCGGCCGACATCCAGGGCGACGCGGACCGGCAGTCGGTCGTGCGCGAGACCCTGCGCGACGCGGGCGCCGTCGCCGGCGCGCTGCAGGTCGCGTCCGTGCGCACGGCCGAGCTCGCGGACGCCCGCGACCAGGCGATGATCGACGACGTCGCGACCGTGGCGAGCGTGCCGATCGGCGGCGTCGTGGCCGGAGCCGCGTCGCGCGCCGTCGCCCACGCCGCCACGCGCTCGCTGGGCACCGTCGGCGACGAGAGCGTCAAGCTGGCAGCCGACCGCGTCGTCACCACCGCCGCCGACGCCGCCAAGGGCGGGTTCCTCCACGCCACCCGCGCCGCCCGCCACGACGTCGCCGTGCAGGAACCCGTGCTGCGCCGCGAGTTCGCGGACCCGGCGCTCGCCGCCGCCGAGGCCTGGTCGCAGGCGCGGGGCAGCACGCCCGAACAGGCCGCCCGCGCCTGGCACCAGCTCCGGTGGGACGAGCAGGACACGAAGGACGCCTTCGACCGGTTCTACGAGAACGGGTCGAGCACCAGCACCGGAGCAGGCCAGTAGAATCGATTCGATCCGCGCAGCGCGGGCATCGTCCGCCCCACGGAGGCACCCTCGTGACCGTGACCAGTCCCCCCGCCACCACCTCGCCCGGCATCGTCGACGCCCGGCGCGCCACGGTGATCCTCGTCGCGATGGCCGTCTCGACCTTCCTGTTCGTGCTCGTCGAGGGCCTGCCCGCCGGCCTGCTGACGCTCATGGCACCGGACCTCGAGACCACGACGTCGCGCATCGGCCTGCTGGTCACGGGCTACGCGCTCGTGGTGCTGGTCGCCACCGTCCCCCTGGCGCAGTGGACCAAGAACATCCCGCGCCGCTGGGTGCTCTCCGCGACGGTGGGCGTCGCCACCCTCGGCACCCTCTGGGCCGGGTTCGCGGGCGGCTACGAGTCGCTCCTGGCCGCGCGCCTGGTCACCGCGCTCGCGCAGGCGCTCTTCTGGGTGGCAGTCCTCCCCGGTACCGCGGGGCTGTTCCCGCCGCGCGTGCGTGGGCGCGTCATCTCGCGCCTCGCCCTCGGCAACTCGCTCGCCCCGGTGCTCGGCCTCCCGATCGGCACGTGGCTGGGCGAGCACACGTCGTGGCGGGTCACCTTCTGGGCCGTCGCGGCGCTCTCGACCCTGATCTTCGTGATCGTCATCGTGCTCTTCCCCACGGTGAAGCCGTCCGAGGGCGGCGCCTCGCGCGCCCCGTTCCCCAGCCGGCGGCGGCTCGGGTTCCAGCTCGTCACCACGGCGCTGGTGGTCACGGCGTCGTTCGGGCTCATCACGTTCGTCACCCAGCTGATGCAGGACGTCGCCGGGTACGCCCGGTCCGACATGCCGTGGCTGCTCGCGGTGCAGGGCGCGGCCGGCGTCATCGGCACGATCCTGGTCGCGCGGTTCCTCGACCGGCACTCCTGGGGGTCGCTCGTCACGGCGATCGCCATCGTGGTGCTCGCCCAGGTGCTGCTGTGGGCGTTCAGCCCCAACCATGTCGTCGCGGTGGTCGGCCTGTTCCTGTTCGGCGGGGCGTTCTCGACCATCCCGCCCGCCCTGTCGCACCGCGTGATGCTGGTGGCGCCGGGGTCCACCGACATGGGCGTCGCCATGTCGTCGGCCATCTTCAACCTGGGGATCGCCGCCGGGTCCGGGCTCGGCGCCGCGCTGACAGCCGCCGTCGGCGTGCGGTGGGTGCCGCTCGCCGGGGCGGGACTCGCGCTCCTGGCGCTCGGGGTGACGCTCGCAGAGAACCGCTTCAACCCGCCGCTCCCGGCGCACCGCCACGACGTCGACGAGGTGCTCGCCACCGCACCGGAGGTGGTGGCCGAATGACCCCCGACCGCTGCCCCTGCCTGTCCGGCCTCCCGTTCGACGAGTGCTGCGGGCCCGTCCACCGCGGGGAGCGCGTGGCCGCCACGGCCGAGGCGCTCATGCGGTCGCGGTACTCGGCGTTCGCCGTCGGCGACGTCGGGTGGCTGCTCGCGTCGTGGCACCCGAGCACGCGCCCGGCCCACCTCGACCTGGACGACGAGGTCGTCTGGCGCCGCCTCGACATCCTGGCCACGCACGCGGGCGGCCCGTTCGACGACGCGGGCGAGGTCGAGTTCGCGGCGTACTGGCGCACGCCGTCGACAGGCGACCGGGGCCGCCTGCACGAGGTGAGCCGCTTCGCGCGCACCGAGGGCGCCTGGCAGTACGTGGACGGCGACCTGAAGCCGTAGCGCTACCGCGTTGTGGGTCCCTGGGACTCCGGTTATCGGGGGTGATAACCGGAGTCCCAGGGACCCACAACGCTCCGGGGGGTGATGCGCTCACGCCGCCAGCAGCGACAGCGTGTCCACCACGCGGTTCGAGAAGCCCCACTCGTTGTCGTACCAGGCGACCACCTTGACGTGGCGGCCGTCGACGCGGGTGAGCAGCGAGTCGAAGATCGACGACGCCGGGTTGCCCACGATGTCCGACGACACCAGCGGGTCCTCCGAGAACTCGAGGATCCCCACGAGCGGGCCCTCGGCCGCGGCAGCTCGGTAGGCGTCGATGACGTCCTCGCGGCTGACGTCACGGGCCACGGTGGCGTTGAGCTCGACCACCGAGCCGACGGGGATGGGCACGCGGATCGAGTCGCCCGAGAGCTTCCCGTCGAGCTGCGGCAGCACCAGGCCGATGGCCTTGGCCGCCCCGGTGGTGGTCGGCACGATGTTCTCGGCCGCCGCGCGAGCGCGCCGCGGGTCGCGGTGCGGGCCGTCCTGCAGGTTCTGCTCCTGCGTGTACGCGTGGACGGTGGTCATGAACCCGTGCTCGATGCCCGCGAGGGTGTCGAGCACTCCCGCCAGCGGGGCAAGGGCGTTGGTGGTGCAGGACGCGTTCGAGACGACGGTGTGCACGTCCGGGTCGTAGGCGTCCGTGTTGACGCCGAGCGCCAGGGTGACGTCGGCGCCGTCGGCCGGGGCCGTGACGAGCACCCTGCGGGCGCCGGCGTCAAGGTGCGCGCGGGCCGCCTTGGCCGACGTGAAGCGCCCCGTCGACTCGACGACGATCTCGACGCCGAGCTCCTTCCAGGGCAGGTCGGCGGGCTCGCGCTCGGCGAGCACCTTGATGCGGCGGCCGTCGACGACGAGCGTGTCGCCGTCCACGGACACGGGCCGGCCGAGCCGCCCCGCCGTCGTGTCGTAGGCGAGCAGGCGGGCCAGCGCGGCCGGGTCGGTGAGGTCGTTGACGGCGACCACCTCGAGGTCCGAGCCGCGCTCCAGGAGGGCGCGCAGCACGTTGCGGCCGATGCGGCCGAAACCGTTGATGGCGATGCGGGTCATGATGTCCTTCCGGGGTCGTGGCGGCCGCTCCTGGCGGCCTCGTGCGGTGGTCCCGGACCTCGTGGGATCAGGGCCACCACCAGGTTCGCCCGGCGCCCCCGCCGTCGACAGGGGCGAGAGCGCCAAGGTCCGCAAGGATCCCGCCAGTCGCCTACTCGCCCCGCGCGAAGGTGCGGCGGTAGTCCGTCGGCGTCGTCCCCAGCACCCTGTGGAAGTGCAGCCGCAGGTTCGCGCCGGTGCCCAGCCCGACGTCGTCGGCGATCTGCTCCACGCTGCGCTGCGACGCCTCCAGCAGCTCGCGCGCGGCGTCGACGCGCGCCCGCATGACCCACTGCATGGGCGTGTACCCGGTGTCGGCCACGAACTGCCGGGAGAACGTGCGCGGCGACACCGCCGCCCGCCGGGCCAGGACGCCGAGCGTCAGCGGGTCGCCCAGGTGGTGCAGCACCCACTCGCGGGTCGCGGCGAACCGCTCGCCGACGGGCTCGGGCAGGCTGCGCGGCACGTACTGGGCCTGGCCGCCGCTGCGGTAGGGCGCGGCGACCAGCCGCCGGGCCGTGTGGTTCGACGCCGCCACCCCGAGGTCGCCGCGGATCATGTGCAGGCACAGGTCGATGCCCGACGCCGCCCCGGCCGACGTCAGCACGCTGCCCTCGTCGACGAACAGCACGTTCTCGTCCACCTGGATCCCCGGGTACCGCCGGGCGAGCGCCCGCGTGTAGTGCCAGTGCGTGGTGGCGCGCTTCCCCTCGAGCAGCCCGGTCGCCGCCAGCGCGAACGCCCCGGTGGAGATCGCGGCCAAGCGGGCGCCGCGCGCGTGCGCGGCGCGCAGGGCGGCGACGACGGCGGCCGACGGGTCCTCCTGGTCGGGCCGCCGGTACCCCGGGATGAACACGATCTCGGCCCACTCCAGCGCCTCGAGCCCGTGCGCCACGTGGTACGAGAGCCCGTCGCCGCCGGTCACCAGCCCCGGCGCGGGCCCGCACACGCGCACCTCGAACGGCATGCTCGGCCGGGTCGAGAACACCTGCGCCGGGATCCCGACGTCGAGCGGCTTGGCGCCGTCGAGAACCAGCACGGCCACGCGCCGCAGCCGGTCGGCCACCTCAGGCCCCGACGAGGCGCGCGAACGCACTCAGCTGGGCCAGCCCGGCGGGCGTCGTGGGCAGGTGGTCGAGCAGCCCCGGGCTGTGGACCAGGTAGGCCGCCCACTGCGCGCGCGAGATGGCGACGTTGAGCCGGTTCTTCATGAGCAGGAACTCCATGCCGCGCGGCACCTCGTCCGCGTCCGACGCCGCGAGCGACACGATCGCCACCGCGGCCTCCTGCCCCTGGAACTTGTCCACGGTGCCCACGCGCGCCTCGCCCAGTCCCGCCGCGTCGAGCGCGTCCCGCACGCACTGGACCTGCGCGTTGTAGGGCGTCACCACCACGACGTCCGACGGCGTCAGCGCCCGGCCGGCGTCGGACGGGCCGCAGCTCCACCACCGCCCGGCCAGCGAGCGGACGATCTCGACCACCTCGGCGGCCTCCTCCGGCGACTGGGTCGAGCGCCCGGAGTGCAGCACCTCGTGCACGCGCAGCCCGGGCGCGACGCCGTCGAGCTGGCGCAGGGCCGCCGTCGGGTGCGAGTGCAGGCGGCCCTCGTACGACAGCTCCGACACAGGCCGCGACACCTCGGGGTGCATGCGCCGGCTCGCGGCCAGGAAGTAGCCGAGCTCGGGCGGGAGCACGTCGTGGCCGTCGGCCACCCAGCCCAGCGCGGACGTGTCGACGGGCTCCGGGTGCGTGCCCTGCGACACCTGCGGGAGCTGCTGCGGGTCGCCCAGCAGCAGCAGGTTCCGCGCCGCCACCGACGCCGCGATCGTGGTGCCCAGCGAGTACTGGCCCGCCTCGTCCACCACCAGCAGGTCGAGGCCTCGCCGCGCCACCCGGTCGGGGTTGGCGAAGTCCCACGCCGTGCCGCCCAGCACGAACCCACTGGTGGCGCGCTCGGCGGTGAAGTCCGCGTACTCGCGCCGGGGCACGGCCGTGAACGGGACGTCGGCCTCGGCGTCGGAGGGCTCCTTGCCCACCAGCGTGGGGTCCAGCCCCGCGCCGACCACGCCCGCCAGCACGTTCTCGACGACGGCGTGCGACTGCGCCACCACCCCGATGCGCCAGTGGTGCCGCTCCACGAGGGCGCGGATCACGCGCGCCGCCAGGTACGTCTTGCCCGTGCCGGGCGGGCCCTGGACGGCCAGGTACGAGTCGTCGAGCTCCAGCACGCTCGCGGTCACGGCGGCGATGTGGTCGCCCTCGCCGTCGTCGCCCGTGGGCACCGGGGCCAGGGCACCGGAGCGCGTGCGCGGCGGGGTGCGCCGCAGGACGTCCCAGACGGCGTTGCCCCCGCCCGCCTCGCCCGGAGTCTCGACACGCTCGAGCAGCGCCTCCGCCCACTCGGCGATCGCGTCCACCTGCGCGCCCGGGCTGGGCGGCGGCCCCGGCGTCAGGGCCGTGGGCGTCTCCGCGTGCGGGTCGCACGTCTTGGGCAGCGTCTCCTCGACCAGCACCGTGGCGTCGTCGGGCAGCTCGACCACGCGGACGCCGCGCACCGAGCGGGCGCCCGGGTCCGCCGCCGGGTTCGGGTACGGGCCGGGGGTCTCGTAGAGCAGGTACGGCTGGTCGCCGACGCCCGGCTTGCTGCCCGGCGCCCACTCGCCGCGCAGCTCCAGCAGGCGTCGGTCGCTGCGCTGGCCGGCGTCGCGGTACCAGTCGCGCAGCACGCGCACGCCGTCGACGCGCAGCACGTCGCGGGTGTCCGTCCAGTCGTCGAGCGGCTCCACGAGGCGCGAGAAATGACCCCACCAGTACGACTTCTGCTCGCGGCGGTGGTAGTCGATCGCGGCCGACGCCAGCCCGAGGGCGCGCTGCTCGACGGTGCGGGCCGGGTCGAGGGGGTCGCCGGCCAGGGCGGCGAGGCGGGCGGCCAGGGGGGAGGGCTCGACCTCGTCGGCGTCCGCGGTCTCGACAAGCTCGACCACCGGCAGGGCCGGAGCCAGGCCCAGCAGCCAGTCGCGCAGCGCGAGCGTGGAGCGGCAGTCGTAGGCGTTGTAGTCGGCGATCGCGTCGAGCATCGCCTGCCCGCGCTCCTCGTCGCGTCGCGCGATCGCCGCCCGGGCGGTGGCGTACTCGTCGATCGACGCCGCGGCCGTCTGCACGTCACCGGCGCGCAGGTCGTCGCCCATGTACAGCGGCTCGAGCTTCTTGATCGAGTACGACCGGCTGCCCACCCGCACCGCCCGCCGCACGATCGGGTACAGGTCCACGAGCACGTGCTCGCGCAGCAGCTGGTCCACCTCGTGCTCGCCCACGCCGTGCCGTGCCGCCAGCGAGAGCAGGTGCGTGCGCTCGTAGGCCGCGTAGTGGTAGACGTGCAGGTCAGGGTAGGTACGACGCCGGTCGCGCAGGTAGTCGAGGAACCCGCGCAGCGCCTCGCGCTCTTGCGCGAACGTGTGCGCCCACCACGCCCGGAACGTGCCGTCGGCCTCCACGAGCCCGAACAGGTAGTCGAGCCCCCACTGGTGGCCGGCCCCCTCGGTGTACAGGGGGTCGCCCTCGAAGTCGAAGAACACGTCCCCCTTGCTCGGCGGGGGGATGACGGCGAGCCGCTCCGGGTCGACCAGGTGGAAGTCCGGCGCCGGCCCGGCAGAGCCGACCTGGAGCGCCGCCTGGTCGCGCAGCCCCGCGAGCGTCGCCGACCCGATGCCCTCCACGGGGCCCGACGACGCCGCGAGCTCGTCGATCGTGCGGATCCCGGCGGCGGCGAGCCGCGCCCGCTGGGTCAGCCGGAGCCCCGCGACGAGCAGCACGTCGCGGTGGGCGGCCACCTCGGCGTCGCACACCGCGCACCGCCCGCACGCCGCGACCCCCGCCGCGCCCCAGGCGACCGGCCCCGGGTCGGCCAGGTGCCGCGTCACCAGCCGCTCCAGGTGGGCGCGCCGCAGCCGGTACACGGGCTCGATGTCCACCAGGCGGTGCGTGCTCACGGTGCCGTCGCCCAGGATCAGGTCGACGTCGTCGTCCACCACCACCCCGGCGTCGCGCAGCCGCTCGGCGTACGCGGCGAGCTGGAGCAGCGCCGTGACGCGCGCGTGCCGGGCCAGCTTGGAGTCCTGGATGCGGTAGCTACCGCCGGGCTGCCGCACCACGAAGTCGGCGAAGCCGACGAACCCTGGCGCCCCGGGCGCCGGCCGCACGGCGAACATGGCCTGGTAGACGACGTCGGCGCCGGCGGCGAACGCCTCCCGGGTGGCCGCGAGCGCCGCCTCGACGGCCTCGGGGTCGCGCAGGGACGGGCGGTCGACCGCGACCACGCCGCTGCCCGGGGCGCCGACTGCGCCGAACCGCTTCTCGTACGCGGCGAGCAGCCGGCGCTCGTGCTCCTCCCCCAGGCGCGCCGTGCGCACCAGCATCGGGTCCTCGTCGACGTCGGGCGCCTCCACGCGGCCCAGCCTGGCGTCGAGCCCGCGCAGGAACGCGAGCTCGCAGGTCGCGGCCGCGGTGAGGTCGCTCGCGGAGAGCACCACGTCGTCGCCGATCAGGTACACACCGCACCTCCGCCGGAAGAGTTCGCGTCGCGTCCACCGCGACGTCGCCGTGCCGCCACCTTCGCATGCCTAACGTCGTCCTGACCGACCAATCGAGACAGGGACCACGATGACCCTCACGCTCACGCTCGTCCGCCACGGGCAGACGCACTTCAACGCGAGCCAGATCCTGCAGGGATCCTCCAACTCGCCACTGACGAAGACCGGCCGGGAGGGCGTCCGCACGACGGCGAAGCACCTCGCGGCCTCGGACTTCGTCGCGGCGTACACCTCGCCGTCGGGCCGCGCGGTCACGACGGCCGTCGAGATCGTCCACCACCACGAGGGCCTGCGCCTGCGCGTGGACTCCGACCTGCGCGAGTACGACTTCGGCACGTTCGAGCGCCGCCCCGAGCGCGAGCTCGAGGCCGTGCAGCCGTGGAGCGAGCTGGTTCCCGCCGTGCTCTCGGGCCGCCACCCGGGCCTGCCCGACGGCGAGACCGGCGCCGCGTACATGCGGCGCGTGCGCGACGCGTTCGCGCGGATCACCGACGCGCACCCGGAGGGCGAGGTGCTGGTGGTCGGGCACGGCCTGACGCTGGCCGCCTACCTGTGGACGGTGGAGCCGGGCCCGCTGGCCCAGCTGCCCAACGCGTCGGTGTCGACGGTGCGCATCACCGACGGCGTCGCGCAGGTGGTCGAGGTGGGCCTGGACATCGCGGGACACGGCCACGTCGCAACCCGCCCGGCGCCGGCCTCGTCCCCGGCCCCGGCGGCGGCAACGCCGGCCCGCCTCACCGCGAACTAGAGCCCGCCCCCGCGAGATAGCACCCCTGCTCGCGAGATAGAGCCAGTCCCGGCGAGATAGAGCCCGGCCCCGCGAGATAGCGCGGAACGGCGCGAGATAGAGCCCCCGAGCGCTCTATCTCGCGCTCGAGGGCTCTATCTCGCGGACTATCGCTCTATCTCGCGGGTACCCGCTCTATCTCGCGGCCGCAGGGGACTGTTTCGCCGCCCTCAAGAAGCCCTTCACCGCGTCCCATGCGCACAGCGCCACCACCGCGACCACCAGGATCGCCGTGACGTGCCCGCCCTGGCCGAGCTGGGCCGGGCCGTCGGCCCAGTCGAGCGCCCGCAGGGCGGCCGGGTCGAACACCCGTCCCCGGAGCAGCGGCGGCACCAGCACCGCGATCGTCGCCGCGTTGAGCGCGAGGCCCACGCCCGCGTGCGTCCATGTCCAGCGGCCGCGGGCGAGCGTCACGATCGCCATCACCAGCTCGGCGGCGATGATCGCGAGCAGCGCCCACTGGAGCCACTGCCACGTGCCGCCGTCGAGCACCCAGTGGCGGCTGCCGTCGGACGCGGAGTACGGCCGCAGCACGGCCACGAACACGCCCAGCACCACGAGCCAGACCGCCTCGGCGACCCGGTCGCGGCGCACCGCGCGGGCCGTCGGGGTGGTGATCTCGGGGAGCAGCTCCGGCCGCCACGCGGACCCGGGGTCCATCTCGCCGTCGGGGACGGTGCGCTCGAACACCGCGAACACGACCGTGATGCCCGCGGCCACGAACACGGCCACCTGCACGCCCGTGCTCCACAGCTCGCCGATCACCGCCCCGGCCGACTTGTCGTCAGCGAGCGCGCCGATCGCCGCGCCGCCGGCGGCGACGCCGGCGGCGATCGGCACCACCAGCCGCACGAGCTTGCGCCACAGCAGGTAGTAGCGCGGCCCGATGAGCACCAGGGGCCGGTCGAGGTAGTCCGCGGCGAGCTTGGCGGGGTGGCCCAGCTCCGTGAGGGTGTCGTACTCAGCGCTCTCCGCCGACGCCCCCGTGGACTGCTTGGCGTCCATCGTGTCGGCGATCCGCTCGGCCAGCTCGAGGCGCAGGGCCTCGCGCTGGGGCTCGGGCACCTGCCCTGCTGCGGCGTCCAGGTAGCGCGCGGTGAGGTCGTTCCGGTTGGTCATCTCAAGCTCCTTCACGCAGGCGTCGCAGGGACGCGTCCAGGCGGTCCCAGTCGGTGGTGAGCACGGCGGCGAGCTCGGTGCCCGCAGCCGACGTCGTGTAGAACTTGCGCGGCCTGGCCTCGTCGGTGTTCCACTCGCTGCTCACCAGGCCCTGCTTCTCCAGCCGGCGCAGCAGCGGGTAGAGCGTGTTGGCGTCGACGTCGATGCCGTCGGCCGTGAGCGTCTCCAGCAGCGCATACCCGTACTCGGGCGTGCGGAGCCGGATCAGGCAGGCGAGCGCGACGGTGCCGCGCCGCAGCTCTTGCAGATGTTGGGAGTGATCCGGGTCCATGTGACACACCATACTGTGTGTCGCACACTATTGGAAGAGGCGCGTCATCGTGCGACGCCGATGTCGGGCGGCCCAGGCGCCCACAGCAGCGCCGAGCAGCCCTCCCAGCCCGTTGAGCAGCACGTCCTGGAGCGTCGAGACCCGCCCGGGGATCCACAGCTGCGCCGTCTCGATCGCCCCGGACAGCGCGAACCCGGCCCCGACGACGGCGAGCACCACCCACCGCAGAGCCCAGCGCCGGCGCGCGTCGCCGAGCAGCACGACGCCGAGCACACCGAACGGCACGAACATCACCACGTTGGAGACCGCCTCGAGCACGTCGACCGTGGTGTGCACGCCGAGGCGGGCCAGGGCATGGACGGTGGCCGTCGCCCAGCCGGGCACCGAGGTGCGCGGCAGCTGGGGCCACAGGGTCAGGGCCAGCACGGCCGCGAGATAGAGGGCGAAGAACCACCGCAGCCAGCGCACGGAGGAACGGTAGCGGGGGTCTCGACAAGCTCGACCGCCAGAGGCGCGCTCAGCCGCCAGAGGCAGGTTCAGCCGCCCCAAGGGACCTCACCCGCCCGCCGCGCGCGCCCCCCGCCGCCACGCGAGCGGCGTCGTCCCGTGCCATGTCCGGAACCGCCGCGTCAGGTACGCGGCGTCCCGGAACCCGGTCCGCCCGGCGATCACGCCGAGCGGCAGGTCCGTCTCGGCCAGCAGCCGCCGCGCCTCCGCCATGCGCCGCTCGGTGAGCCAGTCGAGCACGGTGCGGCCGGTGCGCTCGCGCATCACGGTGGTCAGGTGCCCGGCGGTGTACCCGAGCTCGCGCGCCACGGACGCCGTCGAGACCGGCTCGGCGAACCGTTCCTCGACCACGGCGAGCACGCGCCGCACCAGCGGGTCCGACGTCGGCGCAGGCTCCGCCGCACCCGGCGGGACCAGCCGCGCCACCTCCACGAGCACGCGCGTCAGCAGCGCGCGGGCGGCGTCGGCGGCGCCCACGCGGGTGGGGTCGAGGGTCTCCTCGCGCAGGTCCTCGAGCAGCGCGACCCAGGCCGCCTCGCGCGACGGCGGCACGGGCAGCCGGCCCACCGACCCGAACGCGGCCAGCAGCGGGTGCGTGGCCCACGCGACCGGGCCCACGCCGGCGAGCGCGGGCACGGCGTCGGGCACGAACGACACCGCCCAGGCGCGGCTCTCGGCGGGGTGCGGCGCGCCGACCCCGATCACGTGGCCCGGCGCCAGGGTCACCACCTCGCCCTCCCGCAGAGTGACGGCCTCGCCGTCGACCACGACGTCGCCGCCGCCGCGCTCGACGTAGAGCAGCAGGTGGAAGTCGTGGGCGTGGCGGCGGTCGGGCAGCTCGGCGCCCTCCACGTGGGCTCCGTCCCACCGGGCGACGACGACGGGCGGACGGCCGGGGGCGCCGTCGAACCGGTAGACGGGGGTGCCGTCGGCCCGCACCGCGCGCAGGCGGGTGGCCGTGCCGCGCACGCCCCGCACCCCGCCCGACGAACGTGCCATCCTCACCGACTTCCGTCCTGTCCCGGGCTGCGCCGAGCCCGCACGCTGGGACTCGGAAACCCCTCCCGGGTATCGAGGCGAGGGTACGACGGAAGGACAACCATGAGCGACACGACCCAGGTCAGGCTGCTCGACGACCCGGTCGCCGGCGAGCGCGAGTTCCTCCCCGGCTCCGGCAAGGCGAGCCTCATGTGGAGCTACGACCTCATGACCGGCGTGATGGGCATCGGCAAGCCGCTCGACGCCCTGGTGCGCACGGCCGGGATCGCCGCGGGCGACCGCGTGCTCGACATCGGCGCCGGCACCGGCAACCTCACGCTGCGCGCGGCGGCCGCGGGCGGCGTCGTGACGGGGCTCGACCCGGACCGCGGGGCGCTCACGCGCGCGGCCCGCAAGGCCCGGCGGCGCCGGCTGGGCGTCACGCTGGTGCGCGGCTACGCCGACCACCTCCCCGCCGACGACGGCTCCCTCGACCACGTGATCAGCTCGTTCGCGCTGCACCACGTCCCCACGGAGCAGAAGCAGCGGATGGCGGCGGAGATCCTGCGGGTGCTGCGCCCGGGCGGCCGGGTCACGATCCTGGACTTCGCCCAGCCGGACGCGCCCGAGGGCGACGGGCACGAGGGCCACGACCACGACGACCACGACCACAAGCACGGCTCCGGCGGCGGCTGGTTCGCCCGGCGGCAGGCGTCCATGGCGTACGTCGCCGACAACCTCGACCACGGCGTCGCGCGCCTGCTCGAGGGCGCCGGGCTCGTGGCCGTCTCCGAGCAGCCCGGCAAGGCGGTGCACGGCCGCGTCCCGGTCGCGACAGTGCAGGCGCGCAAGCGGTAGCCCCTGCTCGCCGGATCAGGTCGGTGGCCCGGGATCGGATCGGCAGCTCGCACCTACCGACTTGATCCCGAACCGCCGACCCGATGGCCCGGGCCGAGCCGGCCGAGCCGAGCCGGGCCGGCCGGGCACGAGCCCCGCGCGCGTAGCCTGGCTCCGTGCTGCCTCCGTTCGGGTCCGACAACTACGCCCCCACCCACCCCGAGGTCCTCGCCGCGATCGCCGACGCCAACGACGGGTACGCCGTCGCCTACGGCTCCGACCCGTGGACCGACCGGCTGAGCCACCGCGTCGAGGAGCTCTTCGGGCCGGGCGCCACGGCGTTCCCCGTGCTCAACGGCACGGGCGCGAACGTGGTCTCGCTCATGGCGACCACGTCGCGGTGGTCAGGGGTGGTCGCGTCCGACGTCGCGCACGCGCACACGGACGAGAACGGCGCCCCGGAGCGCGTCGGCGGCCTCAAGCTGCTGACGCGCCCGGCCACGGACGGCCGCCTCGAGATCGCCGACGTCGCCTCCTGGGCCGGCGAGCTGGGCGACGTGCACCGCGCCCAGCCCGCCGTGCTCACGCTGACGCAGGCCACCGAGCTCGGCACCGTGTACTCGGTGGAGCAGCTCGCGGAGCTCACCGAGGTGGCCCACGGGATGGGCATGGCCGTGCACGTCGACGGGTCGCGCCTGGCCAACGCCGCCGCGTTCCTGGGCGTCGAGCTGCGGGCGCTCACCAGCGACGTCGGCGTCGACGTCGTCTCCCTCGGCTCCGCGAAGAACGGCGGCCTGCTGGGCGAGGCCGTCGTCGTCCTGTCGCCCGACGACGCCCCCACGCCCCGGGCGGCCGACGTGCGGCGGGCCGCCGCGGAGGCCATCCCCTACCTGCGCAAGTCGACGATGCAGCTCGCCTCCAAGACGCGGTACGTGAGCGCGCAGCTGCTCGCGATGTTCGGCGACTCCGACCTGTGGCGCCGCAACGCCACCGCCGCGAACGCCGCCGCGCAGCGGCTGCGCGCGGGCGTCGAGGCGATGGGTGGCGACGTCGTGCGGGTCACGCGGCCCACGGAGTCCAACGCGGTGTTCGCGACGCTCCCCTACGCCGCTGCCGACCGCCTGCGCACCCAGACCCGCTTCTACAACTGGGCCGACGGCGAGACGCCGGAGCGCGTCGAGGTGCGGTGGATGTGCTCGTGGGCCACCACGGAGAGCGACGTCGGAGCGTTCCTCGCGGCCCTGGACACCGCTCTCTGAGACCGTGACCGGCCCCGTTTCGACGGAGCAGGTCACCGGCGCTACGGTCGGCACCATGAGCAGCAACAGCCACACGGCGACCGCCTCGACCTTCGTCGCCGAGACCCCTGAGCGCGTGTGGGCAGCGCTGCTCCACCCGGGCGCGCGGTGGATGCTGGGCGCCAACATCGAGACGGACTTCCAGGTGGGGAGCCCTGTCACGTTCGAGGGCCACTTCTTCGGGCGCCAGTTCGAGGACCACGGCACGGTGCTCGAGTTCGAGCCCCAGCGCCTCATGCACTTCACGCACTTCTCGCCCCTGTCGGGCCTCGAGGACGTGCCCGAGAACTACCACGACATCCGCATCACGCTCGAGGCCGCCGAGGGCGGGACCACCGTGAGCATCGTGCAGGGCAACATCGACACGGCCGAGCACGCGGCGAACAGCACCCACCAGTGGGCGCAGGCGCTCGCCACGCTCTCGCACGCCGACGGCGGTCGTCGGCACTGATGTCCGCGCGCCGGTGGCTGAGCCGCCCCGGCCGAGCGGGGGTGGCTGCGACCGCCGCGCTCGTGCTGGTGATGGCGGCTGCCTGCAACGGCCCGGCGCACCCGTCCCCGACGGCGGGCCCGCCCATCGAGTCGGGCAGCACCCCGGCCGCGTCCCCGACCCCGAGCCCCAGCCCGACGACGACGCCGTCGCCGTCGCCCACCCCCACGCCGTCGCCGACCCCCACCCCGACGAAGTCCGCGACGAAGCCCCCCACCCAGGCCGCCGGCCCCCTGGCGGGCTGGACCGTGGAGCAGAAGGTGGGCCAGCTGCTCATGGTGGGCCTGCCGCTCAAGGGCTCGCGCGACGCGACCGCCGACCTGATCACGAACCGCCACGTCGGCGGGGTGTTCCTCAAGGGCCGCACGGAGGCGGGCGTGGGCCCGGTACGCAACCTCGTGAACGCGTACGACGCGCTCGACCACGACCCGGCTCCCCTGCTGGTCGCCACCGACCAGGAGGGCGGCGAGGTGCAGGTGCTGGGCGGCGCCGGCTTCTCCACGATCCCGGCGGCCACGGCGCAGGTCGGCATGGCGGACCTCACCGGGCAGGCCACCGGCTGGGGCCAGCAGCTCCACGCGGCGGGCGTGACGGTGAACCTCGCGCCGGTCGCCGACCTGGTCCCCGCCTCGCTGGGCGCCGGCAACGCCCCCATCGGGCACTTCGACCGCAACTACGGCAACACGCCCTCCTCGGTCGAGGCCGGGGCGGGGGCGTTCGCGGCCGGGATGCGGGCGGCCGGCGTCGTGCCCACGTTCAAGCACTTCCCCGGCCTCGGCCGCGTCACCGCCAACACGGACACCACGGCGGGCGTCCACGACACCGTGACCGGCCCGTCCGACCCGTCCGTCGGTATCTTCCGCCAGGTCGTCGCCGACGCGTCGTCAGGCAAGGGCCCGCAGCCCTGGGTCATGATGTCGACGGCGATCTACGACCGGATCGACCCCACGCTCCCGGCGGCGTTCTCGCCCGCGGCCGTCGGCCTGCTGCGGCACACGGTCGGGTTCACGGGCATCGTGATCACGGACGACGTCTCCGCCGCCAAGCAGGTCCAGGCGTGGTCCCCCGGCGAGCGCGCCGTGATGGCCGTCGAGGCGGGCGTCGACATCGTCCTCGCGAGCGCCGACCCGGCCCAGGCGAACCAGATGGCCGACGCCCTGGTGGCCAAGGCGAAGACCGACCCGGCGTTCGCCGCGAAGGTGGACGCGGCGGCCGCGAAGGTGGTCGCGGCCAAGGGGTGATTCCATGAGGCATGGGACGGTCCTCCGGAACGCTTCTCGCCTCCTACCTGCGGGGTCAGGTGGCGGCGCTCGGTGCCGCGGAGGCGGCCCTCGCCGCGGGTGAGCCCGACGGCGTCCACGACGCCCGCGTCGCCACCCGCCGCCTGCGCGTGGCTCTCGGCGAGTTCCCGCGCCTGCTCCCGCTCGACGACGCCGCCGTCACCTCCGCCCGCGAGCGCCTGCGCGCCTGGGGGCAGGACCTGGCCCCGGCGCGCGACCTCGAGGTCCAGCTGACCGCGCTCGACGCCATGCCGGACGTGCGAGACCGTGCCCACGCGGTGCTGGGCCCGCGGCTCGACGCGGCCCGGAGGATCGCGATCGCGCAGCTGGCCAAGCCGGACCACCTGCGGCTCCGCGCGGACCTGGAGGCGCTGGCCGCGACGCCGCCGCTCACGGCGAAGGCCGGACGGCGGCGGCACGAGGAGCTGCCGCGCGGGCTGCGCCGGGCCGAGCGCCGGGTGCTGCGCCGTGAGCGGGCCGCCCTCACGGTGCCGCCCGGCCCGTCGGGGGACGAGGCGCAGCACGACGTCCGCAAGGCGGCGCGGCGCGCCCGGTACGCGGCGGAGGTCGTGGCCCAGGGCACGGGCCGCCGGGCGCGGGAGGCGGCCGAGGTCGGCGAGCGCTACCGGGCGATGCAGGACGTGCTGGGCGCCGCCCACGACGAGGCCGTGCTGCGGCGCACGCTCATCGAGCTGCGCGGTTGAGCAGCACGTCGAGCAGCCAGGCGTTCTCCTCCGCGATCTGGGTCCAGCGGGCGTACCGCCCGGACACGCCGCCGTGCCCGGCGGACATCTCGATGCGCAGCAGCGCGGGCGCCCCGGCGGCGCGCAGCCGCGCCACCCACTTGGCGGGCTCGACGTAGAGCACGCGCGTGTCGTGGAACGACGTCGTCGCGAGGATGCGGGGGTGGCCGGAGGCGTCGTCGGGCACGTTCTCGTAGGGCGAGTAGCCCTTCATGTACGCGTAGACGCCGGCGTCGTGGAGCGGGTCGCCCCACTCCTCCCACTCGGTGACGGTGAGCGGGAGCGACGGGTCGAGGATCGAGGTGAGCGGGTCGACGAACGGCACGGCGGCGTGGATGCCGGCGAACAGCCTGGGCGCCAGGTTCGCGACGGCGCCCATGAGCAGCCCGCCCGCCGACCCGCCCTCGGCGGCCAGCCGGTCGGGGGTGGTCCACCCGGTGTCGACCAGGTGCTGCGCCGCCGCCACGAAGTCCGTGAAGGTGTGCTGCTTGGCGAGCATCTTGCCGTCGTCGTACCAGCGGCGGCCCAGCTCGCCGCCGCCGCGCACGTGGGCGACCGCGAAGACGACGCCCCGGTCCAGCAGCGACAGCCGGGGCACGGAGAACCAGGGGTCGAGCGAGTACTCGTAGGCGCCGTACCCGTACAACAGCGTCGGGGCGGGCGCGCTCTCGCGGGCGCCGCGCCTCCACACGAGCGACACGGGCACGCGCTCGCCGTCGGGCGCGACCGCCCACTCGCGGCGCTGCTCGTACTCGCCCGGGTCGTAGCCGCCCAGCACGGGCCGGCGCTTGCGCAGCACGGTCTCGCCGGTGGCGAGCACGTAGTCGTGCAGCGACGGCGGCGACACGAACGACTCGTGCTGCACGCGGATCATCGGCTGGCCGGCCTCGGGGCACACGCCCAGCTGCACGGTCTCGAGCGCCTCCCCGAACGACACCTCGGTCCACTGGTCGAGCGCCCCCACCGCGGCCACCGCGATGCGCGGCGTCGCGTCCTGGCGGTAGCTGAGCACCACGTGCGTGGCGAGGGCGTCCACGCCCTCCAGCCGCACGTCGTCGCGGTGCGGCACGACGACGGTCGCCGCGGCCGGGTCGAGCGGCGCGTCCCCGGGCACGTCGGTGAGCACCACGGTGAAGTTGGGGGCGCCGTCGTCGTGCAGCACCAGCAGCCGCTCCCCGAGGCCCGGCAGGGTCACGGGCTCGACGGAGTACTCGACGCCCTCGCGGCGCGCCCACACCACGCGCGGGGTCGCGGTCGGGTCGGCGGCCGGCACCAGGCGCACCTCGGAGGTGAGCTTCGAGGCGACCTCCAGCACCACCCAGCGCTGCGACCGGTCCAGGCCCACGCCCACCCAGAACCGCTCGTCGGGCTCCTCGAGCACCAGCACGTCGTCCGCGGCGGGCGTGCCGAGCCGGTGGCGCCAGACGCGGTAGGGGCGCCAGGCGTCGTCGACGGTCGTGTAGAACACGTGCTCGCCGTCGGGCGTGAGGGCGACGCCGGGCGACGTCTCCTCGACGACGTCGGGCAGGTCGGCACCCGTGGTCAGGTCGCGGAACCGCAGCCGGTAGCGCTCGTCGCCCTGCGTGTCGGACTGGTAGGCGAGCACGCGGCCGTCGGCGGTGACGTCGGTGCCGCCGAGCGCGAAGAACTCGTGGCCCTCGGCGAGCAGGTTCTCGTCGAGCAGCACCACCTCGCCGTCGGGCACGCCGTCGAGCGCGGGCGGCTCCCAGCCGTCGGCGCCGGCTGCGACGCGGGCGTGGATCGGGTACTGCGAGCCCTCGACCGTGCGCGTGTAGTACCACCAGCCGCCCAGGCGGGTGGGCACCGTGAGATCCGTCTCCTGCGTGCGGCCCTTGATCTCCTGGAAGAGCGCGTCGCGCAGCGGCGCCAGGCGCTCCAGCTGCGCGCGGGTCCACGCGTCCTGCGCCTCGAGGTGCGCGACGACGGCCGGGTCGTCCGCGTCACGCAGCCACTCGTAGTCGTCGACGACGACGTCGCCGTGGTGGGTGCGGGTGGCGGGACGCTTGGGCGTCAGGGGCGCGGGCACAGCCGCAGGCTACGCGGCCGGGTGGTGAAACAGTGGACGGCCTGGCTCCCTCGCCGTTGAAGGAGCCGGGCCGTCCGCTTCGCGGGAGAACATAGCGGCACCCCCAGAGCCGAGAATGTGGCCCAGGTCACAATGGAGGGATCGTGACGAGACTGTGACCATCACTGCACGCCACCTGAGGACTCAGCGCGTGAAGGGGTAGCGCCATGCGGAGCGGTCGCGTAGCGTTCTGCTTCGTTGCAGTGCCTCGGTTGTCCCGGACGGTCTCCGTCCCGCGCCGAGGGTCGCGCAGAAGATGTGCGCGGCCCGACGCGAACCTTGTTCTACCAAGAGTTGACGACGAACACCGTGATGCGCGACCTCGACGTTCGAGGTCGTCACTCTTGAAGGAGAGCAAGACATGGCTACCGGAACCGTGAAGTGGTTCAACGCGGAGAAGGGCTACGGCTTCATCGCCCCCGAGGACGGCTCGCAGGACGTCTTCGCGCACTACTCGGCCATCCAGTCCAACGGCTACCGCACCCTCGAGGAGGGCCAGCGCGTCGAGTTCGACACCGCGCAGGGCCCCAAGGGTCTGCAGGCGGAGAACATCCGCCCGCTCTGATCCTCGAGGTGAGTGCGGCGTAGTCCGCGCACCACGAGATCATCACCTGACGGCCGGTCGCCTCTCGAGGCGGCCGGCCGTCAGCATGTCCGGACGGCCTGTGACCTGCGCGTCTGGACCCATCCAGACGTTTCCGTCATAGTGGGCGCCGCCACGAGTCGATGGGAGCACCCATGGTTGCGCGTTTCAACCCCCCGCCCGGCTGGCGGGTCCCCGCCGGTTTCCGCCCCGAACCGGGCTGGGCGCCCGACCCTTCCTGGCCGCCCGCACCGGCCGGCTGGGAGTACTGGATCGATGACGCCGGGGACGCCACCACCGTGCTCCCCCGCACCGCGGCGCTCCCCGCGGTGATCGCTCCCCCGCTCGCCGCGACGACCGTCTCGGCCCCGCTGCTCGCGTCGCCCCCGCCGCCGCCCCCGGCCGCGGCCCCCGCCCCGCTCGCGGGCCCGGCCGACGAGGGGCCCGGGGCGCTGGCGAAGCTCTTCAGCAACCCGCGGGTCGTCACGGCCGGCGTCGCCATCGCGTGCTTCGCGTTCGGCCTGATCATCGGCGTGGTGTCGTCCGTGGTGAAGGCCGGCGACGCCAACCAGGCCAAGGCCGACGCCGCCGCCGCCCAGGCCCACGTCTCGCAGGAGCAGAAGGACCTCGAGGCGCAGCAGGCCCAGCTCCAAAAGGACCAGGACGCGCTGACGCAGGCCCAGGCCGACGTGACGCAGCGCGAGCAGGCGGTCTCAGAGAAGGAGACGCAGCAGGCCAGCGAGCAGCAGCAGCTCGACCAGCAGAAGACCCAGCAGGCCCAGCAGCCGCAGCAGACCGACCAGACCACGAACATCCCGCGCGGCTACCAGACCTGCGCGCAGCTGCAGGCCGAGGGCGTC
Source organism: Promicromonosporaceae bacterium (assembly GCA_009783295.1). Classification (GTDB taxonomy): domain Bacteria; phylum Actinomycetota; class Actinomycetes; order Actinomycetales; family Cellulomonadaceae; genus Xylanimonas. The sequence goes on from WRHK01000015.1 coordinate 58,544, forward strand.
CCGACACCCATCAAGAAGGGCAGCCCGGGCTACTCGCGCCTCAACGACCTGGACAACAACGGCTGGGCCTGCGAGTGAGCTGTCCGGGCCACGCGGGTGCTAGACCCGCGTGGCCCGGACAACCCTCAGTGGCCGGGCGGCGGGAACAGGCCCACAGCGTTGAGGTCACCCTTGAGCACGGCGTCGCCCTGGGGGCGCGCCTTCGCCCTCGTCGCGAACTGTGTGGCCTCGAGCGGCTGGTGGCCCGCCGGGCACCACGCGAGCGCCGTGAGCAGGCCGAGGTCGGTCAGGCCCCCGGTGCCGGGCTCGCAGAGCAGGGCGTCGGTCTCGCCGACCGTCGTGTAGTGGACCTCGAACGGCATCCGCTCGTCGCCGCAGCCGGCCATTCCGGTGAGCATCCCTCGCGTGCCGCCCGCGTACGCGACGTACACGGCGCCCGGTTGCGGCTGCTCGACCACGAGCGGCGCGCCGCCGGCCGCGACGACCGTGAGCGGGACCCCGTTGACCGGGATCTGCAGGGTGTGCACCTCGGACTCGAACGCAGCAGCGGGGATCCGCGCGTCGCCCAGCCTCTGCGCCCGTTCCCGGATCACCGTCGCGTACCACTCGGGGGCCGAACCCTCCGTCACCGTGACGGTTGGGGTCGGCTGGGTCGGCTGGGCTGGCGTCCAGCCTGAGGACGCGCCGTCGGCAGGCACCGTCATGGTCAGCACCTGCGAGACCCACGGCCCGCTCTGGGCCCCGTCGGAGAACCAGACCCCGAGGGCACGTCCGTCGGGGCACCGGGGCTCGTCGGCGCTGCTCGCGGTGGCAGACATCGCCGCGTCGCCGGCCGCCGGCGGCGTCGCGGGGCCGGCCGCCGGCGGCGCCGCGTCGCCGGCCGCCGGTGGCGCCGTGAGCCGGGGCACCACCTCGCCGGCCCCGACGCCGCCCGCCGCGAGCGCCACCACGACGGCCGCGCCGGTCACCGCGCGGGCGCGCCGCGCCTTGACGCGCGCCTGCCGCAGCACGTCGTCGAGGTCGAGCCCCGAGCGCGGCACCTCGGCGGTCGCGCGGCGGAGGCGCTCCGCGAGCTGGTCGTCCTGGGGGCCGGTCATCGGAGGTCTCCCGTCGGGGGTCGAGGGGTGCGGCGGTGGCTGTGCGGCGTCTCCGGCCGCGGGTCGAGCTCGAGGATCGCCCGCAGGTGGGCGAGGCCCCGCGAGGCGCTGGACTTCACCGTCCCGACGGGGACGCCGAGCTCGGCGGCCACCTCCGCCTCGCTGAGGTCGAGCAGGTGCCGCAGCACCACCACGCGCCGCTGCCTGAGCGGCAGCAGCAGGAGGGCACGCACGACGGCGTCCCGGTCGTCGACCGCCGCCGTCGCCGGGCGGGGGCGGCCAGGGGCGCCGTCGTCGGGGCCCTCGGGCAGGTCGTCGGGGCCGGCCAGCACCTCGCGGCGCGTGCGCCGCCAGCCGTCGACCCGCAGGTTGGCGAGCACCTTGCGCGCGTAGGCGAGCGGGTCGCCCTGCCGCGCCCGTGACCAGGCCCGGTAGGTGCGCTCGAACGTCTGCTGGGTGAGCTCGTCGGCCCGGTGGGGGTCGCCGCACAGCAGGTAGGCCATGCGGTGCAGGGGCTCGTGGGCGGCGTGCATGAAGGCCGTGAACTCGGCGTTCCGGTCGGCATGCGTCAGGACGACGTCGACGTCGACGTCGTCGCTCACGGGCTCGAGCGGGATCTCGACCCGCTCGGCGCGCAGTGCGGTCATGCCCGGAACACGCACGAGCGGGCCCGGAGGTTCCCAGGAGTTGTCCGGGCCAGGGCGGCGCATTCCCCGCGGTGGCCGGGACAAGGCAGGAGGCTTTAGAGCACGTGCGCCAGGAAGTCGCGCGTGCGCTGCTCGCGCGGGGCGTCGATCACCTGCGACGCCGGGCCCTCCTCGACCACGACGCCGTCGTCCATGAACACGACCTTGTCGGCGACCTCGCGGGCGAACCCGATCTCGTGCGTGACCACGATCATCGTCATGCCCGACTTCGCCAGGTCCTTCATGACCGCCAGCACCTCGCCCACGAGCTCGGGGTCGAGGGCCGACGTCGGCTCGTCGAACAGCATGAGCTCGGGGTCCATCGCGAGGGCGCGGGCGATCGCCACGCGCTGCTGCTGGCCGCCCGAGAGCTGGGCCGGGTAGTGGTTGGCGCGGTCGGCCAGGCCCACGCGCCGCAGCAGCTGGGCCGCCTGCTCGCGCGCCTCGGCCTTCGGCATGCCCTTGACCTGCGTGGGCGCCTCCATGACGTTCTGCAGGGCCGTCATGTGCGGGAACAGGTGGAAGCGCTGGAACACCATGCCGATGCGGCGGCGCTGGCGCGCGATCTCCTTGGGATGCAGCCGGTGCAGCGCGCCGCTCTGGTCCTGGCGGTAGCCCATGCGCTCCCCGTCGACGACGACGGAGCCGGCGGTGATGTCCTCCAGCTCGTTGACGCAGCGCAGCAGCGTGGACTTGCCGGAGCCTGACGGGCCCAGGATCACGGTCACGGTGCCACGCGGCACGTCCAGGTCGACGCCCTTGAGCACGTGCACGGCCGAGTGGCCGTGGCCGAACTCCTTGTGGACGTCGCGGATCTCGACCATCAGGTCGGCGGGTGCGGGGGTGCTCATGGCGTCACGTCCAGGAAGGGGTCCTCGGTGGTGGTGCCCGCGGCGGCGATGGCCTGCTGGCGGCTGGGGCGCTTGGGCCCGCCGGGCCGGCGCTGCCGGCGCGTCTCGGTGCCGAACCCGCGGCCGTAGTACCGCTCGAGGTAGCTCTGGCCCACCATGAGGATCGACGTGATCACCAGGTACCAGATCGACGCGATGACCAGCAGCGGCACGGGCTGGTAGAGCCGGTTGCCGATGGCGTTGGTCGCGTAGAACAGGTCGAGGGTGAACGGCACGGCCGTGACCAGCGACGTCGTCTTCAGCATCGAGATGGTCTCGTTGCCCGTGGGCGGCACGATGACGCGCATGGCCTGCGGCAGCACCACGCGGCGCAGGATCGTGGCGTCCTTCATGCCCAGCGCCTTGGCGGCCTCGGCCTGGCCCGGGTCCACCGAGGTGAGGCCGGCGCGGACGATCTCCGCGAGGTACGCGGCCTCGTTGGACGCGAGGCCGAACAGGGCGGCCCAGAACGCCGTGATGACGTCCTTGGTCGTGAAGGCGAAGAGCTCCGGCCCGAACGGCACGCCCACCGACAGGCGCGGGTACAGGACGGAGAGCAGGCCCCAGAAGACCAGCTGCACGTACACGGGAGTACCGCGGAAGAACCAGATGTAGAACCAGCTCACGCCCCGCAGCACGGGGTTGTCGCTGCGCCGCATCACGGCCAGCAGCACGGCCATGACGACGGCGAGCGCCATCGACCCCACCGTGAGGATCAGCGTCCAGCCGATGGCGCGCACGACGACGACGTCGCGCAGGTACAGCCAGACCGTGTCCCAGCGGAAGGTCTCGTTGGTGACCAGGCCGTGGATCGCCATCGCGGCGAGCACCGCGACCACGACGGCCCCGACCCACCGACCCGGGCGTGGCACGCGGCGCGCGTGAATGCGGTGCGGGATCGGGTCGCTCATGCGCCGTTCCTCCGTCTCGAGCTTCGTTCTGGTGCCGGCAGGCTCGAACCCCGGGTCCACCGGGGGTCGAGCCTGCCGAGACCGCAGCGGGTCAAGTGTGCCCGAATCAGCCGACGTTCGGGTTGATCTCGGCAGTGGTCAGCGCGCCCGAGGCGTTGCCCCACGCGCTGAGGATCTTGACCAGCGTGCCGTCGTCCATGAGCTTCTGGAGCGCGGCCTGCACGGCCTTGGTCATCGCGTCGTCGTTCTTGGCGACGACGACGGCCTCGGGGGCGGCGTCGCGGATGTCGCCGAGCGTCTCGAGCTTGCCCTCGGTCTGGCCCACCGCGTAGGCCGTGACGGGCGAGTCCGCGTACATGGCCTGGACCTTGCCGCCCACCAGGTTGGTGGTGACGTCGGCCTGCTTGTCGTACGTGAGGATCGTGATCTTCTTGTCGCCGCACTTCGCGTTGAGGGCGGTGAGCTCGTCCTGCTGGGTGGTGCCCGTCTGGACGCCGATCGTCAGGCCGCACAGGTTGCTCAGGTCGACCTTGTCCGGGTTGCCCTTCTGCACCGCGAACTGCGAGCCCGCGTTGAAGTAGCTGACCATGTTGACAGCCTTGAGGCGCTCGGCGGTCACGGTGAACGACGAGACGCCGATCTCGTACTTGGTGCCGATGCTGGGGATGATCGCGTCGAAGGTGCTCGACTGGATGTCGGGCTGCAGGCCCATGAGGTGCGCGATCGCCGTGGAGAGGTCGACGTCGTACCCGGTGGGGGTCTTGCCGTCCGTGCCCACGAACTCGGCCGGGGCGTAGGTCAGGTCGGAGCCCACGGTGAGCTTGCCGTCGGCGGCGACGGCGGCGGGCACCATCGCAGCGATGGTCGGGTCCTTGGCGATGGTCGTCGGGTCGAAGCTCGCGGCCGGGGAGCCGGTGCCGGTGGCGGTGCTGCCACCCGACGGGTTCTCCGAGGCCGACGTGCAGGCGCCGAGCGCGAGCGTGGCTGCCGCGGCGACCGCGACGGAGAGGACGAGACGCGTGCGCATGAGATTCTCCGGTCTGGACTTGTGCACTGAGGGTCGGATGAGTATGCACGCGGCGTGTTACATCGCCAAGCGTGTCTCGCGACGGCGGATGGTCAGCCCACCTGCGGGTTGAGCTCGGCCTTCGTGAGCACGCCCTGCTCGTTGCCCCACGCCTGGGCGATCTGCTTGAGGGTGCCGTCGTCCATGAGCTTCTGGAGCGCGGCCTGCACCGCCTTGGCGAGCGCGGTGTCGTCCTTGGCGACGACGGCGCCGTACGGCGCGGCGTCGCGGATGTCGCCGAGCGTCTCGAGCTTTCCGCCGGTCTGCTCGACGGCGTAGGCGACGATCGGCGAGTCGGCGTACATGGCCTGGAGCTTGCCACCCACGAGGTTGGTGGTGACGTCGGCCTGCTTGTCGTAGGGCAGCACGTTGATCTTCTTGCTGCCGCAGGCGGCCTGCTTGGCGGTCAGGTCGTCCTGCTGGACGGTGCCGGTCTGGACGCCCACGGTGACGCCGCACAGGTTGTCCGGGTCCACCTTGTCGGGGTTGCCGGCCAGCACGGCGAGCTGCGAGCCCGCGTTGAAGTAGCTGATCATGTTGACGGTCTTGAGGCGGTCGGCCGTGATGGTGAACGCCGACAGGCCCACCTCGTACTTGGTGCCGATGCCCGGGATGATCGCGTCGAACTGGCTCGGCTGGATGTCGGCCTGGAGCCCCATCAGCGCGGCGACGGCGCGCGCGATGTCCATGTCGAGGCCGGTCGGGGTCTTGCCGTCGGTGCCCACGAACTCGAGGGGCGCGTAGCTGAGCTCCGCGGCCACCGTGAGCTTGCCGTCCGCCGAGACCGCGGCCGGGACCATCGCGGCGATCGCGGCGTCCTTGGCGATCGACGACGGGTCGAAGCTCGCGGCGGGCGACCCGGTGGCCGAGCCGCCTCCGGCCGCGTCCTGCGACGCCGTCGTGCAGGCCCCGAGGGCGAGCGTGGCCACGAGGAGGGCAGCGGCGGGCAGGGCGGTGCAGGTACGCATGGGAAGCTCCGTTTTGAATGGGTTCGCTACAACATGCATAAGTATGCACCCGTCCGGGAAGGCGCCGGCCGGTGGCGCTGCGTGCGCGTCAGCGCGCGAGGCTCTGGAGGGGCACGTCCTGACCCTCCGCGTGCAGCCTCAGGCCGCCGGGCTCGACCCCCACGCTCGTGACCGTCACGCCGTCGGGCAGCGTGAGCGGGATGGAGTTGTTGCCCAGCGCGTCGCCGAGGCCGCCGGGCAGCTGCCGGATGCCCACCGCGACCCCGCCGACGGACACGCTCTCGATGTGGATGGTGAGGGTGGAACCGTCCGTGACCTGCGGGGTCACCACCGCGCCGACGTCGACGCTCGCCCCCAGGATCGTGGTCGGGAAGGTGGCCTGGACCGCGCCCGGCTTGCCCTGCGCCGGCGCCAGGCGGACGTCCCAGCCGGTCTGCTGGGACAGCACGTGCGCGACCGTCGCGTACGACACGAGGCCGTCGACCTTGATGGTCCGGACGCGCCACGGGGCGCGCGGCTGCAGGCCCCGCGCATCGAGGTGAACGTCACTCACCTGGTACCCGCCGAACGTGCCCGTGCCGAGGGACCCGGTGGCGTGGTCGACGCTGCCGCGGGCGAGCTGGGTGAGGAACGGGAAGCCGTGGATGGTCACCTCGGCGCCGTGCACGTCCTGGCCGCCCACCGTCACGGCGTGCGCGACGCCGCGCGCCACGCCCCACGCGGCCACGCGGTCGGCGCCCACGGCGAGGCCCAGGATCAGCAGCAGCGTGACGAGCAGCGCGCCGCCCGTCCGGCGGCGGTCGCTCACGCGTCCGGGCCGTCGACGGGGATGCGGCCGCCGATGCCCACCATGTCGAGCACCTCGCTCACGGCCGCCGAGGGCTCGCGCAGCCGCACCGGCGTGCCCGTCTCCTGGCCCAGCACGTACACCTGGAGCAGGAACGCCACGCCCGACGAGTCGATGAACGTCACATCCTTCGAGTCGACCACCACGGGGATGCCCGGCGGGTGCACCGCCAGGGTCGCCATGACCTCGCTCGCGGACTCACGCAACGCCGCGTCGACCTCGCCCCAGAGCGTGACCACCGTTCCCTCGGCCGTGGAACGGCACGCGATGCCCGAGCCGGTGGCTGCGCGCTGGTCGGTCTCGTCGAGTTCCATGGCTCCGCTTCGGTTCGGTGAGTCGTCGGCGGCGGGGGTGTGCCAGGGCGGGCCCCGTCGCGTGCCTCCGAGTGTTCCCCGTCACGCGCGCCAGGTCCAGGGCCGGTCGTACGCGTGTCGCGCTGTGGGCTGGTTCAGCGCCCAGGGTCGGTGACGTCGGCCGACGTCGCGTCGAGCGCGCGCAGCAGGTCGTCGGCGTCGAGCGACGCGGCGACGCCGTGCGCCCCCGCCCCGATCGACACCAGGCCCGACCCCGCCACGCGCGAGTCCGCGACGACGGGCCACGCCCGCAGCGCGCCGAACGGCGTGATGGTGCCGCGCTCGTACCCCGTGACCTCGCGGGCCACGTCCTTGTCGGGCAGGGACAGGCGGGACACGCCCAGCAGGTGCCGCAGGCGCGGCCACGAGATCTGCCGGCCGCCCGGCACCAGCACGAACAGGAAGTCGTCCTCGCCGCGGCGCACCACGATCGTCTTCAGCACGTGGTCCGGGTCCAGGCCGCGGGCCGCGGCGGCCTCCTCGAGCGAGGCGACCGCGCCGTGGCGCGTGACGGTGAAGCCCACCCCGCTCGCCTCGAGGGCCGTGCGGGCGCGGGTCTCCGGGTCGCCTGCCGGGGCGTCTGCGGCGGTCATGCCGCCATCATGACGCGGACGGGTCCGTCGCGACCTCGGCCGACGGGGTGTCGCTCGGCGTCGGGGTGGGGTCCGGGGTCGGGTCGGTGGTCGGCGTCGGGTCGGCCGACGGGGTCGGGGACGACGACGGCGCCGGGTCGCTCGCGGACGGCGTCGGGCTCGGCGTGGGGTCCGGCGTCGGCGTGGGGCTCGGCGACGGCGTCGGGTCGTCCGACGGGGTCGGCGTGGGCGTCGGGTCCGGCGTCGGCGTGGGGGTCGGCGACGGCGTGGGGGTCGGCGTCGGGGTGGGGCTGGGCGTCGGGGTCGGGCTGGGCGTCGGCGACGGGCTCGGCTTCGGGGTCGGCGACGGCGACGGCTTCGGGCTCGGCTTCGGCGTGGGCGTCGGCGTCGGGGACGGGCTCGCGGACGGGGTCTGCGCCGCCGTGGTCGCCGGGGCCGACGTCGTCGGGCGGTCCGGCGTCGTCGCCGCGGGCGCGCCGAGCGCGGCGCGCAGCGTCGCGATGTCCGCGGCCGAGAGGGCCCGGTTGGGGATGGGACCGGCGGCGAAGAACTCGAAGTGCCACGGCTCGGGCTTGGAGCCGTCGAGGCGGGCCCACGACGGGTTGTCCCAGCCGAAGTCCGGGCCGTGCAGGCGCAGCCACACATACTCGGGCGAGAGGCCGGTGCTGATGGGCGAGCCGAGGTCGACCGCGAGACCCCAGCCGTGCATCGACGTGCCCGGGCGGGCCGCGAGCGCCGGCTTGGTGGCGCTCAGCATGATCTGGGACGCGAGCGTGCGGTACGAGTCGGTCATCGGGATCGGGTGGCCGAACTGCGCCTCGAAGGCGGCGTTGAGCGCGATCATCTGCTGCGCGGCGTCGCAGCGCAGGCGCTGGCCGGGCGCGAACGGGAGCGGGCACAGCACCGAGTCGGGCAGCTGCCCGTTGGCGTACCCGGCGGTCGAGGTGCCCCAGCGGGCGACGGCGTCGCGCAGCGCCTGCGTGAGGGGTGTGCTGCTGCCGGTCAGCTCGTTGGGCACCAAGCCGTCGGCGTCGATCGCGATGACCGCGCTCTCCGGGTCGAGCAGCACGGCGAGCCGCATGGCCGCCATGACGACGTCGGCGAAGGTGACCTCGGTGTAGCTGTCGGGCGCGGACGCGGACGGGTCGGTGGCCTCGGGGGTCACGGGGGCCGTGGGTGCGGTGGTGCCCTCCGCCGGGGCGGGCGTCGGCGTCGCGCTCGGGGCGGTCTCGCCCGGGGCGGTCTCGTCGGCGTCCGAGGAGAGCGGGGCCTGGTCGGCGGGGGCGCTCGGGTCGCCGCTGGGCTGGCCGCTCGGGGTGGTGCTGGGCTGCCCGCTCGGGGTGGTGCTGGGCTTCGCGCTCGGCTGGTGGCTCGGGTCCGCGCTCGGGTCGGCGCTCGGCGCATGGCTCGCCGCCGTCCGCGGCTCTGACGCCGTGTGCGACGTCAGCCCGGCCGTGTGGTGCGCGGGCGCCGCGGGCTCCGGCTCCGTGGGCCCGGAGACCGGGGTGCCCTCCTTCGCGGTGTGCGGCGCGGTGACGTCGTCGGACACGGGCGCGGTGAACACCTGCTGCTGGGCGAGGTACGTGGTGAGCAGCGACCCGAGCTCGGCGGCGGCCTGCTGGATCGCGGGCGTCGTGACGCGGCCGCCGGCGTGGGCGGCGAGCTCGGCGTGCCCGAGGAGCGTCAGCACCTGGTCGACGGTGACGGGCTGCGTCGAGGCGACCGCGCCGATGCGCCCCACCGAGATGGGGGCCGGCGCGGCCGGAGCCGCGAAGGCGGGAGGCTGCTCGGCGCTGCGGATCCCCGACGCTGCGGCGGTGGTCAGCACCCCGATGCCCAGCACGCCCGCGGCGGCGGCTGCGAGGGTACGGCGCACCCACGTGCGACGCCCCCGGACCAGGGAAGACGTCGTCCTCTCGTCGTCACGCGCTGCACTCACAGAAACAGACCTTCCGTACGGGCGTGCCCAGTGCTCGCGCATCCTTGCACACCCGGGCGACGTCAGAGTGACGCCCGCCACGATCCCACAATGGGCCGCCGGCGGTACGGGCGCCAACGCTGACCGACCGATTTCACTCGCTGTTCATCGTCGCCTGCGCCGTGCGCCCAGGTCACGCCCGTGGCGCCGAACTGCTTCGGGGCGGTCGCCGCGCGGCAGACTGGCGTCATGACCTGGGTGGACCTCAACGCCGACCTCGGCGAGGGCTTCGGCCGCTGGACCCTCGGCGACGACGCCGCGATGCTCGACGTCGTCTCGAGCGCGAACGTCGCGTGCGGGTTCCACGCGGGGGACCCCGCGGGCATCCGCCGGACCCTCCGCGAGGCGGCGCGACGCGGCGTCGCCGTCGGCGCGCACCCCGGCTACCGCGACCTGGCGGGGTTCGGGCGGCGGGCCATGGACGTGCCCAGCGAGGAGCTCCAGGCGGATGTGATCTACCAGGTGGGGGCCCTGCGGGCCCTCGCCGCGGCCGAGGGAACCACCGTCACGTATGTGAAGCCGCACGGCGCGCTCTACAACACGGCCCAGGTGGACGACCGGGTGGCAGACGACGTCGCCGCCGCCGTGGCCGCCGTCGACCCGACGCTCGTGATGCTGGGGCTGCCCGGGTCGCGAGCCCTCGCGGCCGCGGCGTCGGCGGGGCTGGCCCCGGCCGCGGGGGCGGTCGCCGGCCCCGCCCACCCCCCCCCCCGCCC
>WRHK01000016.1 GCA_009783295.1 Promicromonosporaceae bacterium
CCCCCGGGTGCCCCGGGGCGCCGGCCCCCCAAGACGGGGAAAGGGCCCCCGGCCCCGCGAGAAGGGGGATCGCTCTACCGCGGGGGGCCGGGCTCTATCTCGCGGGGCGCGCAGGGTCAGTGCGTCGCCGCGATCTCCTCGAGGTCGAAGCGGGGCGCGCGCGGGTAGGCAGTACCCTCGCCCTCCGCGTGACCGATGTTGACCACGAGGAAGGACTTGAAGCCCGACTCGCCGAAGAACGTGGCGTCGATGCCCGCGTAGTCCGCGGCGTGCATCGGGCCGGCGGCCAGGCCGGCGGCGCGCAGGCCGGTGATCAGGTAGCCGGTCTGGATGAGGGCGTTGAAGCGGGCCATGGTGTGGCGCATCTCGTCGGCGGGAGCGAACTGCTCCTTGATGCCGGGGGCGTGCGGGAACAGCGTGTCCATGTGCTCGTGGAAGTTGGGGTCGTACGCGAGCACGAGGGTCGCGGGCGCGGCCTCGACCTTGGGCTTGTTGCCGTCGGGCATGAGCTCGACGAGGCGAGCCTTGGCCTCGGCGGAGCGGACCACGGCGAGGCGCAGCGGGAGGGTGTTCATGGCCGTGGGCCCGAACTTCGCGAGGTCCCAGGCGGCCTCGATCTCCTCGTCGGTCACCGGGGCGTCGGACCACTCGTAGGTGGTGCGAGCGTTGCGGAACAGCAGGTCGGCAGCGTCCTCGTCGATGGCGAGGGCGACGGTGGTGCTCAGCGTGTCGGTCATGCCAGCGGAACGCGCGACACGCGCCAGGTGATTCCGCTTTCAACCGTGACGTCCTTCACAAGCGTATTCCCGGCGTGCCCACCTGCGACGACGCCGGCCCTCGGGGGCGCCGGGCAGGTGGGAGGATGGCGCCCATGGCCGCGTCAGACCCCCTCGTCCTCGGAATCGAGACCTCGTGCGACGAGACGGGCGTCGCGCTGGTGCGCGGCGACGAGCTGCTCGTCGACGCCACCGCGAGCTCCATGGACGAGCACGCGCGCTACGGCGGCATCATCCCCGAGGTGGCCAGCCGCGCCCACCTCGAGTCGATGGTCCCCACCATCCAGCAGGCGCTCGGCGAGGCCGACGTCGACCTGTCCGAGGTGGACGCGATCGCCGTCACCGCCGGGCCGGGCCTCGTGGGACCGCTCACCATCGGCGCCTCGGCCGCCAAGGCCCTGGCGATCGGCCTGGGCAAGCCGCTGTACGGCGTCAACCACGTCATCGGCCACGCGTGCGTGGACCAGCTGGTGCACGGCCGGTTTCCCGACCGCACCATGGCCCTCGTGGTGTCGGGCGGCCACAGCTCGCTGCTGCTCATCGACGACGTCGCCACCGCCGTCACCGAGCTCGGCTCCACGCTCGACGACGCCGCCGGCGAGGCGTTCGACAAGGTGGGCCGCCTGCTGGGCCTGCCCTACCCCGGCGGCCCGCACGTCGACCGACTCGCCCGCCAGGGCGACCCGGACGCGATCCGCTTCCCCCGCGGCCTCACGGCCGCCAAGGACCAGGCCGCGCACGCCTACGACTTCTCGTTCAGCGGCCTCAAGACGGCGGTCGCCCGGTGGGTCGAGGCCGAGCAGGACGCCGGCCGGCCCCTGCCCCTGGAGGACGTCGCGGCGTCGTTCGCGGAGGCCGTCGTCGACGTGCTGACCGCCAAGACCATCGCCGCGTGCCGCACGCACGACGTCGACACCCTGGTGATCGGCGGCGGGTTCAGCGCCAACAGCCAGCTGCGCGAGAAGGCGGCGCAGCGCTGCGAGGAGGCCGGCATCGAGCTGCGCATCCCGCCGGTGCGCTACTGCACGGACAACGGCGCGATGATCGCGGCGCTGGGCTCCGCCGTGGTGCGCGCGGGCGTGGCGCCGTCGTCGCTCGACATCGGGGTGGACTCCTCGATGTCGCTCACGACCGTCTCTGTCTAGGAGCTCGCCGCCGCCGACTCCGTGCGCTTCACGGTGTCGATCGCGAGCACGATCCCGAGCACGACGAGCTCGTCCTGGGGGTCGTCGATCTCGATGGCGTACTGGTCGCGCAGGGACCACTTCTTGTCGACGCGCCCGATGGGCGCGCCGTCCTTGAGCAGCTCGAAGCTCATGTTCCACAGGTCGCCGACGACGGCGATGCCCGGCCCGTCGATGCGGTAGCGCGGCCGGAACGCGAGCTCCTTGGTGATGGTGGCCACGGGGACGCCCTCGACCTCGACCGTGAACTGCGGCAGCCAGGACAGCGGCTTCTTCCACACGCGGGCGCGCGGGCGGCCGGCGACGTCGCTGATGGTGAACTGCTTGGGGATCTGGAACAGGCTCCCCTCGACCGTGTAGACGGCGCCGCCGTGCTCGTCGGCGACGGTGAACTGTTCCCGGAGCGACCACAGCTTCTGGTCGACCAACAGACGGTGCACGCGAGCTCCGATCAGGTAGGGGGGAGGGGGTGGCCGGAGCGCATCTCGGCGACGAGGTGGCCCACGACGGCCTCGAGGCCGTCGTGGCCGCCGCCGTGCGCCGCCGCGACGGTGCGCTGCCGCTGGTAGGAGGCGCCGTGGTCGAGGATGTCGAGCACCCCGGCGAGCTCGGTGACGCAGCCGAGCCGCTCGGCCACGGGCTCGAGCTCGGCGACCAGGCGCCGGGTCGCGTCGGCGACGAGCTCCTCGTTCCCGGCGTCGTCCAGGATGATGATCGCGTCCATGCCGTACCGGGCGGCCCGCCACTTGTTCTCCTGCACGAACCACTGCGGCATCGTCGGCAGCGGCCGGCCCTGGTCGATGAGGGTGGACAGGTGCTCGACCAGGCAGTGCGTCAGGGCGGCGAGCGACAGGAGCTCGGTGATGTTGGACAGTCCGTCGCACACCCGCACCTCGACCGTGCCGAACCGCGGCGCCGGCCGCACGTCCCAGCGCACGTCGTTGAACACGTCGATGACGCCGGTGTGCAGCATGTCGTCGACGTACCGCTCGAGCTCCTCCCAGGTCTCGAACTGGTAGGGCAGCCCGGCCGTGGGCAACTGCTGGAAGAGCAGCGCTCGCATCGACGCGTACCCCGTGTCGCGCCCGTCGAAGAACGGCGACGACGCCGACAGCGCCAGCAGGTGCGGGTAGTACACGAGCAGCGACCGGACGATCGGCAGCACCTTGGCGCGGTCCTCGACGCCGACGTGGACGTGCAGCCCGTAGATGAGCATCTGCCGGCCCCACATCTGCGCCCGGTCGATCACGGTGTGGTACCGCTCCTTGTCGGTGACCTTCTGCGTGGACCAGTGGGAGAACGGATGGGTGCCGGCGCACACGAGCTCGACCCGCATGGGGTCGGTCAGGGCCCGCACCTCGTCGATCGTGCGGACCAGGTCGCGGCCGGCGTCCCCGACGGTCCCGGCGACGCCGGAGACCACCTCGACGGTGTTGCGAAGGAACTCGGGGTGCACGTTCGGGTGGGGTGTCTCGTCGGGCGACAGCGCCGCGACGACGGCCGGGCCGGCCTGGCGCATGTCGCCGGAGTCGGCGTCGACCAGGGCGAGCTCCCACTCGAGCCCCACGGTCGACCGCTCCGAGGCGGCGAACTCGACAACCATGCCCGTCATGCTTCCATGCCGGGCCGCGTCTGCCGAGACCAGGGCGCTGATCAGCGCGGCAGCGGCTCCACGACGAGCACCTGCTGGGTGCCCGAGACCCGCGTGAGCACCAGCGTCGCCTCGGCCGGACCCTTGAGCGACAGCTGCGCCCGCAGCGCCTCCGGCGTCACGGCCGTGCCCCGCTTCTTGATGGTCACGCGGCCCACCGCGCGCTCGCGCAGGTACGCCTTGAGGCGCTTGACGCCGAACGGCATCACGTGGAGCACGCGGTACCCCGTGGCGATCGGCGCCTCGATCGAGCCCGCGCCCACGGACGTGGCGGGCGCCGGGGCGTCCGTGGTCACGTACGCGATGGTCGGGTCGAGCAGGCGGCCGCCCAGCTCGGTGACCGCCTGGCCCACCAGGCCGGCGCGGATGACGGCGCCGTCGGGCTCGTAGAGGTACGCGCCCGGGGCGCCCACCGGGGGAGCCTCGTCGTAGGCCGGGCCGGCCGCGTGCGCGCCCACGGGCACGGCGCTGCGCAGCGTCCGCGAGCGGGTGGTGCCGCCGGTGGTGTGCAGGACCAGCGCCGAGCGGCCGGGGCCCTCCGGGGCCAGCGGCCCGAACCAGAGCCCGGCCTCGACGACGTCGCCGTCGACCGACACCCACTGCGTCTCGGCGTCGGCGGGCAGGCCCTGGTGGGGGATGCCGGGGCCCACCTTGATGCCGACGGCGGGCACGCGGTCGCGCAGCGCCCAGACCGCGTCGAGCGGCGGTGCGTACGCGCGCGGGTCGAAGATCCGCTGCCCGCCCCGGGTGCGGCGGGCCGGGTCGGCGTAGACGCCGTCGACGCCGTCGGCCTCGAGGTCGAGCGTCAGGCCGTCGGTGTGGCGCACCTCCGCCTCCGGGAAGTGGCGCAGGTTGACGGTGGCGATCGCCGCGGTGACCTCGTCGATGTCGGTGGCCAGCACCTGCAGCCCCACGCCGGCGAAGGCCAGCGCGTCGGCACCGATGCCGCTGGTCAGGTCGGCCACCTTGGTGACGCCCGCCTCCAGGTACCGGCGGGCGTGCAGCGCGGCGACCACCAGGCGGGTGGCCTGCTCGACGCCGTCGGGCGTGAACAGCATGCCGTCGGCGAAGTCGCCCAGCTTGGCGCGGGCCTTGGCCCGCAGCCGGCTCTGGGTCAGCGCGCCGGAGGCGAGGTCGGGGTCGACGCCCTCGTCGCGCAGCCGCATGGCCAGCGCCATCGCGCGCTTCTCGTCGTACGGGGGCAGCGCGGCGAGCAGCGCCCAGCCCTCGGGGCTGAGCAGCTTGCTGAGGGTCGCGGGGTCCACCCGCGCATCGTCTCAGACGGGGCGGCCCGCCGCGGCGCCCGTCACGCGTGCAGCGTCGCCAGGAGGTTGGCGGCCTTCCACGGGTCGGTCGAGAAGACGGCGAGGTGCGTGGACCGGCGCTCGGCGATCGCGGCGCGCAGGGCGGCGACGTCCGGGGCGGCGTCGGGCTGGGCGGCAGCGGGCGCGGCGGGCGCCTCGACCAGCTCGGCCTTGCCGAGCTTGCGCCAGATCGCGGCCAGGCCCACCTGCGGCGACAGCGCGTCCGTCACAGTCAGGCCCGCCGGGGCGCTGCCCGGCTCCATGCGCTTGACCGTGGCGAGCAGCCCGGACTCCTCGCCCCACTCCACGTACTCGGTGAGGAACTCGGTCGCCTCCTCGGCGTCCGCCTTCGCGGCCGCCGTGGCCAGCATGCGACGGGCGCCGGCGACGGCGTCGACGTCGGCGAGCGCCTCGGGGACGGCGTCGCCGAGCTGGGCGATCGCCTCCTCGTCGTCCTTGCTCACCGGGGGGAGCGTGACGACGTGCGAGACGGCGGTGAGCGCGGCGACGTCGTCGGCGCTCAGCGGCAGCACCTGCCAGGCGACCTTGCCGTCGATGCGCACGCTGACGAGCGCGGCCTTGAGCACGTCGAGCGCGCGCTCGGCGTCCATGCGCACGAGCGAGCGCTGCGCCTGCACCTGCGCGTAGTAGTCCGCCCAGAGCCGGGCCTTCGAGATGATCGTCCTGGTGTCCATCGGGGGACATCGTGCCGTTCCGGGAGGCCCGGACGCCACCTGCCGTCCGGACGCGACCTCGGTTCGGGCCCCGAAGTGCCGTCCGGATGTTGACTCGGCGAACCATGTGGGTCAGGCTGGATGATGACAACGTTGTCACATCGCTCCGGAGGAACGCACCATGAGCAGTCCCTGGCTCGAGAGATACCGCACCGTCACGCCCATGGCGGCCGCGCTCACCGCGGCGGCGGCCGCCGTCGCCCTCGTGGGCACGGCGGGCCCCGCGGGCGCGGCGGCCGGCCCTGCCGCCGGGCCACCGCTGGTCGCCGACCCGACCGCGTACGTCGACCCGATGATCGGCACCGGCAACGGCGGCGAGAACGTCGGCGACGTCAACGACTTCCCGGGCGTCGACACGCCGTTCGGGATGATCCAGCTCAGCCCCGACACCCAGGGCAACGGGGAGGGCTACTCGTACTCGTCGTCGACGCTCACCGGCTTCTCGCTCACGCACGCCTCGACCGGGTGCTCGTCGTTCGGCGAGCTGCCGTTCCTGCCCGTCGTCGGCGACGTCGCCGACCCGGCCAACGCCACGGCGACGTTCTCGCACGACGCCGAGCACGCGAGCCTCGGGTCGTACCAGGTGACGCTCGGGTCGGGCATCGGCGTCTCGCTCGCGGCGGCCAGCCGCACGGGCCTGCTGAAGTTCGACTACCCGGCCGGCAGCGACGCCCGCCTGCTCGTCAAGTCGGGCACGTCCCACTCCGGCATCAAGACGGCGACGGTCGACGTCGTCGGCGACCGCGAGCTGCGCGGCACCGCCACCACGAACGGCCTGTGCGGCGCCGGGTCCTACGTGATCCACTTCGACGTCGTGTTCGACCGCCCGTTCTCGGCGTCGAGCACGTGGGCGGGCAAGACGGTCACGCCTGGCTCCACCAGCGCCACGGGCGCAGGGACGGGCGCGGAGCTGGCCTTCGACACGAGCGCCGGCACGTCGGTGACCGCGAAGGTGGGCCTGTCGTACGTGAGCGAGGACGGCGCTGCCGCCAACGCCGCCGCCGAGGTGCCCGGGTTCGACGTCCCCGCCCTGGTCGCGTCCACGCGCGCGCAGTGGCGCGACGCGCTGCGCAAGGTCGAGGTGGGTGGCGGCACCGACGCCGACCTCACCACCTTCTACACCGGCCTCTACCACTCGCTGCAGTTCCCCACGGAGTTCAACGACGTCGACGGCCGGTACATCGGGTTCGACGACCAGGTGCACCAGGTGCCCGCGGGGCAGACCCAGTACGCGACGTTCTCGGACTGGGACACCTACCGGGCGCTCGCGCCGCTCCAGGCGATGCTCTTCCCCGACCGGGCCGGCGACATGGCCAACTCGCTGCTGCGTGACGCGCAGCAGTACGACGACTGGTGGCCGCGCTGGCCGATCGCCAACGAGAGCGCGACCGGCACGATGAACGGCGACTCCGGCGTGCCCCTGTTCGCGAACCTGTACGCGTTCGGCGGCCGCAGCGCCGACGTGGCGGCCGCCCTGCCGATCATGCTCAAGGGCGCCACGCAGTCGAAGGAGCTGGGCTGGGGCTTCCAGGAGCGCCAGTGCGTCGAGGAGTACGTGCAGCTCGGGTACGCCCCCAACGACGCGTGCTCGCAGGGCACCCACGGGAAGCAGGGCGTGTCGGAGACGCTCGAGTGGTCGATCGACGACTTCGCGATCAGCCGCCTGGCGGGCGCCGCCGGGCAGAAGGACGTCGCGGGCCAGTACCAGCAGCGAAGCCAGAGCTGGCAGAACGTGCTCAACCCCGTGACCGGCTACCTGCAGCCGCGCGACGCGTCCGGCGCGTTCCCGGACGGCCCGGCGTTCGTGACGCCGCCCGCGAACTCGTTCGGCCAGGACGGCTACGACGAGGGCAACGCCGCCGACTACAACTGGCTGGTGCCGCAGAACCTGGGCGGGCTGGTCGCCGCGATGGGCGGCCCCGAGGTGGCCGTCCCGCGCCTCGACCAGTACTTCTCGCAGTTCAACGCCGGCCCCAACACGCCGTTCCACTGGGCCGGCAACGAGGCCGACATCGCGGCGCCCTGGGTCTACGACTACGTGGGCCAGCCGTGGAAGACGCAGGCGACCGTGCGCGCGATCGAGCAGGCGTCCTACGCCCCCGACCCCGACGGCCTGCCCGGCAACGACGACCTCGGCGCCATGTCGTCGTGGTACGTCTGGGCGGCGCTCGGCATGTACCCGGTCACGCCGGGCACCACGACGCTCGCGCTCGCCAGCCCCCTGTTCCCGCGGTCGGTGGTGCACCTGGGCGGCGGCAAGGCCATCCGGGTGAACGCGCCGGCGGCCAGCGAGTCCACCCCGTACGTCAGCGGCGTGCGCCTGGACGGGCAGAAGCACGACAGCACCGCCCTGCCCGAGTCGTTCGCCACCGAGGGCGGCACGCTCGACGTCGACCTCCAGGCCACGCCCGACACCACGTGGGCGACCTCGGCGAAGTCGGCCCCGCCGTCGTACCGGACGGGCCAGGACTCCGCGATCGGGCTGCTGTCGCCGTCGGCGCAGCAGGGCCAGAAGGTGGTCACCGCGGGCGACTCGCTCACGGTCGACGTCGGCGGGCAGGGCACCGGCATCCACCCGACGGAGCTCAGCTGGACGGCGTCCGCGCCTGACGGGTTCACGGTGACGCCGTCGTCGGGCACGGTGCACGTGACCGCCGACGGGAAGGCGACCCAGCCGGTCGTCGTGGCGGTGGGCGGGGACGCCCCGTCCGGCTACTACCCGGTGACGTTCACCTACCGGGGGCCGGGCGGCAAGGTGCTCACGCCGCCGAACGTCCTGAACCTCACCGTGCAGGAGGCCGACCACACCGCGGTCGTGGCCGACGACCTGGGCGACCCCGACTCCCCGAAGGGCCTCACGGTCCGCGAGGAGGGCGACGGCCACACCACGGCGACCACGGCCGGCGGCCTGCCGGCCCGGACCACGACGGGCACGGGGTCGTTCTACATGTACTTCAACGTCGACAACACGCTGGTGCCGGGGGGCACCTACGACGCGACGGCGTACGTGCGGTACTTCGACCACGGCACCGGGTCGTGGGACATCCAGTACGACGCGACCGACGCGGCGTACAAGGACTCGGTGCGCATCACCGACACCAACACCGACACGTGGAAGACGGCGGTGATCCCCCTGCCCGGCGCGCACCTGGCGAGCAGGGAGAACGGCGGCACCGACCTGCGGCTCAACATCGGGAACGGCACCCAGGCGATCGGCCGGCTGGCGCTCACGGTGACCGGTGACAACGTGCTCGCGATGCACCTGGCACCGGTGGACCCGGACGCTCCCGCCGCCGCGGGCTGAGCGGCCGGGCGTGCACGACGGAGGGCCGGGCACCCGCTGCCCGGCCCTCCGCCGCGTTCCGGTGGCGTGGACGAACCCGCAGGTGTGCGGTGTCCCCATGGAAGCTGCCGTGCCGCCGGTCGCCGCGCCCTCGACCGATCCCTGGCTCGCTCCGAAGCGCTGGTGGCAGCTCGCCGCCGTCGCGCTCGTCCTGGTGGCGGGCGCGCTGCTCGCGACCATCCCCGTCTACGCGGGCTCGAGCACGGCGATGTCCGACGGGACGACGACCACGGTCGACTCGAACGCCACGCTGTTCGCCGTCAACGGGCCGGCCGCCGTCCTGCCGCTGGTGCTGCCGCTGCTGCTCGCCGCGCTCCCGCTGCCGTGGCGGGGGAAGGCGTGGCAGGTGACCTCGATCGTGTCGGCGGCGGTGCTGTGGGTGTTCTGCCTCCTGGCCGGGTTCACCATCGGGCTCTGGATGGTGCCGGCGGCCGTGTGCGCGCTGGTCGCGGCGTGCCTGCCGGTACGCCCGGAGCGAACCGGGGCGGCGTCCTAGCAGCACAGAAGGCCCGGCTTTGGCACTCGACTTGTCAGAGTGCTAAATGCGCTCCTACATTGGGCGGCAGCGCACCCGCGCTGTGCCGGCACCCGCGACGACGGCCAGCGCGACGGCGCTCCCAGTCCAGTACGCATCACAGCGAAAGAGGAGGTCCGACGTGTCGGTCCCCATCAAGCCGCTCGAGGACCGGATCGTCGTCAAGGCCATCGAGGCCGAGACCACGACCGCTTCCGGCCTGGTCATCCCGGACACCGCCAAGGAGAAGCCCCAGGAGGGCGAGGTCCTGGCGGTGGGCGAGGGTCGTTACGACGACAACGGCAACCGCATCCCGGTCGACGTCAAGGTCGGCGACAAGGTCATCTACAGCAAGTACGGCGGCACCGAGGTCAAGTACGCGGGTGAGGAGTACCTGGTGCTCTCCGCGCGCGACGTCCTCGCCGTCGTCGTGGGCTGACCCAGCCCCACGCTGACGCACGAAGCCCCCGTACCGTCCTTGGTGCGGGGGCTTCGTCGTGCCTGGAACCTGCTGGTCAGACGGCCTTCCTCGCCAGGATGGCCGCGCGTTCGTCCTCGGAAAGCCCGCCCCAGACGCCGTACGGCTCGCGCACGCGGAGCGACTGCTCGCGGCACTGCAGCATCACGGGGCAGGTGTGGCAGATGGCCTTGGCGGCCTCTGCGCGGCGGCGGCGGGTGGAGCCCCGCTCGCCCTCGGGGTGAAAGAAGAGAGTGTCGTCTGCGTCCCTGCAGGCACCCTGGTACTGCCACTCCCACAGCTCCATCACCGGGCCGGGCAGCCTCGAGATCTCCGTCATGTCGGCCAACCTACAAGTTGTGCAGAAGTTGTTCAAGGGTGTTCCCGAAGTCGGGACCTGGTGCGTTGCTGGGTAAGTTCTTGGACGGTTGACCAGTTGTCCGACCAAGTTTCGGCAATCCAGCGAGGACGAATCGCGCCAACCGCCGTGGCGCGGTGGCAGCACCCGGGGGCCGTCGGCACAATCGAGCCATGACGTCCTCCCGGCCTGCCTCGTCCGGCAGGCCCAGCACGCCGAGTCCTGGGCTCGCCGTCGCTGCGGTGGCCCGTCGGCTGGGGGTCGCCCCGGCGACGCTACGGACGTGGGACCGCCGCTACGGCCTCGGCCCGTCCGGCCGCACCGCAGGCTCGCACCGCCGGTACACGCCCGAGGACGTGGCCCGGCTCATGGTGATGCGCCGGCTGACGATCGAGGGCGTCGCCCCCGTGGACGCCGCCCGCGCCGCGCTCGAGACCGAGGTCGAGGCGCTCGACGTCGGGCCCGAGGTGGGCTCGCAGGCCACGCCGGCCGTGCCGGCGCCCGACGCCGGGGCGCACGCACCCCGCTCGGCGCGCGGCCACCTGCGCGCGCTGCCCGGCGGCGGCGAGGGCGCGCGCGGCGCAGACGCGACCTCCCTGCCCGGCGCCGCGCCGTCCACCGTGTCCGCCCGCGTGGCCGCCGTCATCGACGCCGCGCTCGCCTACGACCAGGCCGGCTGCGACGCCCTGCTGCGTATCGGCGCGCAGGGCGACCCTGCCGCCTGGTGGACCCAGCTCGTCGAGCCCGCCTGGCTGCGCATCGCGCAGCGCACCGTGCTGGGCACCCCCGGCGAGGTGCCGGAACTGGTGCTCGCGACGGCGGCCCTCCGCGCGCTGCGCGACTTCACGCAGGCGTTCGAACAGGCGATGGTCAACGCCGGCAACCCGCCCGCCAACCACCCGAGCCGCATGCGCAAGATCGTGCTGATCTTCGCCGCGCCCGACGAGGTGGTGCCCCTGGCCGCGCACGCCCTCGCCGCGGCGCTGTTCGCCAAGGGGGCCACGGCCCGCATCGTCACGGGGCCGGCCAGCACCCACCGCGCGGTCGAGCTGGTCACCATGGTGCGGCCGGCGGCGCTCGTGCTGGCCACGACGCTCGCTCGCCCCGACCTCGGCGTGGTGCACGCCGTGCACGACGCGTTCGCCAGCCTGCCGATCTTCGTGGGCGTGCGGCGCGACGACTCCGCGGTCGACCTGCCGCTGGCCTCCACGGTGCAGCGCGTGCGCTCGTTCACCGGGCTGCTGCACGAGGTGCTCGCCGTCGTCGGATGACGCCGATCGCTGCCGGACGCGACGTGACGGATGCCTCGGCCGCGCCCGGCCGGCGTGCGTCGCGCGCCCGTAGACTTCGGTCATGACGGACTCGACCCCGCACGACCCCTTCGCGAACCTCGGGCTCACGTACGACGACGTGCTGCTCCTGCCGGGCTACTCCGACCTCGCCCCCTCGGACATCGACACCACGTCGCGCCTGACCCGCGAGATCTCGCTCCGGGTGCCGCTGGTCTCGGCCGCGATGGACACCGTCACCGAGGCGCGCATGGCGATCGCGATGGCACGCCAGGGCGGCATCGGCGTGCTGCACCGCAACCTGTCGATCGAGGACCAGGCCCGTCAGGTGGACCTCGTGAAGCGGACGCAGACCGGCATCATCGACAACCCGGTGACCATCCACCCGCAGGCCACGCTCGAGGAGCTCGACAAGCTGGCCGGCGAGTTCCGCATCTCCGGGTTCCCCGTCCTGGACGGCACCGGCCACCTGGTCGGCATCGTCACCAACCGCGACCTGCGCTTCACGCCCGTCGCGGAGTGGGCCACCACCACCGTCGAGCAGGTCATGACGCCCGCGCCGCTCATCACCGGCCCCGCCGGGATCACGCGCGACGAGGCCACCATGCTGCTGCGCAAGCACAAGCTCGAGCGCCTCCCGCTGGTCGACGCGGAGGGACACCTCACCGGGCTCATCACCGTCAAGGACTTCGTCAAGTCCGAGCAGTTCCCCAACGCCTCGAAGGACGGCCAGGGCCGCCTGCTGGTCGCCGCCGCGATCGGCTACTACGGCGACGCGTGGACCCGTGCGACCACGCTCATCGACGCCGGCGTCGACGTGCTGGTGGCCGACACCGCCCACGGCAACGTGCGCATGCTCATCGAGATGGTCGAGCGTCTCAAGAAGGACCCCGCCACGCGCGACGTCCAGGTGATCGGCGGCAACGTCGCCACCCGCGAGGGCGCGCAGTCGTTCGTCGACGCCGGCGCGGACGCCATCAAGGTCGGCGTCGGCCCGGGCTCCATCTGCACCACCCGCATCGTCACCGGCGTGGGCGTGCCCCAGGTCACCGCGGTCTACGAGGCGTCGCTCGCCGCCCGCCCCGCGGGCGTGCCCGTCATCGCCGACGGCGGCATGCGCCACTCGGGCGAGATCGGCAAGGCCATCGTGGCCGGCGCCGAGACCGTCATGCTGGGCTCGATGCTCGCCGGCACCGAGGAGGCGCCGGGCGACACGATCCTGGTCAACGGGAAGCAGTTCAAGGCGTACCGCGGCATGGGCTCCATCGGCGCCATGTCGTCGCGCGGCAAGAAGTCCTACTCGAAGGACCGCTACTTCCAGGCAGAGGTGGCCGACGACTCGCTCATCGTGCCCGAGGGCGTCGAGGGCCAGGTGCCGTTCAAGGGCTCCCTGAACACCGTGGCGCACCAGCTCGTGGGCGGCCTGCACCAGACGATGTTCTACGTCGGTGCGCAGACCATCCCTGAGCTCCAGGCCAAGGGCCGGTTCGTGCGCATCACGTCGGCGTCGCTCACCGAGAGCCACCCGCACGACGTGCAGATGACGGTCGAGGCGCCGAACTACTCCGGGTTCTGACCGACGGTCACGGGCCAGGTGGTCGAGGCGCCAGGGCCGTCGTAGCCCTGGCTCTCGCGCCACTCGTTGAAGTTGCGCGCCCACGCGTGGTGGGCGCCCACCTGCGCCTCGTGCAGCCGCTCCAGGCTGAGGGTGGCCAGCACGGGGAAGTGGTGCACCAGCGCGCCGAGCACGTCGAGCGTCGCGAGGACGTCGACGTCGGCGGCGTGCAGGTCGTCCGTGGCCTGCACGCCGTAGTGCACCACCAGGTCGCCGAGGCGCCGCTTGCCGGGGCGGTAGCGGTCCTGCCAGCGGTCGATGACCAGCGGGTCCAGCACGGGCGCCACCGGGCGGCCGAGGCGCTGGGGGAGCGTGGGCAGGCCGTGGCGCACCAGCTCGGCGTCGAGCAGCGACAGGTCGAACGCGGCGTTGTAGGCCACCAGCGGCACGCCCTCGTGCAGGTGGGCGGCGAGCGTCGACGCGATCGACTCCAGCGCGGCCGCGGGTTCCGCGCCGTGGGCGCGGGCGTGCTCGGTGCTGATGCCGTGGATCGCCGCGGCCTCGGCCGGGATCTCGACGCCCGGGTCGATCAACCAGGTGCGCACCTCGGTGCTCACGCCGGGCACCCGCAGCACCACGGCTGCGGTCACGATGCGGTCGTGCGCGACGTCGACCCCGGTGGTCTCCGTGTCGAAACCCACCAGCGGGCCCTGCGCCCATCCGGCGCCGAACGCGTCGTACGACTGCTCGTCCATGGTCGCCCTCCTTCGTCGTCGCGTGCTGCTCTGGTGCAGACCATGCCATCGGCCACTGACAACGACGCTCATCTGCACCGCCGGTAGGCTGGCCCGGTGAGCAACGAGATCGAGATCGGGCGCGGCAAGCGCGGGCGCCGCGCGTACTCCTTCGACGACATCGCCGTCGTGCCCTCCCGCCGCACGCGTGACCCGAAGGACGTCTCGGTCGGCTGGCAGATCGACGCCTACCACTTCGAGCTGCCGATCATGGCCGCGCCGATGGACTCCGTCATGAGCCCCGAGACCGCGATCGCGTTCGGGCGCATGGGCGGCCTCGGCGTCCTCGACCTCGAGGGCCTGTGGACGCGTTACGAGTCGCCCGAGCCGCTGCTGGCCGAGATCGCGCAGCTGCCGGCCGAGGCTGCGACGCAGCGCATGCAGGAGATCTACGCCGAGCCCATCAAGGCCGAGCTCATCACGCAGCGCCTCAAGGAGGTGCGCGCGGCCGGCGTCACCGTGGCCGGCGCGCTCAGCCCGCAGCGCACGCAGGAGCACTACAAGACGGTGGTCGACGCCGGCGTCGACCTGTTCGTCATCCGCGGCACCACCGTGTCGGCCGAGCACGTGTCGGGCAACGCCGAGCCGCTCAACCTCAAGCGCTTCATCTACGAGCTCGACGTGCCCGTCGTCGTCGGCGGGGCGTCCACCTACACCGCCGCGCTGCACCTCATGCGCACCGGCGCCGCCGGCGTGCTCGTCGGGTTCGGCGGGGGAGCGGCGCACACCACGCGCGTGTCGCTGGGCATCCACGCCCCGATGGCCACGGCCGTGTCCGACGTCGCCGCGGCGCGCCGCGACTACCTCGACGAGTCGGGCGGCCGCTACGTGCACGTCATCGCCGACGGCGGCGTCGGCCGCTCGGGCGACATCGTCAAGGCCGTCGCGTGCGGCGCCGACGCCGTGATGCTGGGCGCCGCCCTGGCCCGCGCGCAGGAGGCCCCGGGCCACGGCTGGCACTGGGGCCCCGAGGCGCACCACTCCGTGCTGCCCCGCGGCGAGCGCGTCGAGGTCGGCACCGCCGGCACGCTGCAGGAGATCCTCTTCGGGCCGGGCCGCCAGGCCGACGGCACGCTCAACCTGGTGGGCGCGCTCAAGCGCGCGATGGCCACGACGGGCTACTCCGACCTCAAGGAGTTCCAGCGCGTCGAGGTGGTCGTCTCGCCGTACCAGCCGCACTGACCACCGCCCTCCCCGGGCCTGTTGACAGGCTCGGGGAGGTGTCAGACGGCGTGTGTAGGGTGAATCGCATGGCCATTGCGCGCGACGGCGACGACGCCCTCCACGAAGCCCTGCTCGTCGATCCTGAGCACCCTGCCAGCACCTACGCACTCGAGCCCGACGTCGTGGCGCCCCTGCTCGCACGCGTCGTCACGTCGCACCACGCGGGCGAGCACCGCGCGGTCGCCCCGTTCACCGGCGCCCCGCTGGTCTCGCTGCCGCTGTCGTCGCCCGACGACGTCGCCGCCGCCGTGGCGCGCGGGCGCGCCGCCCAGCCCGGGTGGGCCGCCGTGCCGGTGCGCGAGCGCGCCCGGGTGCTGCTCCGCGTCGCCTCCGCGGTGCTCGACGCGCAGGACGAGCTTCTCGACCTCATCCAGCTCGAGGGCGGCAAGGCGCGCCTGCACGCGTTCGAGGAGGTCGTGTACGCCTCGCAGGTCGCGCGGCACTTCGCCGTCGCCGGGCCGGGCTACCTCGCGCCGCGCCGCGTGCGGGGCATGCTCCCCGTGCTCACCGGGGCTTCCGTGCACCTGCGCCCCGTGGGCGTGGTCGGCGTGATCTCCCCGTGGAACTACCCGCTGGCGATGGTCGTGTCCGAGGCGTTCCCGGCGCTGCTGGCCGGCGACGCCGTGGTGGTGAAGCCCGACCCGCAGACGTCGCTGACGGCGCTGTGGGTGGCCGAGCTGCTGGAGAGGTGCGGGCTGCCCGCCGACCTGTTCCTCGTGGTCACGGGCGCGGCGCAGACGGGCGAGGCGCTCGTCGACGCCGTGGACCATGTCGCCTTCACGGGCTCGACCGCGACGGGCCGGCTGGTCGCCGCCCAGGCCGGGCGGCGGCTGATCGGGGCAACGCTGGAGCTGGGCGGCAAGAACGCCCTCTACGTCGCGGACGACGCCGACGTCGACGCCGCCGTGGCGGGTGCGCTGCACGCGTGCTTCGGCAACGCCGGGCAGCTGTGCGTCTCGGTCGAGCGGCTGCTGGTGCACCGGGACGTCGCCGACGAGTTCGTGCCGCGGTTCGTCGCGGGCGCCCGCACGTTGAAGCTCGGCGGGGCCCTGGACTGGTCCGTGGACGTCGGGTCGCTCGTGTCGCCCGCGCAGCTCGCGCGAGTGACGGCGCACGTCGACGACGCGATCGCGAAGGGCGCCCGCGCCCTCGCCGGGGCCGTGCACCGCGCCGACGTGGGCCCGTGGTTCTACGCCCCGACGGTGCTGGCCGACGTGCCCGACGACGCCGTCTGCGCCCGGGAGGAGACCTTCGGGCCGGTCGTGTCGCTGCGGACGGTCGACTCGGACGAGGAGGCCGTCGCGGTGATGAACGACTCCGAGTACGGGCTCAACGCGTCGGTGTGGTCGCGCGACGTGCGGCGGGCGCAGCGCATCGCAGCGCGCCTGCGGGCCGGCACGGTGAACGTCAACGACGGGTACGCGGCCGCGTTCGGCTCGGTCGCGGCGCCCCTGGGCGGGTTCGGGGCCTCGGGCCAGGGCCGCCGCCACGGGCGGGAGATCGTCGAGGCGCTCAGCGAGCACCAGACGATCGCCACGCAGCGCGGCGTGTCGGCGGGGCTGTCGCTCGAGCGGCTCTACGCGCTGGGTGGGCACCGCGCGTCGGTGGCGCTGACGGCCGGGATGCGCGCGCTGCGCGCCCTGCGCATGCGCTGAGCCGTCAGAGCCCGACCAGCTCGCGGGCTCCCGCCTTCCACGAGGCGGGCACCTCGCGCACGTGCCACCACGCCCACTGCACGGGCCTGACGGAGGCGGCGGAGACGCCCACACCCACGGCGTCGAGCCCCGCTCGCGCGCAGCTGAACAGGGCCCGGCGCAGGTGGTAGTCCTGCGTGACGATCACGGCCGACCGCACGCCGTACACGTCGTGGGCGCGCCGGCACGTGGCGGTGGTGTCGAAGCCCTCGTGGTCGAGCACCAGGTCCTCCTCCGGGACGCCCCGGGCGACGATCCAGTCGCGCATCGCGGCAGGCTCGTCGTAGGGGGAGCCGTCGGCGCGCTCGTGGGCGTCGCCCGACAGGATCACGGTCGACGCGACGCCGCGCTCGTGCAGGTCGGCGGCCATGGCCAGCCGCCGGCGCAGGTAGGGCGACGGCGTCCCGTCGGCGCGCAGCCCGGCCCCGAGCACGATCACCGCGTCGACCGGGCCCACGTCCTGCGGCGAGCGGGCGCGCGACTGGCCCACGCCCTGCACCCAGGCCACGGGGACGGCGAGCGCGAGGACGAGGACGCCCGCCGCCACGACTAGGCTCCGACGGGGTGCTCTCATGCGGCGACGCCCCCGAGCGCGGCCAGCTCGGCGCGCAGGTTCGCCTCCGCCGGGGCCGCCCAGCGCGCCTGGCCGGCGGGGGTCCGGAACAGCACCGGCAGGGCCAGCAGCTGCTCCAGCACCGCCGCCCGGCCTGTCCGGAAGGCGTCGTCCGGGACGTCGGCGTACTCGGCGCGCACCTGCTGGACGTAGCGCCCGTACCGGGCGGGGGCTCCGCCGAGCACGGCGAGGTCGGCGTCGCTCACGAGCGCGCCCAGCGCGTCGCCCTCGGCGGGGTCGTGGCCGGCCGTGAGCAGCACGAGCCGCACGATCTCGGCGACGTCCGCGCTGGTCAGCGGGGTTGTGACCCGGTCGGCGAGCGGCGCGAGCAGGTCGGCGGCGAGCGCGGCGGACCGCTCCTCGTCGAGGCCCGCCGCGCCGTCGTGCACCGCGTCGTGGAACCAGAGCGCCAGCCGCGCGACGCGGGCATCGGCGGACGGGACCGGGGCGTCGCCGAGCAGCGTGTCCAGCGCGTCGAGCGCCGCCACCAGGTGGAGCCGCCCGTGGTAGACGCGGTGCGGCTCGCCCCACCGGGCGACCAGGTCGTCGCCCACGGCGGCCAGGCGGGCGTCCGGGGCGACCTCCCAGAGCGCGGCCCAGCGGGCAGCGAGGGCGGGGCGCTTGGCGGCGGTGCGCTCGTGGCCCGGGACGCGGAGCCCCGAGGTCGCGAGCCGGCGGGAGAGCGCGCGCCCGTCCACGGGGGTCGCGCCGGCGGCGACCAGCTCGTCGTACCGGCGCGCGGGGGCGTCGTAGTGGTCGAGGTCGAACCCGCGGTCCGGGAGCCCGGCCGCGCGGGCGAACGCGCGCAGCTCGAGCAGGGACGTGTCGGACACGAGGTGGGACCACAGCGTGTCGTGGGCAGGCCACGCCGGCGGGTCGAGCAGGATCACGAGCCCGAGCCTACGGTGCCCGCTCCCGGGGCGATCCAGACACAAGCGGACACGCGTTTGGCCCTGAACTTTTCCGGAGTTCTGCGAAACGCTAGACAACGGACACAAACGGGGGTAGAAACAGACAAGCAGACATCCACCGGGAGGGACCGTGTACGCGACGGAGCGACACCAGCAGATCCTCGCCACCGCTCGCGCGGCCGGCCGGGTCGACGTGCAGCGGCTCGCCGCCGACCTCGACGTCACGCCCGAGACCGTGCGCCGGGACCTCACGGTGCTCGAGCGACGCGGCCTCGTGCGCCGCGTCCACGGCGGGGCCATCCCCGTCGAGCGGCTCGGCTTCGAGCCCGCCGTCGCCGACCGGGAGGGCGTGCTCGTCGCCGAGAAGGAGCGGATCGCCAAGGCCGCGCTCGAGGAGCTGCCCGACGGCGGCGCCGTCATCCTCGACGCCGGCACCACCACGGTCCGCCTGGCCGAGATGCTCCCCGTCGACCGCGAGCTCACCGTCGTCACGCACGCGCTGCCCGTCGCCATGGTGCTCGCCTCGCGCCCCCACGTGACCCTCCACCTGGTGGGCGGCACGCTGCGCGGCCGCACGCTCGCCGCCGTCGGCACGTGGGCGGAGCGGGCGCTCGCCGACGTGCGCGTCGACGTCGCGTTCCTGGGCACCAACGGGCTCACCGTGGAGCACGGGCTCACCACGCCCGACCTCGCCGAGGCCGCCGTCAAGCGGGCCCTCGTGGCGGCTGCGCAGCGCACCGTCGTCCTGGCCGACCACACCAAGGTGGGCCGCACCGACCTCGCGATCGTGGCGCCCATCGGCGCCGTCGACACGCTCGTCACGGACACCGGGCTCGACCCGGAGCTGGCCGACGAGATCGAGGCCGCCGGGCCGCGCGTCGTGCGGGCATAGCCGTCGTCAGGCTGAATGGACTCGAGAGGGTCCTTCCCATCAGGTCTCGACAAGCTCGAACCCCGAGAGAAGAGAGAACAGCGATGCAGGTCTTCAAGTTCTACGCCCCCGGCGACGTCCGGCTCGAGGACGCCCCCGAGCCCACCCCCGGCCCCGGGGAGATCAAGCTCCGGGTGCGCGCCACGTCGATGTGCGGCACGGACGTCAAGATCTCGACGGCCGGGCACCAGCGCATGGAGCCGAACCGGGTCATGGGCCACGAGATCGCGGGCGAGATCGCCGAGCTCGGCGAGGGCGTCACCGGCTGGGCCGTGGGCGACCGCGTCCAGGTGATCGCCGCCATCCCGTGCGGCGAGTGCGACTGGTGCCGCGCCGGCATCGAGACCATCTGCCCCAACCAGCTGTCGATGGGCTACCAGTTCGACGGCGGGTTCGCGCCCTACCTCATCGTGCCGCCGCAGGTCATGAAGGTCGACGGCCTCAACCGCATCCCCGACGGCGTCGGGTTCGCCGAGGCGTCCGTCGCCGAGCCCTTCGCGTGCGCCATCAACGCCCAGGAGCTCGTCAACACGCACGACGGCGACACCGTCGTTGTCATCGGCTCCGGCCCCATCGGATGCCTGCACGTCCGCCTGGCCCGCGCGCGCGGCGCCAAGCAGGTGTTCCTGGTCGAGCTCCACCGCGAGCGCCTGGACCTGGCCGCGAACGTCGTGCAGCCCGACGCCGCCATCTGCTCGGCGGAGGAGGACCCGATCGCCAAGGTCAGGGAGCTCACCGACGGCCGCGGCGTCGACGTCGTCATCACGGCAGCCGCCGCCGGCATCACGCAGGAGCAGGGCCTGCAGATGCTCGCCCCGCGTGGCCGCATCAGCCTGTTCGGCGGCCTGCCCAAGGACAAGCCGACCATCACGCTCGACTCCAACCTGGTGCACTACAAGGAGCTGAGCATCTGGGGCGCCAACGGGTCCAGCCCGGCGCAGAACAAGAAGGCCCTGTCGCTCATCGCCGACGGCAGCGTCCCGGTGACCGACCTGATCACCCACAAGCTCCCCCTGGACCAGATCACGGCCGGGCTCGACGTCGTCAAGAACGGCACCGGGATCAAGGTCACGATCGAGCCGTAACGGCCCGACCGCAGCAGTACTCGCAGATCAACGACGATCGAAGGAGTGTGAGACGCGGATGTCTTCCGCTGCAGCTACCCCGAGCGCGCCCACGCTGAGCCGGGCGCGCGCCACCCAGGTGCGGATCCAGCGCTTCGGCGCCTTCCTCACCGCGATGATCATGCCCAACCTCCCCGCCTTCCTGGCGTGGGGTCTGATCACCGCACTGTTCATCGCGACCGGCTGGACCCCGAACGGGGTCCTCGGTGGCTTCGGCAACGCCGACGCGTCGTCGTGGCACGGCGCCGCGACGGTGCTCGCGGCGAACGCCGACGGCACCACGTTCCACCAGTTCGTAGGCCTGGTCGGCCCGATGGTCACGTACCTGCTCCCGCTGCTCATCGCGAACGCGGGCGGCCGGATCGTGTACGGCGAGCGCGGCGGCGTCGTCGGCTGCATCGCCACCATGGGCGTCATCGTCGGCTCGACCGTGCCGATGTTCCTGGGCGCCATGCTCATGGGCCCGCTCGCCGCGTGGATCATGAAGCAGATCGACCGGATCTGGGAGGGCAAGATCCGGCCCGGGTTCGAGATGCTCGTCAACATGTTCTCGGCCGGCATCGCCGGCGCGGCGATGGCCGTGGGTGCGTTCTTCGGCATCGCGCCGATCGTCACGAACGTGGCCGACTGGCTGGGCAACGTCGTCAACTGGCTGGCGGGGCACAACCTGCTGCCGCTGATGAGCATCATCGTCGAGCCCGCCAAGGTGCTGTTCCTCAACAACGCCATCGGCAACGGCGTGCTGGTGCCCCTGGGCGCGCAGCAGGTGGTCGACCACGGCCAGTCGCTGCTGTTCCTGGTCGAGGCGAACCCCGGCCCGGGCCTCGGCATCCTCATGGCGTACGCGCTGTTCGGCATCGGCTCCGCCAAGAGCACCGCCCCCGGCGCCGCGATCATCCAGTTCGTGGGCGGCATCCACGAGGTCTACTTCCCGTTCGTGCTGATGAAGCCCGTGCTGATCGTGGCCGCCATCCTGGGCGGTGCCACGGGTGTGGCCACCAACGCGATCTTCGGGTCCGGCCTGCGCGGCCCGGCGTCCCCGGGCTCGATCATCGCCGTGCTCGGCGTGACCGCCCGCGGGTCCTACGTGGGCGTCATCCTGTCCGTGGTGCTGAGCTTCGCGGTGTCGTTCGTCGTCGCTTCCGCGATCCTGCGCGCCTCCCGCAAGCGGGACCTCGCGGCCGGGGAGAGCGGCGACCTCGCCGCGGCCATCGCCGCCACCGAGGCCAACAAGGGCAAGTCGTCCGACGCGCTCGCCGGCCTGCGCACCAGCAGCGCCGCCGCTCCCACCGCCGGGCCGGCCGCCGTCGCGACCGCCACCCGCCCGGTGCAGAGCATCGTGTTCGCGTGCGACGCCGGCATGGGGTCCTCCGCGATGGGGGCCAGCGTGCTGCGCGACAAGCTCAAGAAGGCCGGGGTCACGGGCGTCACCGTGGTCCACAAGGCCGTCGCCAGCCTGGAGGACGACGTCGACCTGGTGATCTCCCAGCGCGAGCTCACCGAGCGCGCCAAGCTGCGCGCCCCCAGCGCCCGCCACGTCTCGGTGGACAACTTCATGATGAGCCCCGTCTACGAGGACGTCGTCCGTGACGTCGCCGCGGCGAACGAGGGCGAGAAGGAGGAGCGATGAGCGACGTCCTGACCCTCGAGCTCGTGAAGGTGCCGGGCACCGCCCGCACCCGCGACGACGCCATCCGCGAGGCCGGGCAGCTGCTGGTGGACGTCGGCGCCGTCAACCCCGAGTACGTCGACGCGATGCTCCAGCGCGAGTCCAGCGTCTCGACGTTCATGGGCAACGGCCTGGCGATCCCGCACGGCACCAACGAGTCCAAGGGAGCCATCCTGCGGACCGCCATGAGCCTGGTCCGGTACGACGAGCCCGTCGACTGGGCAGGCAACCCCGCCCGCGTCGTCGTCGGGATCGCCGGCGTGGGCGACGAGCACCTGGAGATCCTGGGCAAGATCGCCGTCCTCTTCGCGGACTCCGACCAGGCCCAGCGGGTGATCGACGCCCCCGACGCGCTGTCCGTCTACCGCATCCTCGAGTCCGTCAACGCCTGAGGAGGGTCCTCGTGATCGTCACCGTCACCCCGAACCCGAGCCTCGACCGCACGTTCGACGTCGACGTGCTGGAGGTCGGCGAGGTCAACCGCGCCGTCGCCACGCACGTCGACCCGGGCGGCAAGGGGATCAACGTGTCGCGGGCGCTCGCGGCGCACGGCGTGCCCACGCGCGCCGTGCTGCCGACGGGCGGCCCGGACGGTGCCGAGCTCATGGCCCTGCTCGACGAGCTGGCACTCCCGGCACGCGCCGTGCCCGTGGCCGAGGGGACGCGCTCCAACGTGGCCGTCGTCGACGCCGCGGGCGCCACCACCAAGGTCAACGCCGCCGGGCCGCGGCTGCGCGAGGCCGAGGTGGGGGACCTCGTGGCCGCGGTCGAGCAGGAGCTCGACCGCGCCACCGGGCTCGTCCTCGCGGGCTCGCTCCCGCGCGGCGCCGGGGCGGACCTGTACACACGGCTCGTCGACGCCGCCGCCGCCCGCGGCGTGCCCACCTCGGTGGACGCGTCCGGGGACGTGCTGCGGGTCGTCGTCGCGCACGGCGGCACGGCACTGCTGAAGCCGAACCTCGAGGAGCTCGGCGAGATCCTCGGCGAGCTGCCGCGCAGCGTCGACGAGATCGTGGCCGGGGCGCGCGCCGTGCTCGCCCGCGGGCACGGGACCGTGCTGGTCTCCCTCGGCGCCGACGGGGCGCTGCTGGTCACGCCCACGCAGAGCTGGTGGGCGGGCGGCGACCCCGTCGTCCCCCGCAGCACGGTGGGCGCCGGCGACTGCACGCTCGCCGGCTACCTCGCCACGGACGGTGAGCCGGCCGAGCGGCTGCGCGCCGCCGTCGCCTGGGGGCGCGCGGCCGTCGCGCTCCCCGGCAGCGCCATCCCCGGCCCGCAGGACCTCGACCCGGACGCCGTGCGCGTCGTCGCCGAACCCTCTCCCGCAGCGCTGCCCGCAGCGCTGGCCGCCACCCACTCTGCTTAGGAGACACCGATGTCCCAGCGCACCGTAGCCGTCGCATCCGCCCAGGGCCTGCACGCCCGGCCCGCCTCGCTCTTCTCCCAGGCCGCCGCCGCGGCCGGCGTGCCCGTCACGATCGCCAAGGGCGGCGGGGCGCCCGTCGACGCCGCGAGCGTGCTGCTCGTCATGGCCCTGGCCGCGCGGCACGGCGACGAGGTCACCATCAGCGCCGACGACGACGGCGTGCTCGACGACCTGGCCGCGATGCTGGCCACCGACCTGGACGCCGAGTGATGAGCACCGTCTACGAGGGGGTCGGCGTCGGGCGGGGCATGGCGGTCGGCCCCGTCGTCAAGGTCCATCCCTCGCCCGCCGTCCCGGTGGGCGCGGGCGGCGACCCCGACGCCATCGAGCCCGCGTTCGCGGCAGTGGCCGCCACCCTCACGAAGCGCGCCGAGGGAGCCACCAAGACGGTCGCCGACATCCTCAAGGCCACCGCGCAGATGGCGCAGGACCCGGCCCTGCGGGCCGAGGCCGTGCAGCGGGCCGGCACGGGGGAGAGCCCCGCCGAGGCCGTCGACCGGTCCGTGCAGCGGTTCGTCGACATGTTCCAGGCGGCCGGCGGGTACCTCGCCGAGCGCGTCACGGACCTGCGGTCGGTGCGCGACCGCGTCGTCGCCGAGCTGCTCGGGCTGCCCGAGCCGGGCGTCCCCGTGCTCTCGGTGCCGAGCATCGTCATCGCCACCGACCTCGCCCCCGCCGACACCGCCGCGCTGGACCCCCAGATGGTGCTCGCCATCGTCACCTCGCACGGCGGGCCCACCGGGCACACCGCGATCATCGCCGGGCAGCTCGGGCTGCCGTGCGTGGTGCGGGCCAGCGGCGTCATGGCCGTCGAGGAGGGCACCGAGGTGGCCGTCGACGCCGCCGCCGGGACCGTCGTCGTCGACCCGTCGCCCGAGCTGCGCGAGGAGGCGGCGGCGCGCGCCCGCGTGCAGGCGCAGCTCGCGCAGGACACCCTGCCGGGAGCCACGTCCGACGGGCACGAGATCGCGCTGCTGGCCAACATCGGCACGCCCGCCGACGCCACGCGTGCCGCGGCGACCCCCGCCGAGGGCGTGGGGCTGTTCCGCACCGAGGTGCTGTTCCTCGACCGCGCCACCGAGCCCACGCTCGACGAGCAGGCGACCGCGTACGGGGCGGTGCTCGGCGCGTTCGGCGGGGACGCCCCCCGCAAGGTGGTGGTGCGGACGCTCGACGCCGGCGCCGACAAGCCGCTCCCGTTCGTGACGCAGCCCGGCGAGGAGAACCCCGCCCTCGGCGTGCGCGGCTACCGGCTGGCCCGGCGCAACCCCGAGCTGCTGCGCACGCAGCTCGAGGCGCTCGCCGCCGCGGCCAGGTCCACCGGCGCGACCCCGTGGGTCATGGCGCCCATGATCGCGACCGTCGCCGAGGCGGCCGCGTTCGCGCAGACCGCGCGGGAGGCCGGGCTGACGGAGCCGTGCAAGGTGGGCGTCATGGTCGAGGTGCCGTCGGCGGCGCTCCGGGCCGCGGACATGCTGGAGCACGTCGACTTCGTGTCGATCGGCACCAACGACCTGGCCCAGTACGCCATGGCCACCGACCGCCTGCGCGGCACGCTGGCCGACCTGCTCGACCCGTTCCAGCCCGCGGTGCTCGACCTCGTCGCGACGACGGCCCGCGCCGGGGCCGCGGCCGGGAAGCCGGTGGGCGTGTGCGGCGAGTCGGCGTCGGACCCCCTCATGGCGCTGGTGCTGACCGGCCTGGGGATCACGAGCCTGTCGATGTCGATCGGCGCGATGCCCGCCGTGCGCCACCTGCTGCACCACCACACGCTGGAGCAGTGCCAGGCGATGGCGGAGGCGGCGCTGGGCGCGACGTCGGCGGCGGAGGCCCGCGAGGCGGTCCGCGCGCTGGCGGACAAGGAGATCGTGGGGTCGCTGGCCCTCTAGGCAGATGTGGGTCCCTGGGACTCCGGTTATCGGTCGTGATAAGCGGAGTCCCAGGGACCCACAACGGCGTCTGCGGGGCAGCGTCAGCCGATCGCCGCCACCGACTGGCGGGCGATCGCCAGCTCCTCGTTGGTCGGGACCACCATGACCAGCGGGCCCTCGTGGCCGTCCGGGCTGATGACGCGCGGCTCCTTGGAGCGCACCGCGTTCTTCGCCGGGTCGACGGCGAGGCCCAGGAAGCCGAGCGCGTCGGCCACCTCCTGGCGGATCGGGGCCGAGTTCTCGCCCACGCCCGCGGTGAACGTCAGCACGTCGATGCCGCCCATGACGGCCGCGTACGCACCGACGTACTTGATGAGGCGGTGGCGGTACACGTCCAGGGCGGCGACCGCGG
Organism: Promicromonosporaceae bacterium; assembly: GCA_009783295.1. GTDB lineage: Bacteria > Actinomycetota > Actinomycetes > Actinomycetales > Cellulomonadaceae > Xylanimonas. The sequence continues at coordinate 25,835 of WRHK01000016.1, forward strand.
CGGCGTCGCCGGCGTCGGCGGCGTTGCGCAGGTCGCGCATGTCGGAGCGTCCCGAGAGGCCCAGCAGGCCGGACTTCTTGTTGAGCAGGTTGTCGATGTCGTCGACGTCCATGCCCGCCACGCGGCCCAGGTGGAACACGATCGCCGGGTCGAGGTCGCCGGAGCGCGTGCCCATGACCAGGCCCTCGAGCGGCGTGAGGCCCATCGACGTGTCGACGGCCACGCCGTCCACCACGGCCGACGCCGACGCACCGTTGCCCAGGTGCAGCACCACCTGCTTGAGGTGGTCGCGGCCGAGCACCTCGGCCACCTTCGCCGAGACGTACTGGTGCGAGGTGCCGTGGAAGCCGTAGCGGCGCACCTGGTGCTCCGCGGCCACCGACGCGTCGATCGCGTACGTGTACGCCGCCGGGGGCAGCGTCGCGAAGAACGCCGTGTCGAACACGGCCACGTGCGGCACGTCGAACAGCTCGCGCGCCGCCTCGATGCCCGTGATGTTGGCCGGGTTGTGCAGCGGGGCCAGCGGGATGAGCGCGCGGATGCCCTCGACGACGGCGTCGTCGATCACCGTGGGCGCCGAGTACTGCGTGCCACCGTGGACCACGCGGTGCCCGACGGCGACGATGCCGGCCTCGTCCAGCGACGGGCCGACCTCCTTGAACAGGTCCAGCACCAGGTGCAGCGCGACGCCGTGGTCCTTGATGGGCGCGGTGCGCTCGTGCTCGTCGTCGCCCACCTCGTGGACGATGCGGCCCTCGTCGAGGCCGATCCGCTCGACGAGCCCGACGGCGAGGACCTCGCCGGAGGAAGGGTCGAGCAGCTGGTACTTGAGCGACGACGAACCGGAGTTGAGGACGAGAACGGTGCTCACTTGCTGGCCCCCTGAGCCTGGATCGCCGTGATGGCGACCGTGTTGATGATGTCCTGGACGAGCGCGCCGCGGGACAGGTCGTTGACCGGCTTGTTGAGGCCCTGCAGCACCGGGCCGACGGCCACGGCGCCGGCAGAGCGCTGCACGGCCTTGTAGGTGTTGTTGCCGGTGTTGAGGTCCGGGAACACGAACACGGTGGCGCGCCCGGCCACGTCGGAGCCGGGCAGCTTCGAGGCGGCCACGGCGGCGTCGACGGCGGCGTCGTACTGGATCGGTCCCTCGACCGACAGGTCGGGGCGGCGCTCCTTGACGAGCGCCGTGGCGGCGCGCACCTTGTCGACGTCGGCACCCGAGCCGGACTCGCCCGTCGAGTACGACAGCATCGCCACGCGCGGGTCCACGCCGAACTGCGCTGCGGTGGCGGCGGACGCGATGGCGACGTCGGCGAGCTGCTCGGACGTGGGGTCGGGGATGACGGCGCAGTCGCCGTAGACCAGCACGCGGTCCTCGAGGCACATGAGGAACACGCCCGACACGGACGAGATCCCGGGCGCCGTCTTGATGATCTCGAACGACGGGCGGATGGTGTGCGCCGTCGTGTGCGCGGCGCCGGAGACCATGCCGTGCGCGTCGCCCAGGTGGACCATCATCGTGCCGAAGTAGGACACGTCGGTGACGATCTCGCGGGCCCGCTCGACCGTCATGCCCTTGTGGGCGCGCAGGCGCGTGTACTCGGAGGCGTACCGCTCCACGTGCTCCGGGTCGGTGGGGGACAGCACCGTGGCGGCCGAGATGTCGAGGCCCAGCTCGGTGGCGCGGGCGCGCACGGCGGTCTCGTCGCCCAGGATGGTCAGGTCGGCGATGCCGCGCGCCAGCACGGAGGAGGCGGCGCGCAGAATGCGGTCGTCGTTGCCCTCGGGCAGCACCACGCGGCGGCGGTCGGAGCGGGCTCGCTCGATGAGCTCGTACTCGAACATGAGCGGCGTGACCACCTCGGGGCGGGGCACGGCGAGCTTGGAGAGCAGGTCGGCGCCGTCCACGTTCTCCTCGAACAGTGCGCGGGCGACGTCGATCTTGCGCGTCGCGTCGTACGTGACGCGGCCGATCGTCGTCGCGGCGGCGCGGGCCGCCGGGTAGGTGTCGCGCTCGGTGACGATGAGCGGCACGTGCGGCTCGAGAGCCTGCACGAGCTCGCCGATCTTGCCGTCGGGGGCCATGCCGCCCGTGAGGATGACGCCGGCCAGCGAGGGGAAGGTCGCGGCGGCCTGCGCGGCCAGCAGGCTGAGGATCACGTCGGTGCGGTCGCCGGGCGTGATGACGACGGAGCCGTCGGACAGGTGGTCGAGCATGTGCTCCACCGACATGGCGCCCACGAGCACGTTGAGGGCCTCGCGGCCGAGCAGCTCGGAGTCGCCGAGCCACAGCGTGCCGCCCACGGCCTCCTGCAGCTGCTTGACGGTGGGCGCCTGGAGGAACGGCTCCTCGGGCACCACCCACACGGGCAGCGCCGGCTCGGCGGCCAGCGAGGACGTGTCGGCGGGCATCGTGCCGTCATAGCGGTTGACGATGACGCCGATCGGCTGGGCGTGGTTGGCTCGCAGCTCGCCGAGGCCGATCTGGGCGAGCGCCTTGGTGTCCTCGTCGGAGCGGCCGCGGCCCGAGACGACCAGCAGCACGGGGGCGCCCAGGTTGGCGGCGATCTTCGCGTTGAACGCGAGCTCGGTGGGGCCCGAGACGTCCGTGTAGTCGGTGCCGAGCACCACCACGGAGTCGCACTTCGCCGCGACCTCGTGGTAGCGGGCCACGATGCGGCTCATCGCCGAGTCGAGGTTGGCGTGCACGTCGTCGTACGTGATGCCGACCGACTCGTCGTAGGTGAGGTCCACGCCGTCGTGCTCCAGGAGCATCTCGAGCACGTGGTCGCGCTCGGAGCCGCCCGCGGCGGACACCCGGGACACCGGGCGGAACACGCCCACGCGCTGGCCCTGGCGCACCAGGAGGTCGATGACCCCCAGGGCGACGGTGGACTTTCCGGAGTCTCCCTCGGGGGAGGCGATGACGATGCTGCGCGTGGCCGGCATGGGGGTGGATGCTCCTCGTTCAGATGCTGTTGTCGACCGCCGTCTGATGCGGGCGGGCGGGGCAGTGAGCCCGGCCGGGGGATCCCCCCGGCCGGGCTCAGCGGGTGTTACTCGTTGTCACCACCGGTGAAGATGGTGGCGTCGACCTCGGAGGTCGCCGCGACCTCCCGGGCGTCCGGCCAGACCCAGTCGCGCACCTCGGGGATGTCGTCCCCGTGCTGGCGGGTGTAGGCGCGGGCCCGGATGCGGGCGTCCTGCATGCGCTGGCGCAATCCGGCGTAGCGGGAGGCCATGCCGGGGACGCGGTCGATGACGTCCATGACCAGGTGGTACCGGTCCATGTCGTTCAGCATGACCATGTCGAACGGCGTGGTGGTGGTGCCCTCCTCCTTGTACCCGCGGGCGTGCAGGTTGTCGTGCCCGTTGCGGCGGTACGTGAGGCGGTGGATCAGCCACGGGTAGCCGTGGTAGGCGAAGATGATCGGCTTGTCGGTGGTGAACAGGCCGTCGAACTCCTTGTCGGAGAGACCGTGCGGGTGCTCCTTGGGGTCCTGGAGCTTCATCAGGTCGACGACGTTGATCATGCGGACCTTCAGGTCCGGCGCCTCCTGGCGGAGGATGTCGGCCGCGGCCAGCACCTCGATCGTCGGGACGTCGCCGGCGGCGGCCAGCACGACGTCCGGCTCCTCGCCGTCCTTCTCCGTGCCGGCCCACTCCCAGATGCCGAGGCCGCGCGTGCAGTGCTCGACGGCCTGGTCCATGGTCAGCCACTGCGGGGAGGGCTGCTTGCCGGAGACGACGACGTTCACCAGCTGGCGCGAGCGCAGGCAGTGGTCGTACGTCGACAGGAGGGTGTTGGCGTCGGCGGGCAGGTACACCCGGACGATCTCGGCCTTCTTGTTGACCACGTGGTCGATGAAGCCCGGGTCCTGGTGGCTGAAGCCGTTGTGGTCCTGGCGCCACACGTGGCTGGACAGCAGGTAGTTCAGCGACGCGATGGGCCGGCGCCACGGGATGTGGTTGGTCACCTTGAGCCACTTGGCGTGCTGGTTGAACATCGAGTCGACGATGTGGATGAACGCCTCGTAGGAGCTCATCATGCCGTGGCGCCCCGTGAGCAGGTAGCCCTCGAGCCAGCCCTGCACCTGGTGCTCCGACAGCATCTCCATGACGCGGCCGACGCGCTGCATGTGCTCGTCGACGTCCGCGCCGAGGAACTCCGCGTTCCACTGCTTGTCCGTCACGTCGTACACGGCCTGCAGGCGGTTCGACGCCGTCTCGTCCGGGCCGAAGATCCGGAAGTTGTCCGGGTTGCGGCGGATGATCTCGGTGAAGAACTTGCCCAGCTCGCGGGGCGCCTCGGCGATCGAGCCGCCCGGCGTCGGGACGTCGATGGCGTAGTCGCGGAAGTCCGGCAGGCGCAGGTCGCGCAGCAGCAGGCCGCCGTTCGCGTGCGGGTTGTCGCTCATGCGGAGGTGGCCGGCCGGCGTCAGCGGGTCGGTGATCTCGCGGCGGACGGCGCCGTTCTCGTCGAACAGCTCCTCCGGGCGGTACGACTTGAGCCACGCCTCGAGGTCGTGCAGGTGCTCGTCGGTGTCGCGGGCGTTGGCCAGGGGCACCTGGTGGGCGCGCCACGAGCCGGTGGTCTTCTTGCCGTCGATCGTCGCCGGGCCGGTCCAGCCCTTCGGCGTGCGGAAGACGATCATCGGCCAGGCCGGGCGCGACGTGTCGCCCGCGGCGGCCTTCGCCTTGATCGCGGCGATCTCGTCGAGCACCTCGTCGAGCACCCGGGCGAAGCGGCGGTGGATCTCGGCGTGCGACTCGGTGGAGCCGTCCTCGACCTCGAAGAAGTGCGGCTTGTGGCCGTAGCCCTCCATGAGGGCCTTGAGCTCGTCCTGCGGGATGCGGGCCAGCACCGTCGGGTTGGCGATCTTGTACCCGTTGAGGTGCAGGATCGGCAGCACGACGCCGTCCTGCGCCGGGTTGACGAACTTGTTGGAGTGCCACGACGTGGCCAGCGGCCCCGTCTCGGCCTCGCCGTCGCCGACCACCGCGGCGACCAGCAGGTCGGGGTTGTCGAACGCGGCGCCGTAGGCGTGCGACAGCGCGTAGCCGAGCTCGCCGCCCTCGTGGATCGAGCCCGGGGTCTCGGGCGCGACGTGGGACGGGATGCCGCCCGGGAACGAGAACTGCTTGAACAGGCGGCGGACACCCTCGGTGTCCTTGGTGATGTCCGAGTAGACCTCGGAGTAGGTGCCGTCCAGGTAGGACGCGGCGACGAGGCCCGGGCCGCCGTGGCCGGGACCCGTGATGTAGACGGTCGACTGCTCGCGCGCCTTGATCGCACGGTTCAGGTGCGCGTAGAGGAACGTGAGGCCCGGCGTGGTGCCCCAGTGACCGAGCAGACGGGGCTTCACGTGGTCGCGGTCGAGCGGCTCACGCAGCAGCGGGTTGTCCAGCAGGTAGATCTGGCCGACGGACAGGTAGTTGGCTGCCCGCCACCACTTGTCGATCAGCTCGAGAGTCTCCTCGGACAGCTCCGCCACCCCGGTGGCCCGCCACGCCTCTGTGCCCGCTGTCGTCAATGTCATCACTAGCTCCCGTTCTTCGAGGGCTCGCAGGTACCCGTCGCTCATTCCACCGCAGAACGCGCGGGTCCGCAGGAGAGGCGGGCGTGTTGGCGCACAGGACGCCACCGCGTCGTCCAGAGGTGTCGCAACGTGTGGACGGACCTCATCTAATCACCGCTGACCTGCATTGCGTCTACCCTGGCGCGGTCGCTGCCCTCCAGGCCCTGCGTGAGCCGCGGCACATCGGCTGCCCGCGGTGCATGACCTGCGCTCCGGCCCCGTTACCGTGGGGCCGTGCCCCAGCAGCCCGCCGTGCGCCCGCCCACGTGGCGGGTGCTCGCGCGCCCGCGCATGGTGGTGCTCCTGCTGATCGCCCTCGCGGTCGCCCTGGGGTGCCTGCGGCTCGGGCTGTGGCAGTGGCACCGGGCCACCGAGCGGGCCGACGCGGCCGCCGTCCACACCGCCGCGCAGGCGGCCGGCGTCGCCCCGTCGGGCGTCGGCACGGTGGTGGCGCCCCAGGCGCCCGTGCCGGGCGACGAGATCGGCCGCTCCGTCTGGGCCACCGGCACGTACGAGGCAGCGGGGCAGCGGCTCGTGTCCGGCCGGTCCCTCGACGGCCGCGTGGGCTACCTGGTGCTCACGCCGCTGCGCGTGTCCGACGACGGCACGGGCGGCAGGTCGTGGGCCGACCTCTCCGGCGCGCCGATCCTGCCCGTGGTGCGCGGCTGGGTCGCCTCGCCGTCGGACGCGCCCGGGCTCGACGTGCCCGCCGGCACCGTCAGGGTGACCGGGTGGCTCCAGGCGGGCGAGGCGTCGTCGGGCGAGGCGTCGCCCGCGAACCCCAGCGGGCCGCCGGTCACCGACGCGATCGCCCCGTCCGCGCTGGTCAACGACTGGGGCGGGCCCATCTGGGGCGGGTACGTGGTGATGACGGCGTCGGCGCCGGCGCAGGTCGCGACCGCCGACGGCGGGCCCGCCGCGATCCCGCGCCCCGTCGCCGAGGGCGACTCGAGCATCAACCTGCAGAGCCTCTTCTACGCCATCGAGTGGGCGGTGTTCGCTGCGTTCGCGCTCGCGTTCTACGTGCGGCTCGCGCGGGACGAGGTCAAGGACGCCCGTGCCGAGGCCTCCCCGGCCGCCGGGGCGCCGCCGCGTCCGCGGCGCGGCGAGGACGCGGGGATCGCGGGGCTTCCTTACTGACCTGCGCTGGGCAGCCCGCCCAGCGCCTCCGTCACGCGGGTCAGGATCTCCCGCAGGATCGGCCGCGGGGTCGCCAGCGTCAGGCGCACGTGCCCCTCGCCGGCCGCCCCGCAGAGCCGCCCGTCCGTCAGGGCCACGCCCGCGTGCTCGCGCAGCCAGGCGCCCGGGCGGTCGAGCCCGTACGCCGACACGTCCAGCCACGCCAGGTAGGTGCCCTCCGGCGGGGTGTGGACCACCGTGGGCAGGTGCTCGGCCAGGTGGTCGGCCAGGAGGCGCCCGTTGCCGTCGACATAGTCGAGGATGTCGGCCAGCCAGGGCTCGCCGTCGTCGTACGCGGCCGTGTGCGCGAGCACGCCCACCGTCGAGGTCAGGTGCTCCGTCCACTCCCCGGTGCGGGCCCAGACGTCGGCGGCGACGTCGTCGGTGAGCACCACCTGCGCGGCCTTGAGGCCGGGCACGTTCCACGCCTTCGACGCCGACGTCGCCGTCACCGCGTGGGCCGCCGTCGTGGCGGAGACGGACGCGTACGGCACGTGCCGCCCCGCGAGAACCAGCGGGGCGTGGATCTCGTCCGCGAACACGCGCCCGCCGTGCCGCGCGACGACGGCGGCGAGCGCCTCCAGCTCGGACCGCTCGAACACGCGGCCCGTCGGGTTGTGCGGGTTGACCAGCACCAGCAGGCGGCCACCGGCCTCGAAGGCGGCACCGATCGCGTCGAGGTCGTGCACGTACCGCCCGCCCTCGCGTGACATCGGCACCGCCAGCACCTTGCGGCCCAGGTGCTCCAGCAGGGGAGCGAACGGCATGTACGCGGGCGTCGGCAGGATGACCGGCGAGCCGTCGGGCGTGAGGTGGCGCACCACGGCCTCGAAGGCGGAGAGCACGTCGGGCACCGGCCGCACGCGCTCCGGGTCCACGCGCCAGCCGAAGCGCCGCTCCGCGAACTCGGCGTACGCCTGCTGCATCCGCGCCACCGACGGGCCCGGCAGGTAGCCGAGCTGCCCGGTGTCGGCGGCGTCGTGCAGGGCGCGCGTCACCGCCGGGGCGGTTCCGAAGTCCATCTCCGCGACGAACGCCCCGATGGCGTCGGGGTACAGCGACCACTTCTCCGAGGGGACGGCGCGCAGCTGGTCGAGGGTGATGGCGTCGAGCTCGTTCGCGGTGGGCATGGGGTCATCCTGCGCTACTCGTGCTGCCACGAGTGCCACAGCGCCGCGTACGACCCGCCCGCCGCGACGAGCTCGTCGTGCGGGCCCAGCTCCGTGATGCGGCCGTCCTCCACGACCGCCACGCGGTCGGCGTCGTGGGCCGTGTGCAGACGGTGGGCGATCGCGACGACCGTGCGACCGGCGAGCACGGCCGCGAGCGACCGCTCGAGGTGGCGCGCCGCCCGCGGGTCGAGCAGCGAGGTCGCCTCGTCGAGCACCAGCACGTCGGGGTCGAGCAGCACCAGGCGCGCGAGCGCGATCTGCTGCGCCTGCGCCGGGGTCAGCGTGGTGCCGCCGGACCCGACCTCGGTGGCGAGGCCGTCGTCGAGCGCGTCCACCCAGGTCAGGGCGTCCACCGCCGCCAGGGCCTCGCGCAGACGCTCGTCGGGGGCGTCGACGTCGGCCAGGCGCAGGTTCTCCGCGACGGTCCCGTAGAACACGTGGTGCTCCTGGGTGACCAGGGCGACGCGGTGGCGCAGGTCGTCGAGCGGCAGGTCCACGAGCGGCACGCCGCCCACCGTCACCGACCCGCCCGTGGGCGGGTGGATGCCGGCGAGCATGCGCCCGAGCGTCGACTTGCCCGCGCCCGACGGCCCCACGATCGCGAGGCGCTCGCCGGGGCGCAGGTCGAGGTCGACGCCGTGCAGCACGTCGTGCCCCTCGCGGTAGGCGTACCGCACGCCGCGTGCGGCGATCTCGCCCGACGCCGGGACGGCGCCCGAGGCGGTGCGGTCCGGCTCCACGAGCCGCACGCCGATGATGCGGGCGAGCGACACGGCGGCCACCGAGATCTCGTCGAGCCAGTACACGAGGTTCCACACCGGCCCGGTGAGCTGGAACGTGTACATCACGACGGCGGTGACCGCACCCATCGTCGCCGTGCCCTGCGAGGCGAGGAACGCGCCCCACACCAGCACGGCGACGGGCGCGACCACGAACGTCAGGTCGACGCCGGGGAACAGCACCGTGCGCAGCCCGAGCGTGCGCATCTCGGCCCGGTAGGCGGCGCCGAGGTCGCCGTCGGACCGGCCGTCACGGCGCCCGCCCAGCGAGAGGGCGTCGACCGTGCGCACGCCCTCCACCGACTCGGTGATGGTGCCGTTGAGCGTCGCGTACGTCGCGGACTCCGCCTGGTACGCCTCGGGAGCGCGCCGCAGGTACCAGCGCACCACCGAGAGCAGCAGGGGCAGCCCCACGAACATGGCGACCGCCACGAGCGGCGCGAGCACCAGCGTCGCCACCACGGTCAGGACGATCGTGACGATCGCGACCGTCAGCTGGGGGACGCCGAACCGTACGGCGTTCTGGATCTTCGACACGTCGTTGGTGGTGCGGGCCACCAGGTCGCCCGTGCCGGCACGCTCCACGGTGGACAGCGGCAGCTCGGTGACGGTGTCGAGGAACTCCTCGCGCATCGACGCGAACACGGTCTCGCCGAACACCATGGACCGCTGCTGCGCCACCTTCTGCACCACGGCGCGCACCAGGATGGCGACCGCCGCGACCAGCACGAGGTCGCGCACGTGCGCCGCCGTCGTGCCGTGGCGGACGTCGTCGACCAGGCGGCCGAGCAGCCACGGCCCCACGAGCCCGGCCACGGCCGAGAGCACGTGCAGGCCGGCGATGAGCGAGAGCTCGCGGCGGTTCGAGCGCAGCAGGCCGCGCGTGTAGCCCCACGTGGCGCGGGCGTCGGCGATAGGGAGCTTCACGAGGTCACGTCCACGGGTTCGAGGTCACCGACGGGCGCGTCGGCGAGGGCACGCCCGACGACGTCGCGGTAGCGGGCCGCCGCGCCGCCGCCGTCGGCGTCGATCGGGCGGCAGAGCAGGTCGCGGTGGCTGCCGCGGACGGCGACGTGGCCGCCGTCGAGGAACAGCACCTCGTCCACGTGGTCGAGCACCAGCGGGCTGGCCGTCACGATGAGCGTGGTGCGCCCGCGGCGCGCGTCGGCGAGCCGGGCCGCGATGCGGGCCTCCGTGTGGGCGTCGACGGCGCTGGTGGGCTCGACGAGCACCAGGATCTCGGGCTCGGTGAGCAGGGCGCGCGCCAGGGCGACGCGCTGCCGCTGCCCGCCCGAGAGCGACCGGCCCTTCTCGGGCAGCTCGCCGTCCAGGCCGTCGGGCATCGACTCGAGCACGTCGTGCGCGTCGGCGACGTGCAGGGCCTGCTCGAGGTCGTGGAGCGCCGCACGCGAGCGCGGGTCGAGCTCGTGCGCCAGGCGTCCCGAGAAGATCGTGGGCGTGGCCTCGCCCACCACGATGCGCTGGCGCAGGTGCTCCTTGGGCAGCGCGGCCAGCGGGATGCCGCCGAGCGTCACCGGGGTGGCGGCCTCGGCGTCGTCGTCGAACCGGCCCAGCCGCTGGGCGACCGCGGCGGACTCGTCCGGGTCGGCCGCCACCAGCGCGACCACGCGCCCCGGCGTGAGCACCACGCCGGAGGTGGTGTCGGCCAGCAGCGCGCCGGGCGCGGGGGGCTCCGCCGTGGGCGCGCTGGCGCCCGTGGCAGGGACAACGCGCAGCACGTTGACCACCTTGCCCGCCGAGACGTGGGCGGTGGTGGCGACCTTGAGGAACTGCGTGGCGAGCTGCACGGGCCAGCCCAGGAACGCGGCGTAGCCGTAGAACGACACCAGCTGACCTGCGGTGATCTCGCCGCGCACCGCGGAGAGCGCCCCGAGGTACACGACCACCACCACGAACAGGCCGGGCAGCAACACCTGGAGCCCGTCGAGCCACGACTGCGTCCCGGCGACCCGCACGCCCGCCGCGCGGACCTTCTGCGACTGCGCGCGGTACCGGCCGGAGAACACGGACTCGCCGCCGATGCCGCGCAGGATGCGCAAGCCGGACACGGTGTCGGCACCGAGCGTGGTGAGCCGCCCGGAGGCCTCACGCTGCTCCGCCTGGCGGTGCTGCAGGGGCTTGATGAGCAACGCCAGGACGGCGGCGACCACGGGCAGCCCGAGCGCCACGACGACGCCGAGCTGCACCGACGCCGCGAGCATCAGCACCGTCGTGACGGTGTACGCCACGAGCGACCCGACGAACTGCGCGCACATCGCGAACAGGTCGCCCATGCGGAACGTGTCGTTGGCCACCGCGGACACGACCTCGCCCGTCGGCAGCTCCGCCGAGATCGCGTGCCCCGACCGGGACACCGTGCGCGACACGAGCTGCGACGACCGGTACGACGCCTGCATCCAGTTGCGGACGTCGAACCGGTGCCCGAGCACCGCGACGCCGGCCATGACGACGCCCACACCGAGCAGCAGCAGCACCCACCGCCACGCGGCGTGGTCGAGCCCGCCCGCCGTCGCCGAGTCCACGACCCGGCCGACGACGTACGGCTGGACGGCCTGTGCGCCGAAGGTCACGACGCCGCAGGTCAGTCCCGCCGCGAGGGTGGGCCACTGCTTGCGGGCGAGCCACGCGAGCAGCGTCCACGGCCCGGAGAGCGGCGGCGATCCCGGGTCGGCGAGGGGGAGTGAGCGCACAGGCGCAACGCTAGGGGGAGCCCCCGACACCAGGCGACGCATTATGTGGCGCCCAGGGACCGGTCGTACCTTGACCCTGTGACCGACCGCGTGACCGACGTCTCGACCGCCCAGGCAGCCACCGCCATCCGCAAGGCGCGCGGCGCGCTCGCCCGCTACCGCTTCATGGCCATCCTCACCGGCTGCATGCTGCTGCTGCTCACCGCGTGGTGCATCGTCAAGTACGTCTTCGGGACGTGGCTGGGCCTGCCGGTCGACGGGATCGTCAACGCCACCTGGATCGTCGCCCCTGTTCACGGGTGGGTCTACGTGGTCTACCTGGTCACCGTGCTGCACGGCTGGTCCGTGATGCGCTGGGGCTGGGGCCGCCTCGTGGCGATGGTGTTCGCCGGCGTCGTGCCCGTGATGTCGTTCATCGTCGAGCGGCGCGTCCACGCCGACGGCCAGGCGAAGCTGGACGCGCTCGCCCAGCGTTACGAGGTCGGGGCCGCATAGCCCCCGCCTTTAAGATGGGGCCCGTGACGACCCCCACCCCGCGCCCTGTCCTCGTAGTCGACTTCGGCGCCCAGTACGCCCAGCTGATCGCGCGCCGCGTGCGCGAGGCGAAGGTCTACTCCGAGATCGTCCCCCACACCATGTCGGTCGAGGCGATGCTCGCCAAGGACCCGGCGGCCATCATCCTGTCGGGCGGCCCGTCGTCGGTCTACGCCGACGGCGCCCCCTCCGTGGACCCGGCGCTCTTCGCCGCCGGCGTGCCCGTCATGGGCATCTGCTACGGCTTCCAGGTCATGGCGCAGGCCCTGGGTGGCGAGGTGGCCCGCACCGGGCTCAGCGAGTTCGGCGGCACGCAGGTCGACGTGTGCGAGTCCGGCGTGCTGCTGGCCGGCACCCCCTCGCAGCAGTCCGCGTGGATGAGCCACGGCGACGCCGTGCACCGCGCCCCCGAGGGCTTCCGCGTGCTCGCGACGACGGCAGGCGCCCCGGTCGCGGCCTTCGAGGACACGTCGCGCAGCCTCTACGGCGTGCAGTGGCACCCCGAGGTGAAGCACTCCGAGAACGGCCAGGCCGTGCTCGAGCACTTCCTGTACAACGGCGCGGGCCTCGCCCCCGACTGGACCCCCGGCAACGTCATCGCCGACCAGGTCGCCGCCATCAAGGCCCAGGTGGGCGGCGCGCGCGTCATCTGCGCCCTGTCCGGCGGCGTCGACTCCGCCGTCGCTGCGGCCCTCGTCCAGAAGGCCGTCGGCGACCAGCTCACCTGCGTGCACGTGGACCACGGGCTCATGCGCCAGGGCGAGGTCGAGCAGATCGAGCGCGACTTCGTCGCCTCCACGGGCGTGCGCCTCATCGTCCGCGACGAGAAGGAGCGGTTCCTCACGGCGCTCGCGGGCGTCACCGACCCGGAGACCAAGCGCAAGATCATCGGCCGCGAGTTCATCCGCGTGTTCGAGGACGCGCAGCGCCAGATCGTCGCCGAGGCGGGGGCCCACGGCGAGGAGGTCAAGTTCCTGGTCCAGGGCACCCTGTACCCCGACGTCGTCGAGTCCGGCGGCGGCGAGGGCGCGGCCAACATCAAGTCGCACCACAACGTGGGCGGCCTGCCCGACGACCTCGACTTCGAGCTCGTCGAGCCGCTGCGCGCCCTGTTCAAGGACGAGGTGCGGGCCGTCGGGCGCGAGCTCGGCATCCCCGAGGAGATCGTCGGCCGCCAGCCGTTCCCCGGCCCGGGCCTGGGCATCCGCATCATCGGCGAGGTCACCGAGCACAACCTCGACATCCTGCGCCGCGCCGACGCCATCGCCCGCGAGGAGCTCACCAAGGCGGGCCTGGACGGCCAGATCTGGCAGTGCCCCGTCGTGCTGCTCGCGGACGTCCGCAGCGTGGGCGTCCAGGGCGACGGCCGCACCTACGGCCACCCGGTGGTGCTGCGCCCCGTGTCGTCCGAGGACGCGATGACGGCCGACTGGACGCGCCTGCCCTACGACGTGCTGTCGACCATCTCGACGCGCATCACCAACGAGGTGCGCGAGATCAACCGCGTGGTGCTCGACGTGACGTCGAAGCCGCCGGCCACCATCGAGTGGGAGTGACCCCTCCGGCGTGACCGTCGCGCTGCGGCATCCCTGCCTTGAACAGGCAGGATGCCGCGGCCGCGTCTAGCGTGAACTCGGCACACCGAGTCCTAGGAGGGACCATGTCGAGCACGGTCACAGTTCGGCCGACCCGCGGAGTGCGTGGGATCGGTCTGTTCGCCATCATCGCGGGAATCGTCATGATCGTCGCCGGGATCCTGGTGTGGATCCTGGTGGCCACCCAGCTCTCCAACGAGAAGATCACGGTGTCGGGCGACGCCCCGCTGCTCGGCGGCATGTTCCAGGGCCGTCGCGTCATGGACCCGTTCACCGCGTTCGCGCAGGCCGACGCCATCGACCACCACGCCCTCGCGGCGTCGGGCGGCAAGACCTACGCGGAGCTCGCGCAGGACGACCCGCTGCGCAACACGGTCATGACCGCGTCGTTCCTGCGGGCGTCGCTGTTCACCTCGGTGGTCGCGTTCGGCATCTGCGTGCTCGTCGTCGCGCTCGGCATCCTGTTCCTGTTCGTCGGCAGCGCGCTGCGCCGCCTGGCCGACGGGCCGGAGATCTCCGTGACCGATGCGTCGGTGGCCCCGCTGAGCTCGAGCGGCGAGGGCTACGGCCGCCACACCACCGGCGGCACCGTCGCCGACGAGCGTCAGGCGCAACCCCCCGCGGACACCACCAGGTACGAGGCCGACAGACCGCAGGGCGCGCCCGACACCCGCTACGACGCACAGCCGCCGCAGTCGGGCCCGGACACCCGCTACGACGCACAGCCGCCGCAGGCCGCCCCCGACACCCGGTACGACACCGACCGGCCCCAGGCGGACCCCGGCGACACGACGGGCCGCGACACCCAGGCCTGACAGCCGCTCCGACGACGACGGGCCCCGACCGCCTCAGCGGCCGGGGCCCGTCGTGCCGTGCTCAAGGGCGTGGCGGTCAGACGCCCGCCGTCGAGCCCGAGCGCCCGCGGCGGCGGGCCGCCCCGACGATCGAGGCGACGACGAGCACCGCCCCCGCCGCCGCGAGCAGCCAGATCATCGCCAGGCCGACGTCGAGCGTCGCGCCCGCAGCGACCGACAGGGCGCCGATGCCGATGGCGAGGATGATGAAACCCCACACGATGGTGCCCGTGCGCGGCGTGGTGCGGACCAGCGGTGCCGGCGGCGGCGTCCAGGCGGGCGCCTGGTAGGACGACGGGGTGCCGTACTGCGGGGCCGTGTACGGGGGAGTGCCGTACTGGGCGGTCTGGGGGGCCTCGTACTGGGGGACCTCGTACTGCGGGGTCTCGTACTGCGGGGTCTCGGAGGCCGGGGCCTCCTCCTCCGTGGCCGGGGCCGGGAGCACCTGGGTGTCGCCGGCGGCGGCCTCGGGCTCGGCTGCGGGTGCGGTCTCCGTCTCCGCGACGGGCTCGGACTCGGGGGCGGTCTGCGGCTCCGTGGCCTCCGGCACGTCGAGCGGCTGCGTGGCGCCGATCTCGGTGGTGTCGTCGGGACGCTGCTCGTCCTGCGGGTTCTGGGTCATCAGTTCTCCTCGACGGTGACGTTGCCGGCGCCGGCCGAGATCAGGAGGCGCAGGGTGGCGCCGTCCCGGTTGGCCTCTTCCGAGCTGAGGTGGGCGGTGGAGCTCCCGACGCGGCTGAGCGTCTGCTCGACCGGGTCGACCCGCCAGGTGACCTGGCCGGCCAGGATCCGCACGTCGGCCTCGACGGCCGAGTCGTGCGGCACGACGACCGTGAGGTCGCCCGCGGTGATCTGGATGGGCACCTCGACCGGGCTCCCCGGCGTGACGGCCGACAGGTCCAGGCTGGACAGGTCGATGGTCGGGTCGCCGAACTGGGCGCGGAACCCGCGCTCGGCCTCGGCGATCGAGCCCACCGTGACGGTGCCCTGGCCGACGTCGGTGCCGCCCTGCACGCTGCGCAGCACGGTGCCCGACCCGGTGGTGATGCGGGTGTCGGAGTGGACGACGCTGACGCCGTTCGCGGAGACGCTCCACGGCAGGGCCACGACCAGGCCGACGATCGCGAAGAACCCGAGCCAGCCGCTGGACCGGCCGCGCATCCCGCTGATCACGATGCCCGCGCCGACGATCACGAGGGACACGCCCAGCCAGGCGAGCACCGGGTCGAAGCTGCCGTCGAACGGGCGGGGCAGCGTGATCCCCGTGCGGTTCTGCGCGAGCAGCAGCGCGCCGGCGATGAGCACCAGGCCGATGACCGCACCGACGGTGCCGGCCCCCGCGCTCTTGGTGATGGGGCGCTTCGAGCGCTCCACGGCTCGGGCGTACGCCCGCTGCTGCTGGGCGGCGGCACGGGCCGTCGCCGCGTCGCGGCTGGCGCGCGCCCGCTCCTGGGCGTACTGGGCGCGCACGCCGGCGGCCTGAGCGCGAGCGGCCGCGGCCTGGGCGCGGGCGTCCGCTGCCGCAGAACGGGCCTGCGGACCGGCGTCGGCGGCAGGACCAGCGGAAGGACCGGCGTCGGCCGGTGCGGCGAACGTGGCCGGGCCGGGCTGCGTCGGGTACGTCGGCGCGCCGGGGGCGCGCTGCTGGCGGTCGCGGCGCCGGTCGTGGATGACCTTGACCAGCAGGCCGATGCCCACCACCCACACGGCGATCCACACGAGCGTGATCAGCCAGTGCCAGCCGCCGCCGCCCCACCAGGAGCCCACGCCGCCGCTCCAGCCGAAGCCGACCAGGAGCGACGCGCCGGCGCCCAGCAGCGCGACGTCGAAGTCGCCGCGGATGGCCTGCTGGAGGTGGATGCGGCCGTCGGACCGCTCGGGCAGCAGCGCCCAGCCGATGCCGTACGCCACCAGGCCGATGCCGGTGATGAAGAAGCTGAGGAACAGCAGCCCGCGCACCAGCAGCGGGTCCCAGCCGAGGCGCTCGGCGATGCCGCCGGCGACGCCGCCCACCCAGCGGTCCTCGGACCGCACCAGGCCGGAGCGACGGATGGAGTCGAAGAACCGGTCGCCGCCGGAGGGCGGCACACCAGGACCGGGGGAGGGAGGCGGGGGGTACGACGACGCCGGCGGCGTCGCGCCCGGACCGGGGTCCGGCTGCGGGGGGAACGGGTCGGTGCTCATGCCTCGATCCTTCCCGGCGGCACCGCACCGCCACCATCGGGTGCCGCCCTGAGCCGACCCTGAAACCTCCCCCGGGGGCGTCCGCGGAACCCTGATTCGGTGCCCTGGGGGCCGATCCGGGGTCCGCGGCGTGCCACGATCAGGACGTGAGCACGTCGACCGCGCCCCCCGCGAGCACCAGCCCGCGCCTGCCGCTGCGCCGCCCCCCGGCGGACCGGTGGGTGGCCGGCGTGTGCGCTGGGCTCGCCGCCCACCTGGGCGTCCCGGTCGCGGCCGTCCGCGTCGTCATGGCGCTGCTCGCCGTCGCCGGGGGTGCCGGCGTCGCGCTCTACGCGTTCTGGTGGGTCACCATCCCCGCCGGCGACCCGCGCGACGCCGCCGCCGAGGAGGCCGCCGGGCCCGCCGCCCTGCGCCGCCTCGCCCCGCGCCTGCGGCTCTCCGGGCCCATCGCCCGCATGCAGACCCGCGACATCGTCATCGGCGTCGTGCTGCTCGCCGTCGCCGCGTTCCTCGTCGCCGTGCGCGCCGGCTGGGACTGGCGCCAGTCCTGGGTGGTGCCCGCGTTCCTCGCCCTCGGCGGGCTCGCGCTCGCCTGGAGCCAGCTCGACGCCGCCCAGCGCGGCACCACCACGGCCGGCGGCCGGCGACGCCGGTGGGCCGCGTTCGTGCGCCCCGCCGGCGGGCTCGTGCTCGTCGTCGCCGGGGCGCTGCTGCTCGTCGGGCAGGACACCCCCGGCTGGGCCGTGCTCCAGGCGGCCGCCGCGGCGCTCGCGGTGCTGGTCGGGTTCGCGCTGGTGCTCGCGCCCTGGTGGCTGCGGCTGGTGCGCGAGCTCGGCGACGAGCGCGCCGCCCGTGCCCGCGAGGCCGAGCGCGCCGACATCGCCGCCCACCTGCACGACTCCGTGCTCCAGACGCTCGCCCTGATCCGCTCCCGCGCCGACGACGCCGACGCCGTCGCCCGCATGGCCCGCGCCCAGGAGCGCGAGCTGCGCGAGTGGCTGTACGACGACCGCCGCGCGCCGGGCACCTCGCTCGCCGACGAGCTGCGCGACCTCGTGGCGCAGGTCGAGGACGGTCGCGTCGGCAAGCCCGCCGTTGACGGCGCGCCACCCGTGGCGATCGACGTCGTCGTCGTCGGGGACTGCCCGCCCACCGACACCACCAGCGCGCTGTTGCAGGCCACGCGCGAGGCGCTCGTCAACGCCGTCGCGCACGGCCAGCCGCCCGTGACCGTCTACCTCGAGGTGAGCGACAAGGCCGCCGAGGTGTTCGTGCGCGACCGCGGCGACGGGTTCACCATGGACGACGTCGCGTCCGACCGGTTCGGCGTCCGCGAGTCGATCCTCGGGCGGGTGCGACGCCGCGGCGGCACCGCCGAGGTGACCAGCCGGCCGGGCTGGGGCACCGAGGTGCGGCTGAAGATGCCGCGGACGCCGACCCCGGTGGTCGAGCCCGTCGAGACCATCTCCGGCCCGGCTTCGACCAGCCCCGCTACCGAACACCCCGAAGGAGCCCGCCCGTGACGCCCCCCGAGGTCACCCTGCCCGTCCCCGTCGTGCTCGTGGACGACCACCACATGTTCCGCGCTGGCGTGCGCGCCTCGCTCGACGAGCGCGTCACCGTGGTGGGGGAGGCCGGGACCGTCGACGAGGCGGTCGCCGTCATCCACGAGCTGCGGCCGCCCGTCGTGCTGCTCGACGTGCACCTGCCCGGCGGCACCGGGGGCGGCGGGGCCGAGGTGGTGCGGCTGTGCGCCGACCTGCTGAGCGGCACGCGGTTCCTCGCGCTGTCGGTGTCCGACGCGGCGGAGGACGTCGTCGCCGTCATCCGGTCCGGCGCCCGCGGGTACGTGACCAAGAACATCGCCGCGCACGACCTGTCGTCCGCCGTGGTGCAGGTGGCCGGCGGCGACGCCGTGTTCTCGCCGCGGCTGGCCGGGTTCGTGCTGGACGCGTTCGGCACCGCCGCGGGCGAGGTCTCCGTCGCCGACGACGAGCTCGACCGCCTCTCCCGCCGCGAGCAGGAGGTCATGCGGCTCATCGCCCGCGGGTACTCCTACCGCGAGGTGGCGAGCGAGCTGTTCATCTCGATCAAGACGGTCGAGACCCACGTCTCGGCGGTGCTCCGCAAGCTCCAGCTCTCGAGCCGCTACGAGCTGACCCGCTGGGCGGCGGCGCGCCACATCCTGTGAGTGGGCGGGTGCTCAAACTCGCGCTCCCGGGCGCTATCTCGCGGCCTACCGCTCTATCTCGCGCTAGCACCGCGTCAGATCGCCGTCGCTCGCGCCCGCTCCGGCGTCCACATCGAC
This sequence comes from Promicromonosporaceae bacterium, assembly GCA_009783295.1. Taxonomy (GTDB): domain Bacteria; phylum Actinomycetota; class Actinomycetes; order Actinomycetales; family Cellulomonadaceae; genus Xylanimonas. The sequence goes on from WRHK01000016.1 coordinate 44,733, forward strand.
TGGCCGCCCGCCACCTCGCCCACCCACTCCGGGGCCAGCGTCACGACGTCGCCCACGACGACGACCGCCGGGTTGCGCACGCCCGCCTCGGCGGCGACCTGCGCGACCGTGCCCAGCGTCGCGAGGGTGGTGCGCTGTCGCGGGCCGAAGCCGTCCTCGACGATCGCGACCGGGGTGTCGGCGGGGCGCCCGCCCTCGACCAGGGCCCACGCCGTGTGCGCGAGCCCGGCGATCGCCATGAGCAGCACCACCGTGTGCTCGGGCCCGCCGGGCACGCCGCCCAGCAGGCCGGAGACGTCGTCGTGCCCCGAGAGCACGGTGAACCCGCGGGCCACGCCGCGGTGGGTGAGCGGGATGCCGGCCGCGGCCGGCACGGAGACGGCGCTGGTGACGCCCGGGACCACCTCGACGGGCACGCCGGCCTCGACGCACGCGGCGACCTCCTCGCCGCCGCGGCCCAGCACGAACGGGTCGCCGCCCTTGAGCCGCACCACGTCCCGCCCGGCGAGCGCGTGCTCGACGATCAGGGCGTTGATCTCCGACTGCCGCACCGGGTGGTGCCCGGGCTGCTTGCCGACGTCGACCACGAGGGTCTCGCCGCCGAGCACGCGCGGCAGCTCGTCGAGCAGGGCGCGCGGCGCGAGCCGGTCGACGACGATCACGTCGGCCCGCTCGAGCAGGCGCAGCCCCTTGACGGTGATCAGCTCGGGGTCGCCGGGGCCGCCCCCGACGAGCCACACACGGCCGGTGCTCATGGGAACAGGATGCCGTCCCGACGTTTCGGCGGCGTGACCGCCCGGCGTCGGGTCCGTCACGCCGCGTCCTGCCGCAGGCCGCGGCGTCGCAGGACGGTCCGCTCGACGGGAGCGAACACCGCGAGCTCCACGACGATGCCGACCACGAGGATCGCGAGGATCGCGGAGAACACCATGGCCATGTCGGCGAGCTGGCGCCCCTGGTCGAGGAACTGCCCGAGCCCGAACCCGATCGACCCGCCGACGGCGATGATCTCGGCCGCCATGAGGGAGCGCCACGAGAAAGCCCAGCCCTGCTTGAGCCCGGCGATGTACCCCGGCAGGGCGGCGGGCAGCACGATGTCGGTGACCATGGCCAGGCGCCCGGCGCCGAGCACGCGCCCCACCTGCCGCAGCAGCGGCGGCACCTGGTCGACACCCGCGACGATCCCGTTGACCACCGACGGCACGGCGCCCATGAGCACGACGAAGTAGACGGTGCCGTTCGAGAGCCCGAACCAGATGATGGCGGCCGGCACCCAGGCGACGGACGGCAGCACCTGAAGGCCCGTGATGATCGGCCCGAGCGTCACGCGGATCCACCGCACGCGCGCGACGACGACGCCCAGCGGCGTGCCGATCGCGACGGCGGCGAGGAACCCCAGCACGCCGCGGCTCAGCGAGGTGCCCAGGGCGGTCCAGAGGTCGCCGCTGCGGGCGGACGCGGCGATCGACGCCGCGACCTCGCTGGGCCCGGGCAGGTTCCAGATGGGCTGGACGCCGGACAGCACGGCGCCTTCCCAGACCGCCAGCACGACGACGACGGCCAGCACGGGCGGCCACACGCGCTTCCAGACGGCCTTGGCCCCCCGGCGGGCGGCGCTCGTCGGCGTCTGGAGGGCGTCGAGGCCGGCCTCGACGTCGGCGATCCTGTCCTTGTCCTCGGTGGAGAGGCCGGAGGTGAACCAGGTGGGGACCTCAGTGGGCATGGCGGCTGATCTCCTCGCGCAGTCGGGCGGTGATCTCGCCCGTGAGCTTGACGGGGTCCTGGTCGCCGACCTGCCACTGCTCGACGACGCGGCCGGGGCGCGACGACAGCAGCAGCACGCGCTGGCCCAGGCGGACGGCCTCGCGCACGTTGTGGGTGACGAAGACGATCGAGCGCCCGGTGCTGCGCCACACGCGCTCGAGCTCGTCGTGCAGCAGGTCGCGGGTGATGGCGTCGAGCGCGGCGAACGGCTCGTCCATGAGCAGCACCTGCCGGTCCTGCGCGAGCGCGCGGGCCAGGGCGACGCGCTGGCGCATGCCGCCCGAGAGCTCGTGCGCACGCTTGTCGGCGGCGCCGTCGAGCCGCACCAGGTGCAGCAGCTCGAGGGCGCGCTCGCGGCGCTCGGCGCGCGGCACGCCCCGCAGCCGCAGCGCCAGCTCGATGTTCTTGGCCGCCGTGAGCCACGGCAGCAGCGCGGACTCCTGGAACATCAGGGCCGCAGGGGCCACCGTCACGTCCCCCGCCGACGCCGGCTCGAGCCCGGCGAGGATGCTCAGCAGCGTCGACTTGCCGCACCCGGACGCGCCGATGAGGCACACCAGCTCGCCGGGGGCGATGTCGAGGTCGACGCCGTCGAGCACGGGCGGGCCGCCGGCGAACCGCTTGCCGACGCCGCGCAGCCGCACGGCGGGCGTGGTCTCGACGGGCTCGACCACCGGGGTCGGCTCGGCCGCCGCGTTGGCGGAGGACGTGACGGTCATGGGTTACTCCTCACCCAGCCCGGAGGCCGAGACCTTCGGCTGGCCCGCGGAGGCGAGGGCCTTGTTGAGCAGGCGCAGGTCGTAGATGCCGTCCAGGTTGGCCTGGGTGGTGATGCCGGCCTCGACGGTGTGGTCGAGCTGCGTCTGCAGGGTGCTCGCGATCGGGTCCGCCGTGAACACGAGGTTCTTGAACGCGCTGTCGAGCACGTCCTGCGACAGGGGCTTGCCCGACGCGGCCGCGATCTGGTCGTTCACGATCTTGGCCGAGCCCGCCGGGTCGCTCTGGAGCGCGGCGATCGCGTCGAGCTCGCCCTTGAGGACCGCCTCGACGGTCTCGGGGTGCTCCGCCAGGAACTGCGTGCGGACGATGACGTTCGTGGTGACGAACTTGCCGCCCGGCCAGAGGTCCTTCTCGTCGACCAGCACGTGGGCGCCGGCGTCGAGCACCAGGCGCGAGGCCCAGGGCTCGGGCAGCCACCCGCCGTCGAGCTGGCCCGACTTGAACAGCTGGAGCGTCTGGGCGTTGTCCGTGGGGGTCACCTGGACGTCGCCGCCGCCGTGCAGGTCCGCCTTGAGGCCCTGGCCCTTGAGCCAGACGCGCAGCGCGACGTCCTGCGTGCCGCCCAGCTGCGGGTCGGCGATCTTCTTGCCCTTGAGGTCCGCGGCGGACGTGATGCCGTCGCGCACCACCAGGGACGCGCCACCCGACGCGGCGCCCGCGACGATCCGCAGCGCCTGGCCGTGCGACTTCACGTAGCCGTTGATCGCGGGGCTCGGGCCGATGAACGCGACGTCGATCGCGCCGGCGTTGAGCGCCTCGAGCTCGGCGGGGCCGGCGTTGAAGATCTCCGTGCCGAGCTGGGTGCTGCCGAGCTCCCTCGCGAAGTACCCGCCGCCCACGCCCACCAGGGCGGGGGCGTGCGTCACGTTCGCGTAGTAGCCGACGGTGACCTTGGTGGCCGGGCCCTTGTCCTGCTTCGCGTCGGAGGGGTCGGCTGTGGCCGCCTGCGAGGCGCCGCTACACGCCGCCATCACCATCACCAGGGCGGTGGCGAGAAGGGCGGCGGGGAGCTTGCGGGTCGTGGCGTTCATCGCGGTGTTCCTCTCCTTGCGGGTGGGGCGGTGGTCTCGGCGAGCTCGACCACCGTCATGGGGGGTGGGTCAGCCGTCGACCATGCCGGCGGCGAGCGTGCCGCCGTCGTCGGGGTCGACCAGCAGGAACGCACCGGTGCGGCGCGCCCTGGCGTAGGGCTCGACGGGCACGGGCGCCGCCAGGCGCAGCGTGACCCGGCCGAGGTCGTTGAGCGCGAGGGTGTCGGCGCTCTCGAGCTCGTGGCGGTCGAGCGTGTCGAGGTCCAGGCGGCCCGCGATCTCGCGGACCTGCGCCTTGACCGTGCGGGTGCCGTGCTTGAGCAGCACCAGCTGGCGGGCGGCTACGGGCTTCTCGGAGAGCCACGCGACCGTCGCGACGACGTCCTGCGTGGGCACCGGGGCGCCCTCGGCGGCGGCGAGCAGGTCGCCGTGCGCGACGTCGACGTCGTCGGCCAGGCGGACCGTCACCGACTGCGGGGCGAACGCCTGGGGAAGCGTGTCGAGGCCCGCGGCGAGCGAGTCCGCCGTGTCGATGCCGACCACGGTGGTGCGCGTGCCCTTCGGCAGCACCACGACCTCGTCGCCCGGCCGGACGACGCCGGAGGCGACCTGGCCGGCGTACCCGCGGTAGTCGCGGAACCGGTCCTCGCCGCTCTGCGGGCGCACCACGTGCTGGACGGCCAGGCGGAACGGCTCGGCGGCGGCCGCGGCGTCGGCGTCGGCGCTCGGCAGCTCCTCGAGCAGCTCCAGCACGCTGGGGCCGCCGTACCACGGCGTGTTCACGGAGCGGTCGACGATGTTGTCGCCCAGCAGCGCCGAGACCGGGATCGCGTGCACGTCGGCGACGCCGAGCGCGGCCGCGGCGGCGCGCAGGTCGGCGGCGATGTCCTCGAAGCGCTCCTTCGACCAGTCGACCAGGTCGATCTTGTTCACGGCGACCACGACGTGCGGCACGCGCAGCAGCGCGGCGACGGCCAGGTGGCGGCGGGTCTGCTCGAGCAGCCCCTTGCGGGCGTCGACCAGCAGCACCACGACGTCGGCCGTCGAGGCGCCCGTCACCGTGTTGCGCGTGTACTGCACGTGCCCGGGGCAGTCGGCCAGCACGAAGGACCGGTTCGCCGTCGCGAAGTACCGGTACGCGACGTCGATCGTGATGCCCTGCTCGCGCTCGGCGCGCAGGCCGTCGGTGAGGAGGGCGAGGTCCGCGCCGTCGTGCCCGCGGTCGCGGCTGACGCGCTCGACGGCGTCGAGCTGGTCGCTCAGCACGCTCTTCGAGTCGAACAGCAGGCGGCCCACGAGCGTGGACTTGCCGTCGTCGACCGAGCCGGCCGTGGCGATGCGCAGCAGCGTCGCGGTGGTGTCCAGGGAAGCGGTGGCCATCAGAAGTAGCCCTCCTTCTTGCGGTCCTCCATGGCGGCCTCGGACATGCGGTCGTCGGCGCGCGTGGCTCCGCGCTCGGTGATGCGGGTGGTGGCGACCTCCGCGAGGACGTCGTCGACGGTGTGCGCGAGGGACAGCACGGCACCGGTGCAGGACATGTCGCCGACGGTGCGGTAGCGCACCTTCTCGGTGCGCACGCTCGCGCGCTCGGCGGCGGTGCGCGGCTGCGACACCGGCCCGACGGCGAGCAGCATGCCGTCGCGGTCGAACACCTCCCGCTCGTGCGTGTAGTAGAGGCTCGGCAGCGGGATGTTCTCGCGGGCGATGTAGCGCCAGACGTCGAGCTCGGTCCAGTTCGACAGCGGGAACACGCGCACGTGCTCGCCCGGGCGGTGGCGGCCGTTGTACAGGTTCCACAGCTCGGGGCGCTGGTTGCGGGGGTCCCACTGCCCGAACTCGTCGCGCAGGGAGAAGATGCGCTCCTTGGCGCGGGCCTTCTCCTCGTCGCGGCGGCCGCCGCCGAACACCGCGTCGAACTTGCCCTGCTCGATCGCCTCGAGCAGGGGGCGGGTCTGCAGCGGGTTGCGGGTGCCGTCGGCGCGCTCCTTGAGGCGGCCGTCGTCGATCCAGTCCTGGACCTTGGCGACCTCGAGGCGCAGGCGCAGGTCGTCCACCACGGTGTCCCGGAACGCGAGCACCTCGGCGAAGTTGTGGCCCGTGTCCACGTGCAGCACGGGGAACGGCACCGGGGCGGGCGCGAACGCCTTGACCGCCAGGTGCAGCATCACCATCGAGTCCTTGCCGCCGCTGAACAGCAGCACGGGGCGCTCGAGCTCGGCGACCACCTCGCGGATGACGTGGATCGCCTCGCTCTCGAGGGCGTCCAACAGGGAGAGGCTGGTGGTGGCCATCGTTCCTTCCAGGGTCGTGGCGGTCATGCGTGCAGCCCGCACTCGGTCTTGTCGAAGCCGGCCCAGCGGCCCGAGCGCGGGTCCTCGCCGGGGGCGACGCGGCGCGTGCAGGGGGCGCAGCCGATCGACGGGTAGCCGTCGTCGAGCAGCGGGTTGAGCAGCACGCCGTGGCGGGCCGCGTAGCCGAACAGGTCGTCGTAGGTCCACGCGGCGAGCGGGTTGACCTTGATGAGGCCGTTCTTCTCGTCGAAGTCGATGAGCGGCGTGCTCGTACGGGTCGGGGCCTCCTCGCGGCGGACGCCCGTGAACCACACCTCGTACCCGGCGAGGGTCTGGTGCAGCGGCGTGACCTTGCGCATCGCGCAGCAGGCGCCCGGGTCGCGAGCCCACAGGTCCTTGCCGTGCTTCTCGTCCTGCTGGGCCACGGTGAGCTCGGGCAGCACGTCGACGACGGTCACGTCCATCGTCGTCGCGACGGCGTCGCGCGTGCCGACGGTCTCGGGGAAGTGGTAGCCGGTGTCGAGGAACAGCACGTCCACGAACGGCAGCGACCTCGCGACCACGTGTGGCAGCACGGCGTCGGCCATCGAGCAGGCGACGGCGGCCAGGTCGACGCCCAGCTCGCGGGCCACCCACGCGACGACCTCGTCGGCCGTCGCCTCGTCGTCCGCGCCGATCCCGGACCCGCCCAGCTCGCGGGCGCCGCGGGCGGCGATCTCCCGCAGCTCGGACTCGGACCGCTTGACGCGGCCGCGCTCGGCGCGGGCGTCAGCGTGGGCCTCGCGCGCGGCCTGGCGGGCCAGGAACCGCTCGCGCGGCGACAGGCCCTCGCCGAGGGGCGAGAGGGTGCTCTGGGAGCTCATCGGAGGGACTCCTCGTCGGCGCGGTGGGACCACTCGGCGAACGTCTCGCCCGCGGTGTGCTCCTCGTCGAAGCGGCGCACCACGCGCTCGATGTAGTCGGCCAGGCCGTCGGCCGTGACCTTGAGGCCGCGGACGGTGCGGCCCAGGCCGGCCTCCTCGCGGTCCGCCGAGGCGAGGCCGCCGCCCAGGTGCACCTGGAAGCCGGGCACCTGCTCGCCGTCGTCGGACATGACCAGCTGGCCCTTGAAGCCGATGTCCGCCGTCTGGATGCGCGCGCACGAGTTGGGGCAGCCGTTGACGTTGATCTCCAGCGGGCGCTCCAGGCGGCTCGCGACGTCCTCGAGCCGCGACTCGAGCTGCGTGATCGCGTGCGCCGCCGTGTCCTTGGTGTCGACGATCGCGAGCTTGCAGAACTCGATGCCGGTGCAGGCGATCGTGGAGCGGCGGAACAGGGACGGCCGGGCGGTGAGGCCCAGCGGCTCGAGGCCCGCGACGAGCTCGTCGACGCGGTCGGCCGGCACGCCCAGGATCACGACCTTCTGGTGCACGGTGAGGCGGGCGCCGTCGGCGCCGACGCGCTCGACCAGGTCCGCGAGGCCGGACATGGTGACGCCGCCCACGCGGCCGACGACGGGCGCCGCGCCCACGTAGTAGCGGCCGTCCTTCTGCTCGTGCACGCCCACGTGGTCGCCGGGGCGCGTCGCCGGGGCGGGGGCAGGGCCGTCGGGAAGCGCGTAGCCGAGGTACTCGTCCTGGAGCACCTGGCGGAACTTCTCGGTGCCCCAGTCGGCGAGCAGGAACTTCAGGCGCGCCTTGTTGCGCAGCCGGCGGTAGCCGTAGTCGCGGAAGATCTGGATGACGCCGTGCCACACGTCCGGCGCCTGCTCCTGCGTGACGAACACGCCCAGGCGCTCGCCGAGCCGCGGGGTGGTGGACAGGGCCCCGCCCACCCACAGGTCGTACCCGGGGCCGAGCTCGGGGTGCACCACGCCGACCAGCGAGATGTCGTTGATCTCGTGCACGACGTCGAGGCTCGGGTGCCCGGTGATCGCCGTCTTGAACTTGCGCGGCAGGTTGGCCAGCTCGGGGTCGCCGATGTAGCGGCGCTTGATCTCCAGGATCGCGGAGGTGGGGTCGATGATCTCATCCGCCGCGATGCCCGCCACGGGGCTGCCGAGGAACCCGCGGGGGGAGTCGCCGCAGGCGGTGGTGGTCTCGAGGCCCACGGACTCGAGGCGGCGCCAGATCTCGGGCACGTCCGCCACGTCGATCCAGTGGTACTGGAGGTTCTGGCGGTCGGTGATGTCGGCGGTGCCGCGGGCGAAGTCCGACGAGATGCCGCCCAGCACGCGCAGCGCCGCGGCGTCGAGCAGCTGGCCGTCGGTGCGCACGCGGAGCATGAAGTAGCGGTCCTCGAGCTCCTCGGGCTCGAGCGTCGCGGTGCGGCCGCCGTCGATCCCGGGCTTGCGCTGCGTGTACAGGCCCCACCAGCGGAACCGGCCGTGCAGGTCGTCGCCGGGGATCGAGTCGAAGCCCTCCCGGGCGTAGACCTGCTCGATGCGCTCGCGCACCAGCAGCGGGTCGGACGCGGCCTTGAACACCTCGTTGCCGTTGAGCGGCTCGGTGCCGTCGACCTTCCACTGGCCGTTCGACCGGCCCGCGCGCGGCGGGCGGACCGCCGCGTGAGGCGCAGGCGGGCTGGCGGTGGTGGACATGGAGGTCCCCTTCCGGATCGGGTGGTGGAGCACGTGCGGCGGGCCGGGCGACGGCGATGGCGCGACACTCATGGGCGCGCGCTGCGGCTTCCTAGAGACAGGTCTCCGGGCGGCAGGGGCGGGGGCACATTCGCGGCACGCCCCAAAGAGTGCGGTCTGGTCTATCGATATGCAAGAGGTTGGCTATAAGAGTCCGCATCGTGGACAAGCCGTCCGTGACGTGGGCACGGCGCGTCACGTCCCCTGATCTGGCCGCCCGGTGACCGGTCGCGGGCCCCGGCGGGCAACCCCCACCTAGCCTCGCCAGCCGTGACCTTCTTCTATGACGCCCTCGTCCTCGTCCACTTCCTCGGGTGGGCCGTCGTGCTCGGCGGCTACCTCGCCGCGCTCAAGGCGCCCCGCATGATGTCGGGCGTCGCCCACGGCGCCCTCGCCGCCCTGCTCGCGGGCACCGCGATGATGGGCCTCATCGAGGCCGGCGTCGACGGCGTGCCGCCCGCCGCGCGCTTCGACCTGTGGGGCATGCGCGTCAAGCTCATCCTCGCGCTCGTGATCACCGTGCTCGCCTACGTCGCCCGCCGTCAGGGCGCCAAGGCCGAGCGTGGCACCGGCACCGTGTGCCCGTGGGTCAAGCACGGCATCGGCGTGCTGACCCTCGCCACCGTGGTGATCGCCGTCTTCTGGCAGTGACCGCGGGGCGGCGCGCGACGCACGTCGCGCGCTGCCAGGCCGCGCCAGGAGCGCCAGGTACCCTGCGCGCGTGGACTTCCTCTTCAACGTGTTCGCGTTCCTGCACTTCGTGGGCTGGGCGATCGTGCTCGGCGGCTACGTCGCCACCGTGACCAAGCCAGGCCTCTACCGTGGCGTCTTCCACGGTGCCGCGACCGCCCTGGTCTCGGGCATCGCGATGATGGCCATCTCGGGCGCCGCCAACGTGCCCACGCACTTCCACGACGGCACGCTCATCGCCAAGCTGGCGATCACCGTCGTGATCACCGTGCTCGCGTTCTTCGCGCGGCGCCAGGGTGCCAAGGCCGACAACGGCACGGGCGCCGTGACCCCGTGGATGAAGCACGCGATCGGTGGCCTGACGGTGGTGAACATCATCCTGGCGGTGTTCGTGCACTGAGACCTCGCCGCCCGTTCGGCAGTCCGTCGCCTGTTCGGCAGCCCGGGTTGCCGAACAGGCGACGGACTGCCGAACACGCGCCGGTGGGCGGCGCTACCGGCGCAGCCGCAGCACCAGCGCGGTGCCCACCGTTGCGACCGCCGTCAGCGGGATGCCGACGCCCAGCACGGCCACCACGTTGGGCACGAACCGCACGGTACCGCGCCGGTTCACCAGCATCCCCACGGGGATCGAGATCGAGCCACCCCCGCCGCCGCTGCCCTGCTGGTCGCCGGCGCCCCCGGAGCCGCCTCCGAACCCGTACAGCGCGAGGGCGACGGGCACGGTCTCGGCGCCGTCGATCTCGACCTTGTCGCCGTAGGCGATCTTGGCGCCGGCGCGCGCGGCGATGGACGCGATCTCGAGCACGACCTCAGGCATGTTCCGACGCTAGCGCGCGACGCCGCAGCGCGCGGGGCGGGCGGGGACGCCGCCGCGGCGTGCCCTTCCCGCACGGGCGACGCTCGTGTCGGCGGGCACGCCTAGGCTTGGCGGCGCGATGACCTCTCTCTTCGATCACCTGCCTCTGCCCGGCTTCGGCGCTGCGCCGTCGGACGACTCCGCGCGCCTGCCCGTCACCGCCCCCCGCTGGGACGCGTGGGAGGAGGGCGACACCTCCGGCGCGCCCGACTGGGTGCGAGACGCCGCGGCCGGCGCCCCGCCGTCGGACGACGACGGCGCCCGCCGCGCCCGCCCGTACGCCCACCTCGACCCCGAGGGGCTGCTCGAGGGCCTCAACCCGCAGCAGCGCGCCGCCGTCGTGCACCACGGGTCGCCGCTGCTCATCGTGGCCGGTGCCGGGTCGGGCAAGACGCGCGTGCTCACGCACCGCATCGCGTACCTGCTGGCCACGGGCCGGGCGCGCGCCGGGGAGATCCTGGCGATCACGTTCACCAACAAGGCCGCGGCCGAGATGCGCGAGCGCGTCGCGAACCTGGTGGGCCCGGCGGCGTCGCGCATGTGGGTGTCCACGTTCCACTCGGCGTGCGTGCGCATCCTGCGCCGCGAGTACAAGGTGCTGGGGCTGCGGTCGAGCTTCTCGATCTACGACGCCGCGGACAGCCAGCGGCTGGTCACCCTGGTGACGCGCGAGCTGAACCTGGACCCCAAGAAGTACCCGGCCCGCGGCCTGGCCCACCGGATCAGCGACCTCAAGAACGAGCTGGTCACGCCGGACGACTACGCCGAGCAGGGCGACAAGGACCCGGTGCTCTCGGACGTCTACACCCGCTACCAGGCCCGCCTGCAGCAGGCCAGCGCGCTCGACTTCGACGACATCATCATGACGACCGTGCACCTGCTGCAGGCGTTCCCGGCCGTCGCGGAGCACTACCGCCGCCGGTTCCGCCACGTGCTGGTCGACGAGTACCAGGACACCAACCACGCCCAGTACGTGCTGGTGCGGGAGCTGGTGGGCGTCGGCGACGACGACCTCGAGCCGGGCGAGCTGACCGTCGTCGGCGACGCCGACCAGTCCATCTACGCGTTCCGCGGCGCCACGATCCGCAACATCCAGGAGTTCGAGCAGGACTACCGGGACGCCACCACGATCCTGCTGGAGCAGAACTACCGCTCCACGCAGACCATCCTCACGGCCGCCAACGCGGTGATCAGCCGCAACGCCGACCGCAAGCCCAAGCGGCTGTGGACGGCGGCGGGCGCGGGCGCGCAGATCGTCGGGTACGTCGCCGACGACGAGCACCAGGAGGCCCGGTTCGTCGCGGAGGAGATCGACCGGCTGGGCGACTCCGACGACGTGCGCCCGGGCGACGTCGCGATCTTCTACCGCACCAACGCGCAGTCGCGGGCCCTGGAGGAGGTGCTGGTGCGCGTCGGCCTGCCGTACAAGGTGGTGGGCGGCACGCGCTTCTACGAGCGCCGCGAGGTCAAGGACGCCGTGGCGTACCTGCGCGCCCTGGCCAACCCGGACGACGACGTCAACCTGCGCCGCGTGCTCAACGTGCCCAAGCGTGGCCTGGGCGACCGGGCCGAGGCGCTGGTGGCGGGCCTCGCCGAGCGCGAGCGCATCTCGTTCGGCGCGGCCCTGGAGCGGGCGGAGGACGTGCCCGGCATGTCGACGCGCACGCTCAACCCCCTGCGCGGGTTCCGCGACCTCATGGCCGGCCTGCGGGCCCTCGTCGAGGCCGGCGAGCCGCCGGCGGTGATCCTGGGAGCGGTGCTCGACCGCACCGGCTACCTCGACGGGCTCCGGGCCAGCGACGACCCGCAGGACGCCTCCCGCGTCGAGAACCTGGCCGAGCTCCACGCCGTCGCGACGGAGTTTACGCAGGCCAACCCCGACGGCACGCTCGACGACTTCCTCGAGAGCGTGTCGCTCGTCGCCGACTCCGACCAGATCCCCGACGAGGACGTGGCCGACGGCGAGACGGAGCAGGAGCCCAGGGTGGACCAGGGCGTCGTCACGCTCATGACCCTCCACACGGCCAAGGGCCTGGAGTTCCCCGTCGTGTTCCTCACGGGCATGGAGGACGGCACGTTCCCGCACATGCGCTCGATGCACGACGACGGCGAGCTGGCCGAGGAGCGCCGCCTCGCGTACGTCGGGATCACGCGGGCCCGCGAGCGGCTCTACATCTCCCGCGCGGGCATGCGGTCGGCGTGGGGCATGGCCAACGAGATGCCGCCGTCGCGGTTCCTGGGCGACGTGCCCGAGGAGCTGTGGGACTGGCGCCGCAAGGAGTCGTCGACGCAGCACCTGCGCGGCGGCGGGTCGGCATGGGGCGGCCGCGGCGGCTATGGGTCGGGGTCGCGGTCGTCGTCGTGGGGCGAGCGGTCGGCGTCGTCGTCGGGCGGGTTCGGGCCGAGCCGCATCGGGCGGCCCAAGGACGCCCCGGCGGCGGCGGGCACGGGTGCGAAGTTCGGCAGCGCCACCCCGCGCAAGGACGTGGACATCCCGTCGCTGGCCGCGGGCGACCGCGTCACGCACGACGCCTACGGCATGGGCAAGGTGATCTCGGTGGAGGGCGTGGGCCCGAACGCGGTCGCCAAGATCGACTTCGGCAGCGACGGCACCAAGCGGCTGCTGCTGCGGTACTCGCCGGTCACCAAGCTCTGACGAGGCGGGCCCGGGCTACGCGGGCTCGTCGGCGGTGCGGGTCGCGCGGCCCAGCCGGGCCAGCCGGCGGACGCGCGACCACCGCCACAGCTTCATGAGCTGCTGCACCAGGGCGCTGACGAACAGTGCGATGGCGATGGCCGCGACGATGCCCCAGAGGGGGTGGTTGGCGATCCGGCCGCCGACGCTGCCGATGGTCGCGTAGATCGCCGCCCAGATCGCGCAGGCGACGGCGTCGAACGCGACGAACCGGCGCACCGAGTACTTGCCGAGCCCGAGGGCGATGATCACCGGGGCGCGGCCGCCGGGGATCAGGCGCCCGGTGACGATCGCGTTGAACGCGTTGCTGTGCAGCTTGCGCTCGGCCTGGCGCACGCGGGTGGCGAACTGGTGGCGGTCGATCCAGCGGCGCAGCCGGCGGGCGCCCAGCCGGGCCTCGAACAGCAGGATCGTGTCGCCCAGCACGGACGCCACCCAGGTGATCAGGAAGATCGACAGGACGTCGAGCCGCGAGTGCGCGGCGAGCGCCGCCGCGCCGCTGACGATCTCGCCCGTCGGCACGAACGGGATGGCCGAGCCGACGGTGACGGCGAGGAACAGAATGAGGTTCCTGCCGAGCTCGTCCACGCGGCGATGGTAGGCCGTGCGGGCGGGCCCCCGGACCACTCACGGCGCTCGTGTGACGAGTGCCTCGCGCAATCGTCAGGCGGCGTGCGAGCCCCGGGCGACCGCGTCGCGGAGCGCGGAGTCGTCCGAACCGGCCTCCGCCAGCGCCGACTGGAGGGCCTTGGCGGCGGGCGAACCGCCGCGCAGTATGCCGAGCAGCAGGTGGCCGGAGTCGATGCCGGACGCGCCGAGGCGCACGGCCTCGCGCAGCCCGAGCTCGAGCGCCTTCTTGGCGTCGGGCGTGAACGGGATGTGCTTGCCGCCGCGCTGGCTGCGCCCGGCGACGCCGTCGAACGACCCGTCCCCGAACGTCGCGTCGGTGGCGCGGCGCACCTCGTCGAGGTCGATGCCGATGGCCGCGAGTGCGGTGGCGTCGAGCCCGGAGGCGCCGGCCAGGTCGGCGCGCAGCGAGCGGGAGAGCTGCACGACGTCGACGCCTGCCTCGGTGAGGGCGGAGCGGGCGGGGCCGCCGTCGGACTCGGCGATGGCGACCAGCACGTGCCGCGAGTCGATGGCACGGGTGTGCGTGGCGCGGGCCACGAGCTGCGCCTCGATGACGGCGCCGCGGGCCTCCCGGCTGAACCTCTCGAACATCAGATCCTCCTGCCGAACTTCTTGTGGACGGCCTGCTTGCTGACGCCGAGCGCGTCGGCGATGCGCTCCCACGACCACCCGAGGCTCCGGGCGCGTTCGACCTGGAGCGTCTCGAGGCGGTCGGCGAGCTCGCGCAGCGCGCGGACGGCGCGCAGGCCCTGCTGGGGGTCGTCGCTCGCCGCGGAGGCGACGAGCGTCTGCTCACTTGCCATGGGGTCAACCTAGGTTGACGACGCAGGGATTGTCAACACAGGTTGACGAGGGTGGCGTGTGTCACGTGAGCGGTCCGCGGCAGGGGTTCTTCGGGGCTTGAGCGCCGGGCTACCCTTGCCGAGATGTCTTGACGTCGAGACATCGTCCCGAGGACGGAAGGACGCAGCAGGGTGGACCTGTTCGAGTACCAGGCGCGCGACATGTTCGAGAAGCACGGGGTGCCCGTGCTCGGCGGCGTCGTCGCGACGACTCCGGAAGAGGCCGCGGCTGCCGCGGAGAAGCTCGGCGGCGGCACCGTCGTCGTGAAGGCCCAGGTCAAGACCGGTGGCCGCGGCAAGGCGGGCGGCGTCAAGCTCGCCCACTCGCCTGCGGAGGCGGCCGAGAAGGCCGGCGAGATCCTCGGCATGGACATCAAGGGCCACACCGTGCACCGCGTCATGGTGGCGCAGGGTGCCAAGATCGCCGAGGAGTTCTACTTCTCGGTGCTGCTGGACCGCGCGAACCGCAACTACCTCGCCATGTGCTCGGTCGAGGGCGGCATGGAGATCGAGCAGCTCGCCGTCGAGCGCCCCGAGGCGCTGGCGCGCGTCGCCGTCGACCCGATCGTGGGCATCGACGAGGCGAAGGCGCAGGAGATCGTCACGGAGGCCCGCTTCCCCGAGGCGCTCCAGGCCGACGTCGCCGCCGTGATCCGCCAGCTGTGGACCGTGTTCACGGCCGAGGACGCCACGCTCGTCGAGGTGAACCCGCTGGTCCGCACCGAGGACGGCGCGATCGTCGCCCTCGACGGCAAGGTCACCCTGGACGACAACGCCTCCGAGGTGCGCCACCCCGACCACGAGGCCCTCGAGGACAAGGCGTCGTCCGACCCGCTCGAGGCGAAGGCCAAGGCCAGCGGCCTCAACTACGTCAAGCTCGACGGCGAGGTCGGCATCATCGGCAACGGCGCGGGCCTGGTCATGTCCACGCTCGACGTGGTCGCCTACGCGGGCGAGAACCACGGCGGCGTGAAGCCCGCCAACTTCCTGGACATCGGCGGCGGCGCGAACGCGCAGGTCATGGCCAACGGGCTCGACGTCATCCTCAACGACCCGCAGGTCAAGTCGGTGTTCGTCAACGTGTTCGGCGGCATCACCGCGTGCGACGAGGTCGCCAAGGGCATCGTCGGCGCGCTCGAGATCCTCGGCGACGAGGCCTCGAAGCCGCTCGTGGTGCGCCTCGACGGCAACAACGTCGACCTGGGCCGCGCCATCCTGCGCGAGGCGAACCACCCGCTGGTGACCCTGGCCGAGACCATGGACGGCGGCGCCGAGAAGGCCGCCGAGCTGGCCGCCGCGGCCGCCTGAGAACGCCCCGAGACGTCGAAAGAGACAGAAGAAGATGTCGATCTACCTGAACAAGGACTCGAAGATCATCGTCCAGGGCATCACGGGCGGGATGGGTGCCAAGCACACCGCCCTGATGCTCGACTCGGGCGCGCAGATCGTGGGCGGCGTGAACGCCCGCAAGGCCGGCACCACGGTGCAGCACAAGGACCACGAGGGCAACGACGTCACCCTGCCCGTGTTCGGCACGGTCAAGGAGGCCATGGCCGAGACGGGCGCGAACGTGTCCGTGCTGTTCGTGCCGCCGGCGTTCACCAAGGACGCCGCGATCGAGGCCATCGACGCCGACATGCCGCTGATCGTCGTCATCACCGAGGGCGTGCCCGTCCAGGACACGGCCGAGGTCTGGGCCTACCTGGCCGGCAAGAGCACCCGCATGATCGGCCCGAACTGCCCCGGCATCATCACGCCGGGCGAGTCGCTGGCCGGCATCACGCCGCACACCATCACGGGCAAGGGCCCGATCGGCCTCGTGTCCAAGTCGGGCACGCTGACCTACCAGATGATGTACGAGCTGCGTGACCTGGGCTTCTCCACCGCCATCGGCATCGGCGGCGACCCCATCGTCGGCACCACGCACATCGACGCGCTCGAGGCCTTCGAGAACGACCCGGAGACCAAGGCGATCGTGATGATCGGCGAGATCGGCGGCGACGCCGAGGAGCGCGCCGCGGCGTACATCAAGGAGCACGTGACCAAGCCGGTCGTCGGCTACGTCGCCGGCTTCACCGCCCCCGAGGGGAAGACGATGGGCCACGCCGGCGCCATCGTCTCCGGCTCGGCGGGCACCGCGGCCGCGAAGAAGGAGGCCCTCGAGGCCGTCGGCGTCAAGGTGGGCAAGACCCCGTCCGAGACGGCCGCCCTGATGCGCGAGATCCTCGCCTCGCTCTGACACGAGCTCCCGGGACTCCGCCGGGACGCCCGCCCCTCGCCGTCGCGCGCCCGCCGCGCGGCCCGGGGGTGGGTGTCCCGGCGGAGTTTCGTCGTCTCGGCGGGGCATCGTCCCGTTGGCGCCCGGGGTCCGGGACAGTGGGGGCGTGAGTTCTTCGCGTGCTGCTCCCCGGGTGCTCGACGCCGCCGCCGCAGACGACGGCGTGCGCGGCGGGCGGTTCGCGCCCGCGATGTCCGGGGTGTGGGCCGTCGCGCAGGGCGTGATCCTCAGCTTCGCCGTCGTGCTGCTGCTGGCCGTCGTCGCGCTCCTGGGTGCGCCCGACGCCGGCTCGGAGTCCGTGCCGTGGACCGCCGCCGGGCGGGTGGCGGGCGCCCTGTGGCTGCTGGGCCACGGCGTGCCGATCACGAGCGGGGGAGCCACCCTCACGGTCGTGCCCCTGGGCATCGGCGCGCTCGCGCTGTTCGCCACGTACATCGGGGCCAAGCGGTCGGCCATCGCGTCGCCCGTCGCGGTGGCCACCGGAGCCGGCACCTACCTGGTTCTCGTCGTCGGCGCCGCGGCGCTCGGCGGGGTGCGCGGGGCCGGGCTGGCGCTGGCCGCGCTCGGCGCGGTCGTGGTCGGGGGCGGCGGCATGGTGCTGGGCACGCTCGCCCAGCCGGAGGCGCCGCGCGTCGCCGCCGTGACCGAGCAGTGGTTCGGCGTGCTGCCCCCGGTGCTGCGGCTCGGGGTGCGCGGCGGGTTCGCCGCGGTGAGCGCCCTGACCGCGGTGAGCGGGCTGCTGGTGGTCGCGTGGCTCGTCGCGGGGCGTGCCACCGCGCACGACGTGCTCACGTCCCTGGCGCCCGGGTGGATCGGCGGCGTCGTGCTGGCGGTGTCGCAGCTCGCGCTGCTGCCCAACCTCGTGGTGTGGGCGACGGCGTGGATCGCCGGGCCGGGGTTCGCCGTCGGGGAGCACACGTCGTTCTCCATGGACGGCGTGACGGCCGGTCCGCTGCCCGCGCTGCCGCTGCTCGGAGCCCTGCCCGGCCCCGGCTGGACCGGGCCGGAGGCGCTGTGGGCGCCGGTCGTCGTCGTGCTGTGCGGGGCGCTGGCCGGGGTGCTGACCTGGCGCCGCCTCGAACCCTCCCTCGTGCGCTGGTCCGACCTCGCCTGGGTGCTGGGCGGCATCGCCGTCACCGCCGGGCTGGTCACCCTGGTGCTGCAGCACTGGGCCGGAGGGTCGGCCGGGGCCGGCCGCCTCACCGTGGTGGGTGCGAACGCCCTGGTCGTGGCGGCCCTGGTGGCCGCCGAGGTGCTGGTGGGCGCCGCCGTCGTGCTGGTCGGCGCGCACACCCGGGTCTGGGAGCGCATCAACCGCGAGTGACGCGGGATTGAACCCGCGCGCCGCGCGCCTCGTCCACAGGAGGGGGCATCACTGTGCCCCCGGACATCGAGGAGGCGTGTGTGTCATGCAACCAAGACGAAGCGCTGTCGGGCTCGCCCTGTCGGTGGTGCTGGTCGGGGCGTTCGCGGGGAGCGCGTCCGCCGTCGGGCTGGGATCCGGCAGGTTCGACCAGGTGAACCTGGTGTCCGACCAGCCGGGGGTGGCCGCCCTGACGGACCCCGACCTGGTCAACCCGTGGGGTATGTCCCACGGTCCCAACACCCCTGTGTGGGTCTCGAACAACGGCGCCGACGTGTCGACGCTGTACCGCACCGACACCCCCGGACAGCCCGTGACGAAGGTGCCGACGGTCCGCGTCGACATCCCCGGCGGCGCCCCGACGGGCCAGGTCTTCAACGACACGACGGCGTTCGCCCTGCCCACCGGCGGGCCCGCGCGGTTCATCTTCGCCGGCGAGGACGGCAACCTCTCCGCCTGGAACGGCGGCACCTCGGCCGTGCTCGTCGCGAGCACCCCCAACGCGGTCTACAAGGGGATCGCGCTGGTGCACGCGGCCACGGGACCTGAGCTCCTGATGACCAACTTCCGCGCCAACCGCATCGACGTGTTCAACGCGTCCTTCCAGCGCGTGCCCACGTTCGGCCGGTTCACCGACCGGTTCATCCCCGCCGGCTACGCGCCGTTCAACGTGGCGGAGATCAACGGCCTGGTCTTCGTGACCTACGCCAAGCAGGACGCCGCGCGTCACGACGACGTCGCCGGGCCCGGCCACGGGTTCATCGACGTCTACTCGACGAGCGGGCGGCTGCTGCACCGGTTCGCCACCCACGGCGTGCTGAACTCCCCGTGGGGCATGGCCGTCGCGCCGGCGTCCTTCGGCCGGTTCGCCGGCTCGCTGCTGGTCGGCAACTTCGGTGACGGCCGCATCCACGCGTTCAGCCTGCGCACGGGCGCCGTGCTCGGCGTGCTGCGTGGCGCGTCCGGCAGCCCGCTGGCCATCGACGGCCTGTGGGGGCTCATCGTCGGCGACCCGGTCGCCGGCGGCACCAACGCCTTGTGGTTCAGCGCAGGGCCTGACGGCGAGGCGCACGGCCTGCTCGGGCTCTTGGAGCCGATGAGCTGACGGTGCCTGCGCCTGGTCGAGGCTTCGCGCTCGGGTCGAGGGTCACAGCCCTCGACCTGGGCCCGGAGCCTCGACCCGATCCGTGCCCCGTTACGCTTCGCCCGTGCAGACTCCCTCCGGTCACCCCGTCGACGCCACCCCCGCCGCGCGCCTCGTCGTCCTCGCGTCCGGAGGCGGGTCCAACCTCGCCGCGCTGCTGGCCGCGCACGACGACGCCGCGTTCGGTGCGCGCGTCGTCGGGCTGGTGACCGACAAGCCCGGCGCCGGGGCGCTCGACCTGGCGCGCGGCGCGGGTGTCGCGTCGGCCGTCGTCGCTCCCGCGGACTTCGAGGACCGTGCCGCCTGGGACCGCGGGATCACCGAGGCCGTCGCCGTGTTCCAGCCGGACCTCGTGGTGCTGGCCGGGTTCATGCGCATCCTGGCGCCCGGGTTCCTGGACCGGTTCCCGGGGCGGGTCGTCAACACGCACCCGGCGCTGCTGCCGTCGTTCCCGGGCGCGCACGGCGTGCGGGACGCCCTGGCTCACGGCGTGAAGGTGACGGGCTGCACCGTGCACGTGGTCGACGCCGGCGTCGACACGGGCCCGATCCTCGCCCAGGCGGCGGTCCCGGTGCTCGACGGCGACGACGAGGCCTCGCTGCACGAGCGGATCAAGGTCGCCGAGCGCGCCCTGCTCGTGGAGACGGTGGGGAAGCTGGCCCGGTCGCTGCGCTGACCGCCGGCGCGAGGTCGGCAGGGCCGGCCATCACCGCGACGTTGTAGAGCTGCGCGGTGCCGCCGCCGTCGCTGCGCCGCCCGGTGAGGGCCCGCTCGGACCACCGCTCGACCAGGGCGTCGACGTCGGCGAGGAGCTCGCCCGCCTGCTCGGCGGTGAGCGCGAGCTGCATGAGGCGCGCCCTGCCGGTGCGCGCCTCGGGCTCCGCGGGGGCGTCGACCATGCGGCGCACCCAGTCCAGGAACACGTGCGTCACGGCATCGGAGCCGGGGGTTCCGCGCGGCACGTCGTAGGTGTCGGCGGCGTTGCGCCACACGCGGTCGCGCCGGTCGTGCGCCAGCTCCGGCGCCTCGACCACCAGGCCGGCCCGCGCGAGCGTGCGCAGGTGGAACGACACCGAGTTGGGCGGCTCGCCGAGCGTCCGGGCGAGGTCGGCGGCACGGCCGTGCCCGTCGGCCTCGAGCTGCGTGAGGATCCGCAGCCGCAGGGGATGGGCGAGGGCTCGCATGGCCTCGGGTGTGCCCACCTGCATCGACGTCGCCATGGCCCCCAGGGTACGCGAGGTGCGCACCGTTGATTGCGCAAGAACTCTTGCGCAAGAGATGGTGCGCGAGTAACGTCCCCGACCATGACGACCCTCGAGGCGGAGGCCACCGCCGCGCCGACGCTCTGGCGCAACCGGCCCTACCTGCTGCTCATGTCCGGCAAGACGACGCAGCTCGTCGGCGCCGGCATCGGCACCTTCGCAGTGCCGCTCGTCGCGTACTCGGTCACGGGCTCCGTCGCCCGGGCCGGCCTGGTCGCCGGCGTGGGGGAGGTGGGTGCGCTGCTGGCCACGCTCCCAGCCGGCGTCGTGGCCGACCGCGTCGACAGGCGGCGGCTCATCGTCGGCGCCGCGCTGGTCGGCGCGGCGTTGTGGGCGAGCGTCGCCGTCGCCCTGCTCGCCGGCCACCTCACCGCCGTGCACCTGGCGGCCGTGCTGTTCGGCGCCTCGCTGGTCACGGCGCTCGAGGGCCCGGCCGAGTCGGGGGCGCTGCGCGCCGTCGTCGGGCCCGAGCAGCTGCCCACCGCCATGGCCGCCGTCCAGGGGCGCGGGGCGGTGGCGACCGTCGCCGCCGGGCCGCTCGGCGGGCTGCTCTACGGGTTCACGCACTTCCTGCCGCTGGCGGCCTCCGCCGTGGCGCACGTGGTCGTCGCCGTGTGCGGGGCGCTCGTGCGCGTGCCCCTCAACGACGACGTCGCCCAGGCGCGCGAGACGCATCCCGCCGCAGCCCTGCTCGCCGGGCTGCGGTTCGTGTGGTCTCGGCCTCTGTTCCGCGCGTGGCTGGTGATCGCTCCCGTCATCAACCTGACCGTCAACGGCGTGCTCGTGGCCGTGAACCTCGACCTGGTGCGGCACGGCACCGCCCCGCTGCTCATCGCCCTGGTCGACTCCGTGGCCGGCGCCGCCGTGCTGGCCGGGGCGCTCGTCGCGTCCCGGGTGCTGCGCCGCGTGCGCGCCGGGGCGCTCATGATCGGCGCGCTCGCCTGGATCGCCGCATGCTGCGCGGGCATGGCCCTGCTGCACACGTACGCCGCCTACCTGGTGCTCGTGGCGCTCGCGTTCGCGCCGCTCGCGCCGGCCAACGCCGGGATGAGCGGCTACGTCATGGCCATCACGCCGTCGCGCATGCAGGGCCGGCAGTCGTCGGTCCTCGCGCTCGGGTACCTGCTCACGGCGCCGCTCACGCCCGCCGTCGCCGGCGCGCTGCTCGGGGCGGCCGGGCTGCGGTCCACGCTGGGCGCGTTCGCCGGGCTGCTCGCCGTCGGCGTCGTGGCCATGGCGTGCGTGCGGTCCATCCACCGCATCGGCACCCCCGACACGTGGGCGGCCGACGCGCTGCCCGACGTCGTCGCGTGAGGGACACCGCACACCGCGCGACCGGGGTGCGCGGCTAGACTGACCCCGGCCGTGACTGGCGAGGGTGGGTCACCACCGGGGAGCGGCCCTGGCATCGGGAACGATGCCGTCGCTTCGTGCGCCGCCCGCCTGGGCGCCGGGGTCCTTCGACCGCACCCGCCCGAACGACCCACTCGAGGAGACTCTCGATGTCCGGAACCGACAAGGTCCACTCCACCGCCCCCGACGTCCTGCTCGCCGACGACTCCCAGCGCGCCGTCAAGCGCGCTCTGCTGAGCGTCTTCGACAAGACCGGCCTGGTCGAGCTCGCCACCGCGCTGCACGCGGCCGGCGTCGAGCTCGTGTCCACCGGCTCCACCGCCTCGACCATCGCCAACGCCGGCCTGCCGGTCACGCGCGTCGAGGACCTCACCGGCTTCCCCGAGTGCCTCGAGGGCCGCGTCAAGACGCTCCACCCGCGCGTCCACGCCGGCATCCTGGCCGACTCGCGCAAGGCGGACCACCTCGCGCAGCTCGCCGACCTGGGCATCGAGCCGTTCGAGCTCGTGGTCGTGAACCTCTACCCGTTCGCCGCGACGCTCGCCACGGGCGCCGACGAGAACACGATGGTCGAGCAGATCGACATCGGCGGCCCGTCGATGGTCCGCGCGGCCGCCAAGAACCACCCGTCGGTCGCCGTCGTCGTCGACCCGGCGCGGTACCCCGCCGTGGTCGCGGCCGTCCAGGCCGGCGGCTTCACCTACGCCGAGCGCAAGGCGCTCGCCGCCGCCGCGTTCGTGCACACCGCCACGTACGACGTCGCCGTCGCGTCGTGGATGACGACGGCGGTCGCGCCGTCGGACGACTCGGGCTTCCCCGAGTGGACCGGTGCCACCTGGGACCGTTCGGCCGTGCTGCGCTACGGCGAGAACCCGCACCAGGCCGCCGCCCTCTACACGAACGGTGACGGGACGCGCGGGCTCGCCCAGGGCGAGCAGCTGCACGGCAAGGAGATGAGCTACAACAACTACCAGGACGCCGACGCCGCGTGGCGCGCCGCCTGGGACTTCGAGGAGCCGGCCGTCGCCGTCATCAAGCACGCCAACCCGTGCGGCGTCGCCGTGGGCGCCGACGTCGCCGAGGCGCACCGCCGGGCGCACGCCACCGACCCGGTCTCCGCGTACGGCGGCGTCATCGCGGCCAACCGCGTGATCACGCGCGCGGCGGCCGAGCAGATCG
This sequence comes from Promicromonosporaceae bacterium, assembly GCA_009783295.1. Classification (GTDB taxonomy): domain Bacteria; phylum Actinomycetota; class Actinomycetes; order Actinomycetales; family Cellulomonadaceae; genus Xylanimonas. Next base: position 67,511 of record WRHK01000016.1, read on the forward strand.
CCCCGATCTTCACCGAGGTGGTCGTGGCGCCGGGCTTCGAGCCCGAGGCGCTCGAGATCCTCCAGGCCAAGAAGAACCTACGCCTGCTCGTGGTCGACACCCCGCCGCGCGCCGCGCTCGAGACCAAGCCGATCAGCGGCGGGCTGCTGGTCCAGGCGGCCGACCGTTTCCAGGCCGAGGGCGACGACCCGGCGTCGTGGACGCTCGTGGCCGGCCAGGCCGCTGACGAGCAGACCCTCGCCGACCTCGCCTTCGCGTGGAAGGCCGTGCGCTCGGCCAAGTCGAACGCGATCCTGCTGGCCTCCGACGGCGCCGCCGTGGGCATCGGCATGGGCCAGGTCAACCGCGTCGACTCGTGCCGCCTCGCGGTGGAGCGGGCCAACACGCTCGCCGGCGACGAGGAGCGCGCCCGCGGGTCGGTCGCCGCGTCAGACGCCTTCTTCCCCTTCGCCGACGGCCTCCAGGTGCTGCTCGACGCGGGCGTGCGCGCCGTCGTCCAGCCGGGCGGCTCGATCCGCGACGAGGAGGTCATCGCGGCGGCCCAGGCGGCCGGCGTGACGATGTACCTGACGGGCACGCGCCACTTCGCGCACTGAGCCTCGTCCCCTGTCCGCGAGATAGAGCCCCGCCCCTCAAGATAAGCCCGTGGCGCCTCTGTTTGGGGGAGTGGGCGCAAACCGCAGGACAGGCGGCCTCTTCCCGGGGCGGCGCCCCACGGCG
>WRHK01000017.1 GCA_009783295.1 Promicromonosporaceae bacterium
GCGACGGCGCGCGGCGGTCCCGTGCCCGCCGCGTGGCCCTCGAGCAGGGCCGCGAGCTGCGGGTCGGCCGTGCCGTCGTCGCCGGCGAACTGCGACGTCGGCTGGATGGAGCGCAGGTGGCCGGGCAGTGCCCGGCCCTCGGCCTGGGTCACGGCCGGCCCGCGACGTCGAGCGCCTGGGGCAGCGTGAACGCCCCCGCGTAGAGCGCCTTGCCGACCACGGCGCCCTCGACGCCGGCCGGGACCAGCTCGCGCAGGACGCGCAGGTCCTCGAGCGACGAGATGCCGCCCGACGCCACGACGGCGGCGTCGGTGCGCGAGGCGACCTCGCGCAGCAGGTCCACGTTCGGGCCGCGCAGCGTGCCGTCCTTGGTGACGTCGGTGACGACGTAGCGGGCGCAGCCGGCCTCGTCGAGGCGGGCCAGCACCTCCCAGAGGTCGCCGCCCTCCTTGGTCCAGCCGCGCGCGGCGAGCGTGGTGCCGCGCACGTCCAGGCCGACGGCCACCTTGTCGCCGTGCTCGGCGATGACGCGCGCCGTCCACTCCGGGTCCTCGAGCGCTGCCGTGCCGATGTTGACGCGGCGGGCGCCCGTGGCGAGGGCCGCGGCGAGCGACGCGTCGTCGCGGATGCCGCCCGAGAGCTCCACCTGGACGTCGAGGCGGGCGACGACGTCGGCCAGCAGCTCGGCGTTGGAGCCGCGGCCGAACGCGGCGTCGAGGTCCACCAGGTGGATCCACTCGGCGCCGCCGGACTGCCAGTCGAGCGCCGCGGTCAGCGGGTCGCCGTAGGACGTCTCGGAGCCGGCCTCGCCCTGGACGAGGCGGACGGCCTGGCCGTCGGCGACGTCGACGGCGGGCAGGAGCACGAGGCGGTCGGTCATGTTTTCTCCGTTCGGCGTGGTCTCGGCAGGCGCGACCACCGGGGGTGCTTAGAGGGTCTTGAGCCAGTTCTCGAGCAGGGTGGCCCCCGCGTCGCCCGACTTCTCGGGGTGGAACTGGGTGGCGGACAGCGGGCCGTCCTCCACGGCCGCGACGAACCGGGCCCCGTGCTCGGGCGTGCCGTGGTGGGCCCAGGTCACGAGCGGCGGGGTGAAGAACGGGCTCGCGGCGTCGTCGTGGCCCTGCGTGAAGGTCTGGGCCGCATACGAGTGCACGAAGTAGAAGCGCTGGTCCTCGACGCCCGCGAACAGGCGCGTGTCAGCGGGCGCGTCGACCGTGGACCAGCCCATGTGCGGCACGACGGGGGCGTCCAGGCGCTCGACGACGCCCGCCCACTCGCCCAGGCCCTCGGCGTCCACGCCGTGCTCGACGCCGCGCGCAAACATGACCTGCATGCCCACGCAGATGCCCAGCACGGGCTGGCCGCCGGCCAGGCGCCGGTCGACGACCATGTCGCCGCGGACCGCGCGCAGCCCGGCCATGCAGGCCGCGAACGCGCCGACGCCCGGCACCACCAGCCCGTCGGCGGCGACCGCCGCGTCGACGTCGGCCGTGAGCTCCACCTGTGCGCCCACCCGCTCGAGGGCACGCACGGCCGACCGCACGTTGCCGAACCCGTAGTCGAGGACGACGACCTGCGCGCTCACGGGTTCTTCCGCGCCTTGCGCGCGATCCCGGCGAGCATGCGCATGGCCTTGAACCGGCCGATGCCGCCGGACTGCACGACGCCGGGCAGGTCGGCCACCGTGATCGCCCCGGTGAGCAGGTCCTCGAGCGCGTCCGGCGCGCCCGACAGGACGAGTCCCGGGGGCAGGTTCCCGTCGGCGTTGCCGCCCGTGTAGCGCACGGCCGTGAGCTGGCCCTCGGCGCGCGTCACGAGGATGAGCGGCACGCCGGTGACCAGCTGGGACACCGCCGCGGCGGCCCGCTCGGGGGCCTCGCCGGTCAGGTCGCGCAGCACCGCCAGGGCGCCGATCGGCGTCGGAGCGGCGTCGACGTCGAGCTCGGCGAGCGCGCACGCCGCGGCGAGCGCCTCGGCGTCGGCCACCTGGGTGAGCAGCACGGCGAGCTCGCGGTCCCGGGGGGCGGTGAGCTCGGAGATGTCGTCCGGGATCTCGAAGTCCTCGGGCAGTTCGTCGGACACCTACAGCGCTCCCTTGGTGGACGGGATGCCCTCGACGCGCGGGTCGAGGGCGACGGCGGCGCGCAGCGCGCGGGCGAGGGCCTTGAACTGGGCCTCGACGATGTGGTGCGGGTCGCGGCCCGCGAGCACGCGCACGTGCAGGCAGATGCCGGCGTGGTGCGCGATCGACTCGAGCACGTGGCGGGTCAGCGACCCGGTGAAGTGCCCGCCGATGAGGTGGTACTCCTGCCCCGCGGGCTCGCCCTCGTGGACCAGGTAGGGGCGGCCGGACACGTCGACGACCGCGAGCGCGAGCGCCTCGTCGAGCGGCACCGTGGCGTCGCCGAAGCGGGCGATGCCCTGCTTGTCGCCGAGCGCCTGCCGGAGGGCCTGGCCGATGACGATCGCCGTGTCCTCGACCGTGTGGTGCGCGTCGATGTGGGTGTCGCCCGTGGCCTTGACCGTGAGGTCGATGAGCGAGTGCTTGCCCAGCGCCGTGAGCATGTGGTCGTAGAACGGGACCGACGTCGAGATGTCGGTGCGGCCCGTGCCGTCGAGGTCGAGCTCGACGAGCACCGTCGACTCGCTGGTGGACCGCTCGATGCGGGCGGTGCGGCTCATCGCAGCTCCTTCTGGACGTCGGTGAGGGCTTCTCGGAAGGCGGCGGTCTCCTGCGGCGTGCCGACGGACACGCGCAGCCAGCCCGCGGGCCCGACCTCGCGGATCAGCACGCCGCGGTCGAGCAGCCCCTGCCAGACGGCGTGGCGGTCGGCGAACATGCCGAAGAGGACGAAGTTGGCGTCGGTGTCGGCGACCGTGAACCCCTGCTCGCGCAGCCACACGACCAGGGCGTCCCGCTCGTCCCGCAGCGACCCGATCTGGGCCATGAGCTCGTCGGTGTGCTTGAGGGCTGCACGCGCGGCAGCCTGCGTGACGGCCGACAGGTGGTACGGCAGGCGCACGACGCGCAGCGCGTCGACCAGCCGGGTGCTCGCGGCGAGGTACCCGAGCCGCATGCCGGCGGCCCCGAAGGCCTTCGACATGGTGCGCGAGACGGCCAGGTTCGGCCGGTCGGCGAGCAGCCCGAGGGCCGACGGCGTCCCCTCCCGCCGGAACTCGGCGTATGCCTCGTCCACGACGACGACAGCGCCCGCCCCGGCCGGCGCGTCGGGCACGTGCACGCGCGCGGCGGCGTCGAGCACCGCCTCGACCACGTCGAGCGGCAGGGCCGTGCCCGTGGGGTTGTTGGGGCTGGTCAGCAGGATCACGGACGGCTGCTCGCGCTCGATCACCTCGACCGCGTGCGCGACGTCGAGCGTGAAGTCGTCGTTGCGCCGGCCCGCGACCCAGCGCGTGTGGGTGTCGCGCGCGTACTCCGGGTACATCGAGTACGTCGGCGCGAACGAGACGACCGTGCGCCCGGGCCCGCCGAAGGCCTGCAGCAGGTGCAGCATCACCTCGTTGGAGCCGTTGGCGGCCCAGACCTGCTCGGCCTGCAGCGCGACGCCCGACTCCTTGAGCAGGTAGGCGGCGAGGTCGCCGCGCAGGCCCAGGAACTCGCGGTCCGGGTAGCGGTTGAGGCCGCGGGCGGCCTCCGCGACGTCGGCGGCGATGGTCGCCACCACGGCGTCCGACGGCGCGTACGGGTTCTCGTTGACGTTCAGCAGCACCGGCACGTCGAGCTGGGGGGCGCCGTAGGGCTCCTCGTGGGCCAGCTCGGGCCGCAGCGGGAGCGCGGGAGAGGTGTGGTTGACGGTGGGGGTCGTCACCGGGTCAGTCTACGGAAGCCGCGGAGGCCCTCGGACGGCATTTCACGGCATGAACGGCCGACGCCGGCCGCCGCCCGGCGCTCAGCCCGCGAGGACGACGTCGTTGCCCTGGATCTGCACCGGGATCTCGGCCAGCGGCGACTGGGCCGGGCCGGAGATCACGGAGCCGTCCTTGAGCGCGAACCGCGACCCGTGGCACGGGCAGTCGAGCTCGCCGTTCGCCGGCGCGACCTGGCAGCCGGCGTGCGGGCAGATCGAGCTGAACAGGTGCACCTCGCGCTCCGCGGGGCGGGTGAGCAGCAGGGCCTTCCCGTCCAGCGTGACGGCCTTGGCGGCCCCCACCTGCACGTCGGCGAGCGCCGCGACCTTGGTGCCCTTGCCCTGGGCGGCCACGGCGGAGGCGGCCTCGTCCGGGGTCTCCGCGGGGGTGACGCAGGCGGACAGCAGGCACACGCCGGCGACGGTGGTGCCGGCGACGCCGAGCAGCTGGCGGCGGGTGAGGTCGGTCATGGCGCCATCCTGACGCCTCTTGCTGGGCGTCAGCGACCGGGGCGCTGGTCGCCCGGTGAGCGCCGCCGGGCCTCCGCGTCCAGGCCCTCGTGCGCGTCGCGGACCATGCGCTTCGCGGCGCGGTCCATGTCGAGCGACCGCCGCACACGCGCGTCGCGCTTGCGGACGACGGCGAGCTGGAACCAGATGAGGAGGGCGGGGATGATCGCGAGCAGCCAGGGGTGCGCTTCGACGACGTCGAGCACCGTGAGCAGGGCGTCAGGCACACGCGCACCGTAGCGGCGCCGCGACGCGGTGGCGAGGGTGCTTTTCTGACAGGGGACGACATCGTCGTCCACAGGTCGCGCGATCCGGGGCCCGGGCGTCGGTGCCGCCCCCTACGATCGCCAGGTGACCGAGACTCCGCCTCCGGGCCCCGCGACCGACGACGCCGCGCGCCGCGCCAAGCTCGCGATGCTGCGCGGGCTCATGGACTCCGCGCACGGGGCCGACGGCGGGCCGAGCACGCTGCGCGAGCAGGCGGAGTCGTCGCTGCGGGCCCTGGTGGGCCGCGACGACGCGGCGCTGTGCGAGGACCAGTGGCGGGCCATCGAGGCGCTGGTGGCGTTCCGCCGCCGGGCGCTCGTGGTGCAGCGCACCGGGTGGGGCAAGTCGGCCGTGTACTTCGTGGCGACGGCGCTGCTGCGGGCCCGCGGTGCGGGGCCGACGGTCATCGTGTCGCCGCTGCTGGCGCTCATGCGCGACCAGATCTCCGCGGCGGCCCGCGCCGGGATCCGGGCCGTGACGATCAACTCGGCCAACGTCACCGAGTGGGACGAGGTGCACGCGGCGATCGCGCGGGGCGAGGTCGACGTGCTGCTCTGCTCCCCCGAGCGGCTCAACAACCCCGGGTTCCGCGACGAGGTGCTGCCGCGCCTGGCCGCCGACGCCGGCCTCGTGGTGATCGACGAGGCGCACTGCATCTCCGACTGGGGCCACGACTTCCGGCCCGACTACCGCCGCATCCGCACGCTGCTGGCCGACCTCCCCCCGGGCATCCCCGTGCTGGCGACGACCGCCACGGCGAACGAGCGCGTCACACGCGACGTCGCGGAGCAGCTCGCGGTCCATGCGGGCGCGACCGGCCCGGGCGACGACGTGCTGGTGCTGCGCGGCGGGCTGGACCGCGAGTCGCTGCACCTCGCGGTGCTCGAGCTGCCCGACCAGCCGACGCGCGTCGCCTGGCTGGCCGAGGCGCTCCAGGACGTCGACGGGTCCGGCATCGTCTACTGCCTCACCGTCTCGGCGGCCGAGCAGGTGGCCGAGCAGCTGCGCGCCGCGGGCCTCGCCGTCGCCGCGTACACGGGCCGCACCGACCCGACGCAGCGCGAGGCCCTCGAGGAGGACCTCAAGGAGAACCGGGTCAAGGCCCTGGTCGCGACGTCCGCGCTGGGCATGGGCTTCGACAAGCCCGACCTCGCCTTCGTGGTGCACCTGGGTGCGCCCGCCTCCCCGATCGCGTACTACCAGCAGGTGGGTCGCGCAGGGCGCGGGGTCGACGACGCCGTCGTGGTGCTGCTGCCCGGCCAGGAGGACCGCGCGATCTGGGACTGGTTCGGCTCGCAGGCGTTCCCGGCCGAGGGGCAGGTCCGGGCCACGCTCGCCGCGCTCGGCCGGGCGGACGGGCCGCTCTCGACGGCGGCGCTCGAGCCGCTCGTCGACCTCAAGCGGTCCCGCCTGGAGACGATGCTCAAGGTGCTCGACGTCGACGGGGCGGTGCGGCGCGTCCAGGGTGGCTGGACGGCCACCGGACAGCCGTGGTCGTACGACGCCGAGCGGTACGCCCGCGTCACGGCCACGCGCGAGGCCGAGCAGCAGGCGATGGTCGACTACGTCCGCACGTCGGGCTGCCGGATGGCATATCTGCGGCGACAGCTCGACGACCCCGAGCTCGTGGGGCCGGACGGCGACACCTGGCGGTGCGGCCGCTGCGACCGGTGCGGCGGCGTCGAGCTGCCCGAGGTGCCGGACGCGGACGCCGTGGCCGTCGCGCGGCACGAGATGGACCGGCCCGGCGTCGAGGTGGAGCCGCGCAAGATGTGGCCCTCGGGGCTGGCGGCCATCGGCCTGGACCTGCGGGGCAAGCTCGGGGCGGACGAGGTGGCCGAGACCGGCCGCGCCGTCGCGCGGCTCGACGGCCTGGGCTGGTCGGGGCCGCTGCGCGAGCTCCTCTCCGGGCCCGACGGCGAGCTGCCCGTGCCGCTGCGCCGTGCCGCCGTGCGCGTGCTCGACGACTGGCAGGCGATCCGCGAGGCCTCCGAGGACCCGGAGGCGCCCGGCCGGCTGCTCGTCGAGGGCGTCGTCGCCGTCCGGTCCGTGACGCGGCCCCAGCTGACGTTCCACCTGGCCGACGGCCTCGCGCGCTACCTCGGGGTGCCGCTCATCGGCGCCGTGGGTCCCGTGTCCGGCATGGAGGCTCCCGGACGCCACGACGTGAACTCCGCGATGCGCCTGGCCGGCGTGGCGAAGCGGCTGGAGCTGCAGCTCAGCGAGCCCGCCCGTCGCGGCTTGCCCGGGCGGTCGGTGCTGCTGGTCGACGACTGGACCGAGTCCGGCTGGACGCTCACCGTGGCCGCGCGGATGCTGCGCCAGGCCGGCGCGCAGCGGGTGTGGCCGTTCGTGCTGGGCGTCCGATGAGGGTGGTCCGGCGGCGGGTCCGGCACGCGGCGATCGTCACGGTGGTGGTGCTGTCCGTGCTCACGGGCACCGCCTTTCTGGCGCGCTCGAACCAGCACCACCTTGCCTACCACCCGTCGCGCGGGCCGCTGCCCGCGGCCGCCGCGACGCTCGCGGGCGCCGAGGACGTCACCCTGACGACGTCGGACGGGTTGCGGCTCACGTCATGGTTCGTGCCGCCCGCGGCAGGCGCGCCCGCGCGGGAGCAGGCCGTGCTGGTGGCCCACGGCAACGGGGGCGACCTCGCGGGCCGTGCCGGGCTCGCGTCCGAGCTCGCAGACCGCGGGTTCGCCGTGCTGCTGCTCGGCTACCGCGGCTTCGCCGGGAACCCGGGGACGCCGTGCGAGGCGGGGCTGCTGCGCGACGCCGCGGCCGCCCAGCAGGAGCTCGCCGACCGCGGGTTCGGCCCGGAGCGCACGCTCTATCTCGGGGAGTCGATCGGCACGGGCGTCGTCACGGGCCTCGCCGCCGAGGTGCCGCCCGCCGGCCTGGTGCTGCGGTCGCCGTTCACGTCGTTCGAGGACGTGGCCCGCACGATCGCGCCGCTCCCTCGCCCGCTGCTGCGGTTCCTGCTGGACCGCAACGTCTACCCGCTCGCCGCGCAGGCCGCGGTGAGCGACGTGCCGACGACCGTGATCCAGGGATCGGCCGACGAGGTGGTCCCGGCGAGCCAGAGCAGCGCGGTCGCCGAGGCTGCCGGGAACCTGTTCGAGCACGTCGTGATCGAGGGAGCGCGCCACAACGAGGCCCGGTGGCACGGGCCGACCGTCGCGGACGCCGTCGCGCGGCTCGGCGACGCGGTCGCCGGGACCTGACGCCCCCGGGTCACCGGGGCCGTGTCCCGATCCGCTCGACCTCGTCCGCCACCTGCGCCGCCGGCCTGTCGGTGTCGACCACGTGCGTGGCCTCGTCGCGCAGCACGGGCTCGACAACCTCGATGTCGTGCTCCACCTGCGCCCGCGAGGCCGCGTCCTGCCCGTACGGGTTGTCCGCGCGCGCCGCGACCCGCCCGAGCAGCACGTCCCGCGGCGCGGTCAGCAGCACGACGGCGTCGAAGCGCTCCCGCAGCTCGTGCCGGTTGGACACGGTCCCCGCGACGAACAGCACGTCCTCCGAGTGCGCGTCCAGGCGCGCCCGCACCCGCGCGACGTCCCAGAGCTGCTCCCAGCCCACGGGACGCCGCCGGTCCTCCACCAGCACCGAGTAGCCCTGGTAGTCGAGGTCCTCGACGGCATGACCGCGCGCCGCGAGCTCGCGCAGCACCGTCGACTTGCCCGCCCCGGGCATGCCGGTCAGCAGCACGATCACGCCCGGCTCCTTCCGCCGCCCGAGCGCCGGCACGCCCCGCGGTCAGGCGAAGCGGCCGCGCACCGCCTCGCCGTGCGCCGGCAGGTCCTCGTCGTCGGCCACGGCCACGATGCGGTCGGCGAGCTCGGCCAGGGCGTCGCGCGTGTACTCGATCACCTGCACCGACTTGAGGAACGACAGCACGCTCAGCGCGCTGGCGTACCGGGCCGTACCGCCGGTGGGGAGCACGTGGTTGGAGCCCGCCATGTAGTCGCCCAGCGACACCGGCGACCACGGCCCGACAAAGATCGCGCCCGCGTTGCGGATCCGGTCCGCGAGCGCCGCCGCTCCGGCGGTCTGGAGCTCGAGGTGCTCGGCGCCGTACGCGTCGACCACCTGGACGCCCTGGTCGAGGTCGTCGACCAGCACGACCGCCGACTGCGGGCCGCCCAGCGCGGTCGCCACGCGGGCGGAGTGCTTGGTCCCGGAGGCGAGCTCGACCAGCCGCTCCTCGACGGCGAGGGCCAGCGCCTCCGAGGGCGTGACCAGCACCGATGCCGCCATCGGGTCGTGCTCGGCCTGGCTGATGAGGTCGAGGGCGACGTGCCCGGCGTCGGCCGTGGCGTCGGCGAGCACGGCGATCTCGGTGGGCCCGGCCTCCGCGTCGATGCCGACCACGCCGCGCACCAGGCGCTTGGCGGCGGCGACGTACACGTTGCCCGGGCCGGTGATGACGTCGACGGGCTCGCAGAGCACCTCGCCGTCCACGGGCTCGCTCCCGACGGCGCCGTAGGCGAACATCGCGACGGCCTGGGCGCCGCCGACGGCGTACACCTCGTCGACGCCGAGCAGCGCGCAGGCCGCGAGGATGGTGGGGTGCGGCAGGCCGCCGAAGTCCTTCTGAGGCGGCGAGGCGAGCGCGATGCCCTCGACGCCGGCCGCCTGCGCGGCGACGACGTTCATGATCACGCTCGACGGGTACACCGCCAGGCCGCCCGGGGCGTACAGGCCGACACGCTCGACCGGTACGTAGCGCTGGCGCACGACGGCGCCCGGCGCGAGCTCGGTGGTGTGCTCCGGCGGCACCTGGGCGACGTGGACGGCACGCACCCGGGCGATCGCCTCCTCCAGCCCCGCGCGGACGTCGGCCGTCAGGGCCACGAGCGCCGCCGCGATGGCGTCCGCGGGGACGCGCAGGGTCTCGGGGCGCACGCCGTCGAACCGCTCGGCGATGTCGCGCAGGGCCGCAGCGCCGCGGTGTCGCACGTCCTCGACGATCGGGGTCACGGCGGCGAGGGCCTGGTCGACCCCCACCTCGGCTCGAGGGAGGACGGCGAGCAGGTCGCGACGCGTGAGCGTGCGGCCACGGAGGTCGATGCGCTGGATCACGGGCGTCAGTCTAGGTGCCGCGCCCGGTCGCGACCCTGGGAAAATGGGCTCATGACACCCGAAGCCGTCCCGATCCGCGACGACATGATCCGCCTCGGCCAGTTCCTCAAGCTCGCCGGGCTCGCCGACACCGGCAACGAGGCCCGTGACCTGATCGCCGACGGCGAGGTGCAGGTCAACGGCGAGGTCGAGACGCGGCGCGGGCGCCAGCTCGCCAAGGGCGACGTCGTCGCCGTCGCCCGGCCCGGGGGCGAGCAGGCCGCCGTCGTGGCGTAGCGCCTCAGGCCATGTAGTCGCTGGCGAGCACGCGGTCGGCCGTGAGCCGCAGCACGATGCGCTCGCCGGCAGGCTCGAGCTCGTGGTAGCGGCGGGCGTGGCGCGCGGCGGCGTCCGCCAGGGCCACGGGGTCGGCGTCCGCCTCGATCGTGCCCTCGAGGGTCAGCCAGCGCCCGCCGTCCACCTGGCACAGCGCGGCGCGGGGCGCGCCGCCGTCCGGGCCCCGGCGGCGGGCGTTGACGGCCTTCGCAGAGCCACGCTCGGTGGTGAGCACCGCCGTACCCGTCGCGGCGTCCCACATGTACGCGACCGGCGTGACGTGCGGCGTGCCGTCGGCGCGCAGCGTGGTGAGCGTCGCGAGGTGGCGCTCGGTGACGAACACGAGCTGTTCCGGGTTGAGGCGGAGCATCAGAACCCGAACAGCATCAGCCGCGGGGCCTCGCCGGCGGCGAGCGCCTGGAGCACCCGCAGCTCGTGCGGCACCACGGGCTCGGGGAGCGCGTCGAGCGGGAACCAGCGCAGGCCGGCGGACTTGTCCCGCTCCTCGGTGTGCGGCAGGCCGGACCAGCGGCGGGCCTGGAAGAACACGTCGACGCGCTGCTCCAGGGCCGGGCCGCCGGGCTGGCCGCGGTGCATCACGGTGACCGGGGCCAGGTCGGCGGGGTCCAGGTCGACGCCCAGCTCCTCGCGGGCCTCGCGCACGGCGGCCTGCACCACCGACTCGTCGGCCTCGACGTGGCCGGCGGCGCCCGCGGCCCAGTGCTCGTCCATGAAGCCCGTGCCGCGGCGCAGCTGCAGCAGCACCTCCTCGCCGCCGTCGGCCGCCGGGCGCAGCAGGAACACGTAGGCGGCCGGCACCACGCGGAAGCGGTGGTCGGCCGAGCCGTCGTCGGACCAGGCGTCGCTCAGCCCAGGCACGTCGGCCCCAGCAGCGCCTTGAGGTCGCCGAAGAGCGCCGGGGACTTCTCGACCCGCAGCGAGTCGGCGGCCCGCACCACCGTGCGCTTGCCCGGCTCCACCACGGTCAGGTGCACCTCGGCCGAGCCGGGATGGGCGCCGAGCACCTCGCGCAGCCTCGCCATGGTCGGCTCGACGCACCGGGTGTGCGGCACGGTGACCTGCACGGGGGCGTCCGCGACGGCCGACGTGTCGGGCAGCGAGACCTCCATCGCCTGGAGCGAGAGCTGGTCGTCGCGGCGCCGCACGCGGCCGCGCACGGCCACCACCTGGTCCTCCGCGAGCGCGGTCGAGTAGGCCAGGTACGTCTCGCCGAAGAACATGACCTCGACGGAGCCCTCGAGGTCCTCGACCGTGACGGCCGCCCACGGGTTGCCGGCCTTCGACATCTTGCGCTGGAGGCTGGTGATGAGGCCTGCGACGGTGACCGTCGAGTTCTCGGGCCGGCCCTCGTCGCCCAGCAGGGCCGCGATCGAGGTGTCGGCGGCCCGGGTCAGCACGTGCTCGAGCCCCGCGAGCGGGTGGTCGGACACGTAGAGGCCGAGCATCTCCCGCTCGAACGCGAGCTTCTGCTTCTTGTCCCAGTCGGGCAGGTCGGGCACGTCGACGCTGAACGACAGGGCCGGGTCGTCGCCCCCGCCGAAGTCGGCGAACAGGTCGAACTGGCCCTCCGCCTCCTTGCGCTTGACCGCGATGACGGAGTCGACGGCCTGCTCGTGCACCACGAGCAGCGCGCGCCGCGACGACTCGAGCGAGTCGAACGCGCCGGCCTTGATGAGCGACTCGATGGTCCGCTTGTTGCAGACGACGGCGGGCACCTTGTCGAGGAAGTCGGTGAAGGACCCGAACTTGCCCTGCCCCTCGCGCGAGTCGACGACGGCGTCCACCACGTTGGCGCCGACGTTGCGGATGGCCGTCAGGCCGAACCGGATGTCGGAGCCCACGGCGGTGAACTTGGCCGCGGAGTCGTTGACGTCGGGCGGCAGCACCGTGATGCGCATGCGGCGGCACTCGTTGAGGTAGAGCGCCATCTTGTCCTTGTCGTCCTTGACGGACTGCAGCAGCGCGGCCATGTACTCGGACGGGTAGTTCGCCTTGAGGTAGGCGGTCCAGTAGGTGACGACGCCGTACGCCGCGGAGTGCGACTTGTTGAAGGCGTAGTCGGCGAACGGGACCAGGATCTCCCAGAGCGTCTTGACCGCGTTCTTGGAGTAGCCGCGCTCGACCATGCCGGCCTCGAAGCCTGCGTACTGCTTGTCGAGCTCCTCCTTCTTCTTCTTGCCCATGGCGCGGCGCATGTTGTCTGCGGCGCCCAGCGAGAAGCCGGCGAGCACCTGTGCGATCGCCATGACCTGCTCCTGGTAGACGATCAGGCCGTACGTCTCCCCCAGCACCGGCTCGAGCGCCTCGGCGAGCTCGGGGTGGATCGGCTCGATCGGCTGCCGCCCGTTCTTGCGGTGCGCGTACTTGTTGTGCGAGTCGGCGCCCATGGGCCCCGGGCGGTACAGCGCGGAGACGGCGGTGATGTCGGCGAAGACGTCGGGCTGCATCGACCGGAGGAGGGCGCGCATGCCGCCGCCATCGAGCTGGAACACGCCCAGGGTGTCGCCGCGGCCCATGAGCTCGTACGTCGCCCGGTCGTCGAACGGGACGTCCTCGAGCACCAGCTCCTCGCCACGGTTGGCCTTGATGTTCTCCAGGGCGTCCTCGAGCGTGTGGAGGTTGGACAGGCCCAGGAAGTCCATCTTGACCAGGCCGAGCGCCTCGGCCATCGGGTACTCGAACTGCGTGATGACCTGGCCGTCGCCCTTGGGGTCCATGATCGGCACGACGTCCATGACCGGTTCGCTCGACAGGATGACGCCCGCGGCGTGCACGCCCGTCTGGCGGATCTGCCCCTCGAGGCCGAGGGCCGTGTCGTAGATCTTGCGGACGTTCGGGTCGGTGTCGAGCAGCGTACGGAACTCGCCGGCCTCGGCGTAGCGCGGGTCCTTCTCGTCCAGCACGGCCTTGAGCTTGATCGACTTGCCCATGACGTCCGGCGGGAGCGCCTTGGTGATCTTGTCGCCCATGGCGAAGTCGTACTCGAGGATGCGCGCGGCGTCCTTGATCGCAGCCTTGGCCTTGATCCGGCCGAACGTGGCGATCTGCGCGACGCGCTCCGTGCCGTACTTCTCGGTGACGTACTGGATGACCTCACCGCGGCGGTGGTCGTCGAAGTCGATGTCGAAGTCGGGCATCGAGGGGCGCTCGGGGTTGAGGAACCGCTCGAAGAAGAGGCCGTGCTCGAGGGGGTCGAGGTCGGTGATGTGCAGCGCGTACGCGGCGATCGAGCCGGCGCCGGACCCACGGCCCGGCCCGACGCGGATGCCGTTCCGCTTGGACCACTGGATGAAGTCGGCGACCACCAGGTAGTAGCCGCAGTAGCCCTTCTGGGCGACGACGCCGAGCTCCATCTCGACGCGGTCGCGCACCTCCTGCGTGAGCTGCTCGCCGGGGTAGCGGCCCTCGATGCCGCGCCAGACCTCCTTGCGGAACCAGCTCTCCTCGGTCTCGTCGGCGGGGATGTCGGCGCGGGCCATGTAGCCGCCCGTGGACTCCACGAACTCGACGTTGCAGCGCTCGGCGACCTCGAGGGTGTTGTCGCAGGCCTCCATGAGGTCCTGGGAGCCCCACAGGTCGCGCATCTCGCGCGCGGACTTGATGTAGTAGCCGTTCCCGTCGAACGCGAAACGCTTGCCGCCCTGCGCGTAGGTGGGCTCCGAGAGGCGCGAGCCGCTGTTGACGCACAGCAGCGCCTCCTGCGCCGCGGCGTCCTCCGGGTTGTTGTAGTGCGAGTCGTTCGTGGCGAGCGGCTTGATGCCGAGCTGGCGGCCCAGCCGCAGCAGGTCGTCCCTGACCCGCTTCTCGATGGAGATGCCGTGGTCCATCAGCTCGAGGTAGACGCTGTCGCGCCCGAAGATGTCCTGGAGCTCGCCCGCCTCGCGCACCGCCTCGTCCCACTGGCCCAGCCGGAGCCGGGTCTGGATGGCGCCGGAGGGGCAACCCGTGGAGACGATGAGCCCCTTGCTGTACCGCTGCAGCAGCTCCTTGTCCATGCGCGGCTTGAAGTAGTAGCCCTCGAGGCTGGCCAGCGACGACAGCCGGAAGAGGTTGTGCATGCCCTCCGTGGTCTCGGACCACATCGTCAGGTGGGTGTACGCGCCGCCGCCCGAGACGTCGTCGCCGCCCTCCTCCGCCGTCTCGCCCTTGCCCCAGCGCACGCGCGTGCGGTCGCCGCGCGCGGTGCCCGGCGTCACGTACGCCTCGATGCCGATGATCGGCTTGACCCCGTACCGCTTGGCCTTGGAGTAGAAGTCGTAGGCGCCGTGCAGGTTCCCGTGGTCGGTCATCGCGATGGCCGACATGCCCTGCCCCTGGACCCGCTGGAACAGCCCGTCCAGCAGCGACGCACCGTCGAGCATCGAGTACTCGGTGTGGACGTGGAGGTGGACGAAGTCGTCGGTCGCAGGCACGGGTCGAGTCTTCCACGGGGGGTCTGACAAAGAGGACCGGCAGGGCGTGTCGGCACTCACCCACGGCGGCCGGAGTCGGCGCCCCGGGGTCAGTCCACCGTGGCCGCCCGGTACCGGTCGACCACGACGTCCGCCACGAGCGGGTGGTCGCCGAGCGGCGCGGCGACGACGTCGGCCCCCGCGCCCCCGAGCAGCCCGTGGAAGTAGCCCGGCGCGAGCAGGTAGCTCGCCACCGCGACGCGGCCGCCGCCGGCGCGAGCGGCCTCGACGGCCTCCGGCACGCTGGGCGTCGCGGCGGCGACGAACGCGACCGTCACGTCCTGCCCGAGCCGGGCGGCCAGCAGCTTGCCCATGGTGTGCGCGTGGTCCTGCCCCTCCGCGTCGCGCGTCCCGGCCACGGCCAGCACGACGGCGTCGCCGGGCAGCGCCCCCGCCTCGTCGAGGCGCTCGGCGAGCACGTCCGCCAGCCGGGGGTCGGGCCCGAGCGGGCCCGTCGAGACCGCCGTCGTCCCGGCGACCGCGGCGCCGACGTCGGACGTGACGTGGAAGCCCGCGGACAGCAGCAGCGGCACGACGACGGCGCCCGGGGCACCGTCGCGCGTGCTGACCGCGCCGGCCCCGCCGACCAGGTCGCGCACCACCTCGGCCGGGCGCGGGTGCTGGACGTCGACGTACGCCTCGCGCACCTCGACGGCGGGCAGCGCGGCGGAGACCCGAGCGAGGATCGCGCGCGTCACGTCCCGGCCGGGGCGGTCGCGCGTGCCGTGCGCGCACCCCACCAGCGGCGGGCCGGCGGCCTCGGCGCGCTGGGCCGGAGCGGCACCGGCCCCGGAGACCGCCTCGCGACCCGACCCGTGCGGCGGCGGGGCCGCGTGCGGCGGCACCAGGAACCCCTCGACCGCCGTCGGACCGGCCACGATGACCGCCGGGAACCCGATCCCGGCCGCGGCCTCGGCCACCGTGCCGAGCGTCGCGAAGACGCTCCGCTCCTCGGGCAGCGTCGCTGCTTGGACCACCGCGACCGGCGTCGCCGGGTCGACCCCGTTGAGCAGGGCCTGGTTCACCAGCCGCGGCAGCCACTCGACGCCCATCAGGAGCACCGTCGTGGTCTGCGGGTCGCGCAGGGCCGCGAGGTCCGCGGGCCCGAGGTCCCCGTGGGCGTTGACGACGTGCGTCGCGACGGCGGCGCCCCGGTGCGTGACCGGGATCCCCGCCGACGCCGGGCCCGCGAGCGCCGAGGTGACCCCGGGGACCACCTGGACGTCGATCCCGGCGGCCCGGCAGGCCAGCACCTCCTCGCCGCCGCGGCCGAGCAGGAACGGGTCGCCGCCCTTGAGGCGCACCACGCGCCGGCCTGCCCGCGCGTGCTCCACGAGGACGGCCTCGATCTCGCGCTGCGGCACCGCGTGCCTGCCCGGCACCTTGCCCACCTCGACGACCTGGACGCCCGGGTCGAGGAGCTCCACGAGCCCGTGCGGCCCGAGCCGGTCCACCACCACGACGTCGGCCTGCCGCAGCAGGGCGAGCCCGCGCACGGTGATGAGGTCGAGCGCGCCGGGGCCGCCGCCCACGAGGGCGACGGAGCCGGGCGCAAGTACGGCGTCGCTCAGGGCGTCGAGCCGCGCGCTCACGCCTCCACCGGCGCCTCGGGTGCGTCGGCGACGAGCACGCGGCCGTCCCGCACCTCCGCGCGGAACACCGCGAGCGGCTTCTTCGGCTTGCCGCCGGAGTCGATCACCGCGCCCGTCTCCAGGTTCCACACCTGCTTGAGCATGGGCGTGGTCACCGTCGCGACGTCGCGTTCCGGGCCGTCGTCCTGCGCGACCCGGGTGGTGCCGACCAGTCCGCGCGCGATCACGTTGGCGCCCGAGTAAGGGTCGAGCTGCTGCACGGCCCGCACCGTGTCGTCGGCGAGGCGGAACACGGCCACCTGGTGCCCGCCGAGCAGTGCGCCCACCCCGCGCTCGGGCTCGAGGTCGGTCAGCGCGCACACGTCGACGAGGTCGCTCATCGGGTCTCCTGGGGGGTCGCGGTCGCGGCGTCGCGCGCGGCGCGGGGGTCGTGGTAGGTGATCGGGTCGGCCTCGCCGGCGGGGCGGATCTGGCCGCGCTCGGGCACGAAGGCCAGGTCGGGGTCGGCCACACCGGGGGCGTTGATGAAGGTGACGAACTTCTTGAGCTGCTCGGGGTCCTCGAGCGTCACCTTCCACTCGTCCTCGTAGCAGTCGACGTGCTCCTGCACGGCGGCCTCGAGCTCCTCGCCGATGCCGAGGGAGTCCTCGACGATGACGCGGCGCAGCTCGTCGAGCCCGCCCTCGCGCTCGGCCACCCACGGGGCGGTGCGCTGCAGGCGGTCGGCCTCGCGGATGTACAGCATGAGGTACCGGTCGATGTACTTGACCAGGTGCTCGTCGTCGACGTCCTCGACGAGCAGCTGCGCGTGCACGGGGTTGGCGCCGCCGTTGCCGCCGATGTACAGGTTCCAGCCCTTGTGCGTGGCGATGATGCCGACGTCCTTGCCGCGGGCCTCGGCGCACTCGCGGGCGCATCCCGACACGCCGAACTTGAGCTTGTGCGGCGAGCGCAGGCCGCGGTAGCGCATCTCGAGCTTGACGGCCATCGTGGTCGAGTCCTGCACGCCGAACCGGCACCACATCTGGCCGACGCACGTCTTGATGTTGCGCAGCGACTTGCCGTACGCGTGCCCGGACTCGAAGCCGACGGCCACGAGGCGCCGCCAGATGTCGGGCAGGTCGCCCAGCTGGGCGCCGAACATGCCCAGGCGCTGGGCGCCGGTGATGTGCACGTACAGGCCGTAGTCCTGGGCGACCTGCGCGAACTCCAGCAGCTGCTCGGGGCGCACCTCGCCGCCGGGCATGCGCGGGATCACCGAGTAGGTGCCGTTGCGCTGCATGTTCGCCATGACGTGGTCGTTGGTGTCCTGCAGCGCGGAGGCCTCGCCCTCGAGCAGGTGCCGGCCCGTGAGGCTGGACAGGATCGAGGCGACGGTGGGGCGGCAGATCGCGCACCCGCGGCCCGTCCCGTGCGCGGCCACGACCTCGGAGAACGTGCCGAGGTCCTCCTCGCTGATGATCCGGAACAGCTCGGCGCGCGACATCGCGAAGTGCTCGCACAGGGCGTCCGAGACCTCGACGCCGGACTTCTCCAGCTCGGCGTTGAGCAGCTTGGTCAGCGCCGGCACGCACGACCCGCAGACCGTGCCGGCCTTGGTGCACTCCTTGACCTGCCCGATGGTGGTGCAGCCGTGCTCGGTGACGGCGCCGCGCACCGTGCCGGCGGTGACGTTCTGGCACGAGCAGACGACGGCGTCGTCCGGCAGCTCCAGGTCGACGGCGCCGCCGCCGTCGGGCGCGATGACCGCGGCCGGGTCGGCGCCGAGCGGGCGGCCCAGCAGCGGGCGCAGGGCCGCGTACAGCTCGATGTCGCCCACGAACACGCCGCCCAGCAGCGTCTTCGCGTCGTCGGACACCACGAGCTTGCGGTACTGGCGGTGGATCGGGTCGACGAAGGAGACCTCGAGCGCGCCCGCGCCGAGCGCGTTGACGTCGCCGAACGACGCGGCGTCGACGGAGCCGACGCCCTTGAGCTTGGTGCCCTCGTCGACGCGGCTGTGCACGCGCTCGCCGCCCAGGAACCGGTCGACCACGACGTCGGCCATGTCGTTGCCGGGCGCGATGAGGCCCGCGGTGACGCCGTCGAACGAGGCGCACTCGCCGATCGCCCAGACGGCGGGGTCGGACGTCTGGCAGGACCGGCCCACGACGACGCCGCCGCGCTCCCCGATCGCCAGGCCGGACTCGCGCGCCACGCGGTCGCGGGGGCGGATGCCGACGGAGAACACGACGACGTCGGCCGGCAGGCTCGACCCGTCGGACAGCTCCGCGGTGCCCACGGGCCCGTCGCCGGCGGGCAGGAACCGCGTGGCGCCCACTCCGGTCCGGATCGTCATGCCGAGGTCCTCGACCAGCAGGCGCAGCATCTCGCCGCCGCCCTGGTCGAGCTGGGCGCTCATGAGGTAGTCGGTGAACTCGACGACGGTGGCCGCGGCCCCGAGGCTCTGCAGCGCCGCCGCCGCCTCGAGCCCCAGCACGCCGCCGCCCACGACGACGCCGCGCACCTGCCGGCCCAGCGCCTTGCCGCGCAGGCGCACCCACTCCTCGATGCGCTCGACGTCGGCCATCGTGCGGTACGTGAAGGCGCCGGGCAGGTCGGTGCCCTCGGCGCGCGGCGTCCAGGCCCACGAGCCCGTGGCGAGCACGGCGCGGTCGTAGCTCACCTGGTGCCCCGACCGCGTGGTGACCACCCCCGCCTTCCGGTCCAGCGCCGCGACGCTGTCGCCCGTGATCAGCGTGGTGCGCGGGTCCTGCCACACCTCGAGGTCCATGGCCAGCGCCCCGGCGTCGCGGTGCGCGAACCACTCCGACAGGTGCACACGGTCGTACGGCTCGAACGGCTCGTCGCCGATCACCGTGAGGGACCAGGTGCCGTCCGGGTCCTGCTGCTGCAGGGACTCGGCGAGACGGTGGGCAGTCATGCCGCCGCCGATGACGACGATGTTCTCGCCGTCGAGGAGGGAGCGGGAGGTGGGAGACATCGTGAGGGTGCGCTTTCGTACGGGGCTGCGTCGGGCGGCCGACCGCTCGGCGATCGACGTTGCACAGTGTCGCCCCGGCCGAGGGTTCCCGCGCGCCTGTCGCGCTCCGATCCAGGCCCTCGCAGGTCAACGCGGGACCTTGGTCCCGCGCACGCGGGAGGTCAGTCCCGGGGTGCGGGCCCCTTCAGCACCTTGATGGCGTCGCGGTGGTCGATCCCGGCGTCCAGGTACACCGGACCTGTCACCTCGTAGCCCACCCGCTCGTAGAACCCGATGGCCTGGACCTGCGCCGACAGCAGCACCGTCACCGACCCCTCGGGCCCCGCGTGCTCGGCCAGCGCGATGTCCTCCAGCGCCGCCATGAGCGCGGCCCCGGTGCCGGTGCCGCGCGCGACGGCGCGCACCGCCACGCGGCCGATGTGCACCTCGCCCGGGTGGGCGGGGTCGGTGAGCAGGCGGGCCGTGCCGAGCACCTCGCCCGACGCCGACCGCGCGAGCACGTGCGTCGTGGTCGCGGCGTGGTCGAGGTCGTCGAGCTCGAGCTCGTGCGGCACGTGCTGCTCGACGACGAACACCTCCGTGCGGACGGCGAACGCCTCCTCGAGCTGCTCCGGGGTGGTGACGCGCTCGATCACGCGTACGCCCCGCGCACCGTCTCGAGCGCCGCCGCGAGGTCCTCCGGGTACTGCGACTCGACCGACACCCACTCCCCCGTCACCGGCTGCTCGAACCCCAGCCGCACGGCGTGCAGCCACTGCCGGGTCAGCCCCGTCCGGGAGGCCAGGACCGGGTCGGCCCCGTACGTCAGGTCCCCGACCAGAGGGTGTCGCACGGCGGCGAAGTGCACGCGGATCTGGTG
Organism: Promicromonosporaceae bacterium; assembly: GCA_009783295.1. Lineage (GTDB taxonomy): Bacteria > Actinomycetota > Actinomycetes > Actinomycetales > Cellulomonadaceae > Xylanimonas. The sequence goes on from WRHK01000017.1 coordinate 19,953, forward strand.
TGTGCGCCCCGTCTCCAGGTGCACCTCCAGCAGCGACGCCGCGGGCAGCATCTCCAGCACCTCGTAGTGCGTCACCGACGGCTTCCCGTCGGCCACCACGGCGAACCGCCAGTCGTTGGACGGGTGCCGCCCGATGGGCGCGTCGATCGTGCCGACGGTGGGCTCCGGGTGCCCCTGCGCGAGCGCGTGGTACACCTTCTCGACCGTGCGCTCCTTGAACGCGCGCTTGAGCCCCGTGTACGCGGCCTCGCTCTTGGCGACCACCATGAGCCCCGACGTCCCGACGTCGAGCCGGTGCACGATGCCCTGCCGCTCCGCCGCGCCCGACGTCGACACGCGGTACCCGGCGGCGGCAAGGGCGCCGACGACGGTCGGCCCCGTCCAGCCGGGCGACGGGTGCGCCGCGACGCCGACGGGCTTGTCGACCACGACGACGTCGTCGTCCTCGAACGCGATGCCCATGCCGGGCACGGGCTCGGGCTCGGCGGTGGGCGCCGCTGCCGGGTCGGGCACGTCGACCTCGAGCCAGCCGCCCGCGGGCAGGCGGTCGGACTTGCCGACGGGCCGGCCGTCGAGCAGCACGGCGCCGGCGGCGGCGAGGTCGGCGGCCTGGGTGCGGGAGAACCCGAGCATGCGTGCGAGCGCGGCGTCGACGCGCTCGCCGGCGAGGCCGTCCGGGACCGGGAGGGTCCGCAGGGCCATCAGGCGTCCCGCGACGTGGTGTCCGCGGGGGCGTCCGGCTCCGCCGCCTTGCCGTGCTCCTCACGCGTGCCGTCCAGGCCGAGCCCGATGACGGAGAGCAGGGCCAGCAGGATGGCGGCCGCGACGATCGCGATGTCCGCGACGTTGCCCGTGAACCAGTGGGCGTACCCGATGAAGTCGACCACGTGGCCGCGCGCGAACCCGGGCTCGCGGAACAGGCGGTCTGCCAGGTTGCCGACGGCGCCGCCCAGCAGCATGCCGAGCGTGACGGCCCACCACACGGAGCGGATCCGGCCGATGAACCGGATGATCACCGCGACCACCACGACCACCACCACCGTGATGACCCACGTGTACCCGGCGCCCAGCCCGAGCGCCGCGTAGGGGTTCATCACCAGGCGGAACGAGAGGAAGTCGCCCAGCACGTTGCGCTGCGGCGCGCCCAGCTCGAGGGACGACATCGCCCACCACTTGCTGAGCTGGTCGGCGGCGACCACCAGGACGGCGATGACCACCGCCATGAGGGCGTGGTTGCGGCGCCGGGCCGGGACGTTCTCAGGGACGACGGACGGGGCGTCGGGTTCGGTAGACATCGCCGGTCAGTCTAGGGCGCGCGACGTCCGCCGACGTCGCGTCAGCGCCGCTCCTCGCGCGCCTTGGCCTCGACCGACAGCGTGGCCCGAGGGAACGCCTGGAGGCGCGCCTTGCCGATCGGCAGGCCCGTCACCTCGCACGTCGCGTACGTGCCGTTCTTGATGCGCTCGATCGCGTGCTTCGTCTGGGCGAGCAGGTCGCGCATGTTGTTGACGAGCGTGAGCTCCTGCTCGCGCTCCAGCGCGCTCGACCCGTAGTCCGCCTGGTCGTCGCCGGCGCCGTCGCCGGAGTTGCGCAGCAGCTCCGACAGGTCGCGGTCGGCCGCGGCGAGCTCGGACTCGAGCCGGTCGCGGTCCGCGAGCAGGCCGGACGCCTGTTCCTCGATCTCCTCGAGCGTCCACGGCTCTTCGCCGTCGCGCACCGGAAAGCCCTTCACGGCCTGGGCGAGGTCAGGAAAAGTCTCCGCGAGGAGGTCCTTCGCGGACGGCTCCGTGGCGGGCGCATGCTTGCTCATCGCTTCCCCTTCGGTCGAGGTCACCGCAGCGTAGAGGCGCAGACCGGCCCGCACAACCCACGCCACGCCGAAGCGGAGGGTGAGTCGTACGGGCCGGTAGGACGACCGGGTCCGGGGCCGTTCCCCGGGGGACGGTCAGAGCTGCGGCGCCCCGGCGGACTGCTGGTTGCGCGCGGGCAGGGCCGAGCCGCGGGCGTCGAGGTCGCCGAGCAGGTTCTGCAGGAAGCTCTTGAGACGCGTGCGGTAGTCGCGCTCGAACAGGCGCAGCTCGTCGATCTTGCGCTCCAGGAGCGAGCGCTCCTGCTCGAGCTGGGACAGGGTGCGGTGCGAGGTCTCCTCGGCCTCGCGCACGATGCGCGAACCCTCGGACTTGGCCTCGGAGATCAGGCGGTCGCCCTCCTCCTGGCCGGAGCGCACGTAGTCGTCGTGCAGCTTCTGGGCGAGCTGGAGCATGCCGGTGGCCGACTCGGGCTCGGCGGCCTTGGGGGCCGGGGCCGACGGCGCCGCGACGGGGGCGGCGGCAACAGGGGCGGGGCCGGCAGCAGCAGCGGCGTCGGAACGCGACAGCTCGGCGACACGACGCTCGGCGGCGGCGAGCTTGGACCGCAGCTCCTCGTTCTCCTCCTGCACGGAGGAGAGGGTGCGCACGACCTCGTCGAGGAAGTCGTCGACCTCCTCCACGTCGTAACCCTCGCGGAACTTCGTCGCCGCGAACTTCTTGTTGAGGATGTCCTCTGCGGTCAGCATCGCCATCTCTTCACCTCAGCTTGGATAGGTTCGTCCGGTCGTCGAACGACCACGGTAGCCGAGAGTCCAGGCAGGAGCATCGCAACGTCGCCGCGAGCACACGGTTCCTGCACCGTATCCCGCCTTTGCCTCTCTGGGGTGTCTCAGAGCCCGGACAGCAGGTCCGACGCGACGAGCACCGCGAAGAACACCAGCATGAACCCGATGTCCAGGCCGACGTTCCCGATGCGGAGCGGCGGGATCACGCGGCGCACCAGGCGCAGCGGCGGGTCGGTGACCGAGTAGACGGCCTCCGCGATCACCAGCACGACGCCCGTCGGCCGCCAGTCGCGGGCGAAGTACCGCACCCAGTCGAGCACCATGCGCAGCACCAGGCACAGCAGGTAGAGCCACAGGACCAGTCCGATGACGTGGAAGACGGTTCGCACGCGGCAACCCTACGGGGAACAGAGACGACGGCGGGCACCCGCGACCGGGTGCCCGCCGTCGTGGCGACGCAGAAGGACCGCTCAGCTCTGGTTGTAGAAGCGGCCCGGGGACTTGGCGGCCGGCCCCTGGACGTCCTCCTCGCCCGTGATCTCCACGTGCTCGGGCGACAGGAGGAAGACCTTGTTGGTCACGCGCTCGATCGCGCCGTGCAGGCCGAAGATCAGGCCGGCCGAGAAGTCGACCAGACGCTTGGCGTCCGCGTCGTCCATGTCGGACAGGTTCATGATCACGGGCGTGCCGCCGCGGAACGCCTCGCCGATGAGGCGGGCGTCGTTGTACGAGCGCGGGTGGATGGTGGTGATGCGTCGCAGGTCCGAGCCCTGCGGCACCTCCCGGAGGGCCGGGCGGCGCAGCGGCGTCACCTCGGCCGGGTAGTCGTCGCGGTCACGCACCGGTGCCTCCAGCTCGTCTGCGAATTCATCGCCGTAGTCGTCGGCATAGTTCTCCGACTGCCCCTGGTCGTCGGCGAGACCCAGGTACAGCATCGTCTTGCGAAGAGCTCCGGCCATCGCTCCCACTCCGTTCGTCGCCCCTGTGGTCGGTGTCTTGACGTTAACCACGTCGGCACGCTAGGGAGCGCGCGACACGCCGGAGCGGGCGCGGCGGTTCAGACCAGCACGATCACACCGGCCTGGCGGCCGGTGGTGCTGCCCGCGGCCGTCGCGCGGCGGTGGGAGAACAGGTCGGGGTCCTCGAGCGTGCAGCGGTCGACGTGCACGACGCCGGCCACCCCGCGCTCGGCGAGCTGCGCGAGCACGCCGGCGGGCAGGTCGAGCGCGGGCGTCCCCTCCCGCGTGGTGGCGTGCGCGGCCGGGACCACGCTCGCGACCTCGTCGCGCAGGGCCTCGGGAACCTCGTAGCAGCGCCTGCACACGGCGGGCCCGACGGCGGCGCGCAGGTTCGCGATCGTCGCGCCGGCGGCGAGCATCGTGTCGAGGGCACGGTGCACCACGCCCAGGCGGACGCCGGCGCGGCCCGCGTGCGCGACGCCGACGACGCGCGCGACGGGGTCGGCCAGCAGCACGGGGACGCAGTCGGCCGCGAGCACGCCGAGCCCCAGCCCCTCGGCGGAGGTCACGACGGCGTCGGCCTCCCCCGCCGCGACGGGCGGGGCCTCCGAGGCCCACTCGGCGCGCTCTGCGTCGCCGAGCACCAGCACGTCGTCGCCGTGCACCTGCCGCACGTAGGCGACCGGGGCGCCGAGCCAGCCCTCGACCCGGGAGCGGTTCTCCCGGACGCGGGCCGGGTCGTCTCCGGTGCCGGCGCCGAGGTCGAGGGACGACCACGGCACGGGGGACACACCCCCGTGCCGGGTCGTGAACCCTGCGACGACCCCGTCGCCCAGGTCGACACGCACCAGGCCCGCGCCGAACCCGTCAGGCAACAACGCCTCCTGGGACCACGCAGCGGTCACTTGAGGAAGTCGGGAACGTCGAGCTCCTCCTTGGGAGGAGCCTCGTTCCAGATGCGCGGAACCTCGACCGGGCGCTCGACGGTCACGCCGTTGGGCTCCTCGGTGATCGACACCGGCCGGGTGACGGCCGCGGGCTGGAGGCTCGCGGGGACGTCGTCCGGCTCGGCGGGGATCGGGCGGGGCAGCGTGTGCGCGCCCGTCGAGAGCGGCGGCTGCGGCACCGGCGAGGCGGCCGCGACGGTGACCTGGCCGTTGGCCGTCGTCGTCACGGTGGGACGCGCCGGCTGGCCGGCGATCTGGCCCAGCCCGCGGCCGTCCTTGCGGGCCTGCGGCACGCCGCCGTCGAAGCCCGCGGCGATGACGGTGACGCGCACCTCGTCGCCCAGGGCGTCGTCGATGACGGTGCCGAAGATGATGTTGGCCTCGGGGTGCGCGGCCTCCTGGACCAGGCGGGCCGCCTCGTGGACCTCGAACAGGCCCAGGTCGCTGCCACCCTGGATGGACAGCAGCACGCCGTGGGCGCCGTCGATGCTCGCCTCGAGCAGCGGGGACGAGATCGCCAGCTCGGCGGCCTGGACCGCGCGGTCCTCGCCGCGGGCCGAGCCGATGCCCATGAGCGCCGACCCCGCACCCTGCATCACGGACTTGACGTCCGCGAAGTCGAGGTTGATGAGGCCCGGCGTGGTGATGAGGTCCGTGATGCCCTGGACGCCGGAGTGCAGCACCTGGTCGGCCGAGTGGAACGCGGCGATCGCCGAGACGTTCCGGTCCGACATCTGCAGCAGGCGGTCGTTCGGGATGACGATGAGGGTGTCGACCTCCTCGCGGAGGGCCTCGATGCCCTGCTCGGCCTGGACCGAGCGGCGGCGTCCCTCGAACGTGAACGGACGGGTGACGACCCCGACCGTCAGCGCGCCGAGCGAGCGGGCGATGCGGGCCACGACGGGCGCGCCGCCCGTGCCGGTGCCGCCGCCCTCGCCCGCGGTGACGAAGACCATGTCGGCCCCGCGCAGGACCTCCTCGATCTCCTCGGCGTGGTCCTCGGCGGCCTTGCGGCCCACCTCGGGGTCGGCGCCTGCGCCCAGGCCGCGGGTGAGCTCGCGGCCGACGTCGAGCTTGACGTCGGCGTCCGACATCAGCAGCGCCTGCGCGTCGGTGTTGATCGCGATGAACTCGACGCCCTTGAGCCCGACCTCGATCATGCGGTTCACAGCGTTCACGCCGCCGCCGCCGATGCCCACCACCTTGATCACTGCCAGGTAGTTCTGCGGAGTTGCCACGTCGATGCCTCTCGGGTCGATCCTGTCCCCGACTCCCGGCCCCGCCTTCGCGGCCTAACCTTAAGGTTCGACTTGAGGGTCAGAGTTATGTCAGGTTGCTGCTGCCCCTGACGGTATGCGGCCCGGCGCGGGCCCCGCGGGATGACGCTCCGGCGTGTCGCCGTCGCGTCCTGCGCGTCGCCTCACCGAGTCACCGGAAGGTCGGGCGAGCTGACGTCCAGGGTGCGCGCGCCCGGCGCCTGGTGCAGCAGCGTCTGGACGACGGCGACCTTGAGGGCCACCTGCTCGTCGCTCCCCCACCTCACCACCTGGCCCGAGTGCAGGGTGGTGCGCACGTCGTCGCGCGACGCCGCGCTCACGCCCCGGACCTGCGACGCGAGGTCCTCCGGCAGGCCGGCGAGCACGTGGAGCGCCGCCTGGAGCGCGGGCGCGTCGTGGTCGTCGAGCGTCGTGTCGATGGTGGGCATGCCCGCGGGCGCCTGCGCCGCGGTCGCCACCTGGACGCCGTCGGGGTCGACGAGCGCCACGCCGCCGCCGTCGGGCACGGCCGCGACCGGCTCCCGGCTGGTCAGGTGCACGGCGATCCCCCGCGGCCACGAGCGGACGATCCACGCCTCCTTGACACCGTTGAGCTTGAGGATCTGGTCCCGCAGGCCGACCGTGTCGAGGCGCGGCAGCGGGATGCCCTGGTCGGCCGCGACGGCGGCGCGCACCTGGGCGACGTCGATCGTGGTGCCCTGCCCCGTCACCGAGACGCGCGACGCGTCGAGCGCCAGCATCGGCGAGAAGAACGCCGCCCAGCCGAGAGCCGCGACGAGCACGACGCCGCCGACCCACAGGAGCGTGGTGCGCAGCGTCCGGTGGCGCTGCATCGCCCGCTTCTCTGCGAGGCGGCGCGTCATCGCCGTCGACACCGTGGGGCGCCCCTTGTTCTGGCGCGTCTTCGCCGGGGCGGCCTTGCGGGAGGCCTTCGGCCGGGCCACGGCCTGCGTAGCCGGCCTCGGCACCGCCTGCGTGCGCGGGCGCGCCGGCGCCGGCGGTGCCGGCGACGCGGACCTGGCGACCGTCGGCTTCGGCGGCACGCGGGGCTTTGCAGGAGGACGCACGGCGCCATCCTGCCGCGCGCCGCGGCCGTTCCCCGGGATCCCTCGCCGCCGCGGGGCTACCCCGCGAGGTCCGCCAGGATCACCGGGGCCAGCTCCGTCACGTCGCCCGCGCCGACCGTCAGCACCAGGTCGCCGGGGCGCGCCGCGGCGGCCACGGCGTGCGCCGCCTCGACGCGGTCCTCGACCGCGCACACGCTTCCGCCCGACGCCGTGGCCGGCAGCAGGTCGGTGATGGTGCGCGCGGTGACGGCCGGGTCGACGTCCTCGCGGGCCTTGTAGATGCCGGTGACGACGACGTCGTCCGCGAGCGCCAGGGCCGCGGCGAAGCGGTCGGCGAAGATGCGCGTGCGCGAGTAGAGGTGCGGCTGGAACAGCACGAGCAGGCGGCCCTCGCCGGCGACCGGCCGGGCGGCGCGCAGCAGTGCCTCGATCTCGGTGGGGTGGTGGGCGTAGTCGTCGACCACGCGCACGCCGCCCGCCTCGCCGCGCGGCTCGAACCGGCGCCCCGTGCCGACGAACGCCGCGGCGCCCGCGACGGCGTCGGCCGGGGCGGTGCCGAGCAGCGCCGCGGTGACGACGGCGGAGGTCGCGTTGAGCACGTTGTGCGCGCCGGGCACCGAGAGGCGCAGGGCGAGCGGGGCGTCGCCGAGCGGGCCGCCGGCCAGCGTCGCCGTCGCGCCCTCGACGCCCGGGTCGACGTCGCCGATCACGACGTCGGAGGACGGGTCGGTGCCGTAGGTCACGGCCGTGCCGCCGCCCGCGCGGTGGGCCGCGGCGAGCGCTGCCGCCCCGGCGTCGTCGGCGCAGGCCACGAGCACGCCGCCCGGTTGCAGGCGGCCCGCGAAGGCGACGAACGCGGCGTCGAACGCCTCGCGCGTGCCGTAGTGGTCGAGGTGGTCGGGCTCCACGTTGGTGACCACGGCGACGGTGGGCGCGTAGTTGAGGAACGAGCCGTCCGACTCGTCGGCCTCGGCCACCAGCACGTCGGAGTCGCCCAGGTGCCCGCCCGGGATCGCGGTGACCGTGCCGTCGGCGGCCCGCACCCGCACGGTGCCGCCGATCGCGAACGACGCGTCGACGCCGCAGGCGCTCAGCACCGTGGCGACCATGGCCGACGTGGTCGTCTTGCCGTGCGCGCCGGCGACGGCGACGGCCCGCTGGCCCACCATGAGCGCGGCGAGCGCCTCGGAGCGGTGGAGCACGCGGATCCCAGCGGCGCGCGCGGCGGCGAGCTCGGGGTTCGACTCGCGCACCGCGGAGGACACCACGACGGTGTCGACCAGCGGCTCGCCCGACGGCGACACGACGTGCGACGCCTCGTGCCCCACCCAGACGCGGATCCCGTCCTCGCGCAGCGCGGCGAGCGCCGGGCCCTCGACGGCGTCGGAGCCCTGGACGTCGGCCCCGCGCGCGGCGAGCAGGCGCGCGACCACGCTCACGCCGGCGCCCCCGACGCCCACGAGGTGCACGCGGCCGAGGTCCGCGACGGCAGTCATCGGGCGCCCCCCGCCACGGCCTGCTCGACCAGGTCGGCCACGCGCGCGGACGCGTCGCGCACGCCCGTGGCGCGGGCGGCGGCGGCCATCGCGGCCAGGCGGGCCTCGTCGCCGAGCAGCGCGGGCACCTCGCGGGCCACCCACGCGGGGGTGAGGTCGGCGTCGTCGACCAGCAGGCCGCCGCCGGCCCGCACGAGCGGGGTGGCGTTGAGGCGCTGCTCGCCGTTGCCGACGGGAAGGGGCACGTAGACGGCGGGCAGGCCGAGGGCGGCGAGCTCGCACACCGTGCCCGCGCCCGACCGGGCGACGACCAGGTCGGCGACGGCGAGCGCCAGGTGCATGTCGGACAGGTACTCGCGCACCTGGTAGCGCTGGGTCTCGACGCTCGCGCCGAGGTTGGCGACGGCCTCGCGCACCGGGCCGTCCTTGCCCTTGCCGGTCAGGTGCAGCACCTGCGCGCCGGACGCGAGGAGCGCCGCGGCCGCGCCGGCCACGGCGGTGTTGACGCTCACGGCGCCCGACGAGCCGCCCGTGACCAGGAGGGTGGGGCGCGCGGGGTCGAGGCCGAGCGCGTCGGCGGCCGCGACGCGCGACCCGGCGGCGTCGGCCTCGCGCGCCGTGACCAGCGCGGAGATCTCGCGGCGCAGCGGCAGGCCGGTGACGACGCCGCCACGCAGGCGCGTGCCCTCGAACGTGAGGCCCACGCGGGCGGCCCAGCGGGCACCGAGGCGGTTGGCCAGGCCCGGGCGGGCGTTCTGCTCGTGGATCACGACGGGGACCCTGCGGCGGCGGGCCGCCAGGTAGGCGGGCGTGGAGACGTACCCGCCGAAGCCGATGACGGCCTGGGCGCCCACCTCGTCGATCGCGGCCTCCGCGGCGCGCACGGCGGCGCGCAGGCGTCCGGGCAGGCGCAGCAGCTCGGCGGACGGGCGGCGCGGCAGCGGCACGCGCGGCACCGGCCACAGGCGGTACCCCCGGGCCGGGACGAGCTCGGCCTCGAGGCCCGTGGTGGTGCCGAGCACCAGCACCTTCGCCTCCGGGTTGCGGGCGCGCAGCTCGTCTGCGACCGCGAGCAGGGGGTTCACGTGGCCGGCGGTACCTCCGCCGGCGAGCACGACGGACTGGACGGGGGTGAGGCTCACGGACGCGACCCTACCGGGACGCGGCCTGCGTCACCGCCGTCCGCCCCCACGACGACCGCCCGCGCGACGCGCGGAACCCAGCACGCTCAGGGACCGGCGCACCACGCTCCCGCGGGCGGCCAGCGCCTCGGCCGCGCCCGGTTCGGACCGCGCGAACGAGATCACGACGCCGAGCGCCGCCATCGTCGTCACGAGCGCCGAACCACCCGCGGAGACCAGGGGTAGCGGCACGCCGATGACGGGCAGCACGCCGATGACCACGCCGATGTTCACGAACGCCTGCCCCACGATCCAGCACGAGATCGCCGCCGTGGTGATCTTGACGAACGGGTCGGGGTGCCGGCGGATCACGCGCGTCATCGCGATGCCCAGCACCACGAACAGGCCGAGCACCATGAGCGTGCCGAGCAGGCCCAGCTCCTCGCCGATGACCGCGAAGATGAAGTCGTTGTGCGCCTCGGGCAGGAACTTCCACTTCTCGCGGCTGGCCCCGAGCCCGACGCCGAAGATCCCGCCCGTGCCGAGCGCGAACAGGCCGTGCTGCGACTGGTAGCAGACGCTGGCGACGTCGCAGTGAGGGTCGAACGTGGCCATGATGCGAGCCATGCGGTTGCCGGTGCCCTGGCCGATGATGAAGACGTAGACCACGATCGCCGCGGCGATCCCGCTGCCCAGCGTGAGCAGCCGCGCCGGCGCCCCCGCCACCCACAGCGCGCCGAGCACCAGGAACGCCAGGATGATCGCCGTGCCGAGGTCGTGGCCCAGCAGCACGAGGCCCAGGATCAGCACCGCGCCCGGCACGGCCGGGATCATCGTGTGGCTCCACTTGCCGAGCAGCTTCTGCTTGCGCCCCAGCACGGCCCCCAGCCAGATCGCCAGCGCCACCTTGCCGACCTCCGCCGGCTGCATGGTGAAGCTGCCGTAGCCGATCCAGCCCGTGTTGCCGCCCTGGGACAACGCGAACCGAGGCACGAACGTGAGGCACTGCAGCGCCGCCGCGAAGAAGAGCGCCGGCCAGGCCAGCCGCTTGTACCAGCGCACGGGCAGCCGCATCGCCACGAGCATGAACGGCAGCCCGATGAGCAGGAACCGCGCCTGCCGGATGAACACCGTGTACGGCGACTGGCCGACGGCGATCGAGGTGACCGTCGAGCTCGACAGCACCATCACGAGGCCGAACACCAGCAGCAGGCTGGTGACGCCGAGCAGGGTGTAGTAGGACGTCACGGCGGAGTCCCACTGCCCGAGCCACTGCCGCTCGGTCTTCGCCCGGCTGGTCCGGGGGGTGGTCACCGCCATGTGTGCGCCTTCCGCTACATCGCCTCCACCGCTGCGGCGAAGGCGTCGCCCCGCTGCGCGTACGAGTGGAACTGGTCCTGCGACGCGCCGGCCGGGGCCAGCAGCACGGTGTCGCCCGGTCGGGCGAGGGACCGTGCGGCGTCCACGGCTCGCCGCATCACGGTCCCAGTCTCGCCGGGGTCGACCACGACCACGGGGATCTCGGGCGCGTGTCGGGCGAGAGCGGTCGTGAACGGCTCCGGGTCGACGCCGATCACGACGGCCGCGCGCAGCCGGTCGGCGCGCTCGGAGACCAGGTCGTCGAAGCGCGAGCCCTTGGCCAGGCCGCCGGCGATCCACACGACGCTGCCCGCCGGGAACCCGGCCAGCGACGCCGAGGCGGCGTGCGCGTTGGTGGCCTTCGAGTCATCGACGTAGGCGACGTCGTCGAGGCTGCGGACCCGCTGGATGCGGTGGCCGCCGGGCGTGAACGCCCGCAGCCCGTCGCGCACGGCGACGGCGGGCACGCCGTGCGCCCGCGCGAGCGCCGCCGCGGCGAGGGCGTTGGCGACGACGTGCGGCGGGATGGTGACGTCGCCGGGCGCCAGGTGCTCGAGGTCGGCGAGCGTGCCGATCTCGGCGGCGTAGGTGAGCCGGTCGACGGCGTCGGCCGGGGCGTGGAACGCGCGGTCCACGAGCACGTCCTCGACGACGCCCAGCATGCCCGGCCCGGGGGCGCCGAGCGTGAACCCGACGGCGCGGGCCCCCTCGGCGACGTCGGCCGCGAGCACCAGGCGCTCCGTCACGGGGTCGGCGGTGTTGTAGACGCACGCGAGCTCGGCGCGCTCGAACACGCGGCCCTTGTCGCGGCCGTACTCCTCCATCGAGCCGTGCCAGTCGAGGTGGTCGTCCGCGAGGTTGAGCACCGCGCCGGCCTGGGCGGCCACGGTGTGCGCGAAGTGGAGCTGGAAGCTCGACGCCTCGACGGCCAGCACGTCCAGGTCCGGGTCGAGCGCCGCCTCGACCAGCGGGGTGCCCACGTTCCCGACGGCCCGCGTGCGCAGGCCGGCCGCTGTGAGGATCGAGGCCAGCATCTCGACCGTGGTCGTCTTGCCGTTGGTCCCGGTGATCACGAGCCAGGGGGCCGGGGTCCCGGTGGCCCGCGGCACGCGCAGGCGCCACGCCAGCTCGAGCTCGCTCCACACCGGCACGCCGGCGTCGCGCGCGGCGACGAGCAGCGGGTCGGTCGGCTTGAAGCCCGGGGAGGTCACCAGCAGGTCGGCGTCGGCCAGCAGCGCGGCGCGGCCGGCGTCGTCGGCCGGGAGCGGCACGTCGGCGTCGTCCGACGGCGCCGCGGTGACCACCGACGCGACGTGGCCCGGCAGGGCCGCGGCGACGGCGCGGCCCGTCACGCCCAGGCCCGCGACCAGCACGCGTGCCTGCGACAGCGGGACCCGGGGCTCGACCGGGCCGTGGTCGGCGAACGACACTAGGAGACCACCCACTCCGCGTAGAAGATGCCCATGCCGACGGCCGCGAACAGGCCCGCGATGAGCCAGAACCTGATGACGATCGTGACCTCGCCCCACCCCGACAGCTCGAAGTGGTGATGCAGCGGCGCCATCTTGAACACGCGTCTGCGGGTCATCTTGAAGAACCCGATCTGGATGATGTCGCTCATCACGATGATGACGAACATGCCGCCGATGATCGCGGCGAGGATCTCGGTGCGCGACAGGATCGACACGGCCGCGAGGGCGCCGCCCAGGGCCAGCGAGCCGGTGTCGCCCATGAAGATCTTCGCGGGGCTCGCGTTCCACCACAGGAACCCGACGCACGCCCCGGCGACGGCCGCTGAGATGATCGCGATGTCCTGCGGGTCGCGCACCTCGTAGCAGCGTGGCCCGGCCACAGCGAAGCGCTGGCACGACTGGTTGAGCTGCCAGATGCCCAGCAGCACGTAGGCCATGAACACGACGAGCGAGACGCCCGTGGCCAGGCCGTCGAGGCCGTCGGTGAGGTTCACGGCGTTGGACCACGCGGTGATGAGGAAGTTCGCCCAGATGACGAACAGGATCAGCCCGATCGTGGTCCCCGCGAACGCGAGGTCGAGGTTCGTGTCGCGCAGGAACGAGACGCGCGTCGACGCGGGCGTGCGCCAGTTCTGGTTCGGGAACTGGAGCGCCAGGATCGCGAACGTGATGCCCACGAACCCCTGGCCGATGATCTTGGCCCGCGGGGTCAGGCCCAGGGAGCGCTGCTTGCGGATCTTGGTGAAGTCGTCCGCGAAGCCCACCACGCCCAGCCCCGTCATGAGGTAGAGCGACAGCATCACCGTGGCGCTGGGCCAGCGCCCGGCCACCGCCATCGACGCCCCGACCCCGATGAGGGTCGCGCCGATGATGACGACGCCGCCCATCGTGGGCGTGCCGCGCTTGGTGAAGTGCGCCGTCGGGCCGTCCTGGCGGACGAACTGGCCGTAGTTGCGGCGCACCAGGAACCGGATGAACAGCGGCGTGCCGAACAGCGCCACGAGCATCGCGACACCCGCGGCGAGGAGGATCGAGATCACTGGGCGCCCTCACCCGTCACGCCGACGATGCCGGCGGCGAGCTCGTCGCCGAGCCGCCACAGGCCCGAGCCGTTGGAGGCCTTCACGAGCACGACGTCGCCGGGGCGGACGCGCTCGTCAAGCACGGCGCGCGCGGCGTCGAGGTCGGGCACGAACACGCTCTCCTCCCCCCAGGAGCCCTCCTGCACGGCCCCCTCCGCGATGTGGTACGCGCCCTCGCCGACGACGACCAGCAGCTTGATGTTGAGCCGGACCGCGAGGAGCCCGATCTCATGGTGCGCCACGCGGGCGTTCTGGCCCAGCTCACGCATCTCGCCGAGCACGGCCACCGACCGGCGCTCGCGCCCCGCCATGACGGCGAGGGAGCGCAGCGCCGCGCGCATCGACTCCGGGTTGGCGTTGTAGGCGTCGTCGACGACGGTCACGCCGTCGGGCCGCTCGGTCACCGCCATGCGGTGCGGGCTGCCGGGCTCGGCCTGCGAGAGGCGCTCCGCGACGACGGCCGGGGACTTGCCGCCCAGGATCGCGGCGGTCGCCGCGGCCAGGGCGTTGGAGACGTGGTGCTCGCCGACAAGACGCAGCGAGACGGGCACGCGGACGTCGTCGGCGGCCTCGCCTGCCGCGGCGACCGCGCCGCGCACGCGCAGCACGAACGACGCACGGCCCGTGGCGTCCACCGTCACGTCCTCGGCGCGCACGTCCGCGGTGGGCACGCGGCCGAACGTCACGACGCGCAGCCCGAAGCCCTCGGCGCGCGGGGTCAGCCCCAGCACGCGCTCGTCGTCGGCGTTGAGCACCGCGACGCCGCCCGGCGCCATGCCGCCCAGCACCTCGGCCTTGGCGTCGGCGATGGCCTCCTGGCTGCCGAAGAACTCGATGTGCGCCGTGCCGACCATGAGGATGATCGCGATGTGCGGCCGCACGATCGAGGCGAGGTAGCCGATGTCGCCGGGCTTGTCGGCGCCCAGCTCCATGGCGAACTTGCGGGTGCTGTCCGTCGCCCGCAGCACCGTGAGGGGCAGCCCCACCTCGCTGTTGAACGAGCCCTGGGGGGCGATGGTGTCGCCCTCGACGTCCGTCACGAGGCGCCCAAGCAGGTCCTTCGTGGTGGTCTTCCCGGCGGAGCCGGTGACGCTGTAGACCTTCACGTCCGGGTGGGCGGCGCGCAGGCGCGCGAGCACCTCGCGCGCCAGGTCGCCCAGAGCCTTCTGCACGTCGTCGACGACGACGGACGGCACGTCCAGCTCGCGCTGCGTGAGCACCAGCGCGGCACCGGCCTCCACGGCACCGGGCGCGAAGTCGGCGCCGTCGACGTGCTCGCCGGGCAGCGCCACGAACAGCGCGCCGGCCTCCACCAGACGCGAGTCCGCGACCACCGGCCCGGTCACCCGGAGCGCGGGGTCGGCGGCGAGCCGGCCCCCCGTCGCCTGCGCGACCTCGGATGCGGTCAGCTCGATCATGCGGTGGGGGTCCTCTCGTCCAAAGCGTTCCGGGCCTCGACCCGGTCGTCCAGCAGCACGTCCACGCCCGCGACCTCCTGCACGGTCTCGTGACCGCGCCCGGCGATCAGCACGGTGTCGCCCTCGCCGGCCGCCGCGATCACCTCGCGGATGGCCAGCGCCCGCGGCGCGACCTCGCGGATGTCGACCGCACGGCCGCCCTGCGCGGCGCGCGCGCCGTCCAGCACCGCCGCGCGGACGGCGGCGGGGTCCTCGTCGTGCGGGTCGTCGTCCGTCACGACGACGACGTCGGCACCCGCCACCGCGGCCGCGCCCATCGCGGGCCGCTTGCCCTTGTCGCGGTCGCCCGTCGCGCCGAACACGAGCGACAGGCGGCCCGGCGTCGTCGGGCGCAGCGCCCCGAGCGCGAGCTCGAGCGCCTCGGTGTTGTGCGCGAAGTCCACCACGACGCGGGGCGTGCCCGCACCGCCGGGGCTCACGACCTCCATGCGGCCCGGCACCACGCCCGCGAGCCCGTTCCCGGACTCGAGCGCGTCGGCGACGTCCTCCAGGTGCGCCCCGCCCTCGAGCACCATGACCAGCGCGAGCGCGGCGTTGGCGACGTTGAAGTCGCCCGGGAGCGTGGTGGACGTGCGCAGTGTGCGCCCGTCCGTGTGCGTGACGCGGAACGCGGAGCCCGTGCCGTGCGGCTCCACGTCCGTGACGGTCCAGTCGGCGGTGCCGCCCGGCACGGTCCGCAGGGTCGCCACGGGGACCTGCGCGGCCTGCGCCATCCGCTCGCCCCAGGCGTCGTCGACGACGACGACGCCGCGGCGCGAGTGCTCGGGCGTGAACAGGAGCGCCTTGGCCGCGAAGTAGGAGTCCATGTCGCCGTGGAAGTCCAGGTGGTCCTGGCTGAGGTTCGTGAACCCGGCGACGCCGTAGCGGACGCCGTCGACGCGGTGCAGCGCCAGCGCGTGCGAGCTGACCTCCATGGCAAGGGTGCGCACGCCGTCCTCGAGCATCGCGGCGAACAGCGCCTGGAGGTCGGCGGCCTCGGGCGTGGTGAGGCGCGACGGGATGACGCGGTCGCCGGACCGCATCTCGACGGTGCCCACGAGGCCCGACACGAAGCCGAGCGAGCGCAGCAGGTGGTCGAGCTGGTACGTGGTGGTGGTCTTGCCGTTGGTGCCCGTGACGGCGAACGTGGCCAGCTGGTCGGCCGGCGACCCGTACACCCACGCGGCGACGGGGCCGAGGATCCCGCGCGGGTCCGGAGCGACGAGCACCGGGGTCCCCGCGAGCGCGCCGTCGGCGGACTCCGCGACGATCCGGACGCCCTGGGCGTCGGTGAGCACCGCGCGGGCGCCACGCGCGACGGCGTCGGCGGCGAACCGCGCCCCGTGCGCGTGCGCGCCGGGCAGGGCCACGAAGAGGTCGCCGTCGGCGACCACCCGGTTGTCGGAGGCGACCGAGGTGACGGTGACCTGCCCCGCCGGGGCGCCCCCCGTGGCCTCGAAGTCGAACGTGTGGGCGAGGTCTCGCACCCTCCGCGGCGTCGTGGCCGCAGGTCGGATCCGTTCGAGCGGGGTTGTCACGAGGTAGACCCTATCGGGTGAGCCCGAGGCGCCTGGGCGCCCCGGACGCACGGAGCCGGTCGGCCCGTCACCAGGTCAACGGGAACGCTGCGGGCGCCGGGGCGCTCGGCGGCACGGCCTCCTGCTGCAGCACGAAGCTCATGACGTCCTTGAACACCGGGGCCGCGACCGTGCCGCCGTAGATCGACGACTGCGGGCTCTTGAGGAACACCGCGACCGTGTAGCGCGGGTTGTCGGCCGGCGCCACGCCGATGAACGACGCCATGTACGTGTTGCCGCCGCCGGGCAGGAAGATCTGCGCCGTGCCCGTCTTGCCCGCGACGCGGTAGCCCGGGATCTGCGCGCCCGTCGCCGTGCCGCCGTCGCCCGTGACCTCCTCCATCATGTGGAGCAGCGTCTTGGACGTCGCCTCGGAGATCACGCGCGTTCCCTCGGCCTGCTTGGACGGCACCATCCCGCCGCCCGGCTCCTGCGTGCCCTTGACGAGCGTGGGCGGCACGCTGACGCCGCCGTTCGCGACGGTCGAGAACACGTCGGTGGCCTGCATCGCGTTGACCGCGACGCCCTGGCCGAACGCGACCGTGTACCGCGTGCGGCCGTCCCACGTGTCGGCCGGGTGCAGGATGCCGCGCGACTCGCCCGGCAGGCCCAGCCCCGTGAGCTGGCCCAGGCCGAACTTCTTCATGTAGTCGTACTGCACCTGCGGCGGGATCTTCTCGGCCACCTGCACGGTGCCCGAGTTGGACGACTGCGCCAGGATGCCCGCCAGCGTGAGCTGCAGGCCCGGGTGGTAGTGCGAGTCGTGGAACGTCTGGCCGTTGGGGGTCGTGAACGCGTACGGGACGGTGAACTGGCTCTCCGGGTTCCACACGCCCGTCTCCAGGGCAGCGGCCATCGTGATGACCTTGCCCGTCGAGCCCGGCTCGAACACGTCCTGCACAGCGCGCGAGCCCTGCGCGACGGCCGCGTTCGACCGGTCGTTCGGGTCCACCGCGCCGGAGTCCGCGATGGCCAGCATCTCGCCCGTGCGGTTGTCCTCGACCAGCACGATGCCGTAGGCGGCACCCGAGCGGGCCTTCATGTCGTCGATCGAGGACTGCGCCTTGCGCTGGATGTCCCGGTCGATCGTGAGGACCACGTTGCCGCCCGAGACCGCGGGGGTCGACGTCGACTGGCCGCCCGGGATGCGGACGCCGTCGGCGGAGCGCTCGTACGTCTCGCGGCCCGGCTGCCCGGCGAGGACCTGGTTGTACGCCTTCTCGAGGCCGCCCTGGCCCACCTGGTCGCTGTCGACGAACCCGACCAGGTTGCCCGCGACCGTGCCGGCCGGGTAGACGCGCTGCGAGACCAGCTCCGTGCGGATGTACGCCGTCAGGCGCAGGGCGCTGATGTCGCGCTGCTTGGCCGGCTCGACGTTGCGGGCCAGCACCACGTACCGCGAGCTGCCGTTGATGGTCGCCGCGAGCTGCGCCTTGTCCTGCCCCAGCACGGGGGCGAGCAGCTGCGCGACGCCGAGGGCGCCGTCGGCCACCGGGCTGCCGCTCGCGTCCGTGCGGTTGCCGCCACGGAACGACTGGATGGCCAGCTGGTCGGCGGAGATCGTGTACCGGTCCACCGACGTGGCCAGCACGACGCCGTTGCGGTCGAGGATGTCGCCGCGGTGGGCGGGCACCGACACCGACGCCGTGCGGCCCTGGCGCGCCGCCGCGGCGAGGCCGGGCGCCTCGAACACCTGCACCTGGATCAGGCGGCCCACGAAGAGCGTCACGACGAGCGCGCTGAACACGACCAGCCACCGCTGCCGGCGCACGGGCGAGACCGGCGCCGGGGCGGCCTTCGGGCGCGGCGGCGCGACGACGCCGCCCGAGCGGGAGACGGCCGCCGGGCGCGGTGCGGGCTTGCGGGTGGTGGGCTTGGCGGCGGTGCGCGGGGCCGGCTTCGCGGCGGTGCGGGGAGCGGCCGTGCGGGCCGCCGGCTTCGCCGCCGTGCGCGGGGCCGGCTTCGCCGCCGCGCGCGGGGCCGGCTTGCCGCCGGTCCGCGGTGCGGGCTTCGCGGCCGTCCGGTCGGACGTCCGCGGAGCAGCCTGACGCGCCGGGGCGGCCTGCGACCGCCGCGGCGCCGCCGACCTGCCCGTCGTCTGTGTCACGGGTGCGCCTTCGACGCCGCGGCGACGGCCGCGGAGACGTCCAGGAGGGTCGCGCCCTGGCTCGGCACCATGCCCAGCGCGGTCGCCCTGCCGGCCAGCCCCGCCTCGGCCGCGCGCAGCCCCGCCTGCTTGGTCTGCACGTCCTGGGCGACACGGCCGGCCTGGTTCTGCAGGCGCGTCATCTCGAACGCGCCGCTGGCCATGGTCGTGTTGAGCACCAGCACGCCGATCAGCGCCGACGCGAGCACGAACGCGCACAGCGCGAGGAAGGGCACGCCCGAGCGCGCGTGGAGCGGCGCCCGGACGGCCGAGAGCCGCCGCGCGTCGTCGTGCCGCCCACCGGGCAGCGCGGTCAGACGCGTGCGACGCGACGGTGCTGCCGGCCGGTTCGGGACGGCGGCAGGTGCTCGAAGTGCGCTCATCGACGGTCCTCCTTGCGGGTGGTGCTGGCAGAGCGGGCGGTGCTGGTGGTGCGCATGTGGTCGGGCGTCGGCCGCAGGCGCTGCGCGGCGCGCAGCCGCACGGACGCGGAGCGCGGGTTGCGGGCGAGCTCCTCGGCGTCGGCCTCCTCCGCGCCGCGGGTCAGGGCGGCGAGGTACGGCTTGTGCGTCTCGGGCTCGACGGGCAGCCCGGGCGGGGCCGACGACGTCGTGCCGCGCGTGATGGCGCGCTTGACGATGCGGTCCTCGAGCGAGTGGTACGACTCGACGACGAGCCGCCCGCCGACGGCGAGCGCCTCGATCGCGGCCGGCACGGCCCGTTCGAGCACCTCGAGCTCCCCGTTGACCTCGATCCGCAGCGCCTGGAAGGTGCGCTTGGACGGGTTGCCGCCCGTCTTGCGGGTCGCGGCCGGGATGCACGCGCGCACCAGGTCGGCGAGCTCGTGCGTGCGCTCCCACGGGCGCTCCTGGCGGCGCCGCACGATCGACCGGGCGATCTTGCCGGCGAACCGCTCCTCGCCGTACTCCCGCAGGATCCGGGTGAGCTCGCGCTCGTCGTACGTGTTGAGCACGTCGGCCGCGGTGATGCCCGTCGTCTGGTCCATGCGCATGTCGAGGGGGGCGTCCTGGGCGTAGGCGAACCCGCGGTCGGCCTCGTCGAGCTGCAGCGAGCTCACCCCGAGGTCCATGAGCACGCCCTGCACGCCGGGCAGCCCGAGGCGGGCGACCACGTCGCCGATCTCGTCGTACACCGCGTGCACCGGGGTGAACCGGTCGCCGAACCGGGCCAGGCGCTCCCCCGCGAGGCGCAGCGCCTGGGGGTCGCGGTCGATGCCCACGACGCGCGCCGTCGGCAGCTGCTCGAGAACGCCCTCGGTGTGCCCGCCCATGCCGAGCGTGCAGTCGACGAGGACGGGGACGGGCACCGTCTCCGACGGGGTGAGTGCCGGCGCGAGCAGGTCGATGCACCGCTGGAGGAGCACGGGCAGGTGCCGGTCGGCGGTGTCCCGCTCCTCGGGCGCGCGCTGAGCGTCGCGCTCGTCACGCTCGTCGTCCATGTCTCCTCCTCTCGCCTCGGGCCCTGTGGGTCACCCGAGGCCCCGTCCTGCCAGGTCTCCCTCCGCGTCCTTCTGGCACCGGGGAAGTGCGCCAGACCCTCGCGGGGAGAGGCCTCGCGGGGCGGGGCCTCGGTGGTTCGCGATGTGCAGTTAGAAGGCCAGGTCCGGGAAGATCTGCTCCGCCGTCTCGGAGTACGCGGCCTCCTGCTCGGCGAGGTAGCCGTCCCAGGCCGCCCTGTCCCACACCTCCACGCGGGTGCCGGCGCCGATGACGGCGACGTCCCGGTCGAGGCCGGCGTACTCGCGCAGGGTCGGCGGGATGGAGATCCGCCCCTGCTTGTCCGGCACCTCGTCGCTGGCCCCCGACAGCAGCACACGCAGGTAGTCGCGTGCCTGACGGGAGGTCACCGGCGCCTGCCGGACCTGCTCGTACATCCGGGAGAACTCGTCCATGGGCATCAGGAAGAGACAGCGCTCCTGCCCTCGCGTCATGACCAGGCCTGAGGAGAGCCGTCCCCGGAACTTCGCCGGGAGGATCAGGCGGCCCTTCTCGTCGAGCCTGGGGGTGTACGTGCCCAGCAGAAGGCCAGTGCCGACGAGCGACTCAACCCCTGCCACGGCCCGCACCTCCTCCAGCGCTCCCGTGCACTCCACGCTACTCCACAACGCTCCACGATTCCTGGCAAGATGGCACCGCTTGTTCCCTGTGGACGGTTCAGGGCATACGTATGCCCTGGTCAGCGCCGTGGGGATGAAGTGGAGGGGCGTGGAGGGCGCGCGGGGCCGCCGGGTGGTTTCCGTTGTGAGGGCGGTCACGGTGAGGTCACAGTTCCACTAGGCTCGGGGTACTCCTTCCGGCGGCGGAGGAGCCGTCCTCGAAGCGGAGGCCCTAGTGCAGCCCGAACCTCTCACTCCCACCCTCACCGAGCCCGCCGCGACCGGGCTCCCGGAGAAGGACGGGACGGGGCGCCCCCCGCAGCACGCCACGCTGGACGAGCTCGTCGAGGTCACCACCCGGGTGCGCGCCGCCGTCGAGTCGGTGGTCAGCGGGCGGCCCGGCCTGGCCTGGCTGACGGTCGCCGTGCTGCTGGCCGAGGGCCACCTGCTGGTGGAGGATGTGCCCGGCGTCGGCAAGACGACGCTCGCCAAGGCGCTCGCCAAGTCCATCGACTGCAAGGTGGGCCGCATCCAGTTCACGCCCGACCTGCTGCCGAGCGACCTCACCGGCGTCAACATCTTCCGCACGCAGACGAACCAGTTCGAGTTCCGCCCCGGGCCCGTGTTCAACAACATCGTCATCGGCGACGAGATCAACCGGGCCTCCCCCAAGACGCAGTCCGCGCTGCTCGAGTGCATGGAGGAGGGCCAGACGACGATCGACGGCGTCACCCACCGCCTGCCGCACCCGTTCCTGGTCGTGGCGACGCAGAACCCGGTGGAGATGGAGGGCACCTACCCCCTCCCCGAGGCGCAGCGCGACCGGTTCATGGCCCGCCTCACGGTCGGCTACCCAGACCAGGACGCCGAGATGCTCATGCTGGACCGCCAGGAGGCCGTCTCCCCGCTGGCGCACCTCTCCCCCGTGACCACGGGCGCCACGATGCTGCGGCTCGCGGAGCTGGTCCGGCAGGTGCACGCATCGCCCGCGGTCAAGCAGTACGTGCTCGACCTGGTGGGCGCCACGCGCAACCACCCGTCGCTGCGGCTCGGCGCGTCGCCGCGCGCCTCGCTCCAGCTGCTCAAGGTGGCCAAGGCGAGCGCCGCGATGGCGGGCCGGGAGCACGTGCTGCCCGACGACGTGCAGCAGCTCGCGGTCGCCGTCGTCGCGCACCGGCTCATCCTCACCACGGAGGCCCGCCTCAACGGCGTCTCCGCGCAGGACGTCGTCGCGCAGGTGGTCGAGCGCACGCCGGTGCCCGCAGGCAGGCGCTGATGCGCGACGCCCTGCGCCGGATCGCCCGCGTGCGACCCACGCGACGGGGCGTCGCGCTGGCGGTCGCCGGGGCCGGGCTCGTGGTGACGGGGATGCTGCTCGGGCTGCCCGACGTCGTGGGCGTGGGCGTCGCGGGGATCGCCGTCGTGGCCATGGCCTGGCTGTCCCAGGGCCTCGGCCGGCTGGACGCGGGCCGCGGCGCGCTCTCGGTCTCCCGGCGCGTGTCGCCGGACCCGGTCGTGCGCGGGCAGGAGGCCGCGACGGACCTGCTGGTCACCGCCGCGCGCCGGTCGGCGGTCGCATACGAGCGGCTGGGCCGCATCCGCCTCTCGGAGCAGGCCGCGCACGAGCTCGCGGGCGACGGCGGCGTGCGCGCACGCGTCTCGGCGCAGCCCGACCGCATCCAGGTGCACTACTCGATCCACCCCGCCCGCCGCGGGCGCTGGCCGCTGGGCCCCCTGCTGACCACGCGCACCGACGCGTTCGGCCTCGTGCGCACCACGCAGCCGCTCGGCGCGCCCACCATCGTGTCGGTCTGGCCCCGCACCACCGAGCTGCCGGTGGGCAAGGGCCTGCTCGGCGACCTCGAGCATGCGGGCGCCGGCGCGCGTCTCACCGCGCCCGACGACGCCGTGCTGCGTGAGTACGTCGCCGGCGACGACCCGCGCCGCGTGCACTGGCCCACCGCCGCGCGGCAGGGCCGCCTCATGGTGCGCGCCGACGAGGCCGCCGGGGTGCGGCCCGTGTCGGTGCTCCTCGACCGCGCCCTGCTCACCGCGCCCGGCGAGTCGCGGTCCGTCGCGGGCCTCACGCACGCGCACGGCGAGTGGTCCGTCGAGCTCGCAGCGTCGCTCGCCTGCTCGTTCCTCGAGGCCGGCCACCCCGTGCGGCTGGTCGCTACGATGCGCGCGCCCTCCGTCGGGTCGTTCGTCACCGGCTCGAACAGCGGCCGGCCGGCCCTCCTCGACGTCACGGTCGACCTGCACGGCCACCGCACGCTCGCCGACGCCGACGCCGCCCTCGCCGCCACCGCGCAGGCGCTGCGCGCGGGGCACGCGCCCGGCGACGTCGCCGTCGCGGTGCTGCGCCCGCCGACGCCTGAGGGCCTGCGCGAGCTCGCCGCGATGTCCACCGAGGGGACGACGTGCCTCGCGCTCGTGGTGGGTGAGGCCGCCGCCTGCGCACAGAGCGCCGCCGCCCTGCGGTCGGCCGGCTGGCACGTGGCCACGGCCCCCGCCGGGACCGCCCACGAGAAGGCCTGGGCCACCCTCTCGGAGCGTGCCGCATGATCCCCGCCCAGACCAGCGTCACCACGCGGCTGGCCGTGGCGACGGCCCTGGTCACCGCTGCCGTCATCTCGTCGATGGTCGCCCTCACGCAGATCGTGCTGCCGCCGTGGCCCGCCATGGGCACGGTCGGCGTGCTGCTCGTGGCCGTCGTGCTCGTCACCACGCGCGCGCTCCTCGGCGGGCGCCGGGCCCGGCTCGCCGCCGCGGCCCGCGCCGGGGCGACGCTGCGCCGCGTCCCGTCCGACGACGGCGGCGCCGGTTCCGCCCTGCCCACCGTGCTCGGGCTCGTCGTCGGGCTCTGGTACCTGCTCGCGCGGTTCGGCGGGCCGGGGGGCACGACGGACTGGCTCGTCGGCCCCAGGTCGGTCGGCCACCTGTTCGACCAGGTCGGGGCGGCGGGCGACGTCATCCGCTCGGAGGTCGCCCCCGTCGTCTCCTCCCCCGCCGTCGCGCTGCTGTGCATCGGCGGGTCGATCGGCGTGCTGATCGTGGCCGACGCTCTCGTGGCCGGGCTGCGCCACCCGCTCATCGGCGGGGCCGTCGTGCTGGTGCTCTGGTCCCCGTCGCTCGTGCTGACCTCGTCGGTGCCGTGGCACACGTTCGCCGTGACGGTCGCCGCGCTGCTGCTCGGGCTGACGCTCGACGGGTCCCCGACGCCGCGCCGCGCCCTGCGCGACGCCCGGGTGGCCACGCAGGTGCGCTCGGCCGAGCGCCGGCGCGCCGTGCGCACCACCGTCACCGCGGCGGGCGTCACCGCCGTCGCGCTCGCCGCGGGCGGGGCCATCGCGTCCGTGCCCGGCGGCGGCGGCACGTGGACCAACATGTTCACGACGTCGTCGCACTCGGTGCGGCTCGCCGACAACCTCGACGTCTACCGCTCCCTCAGCGCCCGCTCCGACAGCGTCGTGCTGAGCTACACGACGACGTCGTCCGACAACGTGGGACCGCTGCGCCTCATGACCCTGTCGACGTTCGACGGGCGCGCGTGGGTGCCGCAGGGCAGCGAGGACGGCCAGCAGGTCGACCCCGGCACCGTCCTGTTCCCGCAGACCGTGCAGACCACGGACCCCACGACGGTCAAGCTGACCGTGGGCTCCATGCGCGAGCCGCACCTGCCCGTGTCGATCGAGCCCCGCAGCGTCCAGGCCGACGGCGACTGGCGCTACGACAGCGTGCGCGACCAGGTCTTCGGCGGGCCGCAGACGGAGCAGGGCCAGACCTTCACCCTCACCGTGCACCCGCGCGACCTGTCCGCCGACATCCTGCGGGCCGAGCCGAGCGGCGCGAACGACGTCGCCGCCCAGTACCTCGACGTGCCCGACTCGCCGCGCAAGTCCGACATCGAGGCGCTCGCCCACCAGCTCGTCGGCAAGGCGTCGACGGACTTCGACAAGGCGGTGCTGATCCAGGACTACCTGCGCGGCCCGAGCTTCACGTACGACGTCAACGTGCCCCGCGGGCGCACCGGCGACGCCGTGTGGGACTTCCTGCAGCAGCGGCGCGGGTACTGCGTCCAGTTCGCGACGTCGATGGTGGTGCTCGCTCGGTCGCTCGGGATCCCCGCGCGGCTCGGCGTCGGCTACCTGCCCGGCACCCAGGACCCGCAGACCGGCACCTGGACCGTGACCGGCAAGGACTCGCACGCCTGGCCCGAGCTGTACTTCCCCGGGTCGGGCTGGGTGCGGTTCGAGCCGACACCCGCCGTGCAGACCGGCGCGGCCCCCGCGTACGCCAGCTCGACCACCACGTCGGGCGGCACGGTCTCGAGCCCGACGCCGACGATCGCCGACAACAACCCGCACCAGACCGCCGGCCCGACGCAGGGCGCGGTCCCGACGGCGACCGAGACGCGCACACCGGCGCAGGTCGCCCACGCGCAGTCGGAGCTGCACCGCTGGCTGATCGGCGCGGGCGTGCTGCTGCTGCTCGTCGCAGGCGCGCTCGTGCTGGCCGTCCGCCGCCGCCGCTCGCGGCCGCCGCGCGACGCCGAGGAGGCCTGGAACCGCGTCGTCGCGGCGCTCTCCGGCGCGGGCGTCAGCCTGCCGACGGCCACGACGCCTCGCCGGGCACCCGGCGAGGCGGCGACCGCCTGGGCGGCCAAGCGGGGCGAGCCGATCCCCGACGACGTGCGCACGGGTCTCGCGACGCTCGCGGACGCGCTCGAGAACGAGCGTTACGCGGCCCGGGCAGAGCAGGTCGACGGCGAGGCGCTCGCCCAGATGGTGCGTGAAGTGACCGCGGGGATCGCGGGCCGATAAGGCCCGCGATCCCCGCGGTACGGCTGTGCGGCCACGACCGTGTGACCGGAACCGTGTGGGCTAGAGGCCCTGCTCCCGTCGGCGGTCCCAGCGGGCCTCGAGGCGTGACATGAAGCCCGACCGGCCCTTGGCCGGCTTGCTGGCGGGCCGGGCGCCGACGCTGCCGTCCGCGCGGACCGCACCCTGCGGGCCCTTGGCCTTGGACCGCGGAGCGAAGGCGAACGCCCATGCGACGGCGGCGAACATGACCGCGAAGCCGATGACGCCCAGGACCACGTGGGACTGTGCCGCGCCGAGCACGAGAAGGAGCAGGCCGCCGGCCAGCCCGATCGCTGCGACGACATAGCGCACCACAGGACGGCGCCCCGACGACTGGAGGGCATTCGCCAGCCGCGGATCGTCGCTCGTCAGCGCGCGCTCCATCTGTTCCAGCACGCGCTGCTCGTACTCGGAAAGAGGCATCGAGACCCCCTCGTCAGGTTGTTCTTCTTCGCACCAGGATAGGCCCGGAAATCGGTGACGGGGTAGTCAGGGCGTCGTCACGACGCGAAGGAAGCGCCTCTGAGGCGCGTCGGCTCTCTGCAGACATTCCGCCTGCTCCCAGGCCGATCGCCCGGGACCCGAAGCGCTGGCGGACGGCGTCGAGCGCGAGCTCGGCCTCCCGCTGCACGGACGGCCGCTCGGAGCTCGCCTCGTCGAGCGTCAGCTGTTCGGCCATGCCCGTCCGCAGGCTCAGGTTCTCCGCCCGCACGCCCACGAGGCGCACGGGGAGGCCGCGGAGGTCGACCGCCGAGAGCAGCTCCCGCGCGACCCGGTACAGCTCGCGCGCGACGTCGGTGGGGCCGTCGAGCGTGCGCGACCGGGTCAGGGTGCGGAAGTCGTTGGTGCGCACCTTGAGGGCCACCGTGCGGGTCACGACGCCCTGCTCCCGCAGGCGGGCTGCGACCTTGTCGCACAGCTCGAGCACGCGCGCCTCGATCGCCACACGGTCGCTCTGGTCGGTGCCGAACGTCGTCTCGTTCCCGATCGACCGCTCCGACTCGGACGGCACCACGGGACGGGGGTCGCGTCCCCACGAGAGGTCGTACAGGTGCGCGCCGCCCACCCGCCCGACGGCGGCCTGCACCGTCGCCACGTCGGAGTCGGCGAGCTGGGCGACCGTCGTGATGCCCCAGCGGGCGAGCTGCGCCTCCGTCTTCTCCCCCACCCCCCACAGCGCCCCGACGGGCAGCGTCCGCAGGAACGGGACGGACGCCTCGGCGGGCACGAGCAGCATGCCGTCGGGCTTCGCGTGCGTGGAGGCGAGCTTGGCCAGGAACTTGTTCTTGGCGATGCCCACGGAGCACGTCACGCCGTGCACGGCCTGCACGTGCGCCCGGAGACGCGCCCCGATGGCGGTGGGCGGGCCGAGCCGTCGCCGCGCGCCCGAGACGTCGAGGAACGCCTCGTCGATGCTGATCTGCTCGACGATGGGCGTGATCTCTCCGATCGTCGCCATGATCGAGCGCGAGACGTCGCTGTAGCGCCGGTGGTCGGGCGGCACGATCACGGCCTGCGGGCACAGCCGCATCGCCGACGTCATGGGCATGGCCGACCGCACCCCGAACGCCCGGGCCTCGTACGTGGCGGCCAGCACCACGCCGCGGCCCTGTCCGCCGACGATCACGGGCAGGCCTCGCAGCTCCGGGCGCCGCGCGAGCTCGCACATCGCGAAGAACGCGTCCATGTCGACGTGCATGACCGAGGTCCCCGACTCGTCGGACCCCCAGTCGCGGTTCGCGGTGGCCGACCTCGGTGCCTTGCTCATGGCAGTGCCCGGCCGCTCACGACGCGGCCGTCGAGGCCCAGCGCAGCGGGCGCGCGAAGCCGGCGTCGGGCTCGACCAGGATCGCGACCTCGTCGCGGAAGTCCTCGGCGCACGCCACCAGCTCGGCGGCACGGGACGCTCGGACGGCCTCCCCGTGACCGGCGTCGACGGCGGCGCGCAGCCGGGCCCCGGAGGCGAAGTAGACGGACCAGGCCGCGAGCTGCGGCTCCACCTTGGCAAGCATCTCCCAGACCGTGCGCGCGCCCGACCGCGGGCTCGGGCGCCCCCGCAGCTCGACGACGGCGGCCGCGCTCCGCAGCGCGGAGAGGTGGGCGTGCACGAAGCGCTCGGCGGGGTC
Organism: Promicromonosporaceae bacterium; assembly: GCA_009783295.1. Taxonomy (GTDB): domain Bacteria; phylum Actinomycetota; class Actinomycetes; order Actinomycetales; family Cellulomonadaceae; genus Xylanimonas. The sequence goes on from WRHK01000017.1 coordinate 47,613, forward strand.
GGTCGCGGCGGCCGCCTCGGCCAGCTCGGCGTCGGCGAGGGCGAGCAGGCGGGCCACGGGCGCGGGCACGACGTCAGGCCCCGTCTCGGCGGGCACGGGCACCGAGGTGCGGCGCCGTGCCGTGTGCTTGAGAGTCATCTCGAGCCTCCCGTCTGCGGGCTGTTCCCGCTCCGCAAGTGTCGAACACCTGTTCGATCCTTGTCAATCCAGGCGCCCGCGGCGGTCTGGGAGACTGGCCCCCATGGCCCGCCGCAGCGCGCGCTCCTCGAAGCGCTCCTCATCCTCCGCCGAGCCACCGACACGCGGCTCCGCCCTCCCCGAGGGCCCTGTGGAGATCGACACGGGCACGGCCGAGGTGATCCCCGACCCCGACCACTCCGCGCGCCTGACGCTGCAGGTGAACGGCGTGCCCAGCTCCTACCTCGACCTCGACGACCCCGGGTTCCTCGCGTTCGAGTACATGCAGCAGATGGACGCCGTCGTCGCAACCACCACGACGGGGCCGCTACGGGCCCTGCACCTGGGAGCGGCGGGCTGCGCGCTCGCGCGTCGCTGGGACGCCGAGCGCCCCGGCTCGCGCCAGCTCGCGATCGACATCGACGCGCGCCTGGTCGCGCTGGTGCGCGAGTGGTTCGACCTGCCGCGTTCGCCGCGCCTGCGCCTGCGCCCCGACGACGCCGCCCGCGCGGTCGCGACGGCTCCCCCGGACACGTACGACGTCGTCGTGCGCGACGTCTTCGCGGGCGACGCGACGCCGCCGCACCTGGTGACCGGCGAGATCGCCGCTCAGGTGGCGGCGACGCTGCGGCCCGGCGGCCTGTACCTCGTGAACTGCGCGGACCGGCCGCCGCTCGGCAGCACGCGTCGCGAGCTCGCGACGCTCGCCGCGGCCTTCGGCCCGGACGCCGCGGCGCAGGGCCGGCTAGCGCTCGTGGCCGAGCCGGGGATCCTCAAGGGGCGGCGCTACGGGAACCTGGTGCTCGCGGCGGTCCGGGCGCTCCCGGAGGACCGCGAGGACGACGACGTCCCGGACCTGTTCAGCGCGGACCTGGGGAGGGCGTTGCGCGCGCTCCCGGTGCCCGCGAGCATCGTCACGGGCGACGAGCTGACCCGCTTCGTCGCGACAGCCCGGCCGTACTGAGACGGGCTGTGGGTGCCGCCCGCACCCACAGCCCGCATCGTCAGCTCAGAAGAATCAGAGGGGAACGACGTTCTCCGCCTGCGGCCCCTTGGGACCCTGGGTGATCTCGAACTCCACCCGCTGCGCCTCTTCGAGCGAGCGGTAGCCGTTCGACTGGATCGCGGAGTAGTGGACGAAGACGTCGGCGCCGCCGCCGTCCTGGGCGATGAACCCGAAGCCCTTCTCCGCGTTGAACCACTTCACAGAACCCTGCGCCATGCTGTTCGTACCTCCGTGCACCGTTCAGCAGGCCTGATGGCCTGCCGTCGGTGCAGTGTGCCACGTCACACCCGACGGCGTCACTGTCAGCTGTCGCCCTGTTGACGCAGGAAGCGCTCGAACTCCTCGCCGAGCTCCTCGGCGGTCGGGATCGGGGCGGCCTCGGCCAGCAGGCTGGGCCGGCCCAGGCGCTGCGCGAAGCGGTCGTACTGTTCTTCGAGCGCCTTGACCACGGCCCGCACCTCGCCGGACTCGCTGACCTGCTTCTCGACCTCGAGCGTCGCGTCCGCGGCCGCGGCGGCGAGGCGCCCGGTGAGCAGGTCGAGCCCGGTCGCGCGCTCGACGGCCTGGAGGGCGGCGACGGCGGCGGGCGTGTACTGCGACTGCGCGAGGTAGTGGGGTACGTGCATCACGAACCCGAGCGCGTCGTGCCCGGCCTCACCGAGCCGGTACTCGAGCAGCGCGGCCATCGAGCTCGGCACCCGCACGGTGCCGAAGAACGAGGTGTGGTCCTCGGTGAGGCCGGCCCGCGTGCCGTGCGCCGTCATCGTGATGGGCCGCGTGTGCGGCACCCCCATGGGCACGCCGTGGAAGCCGACGGTGAGCGAGACGCCGAAGCGCTCCACGAGGCCCTTGACCGCCGTATTGACGCGCTCCCACTGCAGGTCCGGCTCGGCGCCGTGCAGCAGCAGGAACCCGGTGCCGTCCGCGTCCCGCAGGTGGTCGAGGGCGAGGAAGGGCTCGTCGTAGGCCGTCCAGCGGTCGGCGTCGAACGTCATGAGCGACCGCTTCGAGCGGTAGTCGAGCAGCTGGTCGATGTCGAAGGTCGCGACACGCGTGGACTCCAGCGTGTCGACCAGGTGGTCCGCGGCGATCTCGCCGGCGGCCCCCGCGTCCACGAAACCGCGCAGCGCGTGCAGCATCACGGGCCCCGTCGTCGCGTGCCCGGTGCCGAGCGTCGCGGCCACGGCCGCCTCGTCGACGCTCACGATGCCCTGCGGGTCAAGCACGGACCACTCCCTTCGTCGCGACGGCGCGCACGCGCCGTCGAAGGGTCACAACCCCGGGCGTCGCACGATGCTTCCCGCCCCGGTGTTCGCTCAGCGCGGAGGCAGGCGCACCACGGAGACGAAGAAGTCGTCGATCTTGCGGACCACGTCGACGAACTGGTCGAAGTCGACCGGCTTGGTCACGTAGGCGTTGGCGTGCAGGGAGTAGGACGCTAGCACGTCGTCGTCGGCGTCCGACGTCGTGAGCACGACGACGGGGATGCGGGCGAGGGCGGGGTCGCCCTTGACGGCGGCGAGCACCTCGCGCCCGGACAGCCGCGGCAGGTTGAGGTCCAGCAGCACGAGGTCCGGCGTGGGAGCGCTCCCATGGGTACCCTGCTTGCGCAGGAACTCCAGTGCCGCCTCACCGTCCGCGACCACGTAGAGACGGTTGGCGACGTGGTGCTCGTCGAGCGCCTCGCGCGTCATCAGGACGTCGCCCGCGTCGTCCTCCACCAGGAGCACGGTCACGACGCCCCGCTCGCCGCTCGCCTGCACCACGGGCCCACCTCCATGATCGTCCCCGCCGTCGCCGCGCCGGTTCCATCGGGAACATCACCGCAGGTCCAGAGCCTGAGGCCCACCCTAGCCCACGGACACCGGAGGCCGCGATGATCCCGCGGCGCGTCTCACGGCCTTGCGATGGGGCAGCGTCCACGTCACGGTGGTGCCGCCGTCGGGCGACGGACCCACCCACGCCCGGCCGCCGTGGTACTCGACCACGCGCTGCACCAGCGCCAGCCCGATGCCCGTGCCCGGGTACACCTCCTTGGGGTGCAGCCGCTGGAAGATCACGAAGACGCGGTCGGCGAACTGCGGGTCGATGCCGATGCCGTTGTCGGCGACCGCGATCTCCCACGCCGTGCCCGTGTCGCGCGCGCTGACGTGCACGCGCGGCGGCACGTCGGGCCGGCGGAACTTGAGCGCGTTCCCGACGACGTTGCTGACCACGAGCCGCAGCAGGGTCGGGTCGCCCGAGACGACCGGCAGCGGGTCGTGCGTGACGGCGCCGCGGGTCTCCGCGATCCGCTCGGCCCGCTCGGCGACGACGTCGGCGAGCAGGTGCTCCAGGTCCACCTCGACGTCGCGCACCTCGGCACGGCCCACGCGCGAGAAGAGCAGCAGGTCCTGGATGAGGCGCTGCATGCGCTTCGCGCCGTCGACGGCGAACTCGATGTACTGGTCGGCGCGCTCGTCGAGCTGGCCCTGGTACCGCTTGCCGAGCAGCTGGGTGAAGCTCGCGACCTTGCGCAGGGGCTCCTGCAGGTCGTGCGAGGCGACGTACGCGAACTGCTCCAGGTCGCGGTTCGAGCGTTCGAGCTCGGCGGCCTGCACGGTGAGCTGGTCGTGGGCCTCCGCCGTCTCGGCGTGCAGCGTGCGCAGCTCCTCGAGCTGCTGGGCCAGCTCGGCGCGCATGTGCTCGACGTCGGCCGCGAGCGCCGCGATCTCGCCCATGCCGACGTGCGGCACCGGCCGCTCCAGGTCGCCCTCGGCGGCGGCGCGCGCGGTCTCGGCGAGGGCGGCCATGGGCGCGAGGACGTGGCGTTCGAGCGCCCTCCACACGAACGTGCCCAGCACGACGGCGACGACGGCGAGCACGACGAGCGCGACGATCAGCAGCCGCAGGCCGCCGAGGGCCTCCTGGTAGCGCAGGCGCTCGTCCGGGTAGATCGAGTCGTGGCGCGCGCTGTCCAGGAACAGGTTCGCGCGGGCCAGCACGAGCGCCGCGAACGCGTACACGGCGACCAGCAGCACGGCGCTCAGGGTGAGCAGCCGCGCAACGCGCCCACGCAGCGAGACGCCCAGCAGCGTGCGGCTGCTGAGCAGGCGCGGCCGCGTCATCGCGCCCACTCGACGGAGTCGGCGAGGGTGGAGGACCGCTCGCCCAGGATGTCGGCCCGCGCGGTCCAGCCCACGACGAGCAGCGCGGCGTCGTCGACCAGCGGGCCGCCGTGCAGGTCGCGCACGCGCCGCAGCACGCGCTCGACGAGGCCCGCGAACTCGCCGTCGAGCTCCTCGTCGATCACGCGGCAGAGCCCGGGCACGCCGAGGCGGGGCACGCCGCGCGTGGGCACGGAGGTGGCGTGCTCGGCGTCGACCTCGGCCTCGACCAGCCCGTCGGTGTGCAGGATGACGGAGAAGGGGCCGTCGACGTCGACCCGCAGCGGGTGCCAGTCGCCCTCGACGGGGATGCCGAGCGCGCGACCGCGGGCACTGGAGTCGAGCACCTGGCTCCGCACGTCGCCGACGGGCCCCGTGAGCAGCAGGGGCGGCAGGTGCCCCGCGAGATAGAGGTCGACGCTGCGGCGGTCGGCGCTGACGACCACCTGGCACAGCGTGACGAACACGCCCGTGCCCGACCGCTCCGTGAGCAGCACGCGCTCCAGCAGCGGGAGCACCCGGTCGGGCGGGGTGTCGGTGAGCACGAGGGTGCGCCACGCCGTGCGCAGGGTGGCGCCGAGCGCGGCCTCGTCCGGGCCGTGGCCCGACACGTCGCCGATCACCGACATGACCGTCTTGTCGGGCCGCTCGACGGTGTCGAAGAAGTCGCCGCCCAGCAGGCCGTCGCGGCCGGGCAGGTAGCCGACCATCACGGAGACGTGCGGGTCGGCCACCAGCGGCGTGGGCAGCAGCGCGCGCTCGAGCCGGGCGGTCTCGACGGCGCGCACCTCGCCACGGAACAGCGCGCGTTCCTGCGCCGCGGCCCGGCGGCGCTGCAGGGCGTAGCGCAGCGAGCGGCCCAGCAGGTTGGGGTCCGTCTCGCCCTTGACGAGGTAGTCGTCCGCACCGGCGGCCACGGCCCGCACGCCCTGGTCGGCGTCGGCGTTGCCCGTGAGCACCACGAGGGCCGGCGGGTCGGGGAGGGTCGCGGCGAGCGAGCGCAGCCGCTCCAGGGCGTCGAGGCCGACGGCGTCGGGCAGGCCTAGGTCCAGCAGCAGGCACTCGACGTCCCCGCGGGCGATCTCGCCGGCGGCGTCCTCGACCGACCGGGCCCGGCGCAGCTCGACGTCGACCACGGCGTCCTCGAGCAGCTCGCTCACCAGCAGGGCGTCACCGTCGTCGTCCTCGACCAGCAAGAGCACTACTCCGTGCACGGCGGCGCTGCTCATGGCAGGGATGCTAGACCGGGTCCCCGGGCCATGGCGGGGACGCCGCGCGCCGTCCGGAGTTCGAGCACCTGGCAGCACGCGCACCAGGCACCCCCGGAGTCGGCAATAATGGACGGCCGGTCCGTCCCGACGGACGGCACGACGACGGCAGGACGCAGGAGGTTCGGTGGCGGGCAGGCAGGACGAGCTGGCGCACGAGCAGGTGGTCGTCGACGAGCTCTACGCACGGCTCGACACCCTCAGGGAGCGCGCCCGCGCACGGCTTCGCGACGTGCGCAAGCAGGGCCCCTCCGGGTCCCCGCAGAACCGCTCGGAGCGGGACGCCTTCGCGACCCTCTACGAGGACCGCACGGCCCAGCTCGACGCGGTCGAGGACCGCCTCGCGTTCGGCCGGCTCGACCTCGCCGAGGGCTCCGACGACGGCGCCGTCCGCTACGTGGGACGCATCGGTCTCACCGACGAGGACCAGCGCTCGCTCCTCACCGACTGGCGCGCCCCGGCCGCCGAGGCCTTCTACCGCGCCACGTCGCTCCAGCCGCACGGCGTGCGCCGCCGTCGTCACCTGGTGACCACGGGCCGCACCGTGACCGGCGTGGAGGACGAGCTGCTCGACCTCGACGGCGCGGACGACGGCGTCGACGTGTCCTCGCTGTCGGGCGAGGGCGCGCTGCTCGCCGCCCTGGCGTCGCGCCGCACGGGTCGCATGGGCGACATCGTCGCGACCATCCAGGCCGAGCAGGACCGCATCATCCGCTCGGAGCTCGGCGGGGCGCTCGTGGTCCAGGGCGGGCCGGGCACGGGCAAGACGGCCGTCGCGCTGCACCGCGCCGCCTACCTCCTGTACGCGCACCGGCGCATCCTCGAGCGCTCCGGTGTGCTGCTGGTCGGGCCCTCGCGCTCGTTCCTGCGCTACATCGACCAGGTGCTCCCCTCGCTCGGCGAGACGGGCGTGGTCTCCACGACGCTCGGTGAGCTGCTGCCGCGCGTCGTCGCGAACGCTCCCGAGGACGGCACGGTCGCCGAGATCAAGGGCCGCCTGGTGTGGGCCGAGGTGATCCGACGCGCCGTGCGGGCCCGCGAGCGCGTGCCCGAGCGCGACGTCCGCGTGCGCCTGGACGGCCACACCCTGGTGATCCGCCGCCGCGACATCCGGGACGCGATCGCCCGAGCCCGCCGCAGCCACAAGCCGCACAACGAGGCCCGCAACGGGTTCGTGCGCGACATGCTCGCCCGGCTCGCCGAGCAGTACAAGATCGCCGACGGCGGCGACCTCACGCCCGAGGACCGCGCGATCGTGCTCGAGGACCTGCGGTCCCTGCGCGAGGTCCGGGTGGCGCTGAACCTCGCCTGGTTCCCGATCTCGCCCAAGAAGCTCGTCGACGACCTGCTTTCCCGCCCCCACCGCCTCGCGGAGGCGGCACCCGAGCTCACCGACGACGAGCGCGCGGCCGTGCTGCGCGCGCCCTGGGCGCCGTGGACCGAGTCGGACGTGCCGCTGCTCGACGAGGCGGCCGAGCTGCTCGGCGAGGACGACGCCGTCGCCCGCGCCGAGGCCGACGCCCGCGCCGCCGAGCGCGCCGAGGCCCTGGCGCACGCCCGGTCGGTGCTCGCCTCCGGCGCCGCGGCCGGCTCGATGATCCAGGTGGACGCGGAGACGCTCGCCGAGCGCTTCGCCTCGACGGGACCGCGCCTGACGACGGCCGAGCGCGCCGCCTCGGACCGCGCCTGGACGTTCGGGCACGTCGTGGTCGACGAGGCGCAGGAGCTCTCGCCGATGGCGTGGCGCACCCTGGTGCGCCGCGTGCCGACGCGCTCCATGACGATCGTGGGCGACGTCGCGCAGACGTCGTCGCAGGCCGGCGCGCGGTCCTGGTCGGCCGCGCTGACGCCGGTGCTGCGCGACACGTGGCGGCTCGAGGAGCTCACGGTCAGCTACCGCACCCCGGCCGAGGTGGCCGACACCGCGCAGCGCGTCGGGAAGGCCGCCGGGCTCCCCGCATCCCCGCTCACGGCTGCCCGCGAGGTGCCCGGCGCCATCGTGGACGTGCCTGTCGTGGCGCAGGACGTCGCCTCGACCACCGCCGCGCGCACCGCGGAGCTCGCCGGCGAGCTGGTCGGTCCCGACGGCGCCGGCCGGGTGGCCGTCATCGCCGCGGCACCCGCCGTGCAGGCGCTCCGCTCTGCCGTGGCCGTGGCGCTCCCCGGCGCGCTCGGCGAGGCCGAGTCCGCGCGGCTCCTCGCCCAGCGGCCCGAGGACCAGCAGGTCACGGTGCTCTCCCCCGTCGAGGTCAAGGGCCTGGAGTACGACGCCGTCGTGCTCGTCGAGCCCGCCGACATCGCCGCCGGGCCGGGCGGCTGGTCCGACCTCTACGTGGCGATGACGCGCCCCACCCAGCGGCTCGTCGTCGTGCACGCCGGCGAGCTGCCCGACGGGTTCGAGGGCTGAGCCGACACCTGGCGACAGCGCGGGGTGAGACGAGCGTGAGACGGGTTTGTCGCCCGCCCCGGCCAGGGCGCACCATGGGGGCGTGCTGAAGGCCCTCCTCCTCGAGAACGTCCACCCCGTCGCCACCGAGATCCTGCGCGCCGCAGGGTACGAGGTCGAGACCCGATCCGGTGCCCTCGACGAGGCCGAGCTGATCGAGGCGCTCGAGGGCGTCCAGATGCTCGGCATCCGGTCCAAGACGCAGGTCACCCGCAAGGTGGTCGAGTCGTCGCCGGGCCTCCAGGCCGTCGGGACCTTCTCGATCGGCACCAACCAGATCGACCTCGCGGCCGCCGCCGCGCACGGCGTCGCCGTGTTCAACGCGCCTTACTCGAACACCCGCTCGGTGGTCGAGCTCGCGCTGGCCGAGATCATCTCGCTGACCCGCCGCCTGCCCGTGCGCGACAAGGCGCTGCACGACGGCACGTGGGACAAGACGGCCGACGGCGCGCACGAGGTGCGCGGGCGCACGCTCGGCATCATCGGCTATGGCAACATCGGCTCGCAGCTGTCCGTGCTCGCCGAGAACCTCGGCATGCGCGTCGTGTTCTTCGACGTGCAGGAGAAGCTGTCGCTCGGCAACGCGCACCGCGTGCGTACGCTCGAGGAGCTGCTCGAGGTCTCCGACGCCGTGACGATCCACGTCGACGGCCGCCCCGGCAACGCCGGGTTCTTCGGCGCCGACCTCTTCGAGAAGATGAAGCCGGGCGCGATCTTCCTCAACCTGTCGCGCGGCTTCGTGGTCGACGTCGACGCGCTGCGCGCCGGCATCGAGTCGGGTCACATCGCCGGTGCCGCCGTCGACGTGTTCCCCACCGAGCCGAAGAAGCGCGGCGACCACTTCGACAGCCCGCTGCGCGGCCTGCCGAACGTCATCCTCACGCCGCACGTCGGCGGGTCGACCGAGGAGGCGCAGGAGGCCATCGGCGAGTTCGTCGCCGGCAAGCTCCGCGACTACTTCACCACCGGCTCGACGATGCTCAGCGTCAACCTGCCGAACCTCCAGCTCGCCCCCACGGGCGTGGGCCGCATCATGGTGCTGCACCGCAACGTGCCGGGCGTGCTGGCGGCCATCAACCAGGTGTTCGCCGAGCACGGCGCCAACATCGAGGGCCAGATGCTCGCCACGCGCGGCGAGATCGGCTACGTGGTCACCGACATCTCGGACGTCACGCAGCGCGGCTCGTCGGTCAAGCTCCAGGAGATGGCCACCACGGTGCGCCTGCGGATCCGCGACGCGTTCGAGCGCCCCGAGTTCCCCCCGGGGCCTGCGGCCGGCGCCTGATCAGGCCTCCGTCGCCTCGCTGCGGTCGGCGTGCTCGGCACGCAGCGAGGTGATGGCGCTCTCGAAGTCCTCGAGGGAGTCGAACGCCTGGTAGACGCTCGCGAAGCGCAGGTAGGCGACCTCGTCCAGGTCGCGCAGCGGGCCGAGGATCGCCAGCCCGATCTCGTACGCGTCGATCTCCGCGCTGCCCTGCTGGCGGAGCGTCTCCTCGACCTTCTGCGCGAGCAGAGCCAGGTCGTCCTCGCTCACCGGGCGGCCCTGGCACGCCTTGCGGACGCCCGAGACGATCTTGTCGCGGCTGAACGGCTCGGTCGCGCCAGAGCGCTTGACCACCGCGAGGCTCGCCGTCTCCAGCGTGGTGAAGCGACGGCCGCAGGCCGGGCACTGGCGACGACGCCGGATCGACGACCCGTCGTCGGAGGTGCGGGAGTCGACCACGCGCGAGTCGGGGTTGCGGCAGAAGGGGCAGTGCATGCCCGCGAGACTACCGGGCGCGCGGGCCGGCGCGGCGCGCCGGGTGCGGGTGTCAGCCCCGCGGGACGAGGATCGTCTGGCCGACCGCGAGCGAGGCGCTGGGCAGGTCGTTGAGCCGGTGCAGCTCGGCGACGACATCGCGCACGTCCTGACCCGGCTTCGCGATCTGGCGCGCGTAGCCCCACAGCGTCTCCCCCGGAGCCACCGTGTGGACCGTGACCTCGATGCCCTTGCCCGCGCCGGACGCGACCGCGCGGCCGCCGAGCCCCAGGAGCGGCGCGGCGAGGAGGAGCGCCAGCACGACCACCGCGACGCGACCACGTCGCGTCAGCCGCAGCCCGCCGAGCCCGAGAGGGCCGTGAGCGGGACGGGCGGCAGTGGGGACCGAGGGGCAGGCGATGGTGGCGGCCATGACGTCCTCCGAGGCGAGCGGTCTGGTACAGGAGTTCTATCGAACATTCGTTCGTTCGAACATCTGTAGCATGCCACGAGGCACCGACAAAGTCGAGACACACGTCGAACACGTGTTTGATCACACCCGGCGAGTGCCCTAGGGTGGTGCTACGACCAGCACGAACGCACGACGGACGGAGCAGTCATGGACACATCCACGACGCAGGGCACCCCCGCCCCGGGGCTGGCGACGGTCAGCGCGTTCCCCGAGGCGGCGCAGCGCGGCCTGACCCCGCGTCAGCGACGCGTGCTCGAGACCATCCGCACGTCGGTCGAGACGCGTGGCTACCCGCCCACCATGCGCGAGATCGGCGAGGCCGTCGGGCTCGCCAGCCCGTCCTCCGTCAAGCACCAGCTCACCACGCTCGAGCGCAAGGGCTACCTGCGCCGCGACCCGAACCGTCCGCGCGCGATGGAGGTCGTCGACCCGCACACGTCGTCGGAGCCGGCCGCCCCCGAGGACACGCCGCTGCAGGTCCCCGTCATCGACGACGAGCGCGTCGCCGCGCCGTCGTACGTCCCCGTGGTCGGCCGGATCGCCGCCGGCGGGCCGATCCTCGCCGAGCAGCTCGTCGAGGACGTGTTCCCGCTCCCCCGCCAGCTGGTCGGCGACGGCGAGCTCTTCCTGCTCAAGGTCCAGGGTGACTCGATGGTCGACGCGGCCATCTGCGACGGCGACTGGGTCGTGGTGCGCCGTCAGCCGGTCGCGGAGAACGGCGAGATCGTCGCCGCGATGATCGATGGTGAGGCCACCGTCAAGACGTTCAAGCGCGACCACGGGCACCTGTGGCTGCTGCCCCAGAACCCCAGCTACGCCCCGATCCCGGGCGACGAGGCCCAGATCCTGGGCCGCGTCGTTGCCGTGCTGCGCGCGCTCTGACGGGCGCCACGCGGGCGCCCGTCAGGGCGGGGCGTCAGAGCCCGAACCGCTTCTGGACGGCGCGCATCGAGTCGGCGGAGGCGCGGAGCCCGGCGAGCTCCTCGGGCGACAGCGGCACCTCGAGAACGCTCGCCACGCCGTGCTGGTCCACGATCGACGGGACCGAGAGGCACACGTCGCTGATGCCGTAGTAGTCCTCGAGCCGCGACGAGACGGTGAGCACGCGGTGCTCGTCCTTGAGCACGGCTTCGATGATGCGCGTGGCGGCCAGGCCGACGGCGTAGTTGGTCGCCCCCTTGCCGGCGATGATCTTGTACGCCGAGTCGACGACGTCGCGCGCGATGCGGGAACGGGCCTCGAGGTCGAGCGGGTGCTTCCCGTCGATCCCCTGCCAGTCGAGCAGCGGCACGCCGCCGATGGTGGCCGAGCTCCACAGCGGCAGCTCGGAGTCGCCGTGCTCGCCCGCGATGTATGCGTGCACGTTGCCGACGGCGACCCCGCAGTGCAGCGCGATCGCGGCGCGCAGGCGCGAGGAGTCGAGCACGGTGCCCGACCCGAACAGGCGCTCCGGCGGTAGGCCGGAGATCTTCTGCGCCGCGTAGGTCACGATGTCGACCGGGTTGGTGACCATGATGTAGACGGCGTTGGGAGCCACCTCGAGCAGCCCCGGCAGGATCTTGCGGGTCAGCCCGATGGTCGCCTCGGCGAGGTCGATGCGTGTCTGGCCGGGCTGCTGCTTGGCGCCCGCGGTGACGACCACGACGTCGGCGTCGCGGCACACCTCGACGTCGTCGCCGCCCGTGATCTCCGCCGGAGGGATGAACATCATCCCGTGCTGGAGGTCCAGCACCTCGGCCTCGACCTTCTGCTTGTTGACGTCCATCAGCGCGACGCTGCGGGCCGTGCCGCGCGTGAGGGCGGCGTAGGCGAGCGTGGATCCCACGGCGCCGGCGCCCACGATGGCGAGCTTGGTCGTGGGGCGGCGCGGGACGGATGCGTTCACGGGGGTCCTCCGGTGATCAGGTTCGAGGCTATGCGTCCAGGCGGCGCAGCGCAGCGCGGACGACGCCGGGGTCGGTGGTGGGCCAGAAGTCGGGCATGGACCGGGTCAGGAACGTGCCGTACCGCGCGGTCGCCAGGCGTGGGTCGAGCACGGCCACGACGCCGCGGTCCTCGGCGCTGCGGATCAGGCGCCCGGCCCCCTGCGCCAGCAGCAGCGCCGCGTGGGTGGCCGAGACCTGCATGAACCCGTTGCCGCCCGCCTGCTCGACGGCGCGCGTGCGCGCGGACCGCACCGGGTCGTCCGGGCGCGGGAAGGGGATCCGGTCGATGAGGACCAGGCGGCACGAGGGCCCGGGCACGTCCACACCCTGCCACAGCGAGAGCGTGCCGAACAGGCAGGTGGCGGGGTCGTCGGCGAACTGCCGCACGAGCGTCGGGAGCTGGTCGTCGCCCTGCGCGAGGACCGGCACGTCGAGCCGCTCGCGCATGGCCTCCGCAGCAGCCGTCGCGGCCCGGCGCGAGGAGAACAGGCCGAGCGTGCGACCGCCCGCCGCCTCGATGAGGCCGGCGATCTCGTCGAGCTGCGCGTCCGTGGTGGGCTCGCGGCCCGGGGCCGGCAGGTGGCGCGCGACGTACAGGATGCCCTGGCGCGGGTAGTCGAACGGGCTGCCGACGTCGACGCCCTTCCACTCGCCGGCGTCGTCGCCGTCGCGTCCCAGGCCCAGCGATCCTGCCACGGCGTCGAACCGGCCTCCGAGCGTCAGCGTGGCCGACGTGAACACCCCGGTCGCCTCCGCGAGCAGCCCGGCGCGGATCAGCCCCGCCACGTGCAGGGGCGCCGCGTGCAGGCGCGAGACGCCGTCTCCCCAGCCGCTGCCGGGGCCGTCGCCGGGGCGCGCGCACCACAGCACGTCGGAGGTCGAGTCCTCGGCGGCCATGCGCTCGGCGACCTCGAAGAGCTGGAGCACCGCGGACTGGGCCATCTTGGTGCCGCCCTCGGCGCCCTCCTTGCCCTTGCCCGGCTCGGGCTTGACGCGCGTCAGCAGCTCGCGCGCGGCGTCCCGCACGGCGCTGACGGCGGTGCGCAGCTCGTCGGGCAGGCCCAGGGGGTAGCGCTCCGCGGGCTGCTGTGCGAGCAGCGAGCCGAACGACTGGGCCGCCGCGTCGAGCACCGCCGTCTCGGCCCCCGCGTGCCGGCGCGCGAGGCGCGCGGCGTGCTCGATGCTCGTGAGCGAGAGGTCGACCGTCGCGGCGGACGTGATCCGGTCGGCGAGCTCGTGGGCCTCGTCGACCACGACGACGCCGTGCTCGGGGAGCACGTTCGGGCTGCCGGAGGCGGCGATGCCGAGCATGGCGTGGTTGGTGACGACGACGTCGGCCTCGCGGGCTGCCGCGCGGGCGCGCTCGGGGAAGCACTCGGACAGGAGCGGGCACCGCTGGCCGATGCACTCGAGCGAGGTGACGGACACCTGGCGCCACGCGCGGTCGGGAACGCCTGGCACCAGCTCGTCGCGGTCGCCCGAGTCGGTCTGCTGCGCCCAGGCGTGCAGGAGGCGCACATGGTCGGCGAGGGTGGCGGCGCCGTCGTCGCGGCGGGACCGCCCCCGGCCCTCCTCGGCGGGGTGCTCGGCGGCGGCGTCGGACGGGAGGTCGAAGAGCGTGGCGTCGTCGACCGGGTAGCCGCCGCTCGTCTTGTGCAGGCACAGGTAGTTGTGCCAGCCCTTGAGCAGCGCCACCTTGGGCGGCCGCGGCAGCCGCGGCGCGACCACCTCGGCGACCAGCGGCAGGTCGCGCGTGATGACCTGGCGCTGGAGCGCGAGCGTCGCCGTCGAGACGATGACGCGCTCGTCCGCGACGACCGCGTGCCGCACCGCGGGGACCAGGTACCCGAGCGACTTGCCCGTGCCGGTCCCGGCCTGGACCAGCAGGTGCCGGCCGGCGTCGATCGCGTCGCTGACCTCGACGGCCATCTGGTGCTGGCCGTCGCGCCGGCCGCCGCCCAGGCGGGCCACGGTGAGGTCGAGCAGCTCCTCGACGGACGGGACCGTGCCGGCGCCCTCGGGCGCGACGTCGGCGGCGGCGTCGACGGGCTCGGTGGTCACCGGACGATCCTAGGTGGGAGGGGCGCCCCGGAGGGCGCCATCCACACCGTCAGGACGTGGCGACCGCCACGCGCTGGAGCTCGGCGGCGAGCGCCTCGTCGACGCGACCGCGCAGCAGCGTGCCCTGGGCGAGGTGCTCCTCGTGGTCGAGCTCGCCGGACTGGTGCACGCGGTGCACCAGGTCGCCGCGCGAGTACGGCACCACGAGGTCGATCGCGACGTCGGGCCGCGGCAGCTCGTTCGCGATGAGGCCGCGCAGCTCGGCGATGCCCTCGCCCGTGTGGGCGGAGACGACGACGGTGCGCTTCTCGCGCCGCTGGATGCGACCCACGACGGCCGGGTCGGCGACGTCGGCCTTGTTGAGCACCACGACCTCGGGAACCTCGTCGATGCCGGGGATCTCGGCGAGCACCTCGCGGACGGCGGCGATCTGCCCCTCGGGGTCGGGGTGGGAGGCGTCGACCACGTGCAGCAGCAGCGCGGCGTCGCCCACCTCCTCGAGCGTGGAGCGGAACGCCTCGACGAGCTGGTGCGGCAGGTGGCGCACGAACCCGACGGTGTCGGCGAGCGTGTAGACGCGGCCGTCGTCGGTGCGCGCGCGGCGCACCGTGGGGTCGAGGGTGGCGAACAGGGCGTTCTCCACGAGCACCCCGGCGTCGGTGAGCGCGTTGAGCAGCGACGACTTGCCGGCGTTCGTGTACCCGGCGATCGCGACGTTGGGCACGGCGTGGCGCTTGCGCTCGAGCCGCTTGGTGGCGCGCGCGGGGGCCATGTCCTTGATCTCGCGGCGCAGCTTGGCCATCCGGTTGCGGATGCGGCGGCGGTCCAGCTCGATCTTGGTCTCGCCGGGGCCGCGCGAGCCCATGCCGGCACCGCCGGACACCTGGCCGCCGGCCTGGCGGGACATCGACTCGCCCCAGCCGCGCAGGCGGGGAAGCAGGTACTCGAGCTGGGCGAGCTCGACCTGGGCCTTGCCCTCCCGGGACTTGGCGTGCTGCGCGAAGATGTCGAGGATCAACGCGGTGCGGTCGACGACCTTCACCTTGACGATGTCCTCCAGCGCGCGGCGCTGGGAGGGGGCGAGCTCGGTGTCGGCGACGACGGTGTCGGCGCCGACGGCGCGCACCATGGCGGCCAGCTCGGCCGCCTTGCCCGAGCCCAGGTAGGTGCCGGGGTCGGGCTTCTGGCGACGCTGGAGCAGCCCGTCGAGCACCTGCGAGCCGGCCGTCTCGGCGAGGGCCGCGAGCTCGCGCAGCGACACCTCGGCCTCGGCCGCGGCGGCGTCGCCACCGGAGTACATGCCGATGAGCACGACCTTCTCGAGGCGCAGCTGCCGGTACTCGACCTCGGTGACGTCCTCGAGCTCGGTGGAGAGCCCGACGACGCGGCGCAGCGCGGTGCGCTCCTCAAGGTCGAGCTGCTCGCCGTCGTGGACGGTGTGGACGGTGCCACCCTCGGCCCGCGCCGTGCCCGCTCTGGCGAGGACCCGGGCCACGACGTCGTTCGCGATCGCCTGTGCGTTGCGGTCGGCGGCGGCTGCGTCGTCGGCGTGCTCCATGTCCGGAGCGGTGGGGTCCTGGGGGGTGGCGGTCAAAGCGTGGCCTCTCGGAAGGGGGTGATGCGTTATGGACAACCAGTTTCCCACGCCGGACAGTCCCGGTCCCCTGGATTTCCCCCGGGGGCGCACGGGGCGCCTCGCCTAGGATCGCGGGGTGACCGACCCCGCCCTGCCCGACGTCCCCGACCACTACTTCACGGGTGCGCCCGCGACGGATGCCGAGCGCCGCACCAAGACGGTACGGATCGCGGGCCGGGAGGTCGAGGTCGAGGTGGCCGCGGGCGTCTTCTCCCCCGGCCGCATCGACCTGGGCACGCAGGTGCTGCTGCGGGAGGTGCCGGCGCCGCCGGCCGAGGGGAACCTGCTGGACCTGGGCTGCGGGTGGGGGCCGCTGACGCTCACGCTCGCCACGGAGTCGCCCCGGGCCACGGTGTGGGCCGTCGACGTCAGCGAGCGCGCCCTGGACCTGACCCGCCGCAACGCCGAGCGCCTGGGGCTGGACAACGTCCGCACGGCCACGCCCGACGCCGTGCCCGCCGACGTCACGTTCGCCGCGATCTGGTCCAACCCGCCGATCCGGGTGGGCAAGGACGTGCTGCACGGCATGCTCCGCACCTGGCTGCCCCGGCTGGCGCCGACGACGTCGGACGCCGACGGCGCGTGGCTCGTGGTGCAGAAGAACCTGGGCTCGGACTCGCTGGCGCGGTGGGTCGAGGCGCACCTGGAGCTGCCCGTGGAGCGCACCAACAGCGCGAAGGGCTACCGGATCCTGCGCGTCACGCGCTGAGCGCGGGCGTCAGCGGCGGGACGACCGGCGGCTGGGCCCGTCGCAGCCACGTCGAGACCCGCACGAACGCGCGGTACAGGCCCCACTGGGCCAGCAGCAGCGGCGTGATGGCGACCAGCAGCGGCAGCTCGTAGACGAGCGGCACCGGGATCAGCCGGTGGAACACCTCGAGGATCGCCGCACCCTCCGGGTCGAACACGTACATGTAGTTGGCGTGCGGGTCGGCGACGGCGCGCAGCAGCAGCGTGACCGGCAGCACCGCCAGGGCCAGCACCAGCAGGTAGGCGACCGACCGCACGGCGTCGCGCGCCGTGGGCCGGTACACGCCGAGCGTCGCCATGAGCGCGGGGATCACGAAGTTGAGCCCGTGCGCCACGAAGAAGAACGTCTTGAGCGAGAGCAGCGGGTGCCCGTAGTACATCGGGGCGGCCGAGAGCAGCGCGAGGAACCCCGCCAGGGCGCCCGGGAAGTAGCACAGGACCTGCAGCGGCTTCGAGTCGAGCAGGATCGCCGGCAGCAGCATGAACGACACGATCGTGCACAGGTGCAGCGGCAGGTTCTGCCACAGCGGGAAGTGCACGGTGGGGTCCGTGAGGTAGGCGTAGTGGAACGCGGCGGAGGCCACCATGTCGGCGCCTGCGAGCACCGCGAGCCCGCGGCGCCGGGAGGCGAGGTCGCGCCCCCGCAGCCGCAGGTGCACCACGACTCCGGTGAGCACCAGGGCGGCGAGCACGAGGCCCCAGGCGGGGCCGAAAAGGGTGAGGGTCATCGTCGGCCCGTCCAGGCATGCCTGGACTCGCTGCCAGGGCGCGGTCGCCGGGGCGTCGGCGTCCGGCGCGCAGCGTAGCGGATCAGGCGTGGTCGGGACAGGGGCCCGTCACAGAGCGGTCTCGCCGGTGAAGACGAGCTCCGCGGGGCCGGCCAGCTCGGCGTGCCCGTCGGGCAGCGCGCGCACCCGCAGCAGGCCGCCCGGCACCTCGACGAACCAGGTGTCGATGGTGGGCCGGCCGCCCGACGACGCCCACGTCCGCACGGCGAGCGCCGCGGCGACCGCACCGGTGCCGCACGACTGCGTCTCCCCCACGCCGCGCTCGTGCACGCGCATGCGGACGCGCCCGGTGACGGTGCCGTCGTCGGCGACGGACTCGGCGAGCGGGACGACGAGCTCCACGTTGGTGCCGTGCGGGGGCACGGGGACGACCTGCGGGGCGCGCGTGAGGTCGAGCGCCTCGAGCTCGGCGGTGGAGCCGAGCGCGACGACGGTGTGGGGGTTGCCCAGGTCTACGGACAGGGCAGGGCGCGGGGCGGTCCAGCCGCGCACGGCGACCGCGGCGTCGGCGCCGGCGGCTGCGGCGTCGGGCCCGCCGGGCAGGTGCCAGGCACCCATGTCGACGGCGTACCAGGGGGCGCCGCCTGGCCCCTTCTCCTTGCGGACGCGCCGCACGCCGGCGCGGGGGCCGCGCGCGAGCTCGCCCTCGTCGAGGC
>WRHK01000018.1 GCA_009783295.1 Promicromonosporaceae bacterium
ACCCCGAAGGAACTCATATGCAATCGCAGGGCAAGCGGCCACGGTTACCTTCAGCCGCCGAGACTCGCTCTGGAGCAACTCGATGGCGTCAGCGTTGACGAAGTATGTCCAGACGTTGTTGTCGGGAAGCAGGACGGGTCGCACCACGTGCCGAATCTAGACCTTTCTGAGCGGCGACGACTCGACCAAACATTCCTGGTCGTCCAACGGTGCACGGTCGAACGGTGACCCACGACCGCGCTGCTACGTCGTTGACCTCCGCGGCTCTCAAGACCGCACGGACGACGTCTAGACGCTGCTCCACCAGAGACAAGACGACCGGTACCAATCCGGCCTCCCCGATCCCCTGGACGTCCGCGGCGACGTCCAGGCCCATGGTGCCGATCACGCGAGATGTCGCACATCAGTTGGCGCGGCGATGTCGCGCATCACCCGGCACACGACACTGTCTTGAGCCGCGCGCCGTGAGAACTTTCCTTACTGGCTCAAGCGCGCGGCTTCGCCGCGCGGGCCGGCCTCCCGGGCGGGGCCCCGCGCTCCGCTCGCTGACGCTCGCTGCGCGCACCCCACCCGTCCGGCCGGCCAGGTGCACGACGAAGGGCGGCTCCGAGACACACCGGAACCGCCCTTGCCACGCGAACTGCGAACGCGTCGCGGACGCTGGCCTCGTCGCATGCGCCCGCCTACAGCGCCGACGGCATCGCGCTCCGCGACACTTCCAGCCACTCCTCGAGTGCGCTCGACTCCTCCCAAAGCGCGTACAGCTCCGACCCCGCGCTGCCGGAGAGCGCGCGCGTGATCTGAGCGCGCACCCAGGTCACGAGCTCCGGCGTGATCTCAAGCCTGAAGTCCGTGCGGTCGACCTCCGGCACCGTAGGACCAGCCTCACCGCGCTCCGATCGAATGATCGCGCCGAGCGCGATGGCCATCTGGCCACCGTCGACCTCGAGATAGTCGGGGTCGCCGAACGACTCCTCGATGGTTCCGGCGTCGTTGAAGTAGCCGTTCGCGATCTCGTACAGCAGGTCCATCGCTGCATCGTTCTCGAACGGGCCGGTTCCTGAGGCACCCATGGCGGCGATGGTAGGGCTCGGTGCAAGCCGCGCCAAGGACGTAGAGGCACTACCACTGTTTGCCCTTCGGCTCACGTTCCGGCCCGCACCGACAGCCGAGCATTCGGCCGACTCCACCCCGCGTCAAGGGCGCCTACGGCGTCGCTGCGCGATGGGCTGCGCCCACCCTTGACCCGGGCCTCCGTCGTCCTCTTGTGCTCCGCTGTCGGTTCGGCGCCTCGGAGTGTCCCCACCTCCGACATGGCAGCTCCGGCGGGCCTGGCGCCGCACCGGGGTCTACTTCCTGCCCTTCTTGAACCCCGCGAACGAGGACAACCCGAGTGCGTCCTTACCGACAGGCCGGCCAGGTGCACCGAGCGTAGACCCCGCAACTCACCGTTTTCACTCCTCTTTGCCGGCCAAGCCAGCGTGAAAACGTACAACACGTTACACGCCAAGACGAGACGTCGCCCCAGGTCAGATGCCAGATCGTCCAGCCCGGCCAACCCGGTCAAAACGGCGCGCTCGAACCTCACCGCTACCGCGTTCTGAAGGACCCCAGCCGCAGGATTCTGCGGATCTGGGGTCCTTCGTCTTTCCCCGTACTGCTCTTTCACTGATCTCTCCGTCGGAGAGCAAGTCCGCGGACGCCTGGTTGACGAGCCCGTCGATGACGCAGCGCAGTTCTGGGGACACGCGGTTCCCGTTCACGTAGTGCAGTCGGGTCGTCGCCTCCGCCTCGACCGGCCGGCAAGGACGTGACCGGCTCCGGGACAGTCCCGGAACCGCCTCAACCAGGCGCCACGTGTCCGCGACGCTATGCCGGCCCGCCGCGGGGCCGTGCAGCTCACTCTGCTTGGCTGCCCACTTGCAGGTCCTCGATCGCGTTGCGGAGCGCCGCCGCCCGACGATCGGCTGGGTGGTTCGGCCTCGGCGCTCGAAAGCTATAGGCGGATAGCTGCGTGAGTTTGACCTCGCTGTCGTCGGTGAGTCTGAGCACCGGGAGCCGAGTGTCAGCGACCGTGTTGTGTCCCTCCATTACGGCCACGTCTGCGACGGAGGACAAAGCGTATGTGCGGGTGCGGGCAAACCCGCGAACCCGGACGCCGCTGCGCGATACCTTCACGCTCATGAATAGGGGGCGGACGGTCGCCCAGGCCCCAAGGAGGGTCAGGGCCACTCCGAGAACGTACCCGAATGCATCCGTGCCTTCGCCGAAATAGGACAGGCCGAGCGCCAGGGCCACGACCCCAAGGGTGCTGCCGAGCACCATCCATGCTGAGCGGACCGTCGTGGTCCGCGAAGGCGCGCTCATCGGCAACCGTCAGTCCTCCGAGAGCTCGCGGCGGAGTCGCTGCGCGAAGGCCAGCAGCAGCCCGAACCGGGCACGATCTGCCGACGCGACAGGAGCGTCAGGCTGCTCGCCCAGGTGCATCAATGCGGAATCGAGCACGACGCGAGATGCGCCGTCGCCTCGTGCGTTGCTGTCCCGCAACGCTGGCACCGCGCCATGTCCCGCGTGTACGACCGCGACTGTGGCGAGCGCCGGTGCCGTGAGCGAACCCATCGACGCGAGCAGGCTCTCAAGGACTAGCTTCGAGATGTCATGCGAGTTGAGCCGGAGGCTCAACCAAGCCCCTATGACAACCGGGCGCCAATGGCTGGTCTGCAGGAGCCAAGAGACATCGTCTACGTCGGCTGTCCGGCCGACTCGCACCAGCTCGCCCCACGTGTCCTGTTCCACCCGGATGGCATTCAGGCCCATGACGTGCAGGTAGAACGGCGCGACGAATGTCGACTCGCGTGGCGTGAGCGTCACGGGTGGCCCTCTTTCACGAGGCGCAAGCATGCCCATCCGCGCGACTGACCGCCAGAGGGAACCTCCCCGCCAGCCGACTGATGGCCGCGAGACACGCTTGACACCCCCCGCAACCCGGATAAGTTTAGCCGCGCAACAATCTCGACGAAGAGACCATTTGCACCGAACCGGCCGTGCGCATCGACGCGAACGGCGGCATCTGGAGGAGCTTCATGTCCCACCACCCCCCATCGACCGCGACCCGGCGCGCGGCTCGTCCTGTCCTCTTCACCGTGCTCGCGGGCCTCGCGGCGCTGGCCGTCCAGGGGGCTGCCTCGCCGGCGCTCGCGGCGTCGGCGACCGACCTGCCGCCGACGGGCCAGACCTATGACCACTACCCGGCGATGAAGGACGTCTACAAGGACTACTTCACGTTCGGTACGTTCGGCTCGTCCGCGGACGCCAACGCGATGATGTACGAGTACGCGTCGTTCACGCCGGGCAACGAGATGAAGCCCGAGGACACCGAGCTGAACAAGGGCGTGTTCACGTTCGACGCGGCGGACGCCCTGTTCGCCCAGTACTCGGCGCTGAGCCCGGACGTGAAGTTCTACGGCCACACGCTCGCGTGGCAGTCCCAGACGCCGACCTGGATGTGGGACGCGCCGCCGGCCCGCTTCGGCCAGCCGGGCACGTTCGACCACGACACGGCGCTGGCCAACCTGGACAACCACATCGACGCCGTCCTGGGCCATTTCGGCAGCCGGCTGCAGGCGATCGACGTCGTGAACGAGGCTGTGGGCACCGCGAACCCTGCGGACTGGCGGGCCTCGCTGGCCAAGGGCGAGGGCTGGTACCAGGCGCTGGGCGCGGACTTCGTCGAGGACGCGTTCGTCGAGGCCGCCAAGGTGGTCGACGCCAACGGCTGGAACGTGAAGCTCACCTACAACGACTTCGGCCTGGACTCCCCGGCCAAGGCGCAGGTGGTCTACAACATGGTCAAGGACATCAACGCGAAGCACGCGGGCGAGCGTCCGAACGGCAAGCCGCTGATCGAGGTCATCGGCATGCAGGACCACGACAACCTGGACACCAAGGCGTCCGACGTCGAGAACACGCTCAAGCTTTTCGGCACGCTGGGGAACGTCGACGTCAACATCTCGGAGATGGACATCGCGCTGCCGCCGGGCACGCTGACGCCGGAGAACGAGAACAACCAGGGCATGAAGTACGCGGAGCTGTTCAAGGTGTTCCGCGACTACGCCGCCGGGCCGGCCAACACGACCAGCAACCCGCACATCATCACCGCGGTGAAGCTGGCGGGCCTGCGTGACGCGATCACCGGCTGGAAGGCCGGCGAGTTCACCATGCCCTTCGACTCGGACGGCCACGCCAAGCAGGCGCTGCTCGGCATCCTCTACCCCGACGAGTTCCTCGCCACGCACCAGTACATCGACACGTCCGGCGGGGAGCAGAAGGCGCCGGTGCCCGGCGTCCACGTCTTCGACACCTCGAAGGGCGACTCCTGGAGCGGCGCCAACATCATCCTGGGCGACGACGCGTCGGTGTGGCCGTGGTCCACGACCGACGACGGCCAGGTGGCGTTCCGCCCCGAGGCCGGCGCGACCTACCGCCTGACGGTCAACTACACGGCCAAGGGCACGACGTCGATCCGCGAGCGCTGGGTCAAGGACGACACGAACGGCGCGTACACCGCCGCCGACGGGTCCGTCGTCAACAACCACCCGTTCTCGGCGAACACGGTCGGCAACTTCATCCCGGCGTACTTCAACAGCGGGATGGTCAACGCGGGCTCGTACACGCTGGTCAACGAGCTGACGCTCGACGGGTCGCAGCAGGCCGACGGGCTGATCGGCAACATCGCCATCCGCGGTGGCGGCGGCGGCAACGCCTTCTCCATCAACACGATCAAGGTCGAGAAGCTGGGTGCCGACGGCAACCAGACCGTCGTCAACTGGCCCGACGGCATCCCGGCGGCCCCGGCGACGACGCTCACCTACCAGGGCAACAACTGGGTGAGCGTCT
Source organism: Promicromonosporaceae bacterium (assembly GCA_009783295.1). Classification (GTDB taxonomy): domain Bacteria; phylum Actinomycetota; class Actinomycetes; order Actinomycetales; family Cellulomonadaceae; genus Xylanimonas. The sequence continues at coordinate 4,897 of WRHK01000018.1, forward strand.
CCCTCGCGGCCCAGGCCACCGCCCCGGCGACCCTGGCCCGCACCGAGTACCGGATCGACGGCGGCGACTGGGTCACCTACGACCAGCCGTTCATCATCAAGCGCGCCGACCGCCAGACGCTCGAGTACCGCAGCGTCGACTCGTTCGGCACCGTCGAGCAGGACCGTTGCGTGAGCGTCGCCCCGGGCGACGGGACGGTGAACGTCCAGGTCACGCCTGACGCCGCGAGCACGTGCAGCTGATGTAGCACCGGTCGAGCCTGTCGGGACCCGTCGCGGTCTCGACAGGCTCGACCACCCGCCCGGTCGCGGGGGTCAGTACGCCGCGACCAGCCGCTCCAGCAGCGCTGCCGTCGCCGCGCTGACCGACGTCCGCGTCACGACGCTGAACTCCCACTCGATGCGCTCGGCGAGCGGCACGACGACGGTGCCGTCGGGGGGCGGGACCAGCAGCTCAGGCAACAGGGCGACCCCCAGCCCGGCGCCGACGAACGCGGGGATCGCCGACGTCTCGGTCACCTCCGCGCTGACCACGCGCGTGACCCCGCGAGCGCCCAGGGCGGCGTCGAGCACGTCGCGGTTGCCGAACCCGACGGGCGCGTCGACGAAGCTCTCGTCGGCGAGGTCCTCGAGCCGCACCGAGCGCCGCGACGCGAGCTGGTGGCCTTCCGGGAGCACGGCGGCGAACGGCGAGGCCGCGAGCCGGTGCACGGCGAGCCCGGGTGCCGCCGACGCGGGCAGGCCGAACAGCGTGAGGTCCAGTCGCCCGCGCCGGACGGCGTCGGCCAGCTCGCCGGACCCGGCCGACGAGGCGCGGAGCCGCAGGTCCACGCGGGGGTGGTCGCGGCGGAACGCGCCGATCACCCGCGGGATGGCGAGATAGCTGACGCTGGTGAAGACGCCGATCCGGAGCTCGCCTCGCAGCTCGCCGCGCGGGTCGGCGGCGGTCCGGGCGCGCGCCTCGGCCTCGGCGAGCGCCCGCAGCGCGGGCAGCACGGCCTCGCCGGCGGGGGTGATCCGCACGCCGCGCTGGTCGCGCTCGAAGAGCACGGTGCCGAGCTCCTTCTCCAGCGAGCGGATGCCGGCGGAGACGGTGGACTGGACCGCGAACACGCGCTGCGCCGCGCGCGTGAAGCTCAGCTCGTCGGCGACGGCGATCGCGTACTCGACCTGTCGGGTGTCCACGGCGTCAGCCTCCATCGGCGATATCGATTGCCGTCATCGATCATAGTCGTTGGACACGATGACCTGCCCGGGCGAAACATGGCAACCATGACCGCCACGCTTGCCGCCCCCGTCCGGGCCACCCCGGCCCGCCTCCCCCACGGGGCGGGGTTCTGGATCATCGCCCTCGCCTTCGCCGCGCAGATGGCGTTCTGCGCGGTCCCGACGCCGCTCTACGCGATCTACCAGCAGCGCGACGGGTTCCCGACGATCCTCGTCACGGTCGTCTTCGCCGCGTACGCCGTCGGCGTGATGCTGAGCCTCTATCTCGCGGGGCACGTCTCCGACTGGCTGGGGCGGCGTCGCGTCATCCTGGCCGCGCTGCTGATCCAGGTGCTCGCCGCGGTGCTGTTCCTCGCCTGGGACGGCCTCGCCGGGCTGGTCGTCGCGCGCTTCGTCAGCGGGCTCGGCATCGGCATCCTGACCGCGACCGCCACGGCGCACCTGTCCGAGCTCGGCGCCGCGACGAACCGCTCTCAGGGCGGTGCCGCGATCGTCTCGACCTTCGCGAACCTCGGCGGCATCGGCCTGGGCCCGCTCGTCGGGGGGATGCTGGCGACCTGGTCGTCGCGGCCGCTCGTGGTGCCCTACGTGGTCTTCGCCGTGCTGCTGGCGGCGCTCGCCGTCCTGGTCGCGTTCGTCCCCGAGACGGTGGAGCGCCGGGAGGAGCGACCCGCCTACCGCCCCCAGCGGGTCGCGGTGCCCGCGGCGGGGCGCGGTGCGTTCTGGGCCGCCTCCGCGGCGGCGTTCGGCGCGTTCGCGGTGTTCGGCACCTTCTCCGGGTTGTCGTCGACGTTCCTCGTGGGCATCCTCGGGCAGCGGTCGCACCTGCTCGCCGGCGTCGCGCCGTTCCTCGTGTTCATGGCGGCCGCCGTCGCCCAGGTGGTGACCGTCCGGCTCGGGACGCGGCCCCAGATCGGCCTCTCGATCGCGCTGGCGGTCACGGGTCTCGCCGGCCTCGGCGTGGCCGCCGTCGTCGCCTCGCTGCCGCTGTTCCTGCTCGGCGGCGCGATCGCCGGCGCCGGCATCGGCATCCTGTTCCGGGGCGCGCTGGCCAGCGTGGCCGCCGTCGCCGCGCCGGAGCGGCGGGGCGAGGCGCTCGCGGGCGTCTTCCTCATCGCCTACGCGGGCATGACGGTGCCGCCGCTGCTCACGGCCGCGGCCTTGAGCGTGTGGCCTGCCGTCGGCGTGCTCGTCGGGCTGGCCGCCTTCGCGGCGGTGCTCGTCGGCGTCTCCGGCTCCCGGATGCTCCGCCGCTGAGACGACACGGCGAAGGGCCCCGGATCCGCACGGATCCGGGGCCCTACGTCGATCCGGTCTGCTACTTGGCGGGAGCCAGCCAGCCGGCGCGGGCGCTGCCCCAGCCGGTCTCGCTGTCCCAGCCGGTCGCCACCTTCAGCGTGGTGGTCGCCCCGTTGAGGGTGCGGACCGAGTAGACGTAGCCGGCCGACGCGTCGACGCTGTTGACGAAGTCGACGCGGATCACGCCCTGGTCGACGCCGGCACCGGTCACGTCAGCGAACCCGCTGTGGTCCGCGTAGATCCGCGGGTTGAGCAGGCCGAGGCCGGTCTTGCTCGCCTGGATCTTCAGGGCCGTCATGCCCGCGAAGAGCGGCGACGCGAGGCTCGTCCCGCCGATGCGGTAGGAGTCGTACTTGACGCCGTCCGGGAACGTCTGCGTCTGGCCGACGAGCATGCCCGTGTTCGGGTCGCCGTCCATCGAGACGTCCGGCACGGCACGGCCACCGTTGGGGCTCACGATGCCCGCGGCGACCTGGTAGTCCGGCTCGGCGATGTTGCTCGAGTACCCGCCGCCGCCGCCGTACAGGAAGGCGGCCGCCAGCGACCAGGCGCCGTCGGCCAGCGAGTCCTTCGACGTCTGCCAGCCGGTCTCGGCGTGGATGACACCCGGGGCCGTGATCTCGGTCGAGGTGCCGCCGACGGCCGTCACGTACGGGTCGGACGCCGGGTAGTCGGTCTGCGGGGTGCCCAGGACGGTGGCGTCGTCGCCGTTGTCGCCGGAGGAGAAGAGGTAGCTGATGCCCTCGACCGCACCCTGCAGGAACGCCGCCTCGTAGGCCGCCTTGACGGACGGCTTGGTGGCGTCGCCCGCGTCACCCCACGAGTTGCTGACGATCTGGACCTTGGCCTCGTCGTTGATGCGGCTGAACGTGTCGAGCAGGTCGGTGTCGAAGCAGCTCTTGCCCGCGTAGTAGCGGACGTTCGCGGCCGGGGCCATGGCGTGCACGGCCTCGACGTCGAGCGTCTCCTCGCCGTACCAGCCGGCGGCGTCGCACTGGTGCGAACCGCCGTTCACCCGCGTGTACGAGCCCGGCAGGCTCTGCGTGAACTGGCCCGCCGTGAACGGCTTGTCACCGGTCTGGGTGGCGTAGGCGTTCGCGTCGGACTCGATGGTGGGCGAGGCGTACGCGTCGGTGATGGCGACCGTGACCCCGGCGCCCGTGAGCGAGGCGGCGGCCCCGGCCTCGTACGCGCCGCGCAGCTGCGGGCCCGTGTACCCGCACGGGGCGAACGGCAGGGTCGCGCCGTTGAGCTGCGGCAGGACGGTGCCGTCCGGCGTCGCGGCGTTGGCCGGCGTCGTGTCGCCGTACCACGTCGAGCACGGGGCGGCGTTGCGGAAGCCCGCGCTGGGCGGCGCCGGCTTCTGCGTGAGCGGCGCCGTGACCTCCGGCGTCGTGTCGAGCCCCGACACGGCCAGGACGTCGCCGGCGACGGCGTCGGGTGCGCTCAGATCGCTGGTCGGCGCCTGGACGGTCTGGCCGTCGTGGGAGTAGTTCGCGATGGTGACGCTGAAGGCCTTCTGCGCGGCGGCAACGCTGCCGGTCACGTCGAGGTAGCGCCCGTGCGACTCCTGCCCGGAGACCTTGAGGCCCGCGCCGGTGAGCCAGCCGGTGACGGCGCTGACCGTGGCCGACGTCGGGTCGTACTGGGCGTGGTACTGGGCCGGGGTGAGGAACTTGCCCTGCTGGGCCGAGCCCGGCGTCGACACGGCCTTGGCCTGGGCGGCCAGCGCGTCGAGGCCGCCGCGCGGCGTCAGGTAGACCCGCACCTGGACCGCGGCGTTCGACGACGGGGTGCCCACGCGCTTGCCGTGGGCGAGCCAGCCGGGTGCCGACTGGGGGATGTGCCGCGAGCTGGGTGCGGCGGCCTGGGCGGGCGCGACGGCCGCGAAACCCAGGGCGAGAGCGGACGTGACGATCAGCGTGCCTACTGCGGTATGTCTACGCATGGGAACGAATCTCCGATCGGTGGATTTCGATCGCTGTGGCGACGTGTGGGCAAGTTAGCGCCGATACGCGCTGAGCGCACTAGTTCTGGCGAAGCCGATGTGCCAGGTTGCGCTGCACATTCAGGCAGACGTCATCTCCCGTTCAGACCCCGATCGCCTGCGCGGAAGGGCGCGCCCCTAGGTTCGGGCGGTTGCCGCGTCACATGCGGCACGCCGCACACCCGTTCCACAGCCATGGAGGTGGGCTCCGATGCCCTCGACCGGAAGGCGGCGCCTCGTGCTCGCCGCAGCCACCACGACCGCGACGTGCGTGATCGGCGCAGGGCTCTGCGCCCCCGCGTTCGCGAACACCGCCGGCACCGGGCTCGTCATCAGCGAGGCGTACGTCAACGGCGGCTCCGCCGGCGCGGCGTTCGTCAACAAGTTCGTCGAGCTCTACAACCCGACGTCGTCGTCGGTGGACCTCGCGGGCGACACGCTGCAGTACCGCGCCCCCACCAGCACCGTGACGCCGTCGGGCTCGCAGGTCTTCGCGCTGAGCGGCACCGTCGCGGCGCACGGCCACTTCCTGGTGCAGCTGCCGAGCAACGGCGCCAACGGCGCGGCGCTGCCGACGCCGGACCTCAGCACCGGCGGCAGCATCAACCCGGGCGCGGGCGGCGGCACGCTCTATGTCGCGGCGAGCGGGACCGGGGTGCTGCCCACCGACCCGAGCGTGATCGACAAGATCGGCTGGGGCACCAGCAACTCGCCCGAGGGCACGGCGCCCACCGGCAACTCCGTGACGCTGAGCTACCAGCGCAGCACCAACGGCGCCGACACCGACGACAACGCCACGGACTTCCAGGTCGCGGCCCCGACGCCCCAGGACTCGGGCGACCAGACAGGCGGCGGCACGACGCCCCCGGACGACGGCGGCGGCACTCCCGTCTCGATCGCCGACATCCAGGGCACCACCGACGCGTCGCCGTACGTGGGCCAGACGGTCACCACCGAGGGCGTCGTCACGGCCGACTACCGCACCGGCGGGTTCAGCGGCTTCTTCCTGGAGACCGGTGGCGCGGGCGGCACGGCCGCGCAGGACGCCACGCCCGGCCGCTCCGACGCAGTATTCGTCTACGGCTCGATCTCGGCCGGCCAGGTGAAGGTGGGCGACAGCGTCTCCGTCACCGGCCAGGTCCAGGAGTTCAAGGGCGAGACCGAGATCGGCTCGCCGACGGTGACCCCGCTCGCCGCCGCGCTGCCCGCGGTGCAGCCCGACGTGCTCGCCTGGTCGGACCTGACCACGGACGCGCAGAAGGAGGCCCACGAGGGCGAGCTGATCGCCCCGCAGGGCGCCTTCACCGTCAGCGACAACTACGACGCCAACTGGTACGGCTCGTTCACCCTCGCCGCCGGCACCACGCCCCTGCGCCAGCCCACCGACGCCGGCACCGCCGGCTCCGACGCCGCGAAGGCCGTCGCCGCCGACGACGCCGCACGCACCATCACCCTGGACGACGGCGCCAGCACCAACTTCAGCTCGGGCGCCAACGCCAACATCCCGCTGCCGTGGCTCACTCCGGGCAACCCGGTGAGCGTCGGCGCGGCAGTCACCTTCCACGCCCCGGTGGTGCTCGACTACCGCAACAGCCTCTGGAACTTCCAGCCCACCGCCCCGGTCACCGACGACGGCGCCGCCGTCGCCACGTTCAGCGACGTGCGCGCCGCGAACCAGCAGCCCACCGCCACCGGCGGCGACGTGCGGCTCGCGACGTTCAACGTCGAGAACTACTTCCCGATGACGGGCAAGCGGTTCGTCGACGGCGGCCTCGGCACGTGCACCTACTACACCGACCGCCAGGGCAACCGCATCGCGGTCAACACCTGCACCACGACGGACGGCCAGGCAGGCCCCCGCGGTGCCGCCGACGACGCCAGCTTCCAGCGCCAGCAGGCCAAGATCGTCACCGGGATCAACCGCCTCGGCGCGAGCATCGTCTCCCTCGAGGAGGTCGAGAACTCGGCCAAGTTCGGCGAGCCGCGCGACACGGCGCTCGCGGGCCTGGTGGACGCGCTCAACGCCGCCGCCGGCGCCGACGTCTGGGCGTACGTGCCCTCGCCGTCGGCCGACCAGCTGCCGCCGCTCGCCGGGCAGGACGTGATCCGCACGGCGTTCATCTACAAGCCCGGAGCGGTGACCCCCGTGGGCGACTCGACCGTGCTGGCCGACGAGTCCGGTGACGGCCAGCCCTTCTCGATCGCCCGCGAGCCGCTCGCCCAGGGCTTCACGAAGGCGAACGCCTCCGACGCCGACAGCTTCCTGGTGGTGGCGAACCACTGGAAGTCGAAGGGCGCCGACTCCACCGGCCTGTACCCCGGCGACGCCGAGGACACCTCGTCGCCCGCCGTCGACCAGGGCGGCTTCAACGCCACGCGCGTCCACGAGGCGCAGGACACGGTCGCGTTCGCGAACACGGTGGCGGCCACGCTCGGCACCGACCGGATCTTCCTGCTCGGCGACCTGAACTCGTACACGCACGAGGACCCGATGGAGGCGCTCTACGCCGCCGGCTACACCGACCTCGGCAGCACCTTCGACCCGTCGGAGCAGACGTACTCCTACAACGGGCTCGAGGGCTCCCTCGACCACGTGCTCGCCAACCCGGCCGCGCTGGCCATGGTCACGGGCGCGGACGTGTGGCAGATCAACGCGCAGGAGTCCGTCGCCTTCGCCTACAGCCGCTTCAACTACAACGCGACGCAGCTGTTCAGCGCGACCGACCCCTTCGCGGCCTCCGACCACGACCCGGTGGTGGTCGGCCTGACCCTCCCGGCGCCCGCCGTCTGGACCGCCGGCAAGGCCTACGGCGCCGGCGACCTGGTCACCTACGACGGGTCGATCTGGCAGGCGCAGTTCTACACGCAGGGCGACGTGCCCGGCGCCTCGAAGAAGGTGGTCTGGGCCCAGCTCGCCACGGCCGCCGACGGCACCACGGACTGGACGCCGACGCGCGCCTTCACGAGGGGCGACGTCGTCGAGCACGACGGCGTGAGGTACATGGCGCAGTGGTGGACGCAGGGCGACGAGCCCGGCGTCGCCGCCAAGAAGCAGCCGTGGACGCCGCTGAGCTAGTCACCCGGAACCAGCGCGAAGGCCTCCGGAGCGTCTCCGGGGGCCTTCGCGCGTTCAGTCGGAGCGGGTCACGCCCCCGCCGGCCGTTCCGGGAGCAGCAGGCGCTCGATGCGCCGGTCGGGCACCAGCCACACCAGGGCCACCGCCACGTAGAAGCCGAGGGCCACCCAGATCGGGCCGTCGAGCCCCGACCGGCTGAACGACGCAGCGACGATCCCGCCCACGTAGGCCAGCGGGGAGAACCACCCCTTGAGGTCGCGGCCCAGCGCCGTGCGCAGCGGCCCGCCCTCGGGCTCGTTGCGCACGATCACCCGCTGGAGCACGAAGTACGCGACCGCCGCCGTCAGCAGGTTGAGCCCGAACGCGATCACCGGGACGCGCGAGAAGTGGGTCGAGTCCATCCACGCGGTGCTGAACGGGAACAGCGACAGCCAGAACAGCAGGTGCAGGTTGGCCCAGAGCACCCCGCCGGTGACCCGCTCCGTCAGCTGGAACACGTGGTGGTGGTTGTTCCAGTAGATGCCCACGTAGACGAAACTCAGCAGGTAGGTGAGCATCTGGCCCGCGGTGGTGTGCCACAGGGCCGCGAGGTCGTTCCCGGCCGGCACGCGCAGGCCGAGCACCATGATCGTGATGATGATGGCGAGCACGCCGTCGCTGAACGCCTCGAGCCTGCTGGTCGGCACGCGGCCAGCCTAGGCGACGGCCCGGCGATCAACGCCCGCCACGGCGGGGCTGCTCCCCGCGTCACCTCCCTACCGTGGCGGGCACCCGCCCGCGGCTCATGGAGGAGCGCAGATGAAGGCCATCGTCTATCACGGTCCTGGTCACAAGGAGTGGGAGTCGGTCCCCGACCCCGTGATCCTGGCGCCCACCGACGCGATCGTGCAGATCGACACGACCACGATCTGCGGCACCGACCTGCACATCCTCAAGGGCGACGTGCCCGCCGTGACGCCCGGCCGCGTGCTGGGCCACGAGGGCGTCGGCACCGTCGTCGCCGTCGGGTCCGCCGTGACGTCGGTGGCCCAGGGCGACCGCGTCATCGTGTCGTGCATCTCCTCGTGCGGCCGCTGCTCCTACTGCCGCAAAGGCATGCCGTCGCACTGCCTCGGCATGGGCGGCCTCGGCTGGGTGCTGGGCCACCTCATCGACGGCACGCAGGCCGAGTACGTGCGCACCCCGTTCGCCGACACCAGCCTCCACAAGGTGCCCGACGCCCTCACCAACGAGCAGGCCGTCATGGTCTCCGACATCTTCCCCACCGGGTTCGAGATCGGCGTCCAGTACGGCGACATCAAGCCGGGCGACGTCGTCGCCGTCGTCGGCGTAGGGCCCGTGGGCCTCGCCGCCGTCGCCACCGCGAAGCTCTACGGCCCGTCCAAGGTGATCGCCGTGGGGCGCTCGCGGCCTCGCATCGACCACGCGCTGGCCATGGGGGCCGACGTCGGCGTCTCGACGCGCGACGACGGCTGGGTGGACGCCGTGCTGGCCGAGACGGACGGCCTGGGCGTCGACGTCGTCATCGAGGCCGTGGGCGTGCCCGGCACGCTCCAGGACTGCTTCCGCATCGTGCGCCCCGGCGGGCACGTCGCGAACGCGGGCGTGCACGGCGCGCCGGTGTCGTTCCCCATGGAGGACCTCTGGATCCAGAACCTGAGGATCACCACGGGCCTGGTCGACGCGACGTCCTCGCAGATGCTCATCGACCTCATGGTGGGCGGCCGCCTGCACCCGGAGCAGATGGTCACGCACCGGTTCGCGATGTCGGAGTTCCTCAAGGCGTACGAGGTGTTCGAGGACGCCCCGCGCTGGGACGCCCTCAAGGTGGCCGTCCACCGCGACGACCTCTGACCCCTCAGACCGGCCGGGGGGCGTGGCTCTCCGGCCGGTCGGGCGCGCGGCCGCGCACGTCGTCGGCGACGGCGCGCACCAGGCCGGGCAGGAAGTCGCGCCCGCGCTTGAGGCACCACGGGATGCCGGCGACCAGCAGCCACAGTGCGCGCGAGCCGAACGACGGCGGCGCCGGCATCTCGGGAAGCGCGGCGACGAGCGCGTCGACGACCCCGGGCCCCGGCGGGGGCGGCAGCTTGGCGCCCGGCGCCACGGCCACCACGGGCTCGACGCCGGGGACGGTCAGCACGCCGGCGCGCCCCAGGGACACGGCGGCGTCCGCGGCGAGCCGCCGGTGCGCGAGCGCCGACGGGTGCACCCGGTCGGCGTGCCAGGCCGTGGGCCCCAGGTCGCGGGCGGCCCCGCCGATGTCGACCACCACGACCACGCCCTGTCGGGGCCGGCGGTTGCCGGGGCCGCGCCGGGCCGCCGCGATCTGCTCGACCGTGCGCGGGCGGGCCGCCTGGGCGACCGCGTCGACCGCCTCGTTGACGGCCGCGACGCGGTCCCGCATCACGCGCCGCACGGTGCTGGGCATGAGCTCGAACAGCCCGATCGCGGGCAGGCGGGCGAGCACCACGGAGCACCCGCAGTCGCGCAGGGCCGTCACGGCCGTCGACAGGTCGCGGGCCACGTCGAACGCGGAGAAGTCGGAGCGGAGCACGTCGTTGCCGCCCACCACCAGGGTGGCGACGTCGGGCATGAGATCGAGCGCGTGGGGCAGCTGGTCGGTGACCACGTGCCGGGTGCGCGCGCCGTTGCGGGCCAGGTTGGTGAAGCTGCGCGCCCCCGCCAGGTGTGCGAGGTGGGCGGCCCAGCCGGCGCCGAGGGGGGCGTCGTCGTCGGCGGAGTCGCCCACGCCCGCGCTGATCGAGTCGCCGAGGGCCACGAACACGGGCCCGCGCGAGGTCATGCGGGCACCCGTGCGAACGCGCGGACCGGGGCCCCGTGGATGGCGAGCATGGCCTCGCCGGCGGCGGCCCACCCGAACAGCTCGGCGCGCGCCCGGGCGGCGGCGCGGCGCGCGGGGACGGGCCGGTCCAGCACCTCGTGCAGCGCCAGGGCGAGCGCCTCGGGAGACGGCGCGGCGACGGCCCCCGCGCCCCCGACCACCTCGGGCAGCGCGGAGGTCGCCGAGGCGACGACGGGCGTGCCGGAGGCCAGCGCCTCGAGAGCGGCCAGCCCGAACGTCTCGACGGGCCCGGGCGCGACCACCACGTCGGCGGACGCGAGCAGGGCCGCCACGCGCGACCGGTCGGGCACGAACGAGAGGAACGCCGCAGGCACGCCGCGGCGGCGTGCGCGCTCCTCGAGCGTGCGCGCCAGCGGCCCCGACCCGGCGACGGCCAGGCGCGCGGGGCGCCCGTCGGCGCGCAGACGTGCGACGGCGTCGATCGCCAGGTCCACGCGCTTCTCGCGCGAGAGCCGGCTCATCACGACCACCAGGGCTTCGCGGTCGGGCGCGAGGCTCGCGCGCACGGCGGCGGAGCGGCGCTCCGGGTCGAACGTGGCGAGGTCCACGCCCAGCGGCACGCGGTGCAGCGGCGGCACGGCGCCGGGGAGCCCGGGGATGCCGTGCGTGGCCCGGCCGCGGCGCAGGTCGGCGAGGCGCTCGGCCTCCCCGGCGGCGAACGCCGTGGTGGCCACGAGGCGGTCGAACAGGGGCAGCGTGCGGCCGTTGTGCCGGTCGGCGAGCGTGCGCATGCCCGCCCCGACGGGGGCCTTCACGGGCGCGGCGCCCCAGCCCGGGCCGAACGCGCGCAGCACGCCGTCGACCCGCTCGTGCAGCCACAGCACCGACGGCACGCCCACCTCCCGCGCCCACGTCCCCAGCGACGTGAGCGTGGTGCGGTCGGACACCTCGAGGCGGTCCGGGGCGAGCTGGTCGAGCAGCCGCCGCACGGCCGCCGGGCGCGTGATCAGGCGGTACCCGCCCATGCCCGGCACCAGGGGCGCGGTGACGGTGACGACCGGCACGCCGTCGTGCCACGAGACGGAGTCCTCCGCCCCGGGCACCACGAGCACCGGGTCGTGCCCGTGCGCGCGGTACTGGCGCGCGAGCCCGTGCATCGCGGTGCGGATGCCGCCCGAGCGGGGCCCGTAGAAGTTCGCGACGTGCACGATCCGCACGTCACACCTCCGTGGTGGTGCGCGCGCCCGCCCGCACGGCGTCGCGGTAGTGACCCAGCAGCTCGTCGCACACAGCGCCCCACGTGCGGCGGACGGCGCGGCTGCGGGCGGCGGCACCGAACGCGCGGCGCTTGCGGTCGTCACCGAGCAGGTCGACGACGCGCGACCGCATCGTCTCGAGGTCGCCGGGCGTGTACAGCCAGCCGGTGCGGGAGTGGTCGACGATGTCGATCGGCCCGCCGGCGGCCGGAGCCACGACGGGCACGCCGCTCGCGTGGGCCTCCTGCAGCGTCTGCCCGAAGGTCTCCAGCTCGCCCGGGTGCACCAGCACGTCGAGCGACGCCATCGCGCGCGAGAGCTCCTCGCCGCGCAGCAGCCCGGTGAACACGGCGCCGGGCAGCAGCCGCTCGAGCAGCTCGCGCTCGGGGCCGTCGCCTACGACCACGAGCCGCACGTCGGGCAGGTCGGCGAGCACGCGCAGGTCCTCGACCTGCTTCTCCGGGGCCAGCCGGCCGACGTACCCGACCAGCCGCGGCCGGCCGCCGCCCACCGCGGCGCGCCACTCCTCGTCGCGGGCCTCGGGCCGGAACGCGACGGTGTCGACGCCGCGCCCCCACAGCTTGAGCCGCGGCAGCCCGCGCTCCTGCAGCGAGGCGAGCACGGCCGACGACGGCGCCAGCGTCAGGGTGGCCCGCTCGTGCACGTTGCGCACCCGCCGCCACAGCAGCGGCTCCAGGTGCCGCATGCCGTACCGCGTCGCGTACCCGGGCACCTCGGTCTGGTAGACGGCGACCGTCGGCAGGCCCAGGTTCTCGGCCGCCCGGATGCCGTGCCAGCCGAGCACGAACGGGGAGGCCAGGTGCACGACGTCGGGCCCGAACGCCTCGAGCGTGCGCTGGATGCGGGCGCGCTGCCCGACGACGACGCGCACCTGCGGGTACCCGGGAAGCCCTACGGACCCCATCTCGACGACCGGCGCCCCGGACACGAACGGGGGGACCAGGCCGAGGTCGGCGTCGGGGGCCAGCACGAGCGCCTCGTGCCCCCGGCGCTCGAGGTGCTCCAGCACCCGCAGCACGGAGTTGGTGACGCCGTTGACGTGCGGCAGGAAGCTCTCGGCGATGATGGCGACCTTCATTCACCCAGACCACCAGCGGGGGGTGACCGCCAGGGTCCTGCCGGGCGACGCGTCGCGGAAGGCTCGGGGAACCCTCAGCGAACGCGAGACGAACTCGCGAGCTGGACGAGCCGCACCACGGCCCCGACCAGCAGCACCACCAGCGCGAGGTTGCGCAGCGCGGGCACCACGACCATCCAGGGCGTGGCGTCCAGGAACTTGCCGTAGGCGACGGGGTAGAGCACCTGCGTCAGCGCGGCCACGCCGAGCATCCCGAGCGCGGGTGGCGACCACACGTGCCGCGCCCCGGGCCCGGCGAGCGCGAGCGCCGCGGCGACGGGCGGCCCCACCCAGGCGATGAACTGCGGCGACCCCACCTTGTTGAACACGATGAGCGCGAGCAGGGTGGCGGCGGCGGAGAGCAGCATGACGTCGTGCGCGAGCTCCGGCCGGCGCCGGGCCGCGGCCCACGCGACCAGCCCGACGACGATCACGGCGATGGGCAGGGCCATGTCGAGGAACGACGCCACGTCGCGCGCGGCCTCGCCCTGGATCTCGTAGGTGTAGATCTGCTCGTTGAACGCGATGCGCACCGACGGGTCCCACAGCCGGGCGACGCTGAACCAGGTCGCGGCCACCGACTCCGCCTGGAGGGTGCGCGCCTGCTGCTCGCCGAACACGCTCCACGCCCGTTGCCCGGCACCGCCGGCGAGCGCGAGCCCGACGACGATCACGCTGACCACGGCACCCGGAACCGCGATGTGCCGGACGAACCGGCGCAGCGACGCCACCGACGCCGCCAGGGCCACGACCACGGCCCCGGGCGCGATCTTGATCCACGCCCCCAGCGTGGCCACCGCCGTGGCGACGGCCGGCCGCCGGGCGGCGAGCACCAGCGCGATGAGGATGAGGGGTGCGGCGACGCCGTCGAGCCGGCCCAGCCAGATGGGCCCGAGCGCCACGAGGAACGCCAGCCACCACCAGGCCGCGAGCCGGCCGCGCGGGGGAGTGCGCACCAGAAGCCAGAAGGCGACCCCGTTGAGCACGATCACCATGAGGCACCACATGAACGCGTACGCCGCGAAGCCGGTGGTGCCGGCGGCGGGCAGCGTCACGGGCAGCAGGGCGGCCGGCGGGTACACCCAGTCGTAGTCGAGGACGGGCCACCAGCCCTGGTCGATGCCCTTGCGCGCCCACCACTCGTACAGGGAGACGTCGCCGAAGATCTCTCCGCTCCAGGAGATCGCGTCGAGCACGATCCAGGCGTGCGCCAGCAGGAACCCGCTGATCAGGCCCGCGGGGGACAGCAGCACGTCGCCCACCGCGGCGAACGCGGAGCGAGAGCGGTCGGGGACGACGGTCGGGGCGGCCACGGGCACATGGTGTCAGACGTGGCCCGGAGCTCGCTGGGAGGTCGCACGGCAGGCGCGTCGGCGTTAGATTTCGGAGATCCGAAACTCTGGAGGCCGAGGTGTCCCTGCGGGTAGCCGTGCCGGCGCGCCTGACCCGCGCGCGCCTGGTGACGCTGCTCGGCCCGGCGTTCGTCGCGGCGATCGCCTACGTGGACCCCGGCAACGTCGCGGCCAACCTCACCGCCGGGTCCCGGTACGGGTACCTGCTGCTCTGGGTGCTCGTCGTCGCCAACGTCATGGCCGTGCTGGTGCAGTACCTGTCGGCCAAGCTCGGCGTGGTCACGGGGCGCTCGCTGCCGGAGGTGCTGGGCACCTCGCTGCGGCGGCCCGCCCGCCTGGCGTACTGGGCGCAGGCCGAGGTGGTGGCCGCGGCTACCGACCTGGCCGAGGTGATCGGCGGCGCCATCGCGCTCCGGCTCCTGTTCGGGGTGCCGCTGGTGCTGGGCGGCGTGCTCACGGGGCTCGTGTCCCTGGTGGTGCTGTCCGTGCAGCAGCGCCGCGGGCAGCGCGTGTTCGAGGGCGTGGTGGTCTCGCTGCTGCTGGTGCTCACCGTGGGGTTCTGCGCCGGCCTGCTGTTCGCCCCGCCCGACGCCGGTGCCGCGCTGGGCGGCCTGGTGCCCCGGTTCGAGGGCACGAACTCGCTGCTGCTCGCCGCCTCGATGCTGGGCGCCACGGTGATGCCGCACGCCATCTACCTGCACTCGGCGCTGGCGCGCGACCGGCGCAACCACGACACGCAGGCCCGGCGGCGCCAGGGCGTGCCCGTGACCGAGGCCTCGACCCGACGCCTGCTGACGGCTACCCGGTGGGACGTGGCGTGCGCGCTCGTGCTGGCCGGCGGGGTCAACGTGGCGATGCTGCTGGTCGCGGCGCGGAACCTGCCCGGGCGGGCCGGGACGGACACGATCGAGGGGGCGCACGCAGCGATCGCGTCGGCGGTCGGGCCCGTGGTCGCGCTGCTCTTCGCCGTCGGGCTGCTCGCGTCCGGGCTGGCGTCGTCGTCCGTGGGTGCCTACGCGGGGGCCGAGATCATGTCCGGCCTGCTGCGCGTGCGGGTGCCGCTGGTGGGCCGGCGGATCGTGACGCTCGTGCCCGCGGTGGTGCTGCTGGCCACGGGCGTGTCGCCCACGTGGCTGCTGGTGGTGAGCCAGGTGGTGCTGAGCTTCGGGATCCCGTTCGCCGCCGTGCCGCTCGTGACCCTGACGCGCCGCGCGTCGCTGCTGGGGGAGCACCGCAACGCCACCGGGACGCAGGTGCTGGCCTGGGTCGTGGCCGGGGTGATCGTGGTGCTCAACGTGACGCTGCTGGGACTCACGGTCGCACGCATCTGATACCGCGTATCCCTTGACGTGAGACGCGGTTTCGCATGACGATGGGAGCATGAGCGCAACGCAGCACCTCATGCCGGGCGTCAAGGCGCCCGCCTACGACGTCACGCAGCCCCTCGACCTCGACTATGCGGGCGCGTTCGCCGACGCCTCGCCCGCCGAGCGCGCGCACCAGCTCGCGGTCCGGGCGTTCGTGCAGGACGAGGTGCTGCCGGTGATCGACGACTACTGGGAGCGCGCCGAGGTGCCGTGGCCCCTGGTCAAGCAGCTCGCCGACCGCGACCTGCTGCGCGACGGCGTCGACGTGCCGGGCCGGCCGGTCATCTCCCGGTTCGCCGAGGGGCTGGCCGCCATGGAGATGTCCCGCGGCGACGGGTCGATGGCCACCGTCTGCGGCGTGCAGGGCGGCCTCGCGCTGCAGTCGATCATGATGCTCGGCTCCGACGAGCAGATCGCCAAGTACGCCGAGCCGATGGCCCGCGGCGAGGTCCTCGGCGCGTTCGCCCTGACCGAGCCGACGCACGGCTCGGACTCCGTCTCCCTCGAGACCTCCGCCGTGCGCACCACCCGCGACGGCGTCGAGGGGTACGTCATCACCGGCGAGAAGAAGTGGATCGGCTTCGGGTCGTGCGGCCACATCACCGTGGTCTGGGCCCGCCTCGCCGACGACCAGCAGGTCCACGGCTTCATCGTGCCGCAGGACGCCCCCGGCTACAGCGCCACCACCATCCAGGGCAAGGTCGCCCTGCGCGCCATCTGGCAGGCCCACATCCTGCTCGACGACGTGTTCGTGCCGCTCGACGCCGCGCTGCCCAAGGCGACGTCGTTCAAGGCGACCTCGAAGGTGCTGTTCGCGACGCGCCTGGCCGTGTCGTGGTCCGCCGTCGGGCACGCCATCGCCTGCTACGAGGCCGCCGTCGAGTACACCTCGCAGCGCATCCAGTTCGGCCGCCCGCTCGCCGCGACCCAGCTGGTGCAGGAGCGGCTCGCCCGCATGCTCTCGACCATCACGCAGCTGCAGCTCCTGGTCGCGCGGCTCACCCGCCTCGAGGAGGCCGGGGAGCTCACCGGGGCGCAGGCGTCGCTGGCCAAGATGTCGTGCACGCGCGGGGCGCGCGAGGTCGCCGCGACGGCGCGCGACATGCTGGGCGGCAACGGGATCCTGCTCGCCCACCGCGTGGCCAGGCACTTCGCCGACGTCGAGGCGCTGCACACCTACGAGGGGACCGCGTCGATGAACGCCCTGATCGTGGGGCGCGACATCACGGGGCTGTCGGCGTTCGCCGGCTAGAAGTCCTCGGCCTTGATCTCCTTGCGGCGCTCGACCTCCTTCTCCTCGTCGAGGTCACCCACAGGCTCCGCCTCGTCGACGGCGGACGCATAGGCCTCGTCCTCGGTGACGGGCTCGGTCTCCGGCGTGGTGTCGCTCATGGCTCCTCCTCGAGACGGCGATGCTCCTCCCAGCAGTCTCCGTCCGGCCGGGAGCGCTGTCCACGGCGGCCGCGTCAGTGCTGGCAGGAGCCCCCGTCGGCCCACGGCTGCCGCACGGCGCGCACCGGCTCGCCGCGGGCGGCCGACTCGCGCATCGCCAGCGTGAGGTACTGGTCCTGTGCCGCCTCGGCGACGCCGTACGGCGCCGGGGCGCCCGCCAGCAGGTGGGCGCCCATGCGGGCGAAGAGCGCGGCGATCGAGAGCTCCTCGTCGGCCAGGCGCGCGGGGCGGAACGGGTTGCGGTGCACCAGGTCGCCGTCGAGCGTGTACCCGCGCAGGAACAGGCCTTCGTGGTTGCCCGCGCCGCCGGCCGCGAGGCGCTCGAGGCGGGCCACGCGCGGCTGCGCGTCGTCGGCCACCCAGCGCACGACGTCGTCGCGCAGCTCGCCCAGCGGGCCTCGGACCAGCAGCGACGGGGACCGCACCCAGGAGCGGTACTGGACGTCGTCGAAGTCGTAGACGCCCAGGCGGTCGCCGAAGTCGAACCACGCCTGCGTGCGGACGGTGTCCCCGGGCGTGAGGTCGGCGGGGTCGTCGTAGCGGGACGGGCTGGGCAGCACGCTCCGCGCGTCGCGGCGCGCCGTGACCAGCGGCTCCTCGAACGTGACGCCCAGCGCCCGGCGGAGCACGGACAGGCCGTGGTAGTCGTGCGCGACGCTCACGTGGGCGTCGGTGACGCCGCCCAGCCGGCCCGAGGCCGCCACGCCGAGCTGCGCCGCGACCAGGGGCTCGAGGTGGTACTGCTCGGCCACCTGGATGCACGCGCCGGCGTCGACCAGGCGCTGGAGCGCGAGCAGCTCGTCCACCGACCCCGCCGCCGGGGTCTCCGTCAGCGCCGGCACCCCTGCCTCGGCGAGACGGTGCAGCACGGGCTGGGCGTCGCCCGCGTGCAGTGTCAGCACCACGAAGTCGGGGGCGGCGTCGTGCAGCAGCTCGTCGAGCGTGGGGAACACGGGGAAGCCGCGGGAGGCCAGGAGCGACCGGTCGCCCGCGTTGCGGGCGGCGACGCCCGCGACCTCGAACCACTCCGGGAGGGCCGTCACGACGCGCAGCATGGTGCGGGCTCGGAACCCCGAGCCGAGGAACCCGACCCGCACGGGCCGGGGGAGCCCAGGGTCGCGCGGGGAGGGGGTCAGGAAGAGGTCGCTCACGCCTCAGACGGTAGTGCCGCCGCGGGCTCGACCTGCTCGGCCTGCTCCTCGTGGCGGATGCGCCACCAGACGACGAACCCGACGATCGTGAACACGCCGTAGAACACGTACATGAGGCCGGTCGCGTAGTAGCCCGCGTGGAACAGCGTGGGCACGCCGACCGCGTCGACGGCCACCCAGATCAGCCAGAACTCGACCCAGCCCTTGGCCATGCCGTACGTGGCCAGCACCGAGCCGGTGAAGATCCACGCGTCCGTCCACACGGGCTGGTAGGAGCCCAGTGCGGTGAAGATCGGGGTGAGGATCGCCGTGCCGGCCGCCATCGCGAGGACCAGGCCGATGCGGGTGGGCCACGACGCCCACGTCGGGTGCACCGCCACGCCCTGGCCCTGGTTGCGGGTCTGCTGCCAGCGCCACCAGCCGTACACGGACACGACGGCGAACATCACCTGGCGGCCCGCCTGGCCGAGCATGTCCGGGTGGTTGCCGGACAGGCCGAACCACGTGCCCAGGAACACCGTGAACAGCAGCACGTTGCCGACGATCCCGACGGGCCACGCCCACACCTTGCGGCGCATCCCGCCGAGCGCGGACACCAGGCCGAACACGTTGCCGATGATCTCGCGCCACGACATCTGCTGGTCGCCGATCGTCAGGGTCGCGTTGAGCAGGTGCTCGAAGAAGCCCATCCCCGTACCTTTCCCCGACGCACGGTGTGCGTATCTGGAGGGCAAACGATACGACGCGGTGCGTCATTCCCCTCGGAGCGTCTCAGGCGGAAGGCCTGGTCAGCGCGTCCTCGACCGCCCGGGCGATCGCCTGCGGAGTTGCCCCGGGCTCCAGGTAGGCGACGACGACGCGGCCGCCGTCGGCCCGCGAGGCGGTCGTCGTGAGCGTCGCCGTGCCCGCCGCGAGGTCCCGGCGGCGGGCGAGGTCCGCCGTCGCGCCGCGCCGCAGCTCCGCGAAGGCCTCCTCGAGCTCGGGACGAAGGTCCAGGTCGGGGCTGCGCAGCCAGCGGCGCAGGAACGTGTTGTGCACGGCGACGACAGCGGCCGCGAACGCGATCGACTGCACCGTCGACGACCTGTCGGCGGGCAGGGTGTCGCGGAGGTACTTGGTGAACAGGCGCTCGTACCGGTGCGTCGTCACCAGCTCGCGGTCGCGCAGCGTCGGCACCTGCTGGAGGAGCCGGTAGCGGGCCAGCGACGTGTCGCGCTGGCCCAGGTGGTGGTCGAACACGAGGCGCGCGGCCCGGCACACCTCGAGGTAGGGGTCCACGGTGGGGTCCCAGGAGCGCTCCGTCACGTCGCCCTCGTCGAGCGCGTCGGGGCGGGTGGCCGCCAGCATCACCACGACCTGCTCGAGCAGCAGCTCGTGGTCGGCGAAGACGACGTCCTCCTTGGACCGGTACCGGCGGAAGAACGTGGCGCGGCTGACCTGGGCGGCGTCGGCGATCTCCTCGACCGTCGTCTGCTCGTACCCCTGCCGGGAGAACAGCTCGATCGCGGCGTCGACCGCGAGCGCGTGGGTGTTCGACGTCCGGACGGCGACCATAGGGGGAGGTTAGCGCCACAGCGGCCCCCGGTGGCGACGTTATGGTCGCCCTATGACCACTGCCGTTCCCACGGTCGACGTGTACGTCGACCCCCTGTGCCCGTTCGCCTGGATCACGTCCCGCTGGGCGCTCGAGGTGGCCGCCCAGCGGCCCGTGAACCTCACGTTCCGCCTCATGAGCCTGTACCTGCTCAACAAGGACCGGGACATCTCGGACGACTACCGCGCGATGATCGAGAGGAGCCGCGGCATCGGGCGCGTCGCCGCGGCCGTCCAGACCGAGCAGGGCCCGGAGGCGTTCGCCGCGTTCTACACGGCGGCCGGCACGCGCATCCACCCGGGCGGCACCAAGGACTACGACGCGGTCGCGGTCGAGGCGCTCGCGGAGGCCGGCCTGCCGGCGTCGCTGGCCGACGCCGCGACGTCGGACGCGTACGACGAGGCCCTGCGCACGTCGCACGAGGCGGGCATGAAGCCCGTGGGCGAGGACGTCGGCACGCCGACCATCCACGTGGACGGCACGGCGTTCTTCGGGCCCGTGCTCAACCGGATCCCGCGCGGGCAGGACGCCGTCGACATCTTCGACGGCGCCGTCGCGCTGGCGCGGTTCCCCGGGTTCTTCGAGCTCAAGCGCACCCGGACGGGCGGCCTCGACTTCAGCTGACGCGCCTCAGACGATGCCGGCGCGGATCTGGTCGTAGAGCCGCTCCGGGTCGTGGGCCAGCGACGCCTTGACGTGGCGGGTCCAGTCGTCGGCCAGCACCTCGGCGGCGCCGGCCTCGACGCCGTCGAGGGCGGCCCGCACGACGTCGGCCGGGTCGCCCTTGGGGCCGTCGTAGCCGGCGGACATGTCGGTGTCGACGGCGCCCAGGTGCAGCGCGGTGACGAGCGTGCCCTGGGCGCGCAGCTCCAGCCGCACCCCGTTGGTCATGGCCCAGGCGGCTGCCTTGGCGACGTGGTAGCCGTTGCCACCGGGGTAGCCGAACCAGGACTGCGCGGACAGCACGTTGAGCACGGCGCCGCCCCCGTTCGAGGCAAGGACGGGGGCGAATGCCCGCACGGTGCGCAGCGGGCCCCACAGGTTGGTGTCGAGCTCGGCGTGCAGGGTCGCGGGGTCGCCCGTGACCAGGTCGTTCGCGTGCAGCAGGCCCGCGTTGTTGACCAGCAGGGTCACGTCGCGGGCGGCGTCGGCGGCGGCGCGGACGGCGTCGTCGTCGGTGACGTCGAGCCGCAGCGGCACCACGCCCGGCAGCCCGGCGACCTGCTCGGGGCGGCGGACGGCGGCGTAGACGCGGGCGGCGCCGCGCTCGAGCAGCTGGGTGGCGAAGTGGCGGCCCAGGCCGCGGCCGGCGCCGGTGACCAGGGCGACGGCCCCGTCGAGGGGAAGACCGGTGGGGGTTCTCTGGTTCATGCTGGGGACGGTAGGACCTGACGTCTACGTGAGGTTCAAGCCCCTGGAGCCCGATGAGAGGCAGGTCACAGTGCGGATCGGCGAGGTGGCGCGGCGGTCGGGCGTGAGCGTCCGGGCCCTGCGGTACTACGAGGAGCAGGGCCTGCTGACGGCGAGCCGCACACCCGGCGGCCAGCGCGAGTACGCCGACGACGCCGTCAGTCGCGTGCGCTTCTACCAGCAGCTCTACGCGGCGGGGCTCTCCAGCCGCCGTATCGCCGAGCTGCTGCCCTGCCTCGACACGGGCACCACGACCGCCGAGCAGCGCGCGATGCTGCGGTCCGAGCAGGCGCGGATCTCCGCCCAGATCGAGGCCCTGACGGCGGCGCTGGGCCAGCTCGACGGGCTCGCGGCGGCCGCCGAGGCGGTCGGCGCCTGAGGGCGCGCCGCCGACGAGTTCGCCCCCACGGGGTGACACGCGCCACAGCGTGTGCCTACGGTGACCGCGCACGGACGAGAGTCCCCGCAGCGACAACCGACCTGTCCCGACGCCGATGACGTCGCCGCATCCCGGCGCGCCTGGCGTCGCGGCCCCCGGCCGCTGCTCCTAGCGCGACGGCACGTGCCCGCCCTCCCGGCTCGGAGGACCGACATGGCCTACCTCGACTCGCTGGTGCTCGACCCCCTGCCCGCCACCCACAGACCCGACGCCTCGCTCGCCGGGACCGGACCCGGCTCCCGCCGTCGTCCGAACGCGTCGGCCACCTCGCCGTCGCTCATGCTGCTGGTGCTGCTCGCGACGCTCGGCATCGTCGCGTACGCCGGCTTCCTGCTGAACCCCCACAACCGGGGCGACCTGCTGCCGTGGCTCCTGGTGGTGCTCGCCGAGTCCGTGCTCGTCGCGCAGGCGCTCGCCGCCATGTGGACCGTGCTGTCGGCCGGGTACGACCCGCGCGACTTCCGGTTCCACCACGCCGCCGGCCAGCTCTTCGACGTCCCGCAGATCCTCGCGGACCGCGCCGAGGACGACCCCACCCGCTGGACCCTGCACCTCGACGGCCAGCCGGTCGTCGTCGACATCCTCGTCACGACCTGCGGCGAGGAGCTCGACAAGATCGAGGCGACCGTCGCGGCCGCCGTCGCCGTCCGCGGCGCGCACCGCACCTGGGTGTGCGACGACGGCCGGTCCGACGACGTGCGCCGCCTCGCCGCCCGCCTCGGCGCGCGCTACGTGCGCCGGCTCAGCGGCGGCGGCCAGAAGGCCGGCAACGTCAACCACGCCCTGACCATCGCCAAGGGCGACTTCTACGTGATCCTCGACGCCGACTTCGTGCCCGAGCCGGAGCTGCTCACCGAGACCATCCCGTTCTTCGTGGACGCCCAGGTGGCGTTCGTCCAGACGCCGCAGACCTACGGCAACATGCGCTCCACCATCTCGCGGGGCGCCGGCTACATGCAGGAGCTCTTCTACCGGTTCGTCCAGCCGGGCCGGAACCGGTTCAACGCCGCGTTCTGCGTGGGCACCAACGTGGTGTTCCGCCGCACGGCGATCGACGACGTCGGCGGCATGTACACCGACTCGAAGTCCGAGGACGTGTGGACGTCCATCCACCTGCACGAACGCGGCTGGAAGTCGGTCTACATCCCGACGACCCTCGCCGTGGGGGACACGCCCGAGACCATCGAGGCGTACTCCAAGCAGCAGCTGCGCTGGGCCACCGGCGGGTTCGAGATCCTGCTGCAGCACAACCCGTTGTCCCGCGACCGGCGGCTGACCGTCGACCAGCGGCTGCAGTACCTGGTCACGGCCACGCACTACATGTCCGGCATGGTCCCCGCGATCCTGCTGCTGGTGCCGCCGCTCTACATCTTCCTGGACCTCACCCCGATGTCGTCCACCCTGCCGCCGGCGCAGTGGGCCCTCAACTACCTGGGGTTCTACGCGCTGCAGATCGCGATCGCGACGTTCACGCTCGGCTCGTTCCGGTGGGAGGTGCTGCTGCTCAGCGCCGTGTCGTTCCCGATCTACCTCAAGGCGTTCCGCAACGCCCTGACCGGCAGGCAGCAGGCCTGGCACGTCACCGGCACCAAGGGCGGGCACCGCTCGCCCTTCGAGTTCATCGTCCCGCAGACCGTCACGTTCGTGTTCCTGCTGCTCACCTCGGTGGTCGGGGTGCTGCGGCAGTGGGGCGACCCGATGATCACCGCGGCGCTCGCGTGGAACGTCATCAACACGCTCATCCTGGGCGGGTTCCTGGTGACGGCCGCGCGGGAGGACGTCGCCGGGAGGCGTGCCGTCCGAGTCTCCGTACGCCACCTCGGGAGCGCGTCATGAGCCGCGGCGCGTGGGCCCGCCTCGTGGGCGGGGTGCTCGCCGTCGCCGTGCTGGTCACCGGGCTGACGTGGGTGCTGGGGCGCCGCGACGGCCAGGTCACCAGCTTCCTGGCCACCGTGCAGACCCAGAACGTCGACGTCGGGGTGGACTACCCCGGCACCGTCACCGCCGCGCTCGTCGCCCCCGGCGACCGCGTCCGCGCCGGCCAGCCCGTGCTCACCGTCACCAGCCTGCGGCTCGCCCACGACATCTCCCAAGGCGTCCTGGCTGCCAAGACCGACGCGTACCAGGTCTCGCCGGACGGCACGATGACGGTGCTGGCGCCCGCCCCCGGCACCGTCACCGACGTCACCGTCACGCGCGGCCAGTACATCCCCGGCGGCCAGGTGCTCGCGACGATCGACGAGTCCAGCACCGCGTACGTCCAGGCGAAGTTCCTGGTCGACCCCACCGACCTGACCCGGCTCGCCGTCGGCGCGCCCGTCAAGGTCGCGCTGCCCGACCGCCGCACCCTCACCGGCACCGTCAGCGGCTACACCGTCGACAACGCCGACGCCAAGGCCGTCGTGACCGCCAAGGTCGCGGCGCCCTCCCTGCGCTCCGGGGCCGGCGGGGCGCTCACGCAGACGGGCACGCCCGTCGTCGCGAGCGTCCGGCTCGCCCCCCAGGGGCCGCTCTCCACGGTGTTCGCCGCCCTGGACGGGTTCCGGCGGAAGGTGGCCGGACTGTGAGGGCGGCACGTGCGGCCGTCGTGCTCCTGGCCGCGGCGGCGCTCGCGGCCTTCCTGCTGGCGGGGTGCGAGCACGGGCCCGCCGGGTCGGGCTCCCGCACGGAGGGGACCCCCGCGGCGCCGCCCGCACCGCCCGACGCCGACCCGTCCATCCTGCCCACCCGCCAGGTGGCGCCCGCGCCGGTGATGCGGCTCGCCCGAGGCCTGGCCCCGCCGACGAACCGGTGGTTCTCGTCCCTCGCCCTCGGCCCGGCGCCACAGCCCGTCTTCCCGCTGCCGCTCGCCGTCGGGGTCACGCCCACCGGGTTCGGCGTGGGCGTCCCGCGGGTCACCACCACGGCCAAGGGCGCGTTCGGGCCCTACGCCCCGCAGGTCACCGTCACGGTGCCCGGCGCGGCGACGCCCCAGGTCACCGCCTACGACACGGCGTCGGTGACCGTCACGCTCGGGCCCGGCAGGCTCACGATCGTCGAGGGGTCACCCGTGCTCCACTGGACGTCGACGACGGCCGCCACGCTGGGTCTTGACGTGGCCTTCGCGCCCGGCGGGCCGGACGACTCCGCCGTCGCGAAGGTCGGCGACCGCACCTGGCTGCTGGTCGCGACCGGGGGCGACGGCAGGCCCGCCGCCCCGGCGCTCGCGGCCGACGGGCGCTCCGTCCGCGTCCCGCGGGGTGGGCACGTCGCCTGGGTCGCGCTGCCCGACGGTCTCGGGGCCGACGACCAGCGGGCGGCCAGGTTCGCGACGGCCGCCGCCGCCCCGGTCACCCGCACCACGCTCCGGTACGCCGCCGGCTCCCGCGCCGCCTCGACTGCCGTCGACTACGGCGCGGCGACCGCCGTCGTGCGGCTGCCGCACCAGACCGACGCGGCCCCCGGCGGCGACCTCGACTGCGCCGGGCTGGGCGGCTACGCGACCGTGCTCGGCACGGCGACGGCCTGCCTGGGGCGGACGGCGGCGTGGTCGGTCCCGGCGGTGGCCCCGGCCGCGACGCTCGACGTCGCCCATCTGCCCGCGGCCCAGCGCGCCGAGCTCGCCACGTCGGTCGCCGCCGACGCCCGGCGCCTCGCCGGGCCTGACGCGCCCGCCGACCCGGCGGACACGTACTTCGGCGGCAAGGCCCTCGCCCGCGACGCCCACCTGCTGACCCTCGCCACCGCGCTGGGCCGGCACGACGCCGCGACCCTGCTCCGCACGCGCCTGGACCGGGAGCTGCGGCAGTGGACCGACCCGAAGGGCTGCACCCAGCGGGCCGACCACTGCTTCGTGCTCGACCCCGTGCAGGCCACGGTCGTGGGGCTGGCCGACGGGTTCGGGTCGGAGCAGGCGAACGACCACCACTTCCACTACGGGTACTTCCTCGAGGCGGCGGCCATCGCGGCCGCCGACGACGCCCAGCACGGTGACGGCACGCTCACCCAGGCGATCGCCCCGGTGGTCGACCTGCTCGCCGCCGACGTCGCCGCGTCGGGCCCGGTGCCCACAGGCCACGGGCCGGACCTGCCGGCGCTCCGCGTCTTCGACGCCTTCGCCGGGCACTCCTGGGCCTCCGGCTACGCGCCGTTCGCGGACGGCAACAACCAGGAGTCGTCGTCGGAGGCCGTGAACGCCTGGAACGGGCTCGCCCTGTGGGAGGCCGTGCGCGGCGACGCACCCCGCGAGGCCGAGGCGCGCTGGCTGCTCGCCTCCGAGGCGGCGTCGGCCCGCGACTACTGGGTGGCACCCGACACGCACGACCCGGCCGTCGCGGGGATCGGCGCGCAGGTCACCTCCCTGGTCTGGGGCGGCAAGCGGGAGCACGCCACCTGGTTCTCGGCCGACCCGAGCGCGCCGCTCGCCATCGAGGTGCTGCCGGTCACGCCGGCGTCGGGCTACCTGGCGGGTCCGGGCGGCACCCCGCCCGACCGCGGCGCGCGCATCCGCGCGAACCTCGCCGAGGCGCTCGCCACCTCCCCGGGCGACCTCTGGGCCGACCCGCAGCGGTGGGACGTCCCCTTCGGCGACCAGCTGCTCGCGTACGCCGCGCTCGGCGGCCCGGACGACGCCGCGCACGCGCTCGACGTCGCCCGCACCCTCCCGGCGGCCCGCATCGACGACGGGGACACGAGATCCTGGCTCCTGGCCTGGATCCTGACGCGGGAGTGACGCATCTCCTGGCGCCGAGGCGTGTTCGGGCCCGCGGGGGCCACCCACTACGGTGGCCCCCGACGGGCCCCTTTTCACACGACCTTCACGAACGGAGCAGCATGGCCGCCACTCCCCGCCCCGCGCTGGGCTGGAACCTCCTCGGCGACGGCAAGACCCTCGCCCCCGGGGCGGTCGTCGCCCCCGACCAGCGACTCACCTGGCCCCGCACCGTCGGCATCGGCCTGCAGCACGTCGTGGCCATGTTCGGTGCGACGTTCCTGGTGCCGCTGCTGACGGGCTTCCCGCCGTCGACCACGCTGTTCTTCTCCGCGATCGGCACCATCGGGTTCCTGCTCATCACGGGCAACCGCCTGCCCAGCTACCTGGGGTCGAGCTTCGCGTTCATCGCGCCGATCGCCGCGGCCAAGGGCGCGAACGGCGACCTCGGCGTCGCGATCGGCGGCATCCTCGCCACCGGTCTGCTGCTCGCCGTCATCGGCGTGGTCGTGCACTTCACGGGCGGCGGCTGGATCGACAAGGTCATGCCGCCCGTCGTGACGGGCACCATCGTGGCGCTCATCGGCCTCAACCTGGCGCCGTCGGCGTACAGCAACTTCAAGACGCAGCCGGTCACGGGCTTCGTGACGCTGGCCGCGATCATCCTCGTGTCGGTGCTGTTCAAGGGCATGCTCGGGCGTCTTTCGATCCTGGTCGGCGTGGTCATCGGCTACGCCGCCGCGGTGATCCAGGGCCAGGTCACGTTCGACGCCGTGCGCCAGGCCGCCTGGTTCGGCCTGCCGACCTTCCACGGGCCGTCGTTCGACCCGTCCGTGCTGGGCCTGTTCCTGCCGGTGGTCCTCGTGCTCATCGCCGAGAACGTCGGCCACGTGAAGTCGGTCGCCGCGATGACGGGCCGCAACTTCGACAAGCTCACCGGCCGTGCGCTGCTGGCCGACGGCGTCGCCACCACCCTCGCGGGCCTGGGCGGCGGCTCGGGCACCACCACGTACGCGGAGAACATCGGCGTCATGGCGGCCACCCGCGTCTACTCGACGGCGGCCTACTGGGTCGCGGCGTTCGCGGCGCTCGTGCTCTCGCTCTTCCCCAAGTTCGGGGCGCTCATCGCCACCGTGCCCGGGGGTGTGCTCGGCGGTGCCGGCACCATGCTCTACGGCATGATCGGCATCCTCGGTGCCCGCATCTGGGTGCAGAACAAGGTCGACTTCTCGAACCCGGTGAACCTCACGACGGCCGCCGTGCCGCTCATCATCGGCATCGCCAACTTCACCTGGGTGGTCGGCGACCTCACGTTCGCGGGCATCGCGCTGGGCACCGCCGCGGCGCTGGTGATCTTCCACGTGATGCGCTCGATCGGCCGCGCGACCGGCGCGGTCCCCGCCGAGGCGTAGGGGCTACTTCTTCGCGGCGGGCGACGGCTTGGCCGGGGCCGGCGACGGGGTGAGCTCCGTCGCCGGCTTGCAGCCCGCCATGTTCTTCAGCGGGTGGTCGGGGGCGATGGTCACCTTGCCCTCGTCCAGCGGGCGGTCGTACTCCTTGCCCACCAGCAGGGACACCGAGGCGTCGGTGCGGGCGTCGAGCACCATCCGCATGCGCGGGAACTGCGCCGCGACCGTGTACGCCGCGACGATGCCCTTCTCGCCGAACCGCAGCTCGTTGAGCTGGATCACGCTGGTGTAGTCGCCCACCGTCCCGACGACGAACCCGCGGCGCTCGAGCACCGTCTTGTTCGCCGTGGCGATCTGGGCCACCCCGGACGCGTTGTAGATGTTCAGGTGGATCGAGCCGTACGCGACAGGCAGCGCGCCGTCGGGCTGGTCCTTGACCTTCGGGAGGCACGGCGCGGTCACGGGGGCCTCGACGTTCTGCGTGATGCCACGGGCGAACGGCGGCGTGATCGCGCCCGTGTAGACGGCGAGGGCGAAGAGGCCGATCAGCACGAGCACGGCGACGAGCACGCCGTAGATGGCCGCCTGCCGCTCGTGCTCGCGGCGGCGGCGCGCGACACGGGCCGGGTCCTGGACGGGAGAGCTCACGGGGTGAAACTACCGGAGGGTGAGAACCCGGGCGTGGAGCACCGGTCGTTGCTGCAGGGCGGCGCGCACGGCGCGGTGGAGGCCATCCTCGAGGTAGAGGACGCCGTCGTACTCGATGACGTGCGCAAACAGGTCTCCGTAGAAGGTCGAGTCCTCGGCGAGGAGGCGGTCGAGGTCGAGCGTCCGCTTGGTGGTCACGAGCTCGTCGAGGCGCACCTGGCGCGGAGGGACGTCCGCCCAGTCGGTGGCGCTGACGAGCCCGTGGTCCGGGTAGGGGCGCCCTTCCCCGACGGCCTTGAAGATCATGGCGACCAGCGTAGGGGGAGCCTTGACGCCGCCTGGGGGAATCCGCAGCGATGGTCACGGCGCCCACACCACATCGCCACACGCACGGGGCCTGCTCCGTGTCTTGACGCGTGGTCCGGGACACAGCACAGTGGGTCTCGCGAACGAGTGGGAGCGCTCCCACCCATGGCACGCCGCGACGTCGTCGTCGCGCGAGATCGAAGGAGATCGCATGTCACGCATCACCACCCCACGCACGGCGGCGCTGGTCGCGGCGCTCGCCGGCGCCGCAGCGCTCATCGCGAGCCCCGCCGTGGCCGCCGGCGGCGGCACGCTGTGGGTCGACAACCAGCCCGCCGCGAAGGGACACATCTCCGAGGACCACCTGCAGGGCCAGGCCAAGGCCGACGCCCTGGCACTGTCGGCGGTCCCGACAGCGGACTGGTTCACCGGCGGCACCCCGCAGCAGGTGCGCAACCAGGTCCACAACGTGGTGAACCGCGCCGCCGACGCCGGCGGCACGCCGACGCTCGTGGCCTACAACATCCCGTTCCGCGACTGCTCCCAGTACTCCGCGGGCGGCGCGACGTCGCCCGCCGCGTACGACGCCTGGATCGACGCGTTCGCCGCCGGCATCGGCAACCAGCCCGCCATCGTGATCCTCGAGCCCGACGGCCTCGGCATCATCCCGTTCCACACCAACCTCGACGGCTCGAAGGACTGGTGTCAGCCCGCCGAGGCGGACCCCGCGACGGCGGAGTCCGACCGGTACGCGATGCTCAACCACGCCGTCGACGCGCTCAAGGCCCACCCGGCCACCCAGGTGTTCCTCGACGCCGGCCACTCCGCCTGGCTCAACGTGGGCGAGAACGCCAGCCGCCTGCTCGCGGCGGGCGTGACGAAGGCGGACGGGTTCTTCCTCAACGCCTCGAACTACCAGTTCACCGAGAACTCCGTGGCGTACGGCCACTGGATCTCGGACTGCATCGCGCTCGTGACGCACAACCTGGGCGGGTACGGCGACTGCGGCAACCAGTACTGGAACGGCGGCCCCGCGAACGGGTGGTCGGGCGTCGCGATGAACAACTACGAGAAGTGGACGTCCGGGAACGCCGACCCCGCCGCGAACACGGCGGGCGTGGACTCCCGGTACGCGTCGCAGCTCGGGGACGTGCAGCCGACGGCGAAGTTCGTGGTGGACACGTCGCGCAACGGCCTGGGCCCGTGGAACCCGGCGACGTCGACGTACCCGAGCTACCCGGCCGGGGCCGACAAGCAGGACTGGTGCAACCCTCCGGGCCGCGGCCTGGGCCTGCGCCCGACGCTCCAGACCGGTGACCCGCTGGTGGCCGGCTACCTGTGGATCAAGGTGCCGGGCGAGTCGGACGGCTCGTGCCAGCGCGGCGTGCCCGGCACCACGGACCCCGAGCGCGGCATGGTCGACCCGGCCGCCGGCGCGTGGTTCCCGCAGCAGGCGCGCGAGCTGATCGCCAACGCGGTGCCGGCGCTCGGCTGAGCCTTCGCCCCGGGTTGTCAGGCTCTCGCGGCGTGAGAGCGCCGCGGGAGCCTGACGACCCGCCGCAGCTCAGACCGTGATCGTGTCACCGGGCGGCACGATCGTCAGCGGCACCGGGCTCAGCATCTCCGGGCTCAGGAACCGGGCCATGGACTGCTGGCCGATGTCGCTGAGCATCACCTCGTGGATCTGCACCAGGCGCTGCGGCGCCACGGCCCGCACCAGCTCGACGGCCTGGGCCAGGTGGGTCCAGGGCCCGCTGGTGGGCAGCAGCAGCGTCTCGACGGCGAACGGCGGCACGCCGTACGAGTCGCCGGGGTGGTAGACCCGGCCGTCCACGAGGTAGCCGACGTTCGCGGGCCGGGGCACGTCCCGGTGGATCTCGGCGTGCAGGTCACCAGCCACGACGACGTCGAACCCGGCCACGGTGAACGCGTCGCCGGCGGCGACGGCGCGCACCTGGTCGCCGTGCTCCGCCCAGCGCTCGACGACGCTCGCCGGCCCGTAGACCCGCAGCGCGTGCCGGGCCGCCAGGGCCGCCGCGACCAGAGCCTCGTCGACGTGGTCGAAGTGCTCGTGCGTGATGAGCACGACGTCGGCGGCGGCGACCGCCTCGGCGGCGTCAGGCGTGAGCGTACCGGGGTCGATGACGATCCGCCGGCCCTCCTTGGCCAGGGAGACGCAGGCGTGGACGTGCTTGGTCAGCTGCATGACGGGCTCCTTCGTGGCGACAGTATCCAGGCGAGACTGTACAGGTTGACCTGTACTATGGCGGAGTGAGCGACCCGAACCTCGACCTTGCAGCGCACCTGCGGCAGTCCGTCGGCGCGCTGGTGCGCAGCACGCGCGGGGGCGACCAGATCGCCCCGATCCCCGCGGCGGTGCTCGACCTGCTCGACGCGCGCGGCGCGATGACGACGGCCGAGCTCGCCGCGGCGCGCAGGGTGCGCCACCAGACCATGGCCGCCACGGTCGCCGACCTGGTCGCCGGCGGCCATGTGGCCGCGGCCGCCCACCCGCGCGACGCCCGCAAGAAGGTGCTGAGCCTCACGCTGCGGGGCAGGCGCGCGCTCGGCGCCGACCGCGTCCGGCGCGTCGGCGCGCTCGCGGCCGCGCTCCGCGATGCGCTGGACGACGACGAGCGGCGGGCCCTGGAGGCGGCTCTCGTGCTGGTCGACCGGGTCGCCGCGGCCGTCGCCCAGGCGGGGGAGCTGGGCCCGGGCGGCGAGCCCCTCACCGGGGCGTGGTGAGCCGACGCCCCTAGAGCCGCCCGCTGTGGCGGAGCGAGTCCAGCCACTGCCGGACCTCGCGGGCCGCGGCCTCGGACTCGCGGGCGTCGTCGAACATCACGTCCAGGTCGCCGGGGGCTCGCACCTCGGCGACGCGCGTCGGCGAGCGCATGCCGAGCGTCCCGTGCACCGTGGCGCGGATGCCGTCGGCGGTGGCGGCGTCCGGTGCCCGGCTCACGGGCTGGTTCCGGTGCTTCCTGCGAGCCATCTCTCGAGTATGGGCGCGTCGCGGGCGGGTGACGCGGCCCTGCAGGTCACGGTTCGGGCAAGCAAAGAGGCCCGGAATCTCGCGATTCCGGGCCTCTGTCGGCGGAGGATACGGGATTTGAACCCGTGAGGGCGTGAACCCAACACGCTTTCCAAGCGTGCGCCATAGGCCGCTAGGCGAATCCTCCTGGTGCGCTCCTGGGCCGTCACGGCGCAGGCAGCCCGAGAAGGATACCCCGACGACGGCGGTGCTCCCGAACCGGACCGACGGATTTCGGCCACGGCCGCCGCAGCGGTTAGGCTGGTGCGCAGACCCCTCGTGCGGCGTCATCGCGCCGAACTCCCCCAGGGCCGGAAGGCAGCAAGGGTAGGTGCGCTCTGACGGGTGTGCGGGGGGTCCTTTCATGCCCGCGCACGGTGACGGCGATGACGCCCTGACCTGCGCATTCCTAATATGCGAGACGCGTTCGTCCCGTATCGCGGGATTTCCCGCCCAGAAAGTGGATTCGGCGACGGGCCACCCCGCATGATGGCGCCATGCCCGACACCCCGACGCTCGCCCTGGCCCCGCGCTCTTGTCCGCGCGGCGTCATGTGCTGCGGCGTCGGCGTCACCGGGCGAATGCCGCGCGCGGCTCGCTGAGCCCGGGCGCTCCCGCAAGCGCCTGCCCTCGCGGCCGCGCCGACGTCGTCGGCCCCTGTCTCCCCGCACCGCCGCGGTCGTCCGACCGCCGGGCGCGTGCGCCCTGAACCACGCCATGTGAAGGAAACAGCCATGTCTCGCACCCGTATCTCTGTCGCCGCCCGCTCGTTCGCCGCCCTCGGCCTCGTCGCCGCCTTCGCGCTGTCGGGCTGCGGGATCGCCGGTGGTGGCGACACCACCGCGTCGGCCGGCACCAAGTCCGACCCAGTCGTCATCGGCATCGTCTCCAACGGGGAGGACTACTGGAAGACGTTCCAGCAGAAGGCCCAGGAAGCCGGCATCTACGTCGAGCTGAAGAACTTCAGCGACTACCAGCTGCCCAACCAGGGCCTGACGGACGGCGACCTGGACCTCAACCAGTTCCAGCACCTGCAGTTCCTCGCGGACTACGACGTCAAGACCAAGAGCGACCTGACGCCCATCGGCGCCACCGCGGTCTACCCGCTGAACCTCTACTCGACCAAGGTGACCGACGTCGCCAAGATCCCGGCCGGCGCCGAGGTGGCCATCCCCAACGACGCCTCCAACCAGGCCCGCGCGCTACTGGTGCTGCAGGACGCCGGGCTCGTCACGCTCAAGGGCGGCGGCACGTCGTTCTCGACGCCGGCCGACGTCGACACCGCCAAGTCCAAGGTGAAGGTCACGGCGCTGAAGGCCGACCAGACGCCCGCGGCCCTCGGCGACCCGAAGGTCTACGCCGCCGTCGTGAACAACGACTACGTGCCCAACCTCCCGGCGGCCAGCCGCAAGCCCGTCTACACGACCGACGCGGACTCCTCGGCCAACGACCCGTACATCAACATCTTCGTGTCCCGGAAGGCCGACGCGAACAACGCGACGTTCAAGAAGCTCGTCGAGATCTACCACCAGACCGCCATCACTGACGGCGTGGTCGAGGCGTCGGGCGGCACCGGCGTGATCAAGGACAACAGCCCGGCGCAGCTCCAGTCGATCCTCGCCACGATCGAGAAGAACGAGAAGGCCCAGGGCTGAGCCTCGTGACCGAACCCATCATCAGCTTCCGGGACGCCTCCAAGGTGTTCCCGGGCGGTCGTCGGCGGCCCGAGGTCCGGGCCGTCGACGGCGTGACCCTCGACATCGCTGCCGGCGAGATCTTCGGCGTCATCGGCTACTCCGGCGCCGGGAAGTCCACGCTCGTGCGGCTGGTCAACGCGCTCGAGCGCACGACGTCGGGGTCCGTGGTGGTGGGCGGCACGGACCTCACGGGGCTCGGCGAGGCCAGGCTCCGGGAGGTCCGTGCCGGCATCGGCATGATCTTCCAGCAGTTCAACCTGCTGTCCTCGCGCACCGTCGCGGGGAACGTTGCCTACCCGCTCGAGGTGGCGCGGTGGCCGCGCGCCGAGCGCGACGCGCGCGTGCGCGAGCTGCTCGAGTTCGTGGGCATCGCCGACAAGGCGGACGCGCGGCCGTCGCAGCTGAGCGGCGGGCAGAAGCAGCGCGTGGGCATCGCCCGCGCGCTCGCCACGAACCCGCGCATCCTGCTCGCCGACGAGGCCACGAGCGCCCTCGACCCGGAGACCACGCGCGAGGTGCTGCGCCTGCTCCAGCGGGTCAACCGGGAGCTCGGCATCACCGTCGTGATCATCACGCACGAGATGGACGTGGTGCGCTACGTGTGCGACCGCGTGGCCGTCATGGAGCACGGCAAGGTGGTCGAGACGGGCGGCGCGTACGAGATCTTCTCCAGCCCGAAGGCCGACGTCACCCGGCGGTTCGTCGGCACGTCGCTGCGGGACCGCCCGTCCGACGAGACCCTCGCGCGGCTGCGCGAGCGCCACCCGGGGCGGCTCGTCGTCGTCGGCATCGACGAGGTCACCGGGTCCACCCGCGCGATCACGCAGGTGCTGCGCGACGCCGGCGTGGACCCCGCCGTCGTGTACGGCGGCATCACCGAGGTGGCCGACAAGCCGTACGGCTCGCTCACGTTCGAGCTCACCGGGCCCGACGACGCCGTCGACGCCGCGATCGGGCGCCTGCGCGCAGTGACCGCCGTCGGCGACCTCGGGACCGCCGCACGGGCGACGGAAGGACGGGACTGATGGACTGGGCAACCCTGGGCCCGCAGCTGTGGCAGGCGGCGGGCGAGACCCTCTACATGGTGGCGATCACGCTGGTCGCGGGCGGGTTCTTCGGCCTGGTCATCGGGCTGGGGCTCTACCTGACCCGGCCCGGCAACCTGCTGGCCAACCGCGTCGTGTTCGCGATCCTCAACGTCATCATCAACCTGCTGCGGCCCATCCCGTTCATCATCTTCATCGCCCTGCTCGGGCCGGTGACCAAGGTGGTGACCGGGCGGATCATCGGCATCGAGGCGTTCACGTTCGTGATGTCGGTCATGGCGTCGATGGCGTTCGCGCGGCTCGTGGAGCAGAACCTCGTGGGCCTGGACCCGGGCGTGGTCGAGGCGGCGCGGGCCATGGGCGCCTCGCCGTGGCGGATCGTGCGGACCGTGCTGGTGCCGGAGGCGCTCGCACCGCTGATCCTCGGGTACACGTTCCTGTTCGTCGCGGTGCTCGACATGTCGGCCATCGGTGGCTACATGGGCGCCGGCGGGCTGGGCGACTTCGCCATCGTGCACGGCTACCAGCAGTACGACTGGGGCGTCACGTTCGCCGTCGTCGTCATCATCGTGGTGGTGGTGCAGCTGGTGCAGCTGCTGGGCAACGGGCTGGCGAGGCGCGCGCTGCGCCGGTGACCCTGGGCGCTCGACACGCGCAACCCGAGCGTGCGCGTGTCGTCTCCTGTGTGAAACACGTCACTCGTAGGGTCGACGCACGTGCGCGGGCCGACCGAGCCCGCCAG
The DNA here is from genome assembly GCA_009783295.1 of Promicromonosporaceae bacterium. Classification (GTDB taxonomy): domain Bacteria; phylum Actinomycetota; class Actinomycetes; order Actinomycetales; family Cellulomonadaceae; genus Xylanimonas. Next base: position 40,019 of record WRHK01000018.1, read on the forward strand.
GAGTGCCGGAGGTCTTTTGTGACAACCGCTCGACCCACGGCGCGACGGCGCCGACTCCTGATCGCCACGGCTGCGACGGCAGCCCTCGTCACCACCTGCGCGGCCGCCCCGGTCGCGGGGGCGGCGACAGCGTCGGACGGATCGTCCGACCTCTACATCGTCCAGACGACGGGCGACCCTGTCGCGTCCTACGCGGGCGGGGTCGATGGGCTGGCTGCCACCAAGCCGGCCAAGGGCAAGAAGCTCGACTCGGCCGCCCCGGCCGCCAAGGCCTACAAGTCTCACCTGACGGCGTCGCACAAGGCGGTGCTGGCGTCGGCAGGCGTGGCGGCGAGCGCGAGCGTGCGCGACTACGCCACCAGCTTCAACGGGTTCGCGGCCCGGCTCACCGCGGCGCAGGCAGCCGACCTGTCCAAGACCTCGGGCGTGCTGCGCGTGTGGAAGAACGAGACGGTCCACGCCGACGCCGTGGAGACGCCCAGCTACCTGGGCCTCGACGGCGCGAACGGCGTCTGGGCCACGCAGTTCGGCGGGAACGCCAACGCGGGCGCGGGCGTGATCGTGGCCGACATCGACACGGGCATCTGGCCCGAGAACCCCGCGTTCGCTGCCCTGCCGACGCCGCGGGCGGACGACGCCGCCATCGCCGCGAAGTGGCACGGCACGTGCCAGGCGGGCACGGACCACCCCGTGACGTGCAACAACAAGGTGATCGGTGCGCGGTATTACCACGCGGCCGGCGCGGTGCCGGCGGGCGAGTTCGCCTCGCCGCGCGACTTCGACGGGCACGGCTCGCACACGGCGTCGACGGCGGCGGGCGACTTCGGCGTCCCGACGACCATCGACGGCAAGGCGACCGGTATCGCGTCGGGCATGGCGCCCGCGGCGCGCATCGCCGTCTACAAGGCGCTGTGGGAGGACGCCGCCAGCGGCGAGGCCTCGGGCTCGACGGTGGACCTCATGGCCGCCGTCGACGACGCCGTGGCCGACGGCGCGGACGTCATCAACTACTCGATCTCGGGCAGCACGACGTACATCGTCGACCCGGTCGAGCTCGAGTTCATGTTCGCGGCCCAGGCGGGCGTGTTCGTCTCGGCCTCGGCGGGCAACTCGGGCGTCGACGGCGCGGGGAACGACACGCCTTCGCAGGTCAACCACAACGCGCCGTGGGTCACCACGGTCGCGGCGGGCACCGACGACCGGAACACGTCGCGCAGCGTGACGCTCGGCAACGGCCAGGCCTACAAGGGTCTCGGCGAGCTGGCCGGCCTGCCGTCCACCGCCCTGGTGGACGCTGCGAACGCCGGGCTGCCGGGTGCCTCCGCCGAGGCGGCGACGCTGTGCTTCTCGGACGCCGACAACGACCGCTCCAACGGCGTGACGCCGGTGCTCGACCCCGCCAAGGTGGCGGGCAAGATCGTGCTCTGCGAGCGCGGCACCAACGGGCGCGTCGACAAGGGCACGGCCGTGCTGGCGGCAGGTGGCGCCGGGATCATCATGTACAACCCGGGTCCGGGGTCGCTCGAGGCCGACTTCATGGGCGTCCCGTCCATCCACGTCGACAACGTCTCGGGCGCCGCGATCAAGGCGTACGCGGACTCGGCCAGCAGCCCGACGGCGACCCTCTCGCCGATCGACCCCAAGCCGGCCGAAGCGCCGGCCATCGCCGACTTCTCCTCGTACGGTCCCGCGGTCGCGGGCGGCGGTGACCTGCTGAAGCCGGACATCGAGGCCCCCGGCGTCGACGTCATCGCCGCGGTCTCCCCGGCCAACCCCGTCAACCGCAACAACGACTTCTTCGCGGAGTCCGGCACGTCGATGGCGGCGCCGCACGTCGCGGGCATCGCGGCCCTGCTCAAGGGTGCGCACCCTGACTGGTCGGCCATGGAGATCAAGTCGGCGCTCATGACGACGGCGACGCAGACCACCAACCAGGGCAACCCGATCACCCGCATCGGCAAGCTCGCGACCCCGCTCAACTACGGGTCCGGCCAGGTGGCTCCGGCGCCGGCGTTCGACCCCGGCCTGGTGTACGACTCGTCGCTGCCCGACTGGGTGGCGTACGCGTGCGGCATCGGCCAGTTCCAGCTCGTCTACTCGGCGGCCTACTGCGAGCCCCAGAACTACGGCTCGATCGACCCCAGCGACCTCAACTACCCGTCGATCGCGATCGCCGGGCTGGCCGGGTCGCAGACCGTCACGCGCACCGTCACCGACGTCTCGCCGGCCGCCGGGTCGCACGCGTACAAGGTGACGGTCAAGGCGCCGACGGGCTTCAAGGCGAAGGTCAGCCCCGAGTCGCTGGTGCTGCGCCAGGGGCAGTCGGCGTCGTACACGGTGACGCTCACGCGCACCACGGCGCCGCTGGGGCAGTGGTCCTTCGGGTCGCTGACCTGGGTGGAGAACGGCAAGGGCGGGCACTCCGTGCGCAGCCCGATCGCCGTCCAGCCCACCCCGCTCGCGGCGCCGGCCGAGGCGCAGGTGAACGGCGCGTCCGGCACGTCGGCGGTCTCGCTGACGCCCGGGTACTCGGGCACGCTGACGTCGACGGTGTCGGGGCTGGCCCCGGCCACGGTGACCGACACGTCGCTCACCGCGAACGCGACGACGTTCGCGCCGCAGGTCGCGCCGTGGATCGGCCGCACCGACGTCGACCTCACGGGGGCGCAGCTGGCCAGGTTCGCCACCTACGACGCCGACTACCCCACCGGGACCGACGTCGACCTGTACGTCTACCGGCTCAACGCGGACGGGTCGCTCGGCGCGCAGGTCGGGTCGAGCGGTGGCGGCACGGCGCAGGAGTCCGTGACGCTCACCAACCCCAGTGGCAAGTACGCGGTGTTCGCGCACCTGTACGCCGCCCCCAGCGGCAGCCAGGTGGTGCACATCAACGGGTTCGCGGTCACCGCGGGCGCCGCGGGCAACCTCACCGCGACCCCGGCGAGCCAGACGGTGACGACGGCCAAGACGGCCACCGTGACGCTCGGCTGGTCCGGGCTCGCCGCGGCCACCCGGTACCTGGGCCTCGTGACGTACGGCGACGGGACCTCGACCCTCGGGCAGACGATCGTGACCGCCCTCCCGTAGGTCACCGGCAGAACGACGACGGGCGGCGGCGGGGGTCTGCGGGACCCCGCCGCCGCTCGCCTGTGGATGGGGCGCCGCGGGGCGGGTCCGTGTGGGCGACGGCGTCTAGGGTGGGCGCGTGACCACCGCTCTGTACCGCCGCTACCGGCCCGAGACGTTCGCCGAGGTCATCGGTCAGGAGCACGTCACGGCGCCGCTCATGCAGGCGCTGCGCAGCGGCCGCGTCAACCACGCGTACCTGTTCTCGGGCCCGCGCGGGTGCGGCAAGACGACGTCGGCGCGCATCCTCGCCCGCACCCTGAACTGTCACCAGAACACCCCCGAGCACCCCATCGACACCCCGTGCGGCGTCTGCCCGTCGTGCGTGGAGCTGGCGCGTGGCGGGTCGGGGTCGCTCGACGTCGTCGAGATCGACGCGGCGTCGCACGGCGGCGTCGACGACGCGCGCGAGCTGCGCGAGCGCGCGACGTTCGCGCCGGCGCGCGACCGGTACAAGATCTTCATCATCGACGAGGCCCACATGGTCACGTCGGCGGGGTTCAACGCGCTGCTCAAGATCGTCGAGGAGCCCCCGGCGCACATCAAGTTCGTGTTCGCGACGACGGAGCCGGACAAGGTGATCGGCACCATCCGCTCGCGCACGCACCACTACCCGTTCCGACTCGTGCCGCCCGACGTGCTCTCGCCATACCTGGAGTCGCTGTGCGAGGCCGAGGGCGTGACGCTCGGCGGCGGCGTGGTGCCGCTCGTGGTGCGCGCCGGTGGCGGGTCCGTGCGCGACTCCCTGTCCGTGCTCGACCAGCTCATCGCCGGCACGTCGTCGGGCGTGGTCGACTACGACCTTGCCGTCGGGCTGCTCGGGTACACGCACTCCTCGCTGCTCGACGACGTAGTGGACGCGCTCGCGGCGCGCGACGGTGCGTCGTTGTTCCGCGTGGTCGACCAGCTCATCGCCTCCGGGCACGCGCCGCAGCGGTTCGTGGACGACCTGCTCGAGCGGCTGCGCGACCTCATCGTCATCGCCGTCTCCGGCGAGGCGGCCGGGGCCGTGCTGCGCGGCCTGCCGGAGGACCAGCTCGAGCGGATGCAGGCGCAGGCCGCCCGTCTCGGGGTGGCGGAGCTGTCGCGCGCGGGCGACCTGGTCAACACGGCGCTCACCGAGATGACGGGCGCCACGTCTCCGCGCCTGCACCTGGAGCTGCTGTGCGCGCGGCTGCTGCTGCCCGGCGCCGACGAGGGGACGGCCGGGCTGGCCGCCCGCGTGGAGCGGCTGGAGCGCGGCGGGCTCGTCGCGGCGCCCGTGCGGCGGGTGGACGACGGCGGCGGCGCGGTCGCGGGTGCATCGCGGGCCGTGGTTCAGCCGGTGGTCGAGGACGCCCCGTCGGCCGGCGGGATGAGCGGTGCGGCGGCGGCGCGGGCTGCCCTGCAGGCGGCGCGGCGGCCGGCGGCGGCGCCGGAGGCCGCGGCTGCCGCCCCGGCTCGGGCCGTCCCTGCGCAGGTCGAGGCGACGCCTGAGGTGGCTCCGGACCGGCCCGCTGCTTCCCAGCCGGTGGCTGAGGTCCCGGCTTCGGAGCCGGAGCCAGAGCCGGACTTCGAGCCCGAGCCTGACTTCGAGCCTTCGCCTGACCCCACCGCTCCGGCAGCGGAGCCCGCGACCCCGGCCGCCGAGCCCGCGGCGCTCACCACCGAGGTGGTCCGCCGGCGCTGGAGCGAGGTGCTCGGCGGCCTCGCGAACCCCGGCGCGCGAGCGTTCCTGGGGGAGCACGCGCAGGTGGTGAGCCTCGCCGACGGCGTGCTGACACTCGGGTTCGCCTCGAACGTGGTGGGCCAGGCGCGGCGGGGGCGCACGGAGACGATCTCGAACGCGGTCTACGAGACCCTCGGTGTCGTGGTGCAGATCGAGATCGTGGACCTCGAGGCCACCCCGTCGGCACGGCCGCGGGAGGCGGCCCCGGCGCGGCGAGCCTCGCACGACCAGGCCGACACGGACGACCCCGCGCATCCGGGCCCGGCCGCAGCAGCCCCGAGCGAGGAGCCGCGCCGGGCGCCCGAGGCCGCCCTGGCGCCAGAGCCCAAGCCGGCACCCGTCCCGGCGCCAGAGCCCAAGCCGGCACCCGACCCCGTCCCGTCCCCGCCGGTGGTGGACGACGAGGAGGACGCCGCCTGGCTGGCGGGTGCCTCGATGTACGAGCCGCCGGCGGAGGACGAGCCGGAGCCTCCGGCCGACCCGGGGCCGCGCGCCGCGACGTCGGCCCCGCAGCCGGTGGCTACGGTTCGCGCCCCGGCGCCCACCCCGGCGGCGGCCGTGCAGACACCCCGCCGCGAGACGCCCGTCGAGGCCGTCCAGCGCCACGCGCTCCAGGCGCGCGACGGCTTCGCCGCACCCTCGCGGGGGCCGGCGAGCGCGCCGGCGTCGGCCCCGGACCCGTACGACGACTCCTCCGCGGACGACCCCGACATCACGAGCAGCGGCCTGGTGGGCATCCCCCTGGTGGTCAAGATGCTCGACGGCACCATCATCGACGAACAGGTAGACCAGGCATGACCGAGGTTCTGCGGCGGCTGCCGCGCACGTCCCCCGAGGCTGCGGGGGTGGACCGGGCTGCGCTGGAGCGCCTGGTCGCCGCCCTCGATGAGCGGGGCATGACCCACAGCCTCATGGTGCTGCGGCACGGAGCGGTGGTCGCGGAGCAGTGGTGGTTCCCGCACGCGCCGGAGCAGCGGCACCTGATGTACTCCGTCTCGAAGACGTTCACGGCGATGGCCGTGGGCCTCGCCGTCGCGGACGGCCTGCTCACGGTCGAGGACCGCGTCGTCGACCTGCTGGCCGACGACGCCCCTGCCGAGGTGGGCGAGAACCTGGCTGCGATGCGGGTGCGGCACCTGCTGACCATGACGAGCGGCCACGCGGGCGACGCCCTCGACGTGGTCTGGGAGCAGGAGGGCACCGACTGGCCGCGCGTGGTCCTGGCCGCCGAGGTGCCGTTCGTCCCGGGGTCGCGCTACGTGTACAACTCGGGCGCCACCTACCTGCTGTCGGTGATCGTCACCCGCCTCACGGGCAGGCGGGTGCTCGACTACCTCGGCGAGCGCGTCCTGGCGCCGCTCGGCATCACGGGCGCGGTCTGGGAGCAGGACCCGGCCGGCAACGACATGGGCGGGTACGGGCTCGCCGTCACCACGGAGGACATGGCGATCTTCGGCCAGCTGCTGCTGCAGCGGGGCCGGTGGGGCGACGCGCAGCTCGTCCCCGCCGGGTGGGTCGACGTGGCCTCGTCGAACCTGGTCGACAACTCGTCGCTGGGCTGGGCCACGGAGAACCACCAGGGCTACGGGTACCAGATCTGGCAGTGCCGCCACGGCGCCTACCGGGCCGACGGCGCGCACGGCCAGTTCATCATCGTGTGGCCGCAGCACGACGCCGTCCTGGCGATCACGTCGGGGACGAACGACATGCAGGCGACCATGGACGCCGTGTGGGACGCGCTGGTGCCCGCCTTCGGGCCGGGCGAGGCCGACGCTCCCGGGGACCCGCTGCCGCCGCGGCCGCTGGCGCTCCCGCTGCCCACGGGCGAGGCGTGGACCGCCGTGGCCGACCTGATCGAGGGGCGCACGTACGCGCTCGACGTGCCCGACGTCGCGCCCCCGCCGGGCGTCCAGAAGCCGGCGCGCTCCGTCACGGTGCACCGCGACGCCGACGGCCTGCTCACCGTGGACCTCGAGCCGCTGCAGGTCCTGGCCGCGCACCAGGCGTGGAACGAGTTCACGTCGCCCTCCATGGACCCCGACGCCGCCGGTGCAGACGAGCAGTACGCGGGCGGGTACGCCTGGACGGACGAGCGGACGCTCGAGCTGCGCATCGCCGCCCCGGGCACGCCGTTCGTGTGGACGGCGACCCTCGCGTTCGCGCCCGACGGCTCGACGGTCGAGGCCGCGCTCACGCAGAACGTGTCCTTCTTCGCGACCGACCTGCTGCACGCCGCCGGGCGCGCGGTGTGACTCTCCGAACCGACGACGAGAGCCAGGGACGGTTTCACATATTGAACGCGCGCGGTCGGTGCGTAACAATGCGGCATGCCTAGGAGACCACAGGGCACGGGGTCCCAGACCGCGCTGCGCGGACTGAACACGGCGGCCATCACCAGACAGCTCGCCGTCAGGGGCCCGCAGCTCCAGGCAGATCTCGCGCGGCGCACGGGTCTGTCGCCCGCGACCGTGTCGAACATCGTGAACCACGAGGTCGCGGGCGGGCGGATCCGCACCGAGCGCGTGCTGCGCGACGGCCGCTGGGGCGTGCTCGTGTCGGTGGTGCCCGACGACACGGTGGTGGTCGGCATCGACGTCGGGCGCTCGCACCTGCGGCTCGTCGGGAGCGACACTGCGCGGCGCACGTTCGGCGCCCGCGAGGTCGCGCTGGAGCTGGGGCACCAGCCGGAAGAGACGTTCGCGCTCGCGTCGCGGCTGCTCGACGAGCTGGTCGAGAACGAGGGTCTCAGCAGGTCACAGGTGCGCCGGTGCGGCGTCGCGCTGCCCGCGTCGCTGGGGCCCGACGGCGCCGTCGTGCAGCAGAGCGTGCTGCGCGAGTGGGCCGGCCACGACCTGGTGACCATGGCGCGCGACGCCCTGGGCATCGACGTCGTGGTCGACAACGACGCCAACCTGGGCGCGTTCGCGCACGCCGGGACGTTCGACGTGGCCGGGACGCTCGTCTACGTCAAGGTGGCCAGCGGCATCGGCGCCGGCATCGTGTCGGGCAACCGGGTGTACCGCTCGACGAGCGGGCTGTCGGGCGAGCTGGGCCACGTGCAGGTGGTCGACGGCGGCCAGACGTGCTACTGCGGGTCGCGCGGGTGCCTCGAGACCCTGGCCTCGACGCGCACGATCATCGCCGACTACGCGCGCGTCCACGCGCGCCCCTCCACGCTGGCGGACGTGATCGAGGCGGTCGAGAACCAGGACCCGGTCGCGCTGCGCATCCTCGCCGAGGCGGGCGACGCGCTCGGCCGCGTGCTCGCGGTGGTGTGCAACCTGCTCAGCCCCGACGTCGTCGTCGTGGGCGGGCCGCTGGCACCCGTGGGGCAGCCGCTGCTCGACGGGATGGAGGCGTCGCTGCGCAAGCGCGCGCTGCCGGCCGCCATCAGCGGCACGACGTTCGTGGTGTCGGACTTCGAGCCGCACGCCGAGGTGGTCGGGGCGTGCCTGCTCGCGCTCCAGGACGTGTCCGACGCCCGGCCTCTGGTCACAACTAAGTAACTCGCCCACTCCAACTTGCCTTCAAAGGTTGACGGCGAGTTTTCGCGGACCGTATGTTCCTCGTGGTTCCGGCGCAGATGCCGGGGCCGCCCGACGGAACCTCGAAGCAGCGGTTCGAGAGGAGCACGCGATGCGGGACCAGGCCCCCATCCTCGAGATGCGGTCGATCACGAAGACGTTCCCGGGCGTCAAGGCGCTCGACGACGTGACGATGACGGTCGCCCGCGGTGAGATCCACGCGATCTGCGGCGAGAACGGCGCGGGCAAGTCGACGCTCATGAAGGTGCTCTCCGGGGTCTACCCGCACGGCTCCTACGACGGCGAGATCGTCTACCGCGGCGAGGAGGTCCAGTTCAAGGACATCCGCTCGAGCGAGCACGCCGGCATCGTGATCATCCACCAGGAGCTGGCGCTCATCCCCGAGCTCTCGGTCACCGAGAACATCTTCCTCGGCAACGAGGTCAAGGGCTCGATGGGCATCGACTGGCACGAGGCGCGCGTCAAGGCGAAGGGGCTCCTCGACCGGGTGGGCCTGCGGATCGACCCGGACTCGCTGATCAAGAACCTCGGCGTGGGCCAGCAGCAGCTCGTCGAGATCGCCCGCGCGCTCTCCAAGGACGTCGACCTGCTGATCCTCGACGAGCCGACGGCGGCGCTCAACGAGCACGACTCGCTGCTGCTGCTCGACCTGCTGCGGGGCCTGCGGGAGCGGGGCCTGACTTGCATCATCATCTCCCACAAGCTCAACGAGATCACGGCGGTCGCGGACTCGATCACGATCCTGCGCGACGGCCGCACGGTCGAGACGCTCGACGTCGGCGCCGGGGGCGTCGACGAGGACCGCATCATCCGCGGCATGGTGGGCCGCTCGCTCGAGGCCCGCTTCCCGGACCACACCCCGACGATCGGCGAGACCTTCTTCGAGGTCGAGGGGTGGACGGTCGAGCACCCGCAGCTGCCGGGCCGACTGGTCGCGAAGGGGTCCAGCTTCTTCGTGCGGCGCGGCGAGATCGTCGGCTTCGCCGGGATCATGGGCGCCGGCCGCACCGAGCTGGCGCGCTCGCTGTTCGGCCGCAGCTACGGGCGCTGGATCTCCGGGTCGATCCGCATCAACGGCAAGGACGTGCGGATCCCCACGGTCCAGTCGGCGATCGAGAACAAGATCGCGTACGTGCCCGAGGACCGCAAGGCCCTCGGCCTCAACCTGCTCGACGACATCCAGGACACCGTCGTGGCCGCGGACCTCAAGAAGATCCGCACCAACGGCGTGCTGGACGCGACGCTCGCGCACAGCGCCGCCGAGGGGTACCGCAAGTCGCTCCGCATCAAGGCCAACACGGTGCGCGAGGGCGTCGTCAAGCTGTCCGGCGGCAACCAGCAGAAGGTGCTGCTCGGCAAGTGGATGTTCCCCGAGCCGGACCTGCTGATCCTCGACGAGCCGACGCGCGGCATCGACGTCGGCGCCAAGTACGAGATCTACGGCCTGGTGCAGCGGCTCGCCGACGACGGCAAGGGCGTGGTGGTCATCTCGTCCGAGCTCCCCGAGCTGCTCGGCCTGTGCGACCGCATCTACACGATCTTCGAGGGCCGGATCACCGGCGTCGTCGACCGTGCGGAGGCCGACCAGGAGCTCCTCATGCGCCTCATGACGGGAACGGGCGCGCGCACCGGCGTCGCCTGAGCCACCCGACCAACGACCCACACGGACGAAGGCAGATCCGACGATGACGCAACTCAAGCAGCTCTTCAGCGGAGGGGCGCGCTCCTTCGGCATGGTGTTCGCCCTGCTGGCCCTGATCGTGATCTTCGAGATCACGACGGGCGGCAAGGTGCTCACGCCGACCAACGCCCAGAACATCATCAACGGCAACTCCTACGTGTTGCTGCTGTCGATCGGCATGGTGCTGGTCATCATCGCCGGCCACATCGACCTCTCGGTCGGCTCCGTGGCGGCGGCGGTGGGCATCATCGTGGCCCTGGTCATCCGGGACTGGGGCGTGCCGTGGTGGGTCGGCGTGCTGATCGGCATCGTCTGCGGTGCGATCATCGGCGCCTGGCAGGGCTTCTGGGTGGCCTACGTCGGCATCCCGGGCTTCATCACGACGCTGTCGGGCTACATGTTCTTCCGCGGCCTCAACCAGTTCATCGGCAAGTCCGACTCGGTGCCCGTGCCCGACCAGATCCAGTCGCTCGGCAACGGCTACCTGTGGGAGTGGGGCCCGCAGACGGGGCTCAACAACTCCACGCTGGTGCTCGGCATCCTGGGTGTCGCGCTGGTGATCTGGAGCGAGTTCCGCAAGCGCGCCAACGCCCGCAAGCTCGACGGCGTCCCCGTGCCGACGATCGTGTCTGTGGTGCGGGCCGGCGTGGCGGTCGTGGTGATCGGCTACCTGACCTACCTGTTCGGCTCCGGCCGGTACGGCACGTCGTTCCCGGTGGCCGGCGTGATCCTGCTGGTGCTCGTGGCGATCTACTGGTTCGTCTCGACCCGCACCATCACGGGCCGTCACGTGTACGCCGTCGGCGGGAACAAGGCCGCCGCCGCGCTGTCCGGGGTCAACATCAAGCGCACCAACTTCTTCGTCATGATGAACATGTCGGTGCTCGCCTCCATCGCGGCGATCGTGTTCATCGGCCGGTCGACGGCGTCCGGCCCGTTCGACGGCACCGGCTGGGAGCTCGACGCGATCGCCGCCGTGTTCATCGGTGGCGCGGCGGTCTCCGGCGGCGTCGGCACCGTGGCCGGCTCCATCATCGGTGGTCTGGTCATGGCCGTGCTCAACAACGGCCTCCAGCTCATGGGCGTCGGGTCGGACATGACGCAGATGATCAAGGGCCTGGTGCTTCTCGCCGCGGTCGCGTTCGACGTCTACAACAAGGTCCAGGGCCGCCCGTCGATCATCGGCAGGCTGACCGGAGCCGACCGCAGGGCGATCGCCGCTGCTGCGGCGCCCCGCGCCACGGTCCCGGCCGCCGAGTAGTCCCCCAGACAAGCTCCGGACGGCTCCCGCCGTCCGGCCTCCTCCCCAACAAAACGTCCCGAGCGGTCAACCCGCAGGAACGAGGCGTCCGACGATGGGCGCCCAGTCGAAAGGTGTGGTCATGAGGAAGTGGAAGTCCGCACTCGTCGCCCTCACGGCGGTCGGTGCTCTTGCTCTCAGCGCGTGCTCCGGCTCCAGCCGAGGCGACACCGCGAGCGACCCGTCCTCCGGCGCGGCCGGCTTCCCGGCCGGCTCGACGATCGGTGTGGCGCTGCCGCAGAAGACGTCGGAGAACTGGGTCCTCGCCGAGGGCCTGTTCAACGACGGGCTCACGGCCGCCGGGTTCAAGCCGCTGGTGCAGTTCGCCAACGGTGGCGTGACGGAGCAGCAGAACCAGATCCAGGCCATGATCGAGCAGGGCGCCAAGGTGATCGTCGTCGGCGCCATCGACGGCTCGCAGCTCGGCTCCCAGCTCAAGGCGGCGCAGGACGCCGGCATCAAGGTCATCGCGTACGACCGCCTGCTGGAGAACACGGCCAACGTCGACCTGTACGTCGCCTTCGACAACTTCAAGGTCGGCGTGCTGCAGGGCCAGGCCCTGCTCGACGGCCTCGCGAAGCAGAAGGGCTCGGGCCCGTACAACATCGAGCTCATCGCCGGCTCGTCCGACGACGCGAACTCGACGCCGTTCTTCCAGGGCGCCATGAGCGTGCTCCAGCCGAAGATCGACGACGGCACGCTGAAGATCCCGTCCGGCCAGACCAAGTTCGAGCAGGCCACCACGCAGGGCTGGAAGGCCGAGAACGCGCAGAAGCGCATGGACACGATCCTGTCCGGCTTCTACGCGGGCAGCACCAAGCTCGACGGCATCCTCTCGCCGAACGACACCCTGGCCCGCGCGGCCCTCACGTCGGTGCACCAGGCCGGCAAGCCGAACCCGGTGATCACCGGTCAGGACTCCGAGGTCGAGTCGGTCAAGCTGATCATGGCGGGCACGCAGTACTCCACGATCTACAAGGACACCCGCGAGCTGGTCGCCAAGACGATCGACCAGGTCAAGCTGGCGCAGCAGGGTCAGCCGTTCGAGGTCAACGACACCAAGACGTACAACAACGGTGTCAAGGTCGTCCCGGCGTTCCTGCTCGACCCGAAGATCGTGACCAAGGACAACGCGGCTCAGGTCTACGCCAACGACCCGAACCTGGCCCCGCTGACCAAGTGACGATCAGCGCCTGATCGACCGCACGTGAGCGCGGCAGGGCGGTGCGGCCCCGGCGAACCCGAGGGCCGCACCACCTGCCGCGCCGTCGTCCCCCCGAAGGGAAGTCCCTGCATGACCGCTCGACCTGCACTCGCGCCAGCCTCCCCGGCGTGGGCCGACCTGCCCACGCACCGCGTCTGGCTCGACGGCGAGTGCCGCAGGCTCCTGGCTTTCGGGGCGGCCGCCGCGCTTCCCGGCGGCGGCGCGGCGTACCTGGACGCGGACGGGCGCCCGGCGCCGGAGTTCGGCGTCCAGACGTGGATCACCGCGCGCACCGCGCACAGCTACTCGCTGGGGCACCTCATGGGGATCCCCGGCAGCGCCGACGTCGCCGACGCCGCGCTCGCCGGGCTGCGCGGCCCGCTGCGCGACGCCGAGCACGGCGGCTGGTTCCACGCCGTCTCCTCCGACGGCGTCCCCGACCTCGCGAGCGGCAAGAGCTGCTACGACCACGCGTTCGTGATGCTCGCGGCGGCGTCGGCGACGGTTGCCGGCCGTCCGGGCGCGGCCGCGCTGCTCGACGACGCGACGTCCGTCTACCTCGAGCGGTTCTGGGACGAGGCCGCCGGCCGGCCCGTCGACACGTGGGACGTGACGTTCACGCGCCTGGACGACTACCGCGGCCTCAACGCCACGATGCACTCCGTCGAGGCGATGCTCGCCGTGGCCGACGCGGTGCCCGACGCCGACGCCGCCGCATGGCGGGCGCGAGCGGCCAGCGCGGCCGCCTGGGTGGTGCGCCTCGCCCAGGAGCACGGGGGCCGCCTGCCCGAGCACTTCGGCCCGACCTGGGAGCCGGAGCTCGAGCTCAACGCCGACCGCCCCGGCGACCAGTTCAAGCCCTACGGCGCGACTCCAGGCCACGGCCTGGAATGGGCCCGCCTGCTGCTGCACCTGGAGGCCGCGACGCCCGACGGCGCCGACGCGCTGCTCCCCACCGCGGTGGGCCTGTTCGACCGCGCCGTGGCCGACGGCTGGTCGGCCGACGGCGCCGGCGGCTTCGTCTACACGACCGACTGGAGCGGTGTCCCCGTGGTGCGCACGCGCATGCACTGGGTGGTCTGCGAGGCGATCGGGACGGCCGCCACCCTGCACGAGCGCACGGGCGAGGCCCGGTACGCCGACCTGTACGCGGGCTGGTGGGACTACGCCGAGCGCTACCTGATCGACCGCAAGCGCGGCTCGTGGCACCACGAGCTCGACGAGCAGAACCGCCCGGCGGCCACCGTCTGGCCGGGCAAGCCGGACGTCTACCACGCGATGCAGGCCACGCTGATCCCGCGCCTGCCGCTGGCGCCGACGCTGGCGCGGGCCCTCAAGGAGGGTCTGCTGCGATGAGGTTCGTCGTCATCGGCGAGGCGCTCGTGGACGTGATGCCGGGCCTTGACGGGCCACGCGACCTGCCCGGCGGCAGCCCCGCCAACGTGGCCGTCACGCTCGGCCGGCTCGGGCACCGGCCCACGCTCGTCACGTCGCTCGCCTCCGACGCCCGCGGCAAGGCGGTGCGCGGGTGGCTGGAGTCCTCGGGCGTCGACGTCGTGGCGTCCGAGCCGTCGACGGGCCGCACCTCGACGGCCGCCGTCGTGCTCGCACCCGACGGCGGCGCCACCTACGAGTTCGACCTCGCCTGGGACCTGCCCGGCGAGCTCGCCGGGACGGCCGTGCGCGACGCCGACGTGGTGCACGCCGGGTCGATCGCGACCGTGCTCGAGCCGGGGGCGCGCGCCGTCGAGGCGGCCATGCGCGTCGCCGGCGGCCGTGCGCTCGTCTCGTTCGACCCGAACGCGCGCCCCGCCATCACCCCCGACGTCGCCGCGGTGCTGCCGCGCGTCGAGCGCCTGGTCGCCCTGAGCGACGTGGTCAAGGTGTCCGCCGAGGACCTCGAGTGGTACCACCCGGGTGTCGACCCGCTGTCGGTCGCGCGGCACTGGGCCGGGCGCGGCCCGGTCGTGGTGGTCGTGACGCTCGGCGGCGACGGCGCCGTCGTCGTGCGCGACGGCGACACGGTGCGCGTGCCCGGCGTGCGCGTGACCGTGGCCGACACGATCGGCGCGGGCGACACGTTCACCGGGGCGCTGCTGGACGCGCTGGCCGGGCTCGGTGCCCGGGGGCCGCGGGCCCGCAAGGTGCTGGAGGGGCTGACGCCCGAGCAGCTCGCCGAGGCGGCCCGGTGGGCGGCGTCGGCGGCGGCGGTCACCGTGTCGCGGCCGGGAGCCGACCCGCCCACGCGGGCCGAGCTCGAGGGCTAGGCGTCCCGGAGAGGAAGGACCGGCGATGACGTACCTGCCGTCCACGTTCCGCCCCCTGCGCGACGGCTGGACCCTCACCGCCGTGAACGGGCCGGTGCCCACCGAGGCGGCCGGCGCGCTCGCGGCGGGCATCCCCGCCGTCGTGCCCGGCGAGGCGCACCTGGACCTGCTCGCCGCCGGACTGATCGCCGACCCGTTCGACGGCGACAACGAGTCCGCCCAGCAGTGGGTCGGGCACACGTCCTGGCGCTGGTCGACCACGTTCGACTGGGAGCCCGGCGACGTCGCCCGCCACGACCTGGTGGCCCACGGCCTGGACACCGTCGCGACCGTCGAGCTGAACGGCGCCGTCGTCGGCCGCACGCAGAACATGCACCGCGGCTACCGCTGGGACGTGCGGCGCTGGCTGCGGCCGGGCGCCAACACGCTCACGGTGACGTTCGCGGCGCCCGTGCCGGAGGCGGCGCGGCGCGCGGCCGAGCAGGGCGCGATGCCGCACGTGAACCACCACGAGTACAACCAGCTGCGCAAGATGGCGTGCTCGTTCGGGTGGGACTGGGGCATCGACGTCGCCGGCGCGGGGATCTGGAAGCCGATCGGCATCGAGTCGTGGTCCGGGGTGCGGGTGGCGGGCGTCAGGCCGCTGGTCGACGTCATCGCCGCCCCGGGCGGCCGCCAGCGTGGCGTGCTGCGCACGCACGTCGAGGTGGAGCGCGACGGCGTCGCCGCCATGGGCGACGTGCACGTGGTCGTCGCGGTCGAGGCCACCGAGTCGGTCACCGGCGGGCCGCGCGGGCCCATCCTCAAGGCGGGCGTGGTGCGCCGCGGCGAGCACGCCACCGAGGTCGAGATCCACGTCGACGACGTGCAGCGCTGGTGGCCTGTGGGCCACGGCGACCCGGCGCTCTACGCCGTGGACGTCACGGCGGCGTCCGGCGCGGAGACGTCCACCTGGGCGGGCCGCGTGGGCTTCCGCACGGTGAGCGTGGACACGGCCGACGACACCGCCGGCGCCCCGTTCGCGCTGCGCGTCAACGGCGAGCCGGTGCTGGTGCGCGGCGTCAACTGGATCCCCGACCACGCGTTCCTGACGCGCGCCACCCGCGAGCGGTACGCCCGCGGCGTCGCCGACGCGCTCGAGGCGAACGTCAACCTGCTGCGCGTCTGGGGCGGCGGCATCTACGAGAGCGACGACCTGTACGACCTGGCCGACGAGGCCGGCCTGCTCGTGTGGCAGGACTTCCCGTTCGCGTGCGCCGCCTACCCCGAGTCCGACGCCATGCGCGCCGAGGTGGAGGCCGAGGCCCGCGAGAACATCGCGCGCCTGTCGCCGCACCCGTCGCTGGTCATCTGGAACGGCAACAACGAGAACACGTGGGGCCGCGTCGACTGGGGCTGGGGCGGCGACCTCGCCGGGCGGCCCTGGGGCGACGGCTACTACTCCGAGCTCCTGCCGCACCTGCTCGCCGAGCTCGACCCCACGCGCTCCTACGCGCCCGCCAGCCCGTACTCGTTCGGCCCGTACCGCCACCCGAACGACGAGCGATACGGCACCATGCACGTCTGGGACGTGTGGAACCGCGCCGACTACACGGTGTACCGCGACTACGCGCCGCGGTTCGTCAGCGAGTTCGGGTTCCAGGCGCCGCCTGCCTGGTCGACCCTGACGCGCGTGGTGCACGACGCCCCGCTCGACCCGTTCGGGCCGCAGATGCTGGTGCACCAGAAGGCCAGCAGGGGCAACGAGAAGCTCGAGCGCGGCTGGCAGGGCCACCTGCCCGACCCCGCCACGATCGAGGACTGGCACTGGGCCACGCAGCTCAACCAGGCGCACGCCATCCGGTTCGGCGTGGAGCACTGGCGGTCGCTGACCCCGCACAACACCGGTGTGGTGCTGTGGCAGCTCAACGACAGCTGGCCCGTCGTCTCCTGGGCCGCCGTCGACCACGACGGGCACCGCAAGCCGCTGTGGCACGCGCTGCGCGCGGCCTACGCGCCGCGGCTGGCCACGCTCCAGCCGCGCGCGTCCGACGCCGCCCGGGCCGCCGCCTGGGAGGGCCTCGCCCCGGAGCGGGACACCACGGCGCTGGTGCTGGTCAACGACACGGCCGAGCCGTTCACGGGCACCTTCTCGGCCACCCGCCTCGCATTCGACGGCACCGTGCTCGCCAAGGCCACGCTCGAGGCGACCGTCGGGGCGCGCGGGGTCGCCGAGGTGCAGGTCCCCGCGGAGGTCGCGACGTTCGGCGACCCGTCGCGGGAGGTGCTCGTGGTGGCGCCCGACGCCGACGCGTCCGGTTTCGCCGCCGCGCTCCTGGACGGCGCCGACGTCGTCGCCCAGCACCTCGAGCCCGCCCCGCTCGAGGTGCGGGCGGCCCGCGTGGACGGCGGGGTGGACCTGGAGGTCACCGCGACGTCGTACGCCCGCGACGTGTTCTGCCACGCCGACAAGGTGGACCCCGACGCCCGGGTGGACGGCGGCATGGTGACGCTGCTGCCCGGCCAGTCGGTCACGCTGCACGTGGTCACGGCGTCCGACGCCGACCCGGGCGCCTTCGCCGCCGTCGTCCGCTGCGCCAACGACCTGCGCTGAGGGGGACCACCGGACGGCCACCGCCGCCTCACCGAGCGTTCACGACGACGGTCTAGACTGCCCCCGGCCTGAACTGACGGGAAGCCCGACCCGAGGACGAAGGAGGTGGCACGCATGCGTAGCGAGCCCCCCAGTAGTCCCTGCCGCGGCTGACGCCCGGAGGACTCTTCCTTCGCGGCAGCGCCGCGGCCTTCGCGTCCTGAACCCCTCGTGCGGTGAGCGGCACCCCCGTGCCCGCCGTGCGTGTGCTTGCGGAGGTTCCCTCATGGCCATTTCCCCGCTCGACCGCCCCGAGCGCAACAACGCTCTCCGGTCGATCCCGCGCGGCTTCGGCGGCGTGCTGCGGCCGCGCCGTCGACCCGACGGCGGCACGCCCGCCACCGACCAGCCGACCCGGCGCAACGCCGTCGTCACGTCGGCGATCTACGACGACGGCGTCCGCACGTCCAGCCACGCGCGGCTCGCCGAGACGTTCCGCGCGCTGCGCTCGCGGCCCGGAGGCATGGCCTGGATCGGCCTCGAGCGGCCCGACCCGGCCGAGCTCGCCGCGCTCGCCGAGGAGTTCGACCTCCACGCGCTCGCCGTCGAGGACGCCATCCAGGCCCACCAGCGCCCCAAGCTGGAGCGCTACGGCGACACGCTGTTCGTCGTGCTGCACGCCGCCCGGTACGACGACGTGGCCGAGGAGGTCGAGTTCTCCGAGCTGCACGTGTTCGTGGGCCCCGACTTCGTGGTGACCGTCCGCCACGGGCTGTCGCCCCACCTGTCGTCGGTGCGCCGCCGCATGGAGGCCGACCCGGAGATGCTCGCCCGGGGGCCCGAGGCCGTGCTCTACGCGATCCTCGACACCGTCGTCGACGAGTACCTCCCCGTGGTCAACGGCCTCGAGAACGACATCGACGAGATCGAGTCCGAGGTGTTCGCCCAGGGCGCCGAGGCCTCGCAGCGCATCTACGAGCTCTCCCGCGAGGTCGCCGACTTCCAGCGGGCCGTGCGGCCCATGCGGCAGGTGCTGTCGGCGCTGACCCAGGGCTTCACCAAGTACAAGGTCGACGAGGAGCTCCAGGCCCGCCTGCGCGACGTCGCCGACCACCTCACCGAGGTGGCCGAGTCCGTCGAGACGCACCGCGGGGCCCTGCGCGACATCCTCACCGTGAACGCCACGCTGGTCGCGCAGCGCCAGAACGAGGAGGCGAAGGTCCAGAACGAAGAGGTCAAGAAGATCTCCTCCTGGGCGGCCATCCTGTTCACGCCCACCGTGATCGGCGGCGTCTACGGCATGAACTTCGACCAGATGCCCGAGCTGCACTGGGCCTGGGGATACCCGTTCGCCATCGGGCTCATGCTCGCCACGATGGCCGGCCTGTGGGGCATCTTCCGGGCCAAGAAGTGGATCTGACAGTGGCGGCCCGTAGGCTGACGGCGTGTACGAAGGCGCAGTCCAAGACCTGATCGACGAGCTCGGTCGCCTCCCCGGCGTCGGGCCCAAGAGCGCCCAGCGCATCGCGTTCCACCTGCTCGCGGCCGACACCGCCGACGTGCGCCGGCTCGCCGACGCGCTCATGGAGGTCAAGGCCCGCGTGCGGTTCTGCGAGGTGTGCGGCAACGTCGCCGAGTCCGAGCGCTGCCGCATCTGCACCGACCCGCGCCGCTCCGACGACGTCATCTGCGTCGTCGAGGAACCCAAGGACGTCGTCGCTATCGAGCGCACCCGCGAGTTCCGCGGGCGGTACCACGTGCTCGGCGGCGCCATCAACCCGATCGAGAACGTCGGGCCAGACGACCTGCGGATCAAGGAGCTCATGACGCGCCTCGCCGACGGGCGCGTCCAGGAGGTCATCCTCGCCACCGACCCCAACGTCGAGGGCGAGGCCACGGCCACCTACCTGGCCCGGCTCATCTGGCCGATGGGTGTGACGGTGTCACGCCTCGCCTCCGGGCTGCCCGTCGGTGGAGACTTGGAGTACGCGGACGAGGTGACGCTCGGCCGAGCCTTCGAGGGCCGCCGGGTCGTCGGACGATAGGGAGGAGCGAAGATGCGCGAGATCGTGGGGAGCGACCTGCGGGAGGTCGCCGAGAAGACGCAGTCGCACGTGCGCGCGTTCCTCTCCACCGTCACCGAGGTCGCCTCGGGGGCCGCACCGGGAGCCGAGCTCTCGCTGCTGCTGCTGTCCACCGCCGACCTGGTCGCCTGCGGCGCCCACCTGGCGGCCATCACCGACATCGTGCCCGCCGAGCGCTTCGAGCCCGACGCCGGCGACGACATCGACGTCGACCCCCTGCGCGTCGCCCTCGCCCGGATGTTCGACGGCTTCGACGACTACGTCGAGGTGGTCGACCCCGTGCTCGGCGTCGAGATCGGCCCCGCCACCGTCTCCGGCGACATCGCCTGCGTGGTCGAGGAGCTCGCCAAGGGCCTCGCCCACTACGACGACGGGCACGAGATCGAGGCCCTGTGGTGGTGGCAGTTCAGCTACCTGTCCTCCTGGGGCGAGCGGGCGACGTCGGCGCTGCGGATGCTCCAGTCGGTGCTGGCGCACCTGCGCCTCGACGTCGACGACGACGTGGCGCAGGAAGCGGAGTACGACGCGCTGCACGCGTGAGCGCGCGCTGACAATCGGAACGTGCATCTGAGATCGGAACGTGCATCGCCCCGCACGTTCCGATCTCAGAGGCACGTTCCGATCGGCGCAGATGCGAGCATGTCCCGGTGCATGACCTCTCCCTGCTGACCTGGGTCCTCCTGCTTCTCGCCGGGTTCACGGCCGGGTGGGTGGACGCCGTCGTCGGCGGGGGCGGGCTGGTGCAGCTGCCCGCGCTGCTGCTGGTGCCCGGGCTCGCACCCGTGCAGGCCCTCGCGACCAACAAGGTCGGCTCGATCATGGGGACGTCGACGTCATCGATCACCTACGCCCGGCGCGTGCACCCCGACTTCACCACGGCCGGGCCCATGGCGGTCGCGGCGCTCGCGGGCGCCGTCGGGGGCGCGGCGGTGGCGTCGCACATCCCGGCGTCGGCGTTCAAGCCGATCATCCTCGTGGTGCTCGTCGCGGTGTTCGTCTACACGCTGCTCAAGCCGACGCTCGGCGAGCACACGGCCCTGCGCTGGGAGGGCAACCGGCACCGCGTCACCGCCGCGGCGACCGGCCTGGTGATCGGCGTGTACGACGGCATGCTCGGCCCGGGCACCGGGACGTTCCTGGTGATCGCGCTGGTGGGGGTGCTGGGGTACGCGTTCCTGCCGGCGTCCGCGCTCGCCAAGATCACCAACTTCGCCACCAACCTCGGCGCGCTGATCTTCTTTGTGCCCGCCGGGCACGTGGTCTGGCCGCTCGGGCTCGCGGTCGGCGCGGCGAACCTGACCGGCGGGTACCTGGGTGCCCGGATGGCGGTGGCCCGGGGGTCGCGGTTCGTGCGGGTGGTGTTCGTCGTCGTCGTCGGGGCGCTCATCGTGCGGCTCGGATATGACGTTCTCCGGGGCGCGTGATCCTGGCACCCTGCTGCCCATGAGCATCGCGCGCACGCCCGAGCCGCCGTACACGGCCGTCATCTTCACGTCGCTGCGCACCCCCGGCGACCACGGGTACGACGTCATGGCGGCGCGCATGGAGGAGCTCGCCGCGCAGCAGCCGGGGTACCTGGGCATCGAGTCGGCACGCGAGGGCCTGGGGATCACGGTGAGCTACTGGTCCGACGACGCCGCCGCGGCCGCCTGGAAGCAGGTGCACGAGCACGTCGTGGCCCAGCAGCGGGGCATCGAGTCGTGGTACGCCGACTACGAGGTCCGCATCGCGACCGTCACGCGGGCGTACGGGAAACCGTAGGTACCATCGTCAGCGCAAGCACAAGCACCCGGCGGGCCGTTGAGAGAGACGGAGGCCGGCGACAGAAAGAGCTGAGCATGGCACTTGTCGTACAGAAGTACGGCGGTTCCTCGGTGGCCGACGCGGCCTCCGTCAAGCGCGTGGCCAAGCGCATCGCCGAGGCCAAGCGCGCCGGGAACGACGTCGTCGTCGTCGTGTCCGCGATGGGCGACACCACCGACGAGCTCCTGGACCTCGCAGCGCAGATCACGCCGCTGCCGCCCCAGCGAGAGCTCGACATCCTCCTCACCGCCGGCGAGCGCATCTCCATGTCGCTGCTCGCCATGGCGATCAACAACCTCGGCGTCAAGGCCAAGTCCTTCACGGGCCAGCAGGCCGGCGTCATCACCGACGCCGTCTACGGCAAGGCCAAGATCGTCGACGTCGTGCCCGCGCGCATCCGCGAGACGCTCGCCCGTGGCGAGGTCGCCATCATCGCCGGGTTCCAGGGCGTCAACCAGGCCACGAACGACGTCACGACGCTGGGCCGCGGCGGGTCGGACACGACCGCCGTCGCCATCGCCGCCGGCCTCGACGCCGACGTGTGCGAGATCTACTCCGACGTCGACGGCGTGTTCACCGCCGACCCGCGGATCGTCCCGTCGGCGCGCAAGATCGACAAGCTGAGCTACGAGGAGATGCTCGAGCTCGCGGCGTCGGGGGCCAAGATCCTCGCGCTGCGCGCCGTCGAGTACGGCCGCCGCTACGGCGTGCCGATCCACGTGCGCTCGTCCTTCTCGAACGCCACCGGCACCATGGTGACCGGAACCTACGGCGACCCGCTCGACCCCAATGCACCGACCACCCCTGAGGAGGGTGACGTGGAAGCCCCGATCATCTCCGGCGTCGCTCACGACCGCAGCGAGGCAAAGATCACCGTCGTCGGCGTGCCCGACGTGCCCGGCATGGCCGCCCGCATCTTCGAGGTCGTGGCCGCCGCCGGCGCGAACATCGACATGATCGTGCAGAACGTGTCGGCCGCCCAGACGGGCCTGACCGACATCTCCTTCACGCTCCCCGAGGGCGACGGCCCCCAGACGCTCACGGCGCTGCGCTCCGTGCAGGCCGAGCTCGGGTACGACTCGCTCCAGTTCGACGACCAGATCGGCAAGCTGTCGCTGGTCGGCGCGGGCATGAAGACCAACCCGGGCGTCTCCGCCCGGTTCTTCGGTGCGCTGCGCGACGCCGGGATCAACATCGAGATGATCTCGACGTCGGAGATCCGCATCTCCGTGGTGACGCGCGCCGACTCGCTCGACGCCGCCGTGCGCGCCGTCCACAGCGCCTTCGAGCTGGACTCCGCCGAGGGCGAGGCCGTGGTCTACGCCGGGACGGGTCGGTGATCGCCGTGGCCGAGATCAACCCCGAGGGTGTGAACGTCGCCGTCGTCGGCGCGACCGGGCAGGTGGGCGGCGTCATGCTGCGGCTGCTGGCGGAGCGCGCGTTCCCGGTGAAGTCGCTGCGCCTCTTCGCGTCGTCCCGTTCGGCGGGCACGACCATCGCGTTCGAGGGCGTCGACGTCGTCGTCGAGGACGTCGCCGCGACCGCCACCGACGACCTCGCCGACATCGACATCGCGCTCTTCTCCGCCGGTGGCGGCACGTCGAAGGAGCACGCGCCGCGTTTCGCGGAGGCGGGCGCCGTCGTCGTGGACAACTCGTCGGCGTGGCGCAAGGACCCGCAGGTGCCGTTGGTCGTGTCGGAGGTCAACCCCGACGCGATCGCCGACGCCGAGCTCGGGATCATCGCCAACCCGAACTGCACCACCATGGCCGCGATGCCGGTGCTCAAGCCGCTGGCCGACGAGGCCGGGCTCGAGCGCCTCCGCATCACCACGTTCCAGGCGGTGTCCGGGTCGGGGCTCGCAGGCGTCGCGGAGCTCGCCGGGCAGGTGCGTGCCGCCATCGGGCAGGACTTCGAGCGCCTCGCGCACGACGGGTCCGCCGTGACGTTCCCCGAGCCGGTCAAGTACGTCGCGCCCATCGCGTTCGACGTCGTCGCGCTGGCCGGGTCGCTCGTGGACGACGGGTCGGGGGAGACGGACGAGGAGCAGAAGCTCCGGTTCGAGTCCCGCAAGATCCTGTCGCTGCCCACGCTGGCGGTCGCCGGGACGTGCGTGCGCGTACCCGTGTTCACGGGGCACTCGCTGTCGATCCACGCGGAGTTCGCCTCGGCGCTGTCGGTGGAGCGGGCGACCGAGCTGCTGGCGTCCGCGCCGGGCGTGCAGCTGGTGGACGTGCCGACGCCGCTCGCCGCCGCGGGCTCGGACCCGTCGCTGGTGGGCCGCATCCGCGTCGACCAGTCCGTGCCGGACGGCCGCGGGCTCGTGCTGTTCGTCTCGGGCGACAACCTGCGCAAGGGTGCCGCGCTCAACGCGATCCAGATCGCGGAGCTCGTGGCGTCCGACATCGCGGAGCTCGCGGCGCTCGACGCGGCGGAGTAAGGCCCCGTTCGTACCCGCCTGTTCGGCAGTCCGTCGAACGATCGGCAACCCGCGTTGCCGATCCGCCCACGGACTGCCGAACAGGCTTGTCAGCAGTAAGCGTTGCCCGCGAGGTCGTCGCAGAAGAGGCGGGTTCTTGCCTCCGTCACCGTGAACGTGCCCGCGGTGCTCGTCGTGGTGATCGTTCCGGGGATGTCGGTCCAGGCGGCCGTGCCCGCGATGCGAAACTGGCCCTGCCACGTGGTGGTCAGCGAGACCGTCACGTCTGTGCGGTAGCGGACCCCGTCGGCGCTCCACGCGGAGCCCGCACTCCGGCCGCGTGCCGTGTCCGGGTCGCCGAGGGCCGTCCAGGCGTGAGCGACCCACGTGTCGTCCGGGAGGTCCGAGCCCTCGACCCACGCCGTGCCCGGGTCGGACGTCGAGAGGGTCGAGCCGCCGTCCGAGAACGGGTCGTCGAAGTCCCACCGGAACCGTGCCGGCACCGCCTGGACCTCGACCGGGACGTCCAGCAGCGTCGCCTCCTGGGTCACCGGCTGGTCGCTCGTGTAGACCGGGTAGAGCGTGTTGACCAGCAGCAACGTCGGGTTCGACGTCTGCAGCGTCGCCGGGGACGCCGGGACGTGCATCGTCGCGAACACCTGCTCGGCCTGCGCGGCGAGGTCCGCCGGCGTGACGCACTGCAGGTCCGTCACCTTCTCGGGCGGACCGTAGGTGCCGTCCGGCTGGAGGTGCTGGACCCACAGCGGAGCGAGCTCGAACGTGCCCGGCGGGCACGGTGCCGCGATGACCGACTGGATCTGGTCCGGGGCGCAGGAGCCCATCTCCGCGACGACCTCGACGAGGGTGTCCAGGTCGGCGACCGCGCAGAGGGCAGCGTCGGCGCGGAGGTACTTGGTGGCGGGGAGGGATGAGTGATGGGAGCCCTCGCTGCCTGCGGCACTGCCTTCGGCCGTCACATTCAGAGACTTGTTGTCGTCATCCGTGAAGCTTTGGAAGACGTCCGGCGGTGCACTAGTTCCGGTCGCCAGGGGGATGAGAGGAAGCGCCAGCCCGGTCACGAGAGCGGCGACGAGAGAGCGCACCTCAGCCCGCCGGAATGGCGCCGAGTTCGACGACCGTCCACTGGCCGTTGCGGCGCGCGACCTCAACGCGGCGGGGTTCGGTCGAGGCTGGGAACTTGGAGACGGTGGCGCCTGCCGAGTCGGTGACGGCGGCCGGGGTCGACTTGACCATAATGTCGATTGGCCAGATCCCGGTTGGGCCGTCTTGGGCGTAGGCGTGAGTGATCGTGATCGTGATCTCGCCGCCGGTCCACGTGTAGCCGCCGCTCTTGATCCGCTCGGCCTGCTTGAGTCGGTCGGCGCAGAAGTCGCAAGTCGCGTGCGACATCGCCTCCCACTCGGCGGTGTCCCCGCCCGCCTGCATGTAGGAGTCGAGCTCCAGGAAGTACACGGCCGCCGCCTGCGCCCCCACGGCGCCGTCGTCGTCCATCGAGGCAGGCCGGGCCGGCTTGACCACGACCCGTGAAGCAGCCGGCGAGGGCGTAGGCGAGCCAGCCCCGCTCGGCCCCACCGATGAGGCCCCGTGCGAGGCGCCCTGCCCCGCGGCACCGTCGTCGGGCGCACACCCTGCCGCCGCGAGCAGGGCGCCCACCGCGACAACCACGACGGCGGCCCTGCGAGAGATCTTGCGTGTCATCGGGC
>WRHK01000019.1 GCA_009783295.1 Promicromonosporaceae bacterium
CGCCGCCGCCCGCCGCGCGCCCCCCCGCGCCGGGGCCACCCGCCCGGGGGCCCGCGCCTTGTCGGCGGGGGTGGTGGGGGTCAGCGCAGGAGGTCCTGGTCGCGGCTCATCGTCGCCGCGACCTCCTGCGGCGTCGCGCCGTCGTGCCAGCGGAGCGTGGCGCCGACGCCGTCGATCATGCCGACCGCGCCGTCCAGGGCCACCGTCAGGCCGGCGTCCTGGCCCACCGCCGCGCGCACCAGCGCGATCGCGGCCGGGAGCTCCTCGACGCCGTCCGTGTAGCCCGCGTCGGCGAGCGAGTCGCGCGTCGCGGCGATCGCGAGCGGGTCCGGGCCCACCCACAGCGTGCGGCCGCTCAGCGGCCCGCGTGCGCCGTCGCTGCCGACGCCGAGCGCGCCGTCGTAGCCCACGTCCTCGCTCAGCACCAGGTCCTTGACCTGCCCGCGCGCCAGGACGGCGACGACGTCGTCCACGCCCGTCACGGCGCCCTGCTCGCGGCCCTGGCCCTGGCGCAGCTCCGCCAGCACGAGCTCGCGGCGGCGCTCGCGGTACGAGTCGAGGGCGTCCTCGAGGTTCTCGTGGAACACGCCCTCGCGAGCCCCCGCGCCCCGGGCGCCGCCCGCCACCTCGACCGTCAGGTCGGCGACCGGACGCATCAGGGAAGACCGGACGGCCCCCACGGTGCGCGCATCGCCGTACAGCAGCACGATCTCGGGGCGCTCCGCCGTCGCCGTGCGCTCGACCTCCCGGGCCAGCGCCTCCACGTTGCGGGCGAACGAGTCCTCGGCGCGCGCCTCGACCGCCGAGCTGCCGCCCCGGTCGCCACCGCCACCGCCCGCGCCGCCACCGCCCCCGCGAGACGACCCGCCGGGCGTGCCGCCCTGGGGCGCCTTCGACACGTCGTCGTGCGGGGCCTCCACGGTGCGGGGCGCGTCCCACGCGCGGGCACCGAACAGCATCAGGTCGGCGCCCGTGCGGTCCACGCCGACCTTGAGCGCCGTCACCTCCTCGTCGGCCGCGAGGGCCGCCTGGAGCAGCGCCGGCACCCGGTGCCAGATGCCCGTCGCGACCGTCGGGGCCGTGCGCAGCGGCTTGTCGACCAGCACTCCCCCGCCGTCGGCGATGATCACCCGCCCGCGGGTGCCCGGGCGCCGGAGCGGCCGCAGCGCGGCGTCCTCGACGGCGTCGAGCACCTCTGCCGGGGCGCCCTGCTGGGCCAGCGTGCGGCGGACGGCCTTCCACCGTCCCGCGACGTCCTTGTCGCCGGCCTCGACCGAGCGCGTCGCGTCGAGGTACACCGTCGCGAACGGCCCGGGGTGTCCGATCAGGGGCTTGATCCAGTCGGTCTTCATAGCAGCTTCAGCGCCTCCCGGTCTCGGCTTTCCCCTAGGGTGCGTCGCCGGGCGGCGTGGCGCCACTGCCAGACCAGATCACACGCGCGGGGGGCTGCCTACCCCCTTCAAGCGAAGGTGTCGAGCGCCGGGACCTCTCCGGTGCGCCGCCCGGCGGCGTACTCGGCGGCGATGACCTCGTGGTGGCGGATCACCTCGGCGACGATGAAGTTGCGGAACGCCTCGGCGAACGCGGGGTCGAGGCCGGCGTCCGTCGCGAGCGCCGTGAGGCGGGCGATCTGCTGCTGGTCGCGGCTGGGGTCGGCCGGCGGCAGCCCGCCGACGGCCTTGAGCTCGCCGACGCGCTGGGTCATCTTGAACCGTTCGGCGAGCAGGTGCACCAGCGCCGCGTCGATGTTGTCGATGGAGCGGCGCAGGCCGAGGATCTCGTCAGGCATTCCCGGTTCGGTCATGCCCCGATCCTATGCGGGCCGGTCGCGCGTCCCGCCCGCCCGCACGTGTAGCGTCGCAGGTGGTACGGGCATCGGGCCCGGCCAGGACAGACGGAGACGAAGAACGTGAACCTCGCGACGACGCCGGCCCTCGTGGACGTCCCGGAGTCGACCAGCATCAACACGCTCCTGGCCGAGCGCGTCGCGCGCACCGGCGACCAGCCGCTGCTCGAGCGTCGCGAGACGCCGTCGGCCCCCTGGGTCCCGGTCAGCGCGAACGAGTTCGACGCCGAGGTGGTCGCCGTGGCGCGCGGGCTCGTGGCGCACGGCGTCAAGGTGGGTGACCGCGTCGCGATCATGTCCCGGACGCGCTACGAGTGGACGCTGCTGGACTACGCGATCTGGGCCGTCGGCGGCGTGCCGGTGCCCGTCTACGAGACGTCCGCCCCCGACCAGGTGCAGTGGATCCTCGGCGACTCGGGGGCGCGGTTCGCGTTCGTCGAGACCGCCGCCCACGCCGGGATCGTCACGGCCGTCCGCCCCAACCTTCCCGCGCTCGAGGGCGTCGAGGTGATCGACGCCGGGCTGGTCGCGACGCTGCGCGCGGAGGGCGCCGACGTCGACCCGCAGGAGATCGTGGACCGCCGCACGGGGGTCCACGCGAGCGACCTCGCGACGATCATCTACACGTCCGGCTCCACGGGCCGCCCCAAGGGCGCCGAGCTCACGCACGGCAACTTCGCCCACGTGTCGCTCAACGCGGCCGAGGCGCTGCCCGAGGTCCTGGAGTCCGACGGCGCCCGCACGCTGCTGTTCCTGCCGCTCGCGCACGTGTTCGCGCGCCTGATCCAGGTGGCGGTGCTCTCGGCCGACGCCGTGCTGGGCCACGCCCCGGACGTGAAGAACCTGGTGGGCGACCTCGGGTCGTTCAAGCCGACGTTCCTGCTGGCCGTGCCGCGCGTGTTCGAGAAGGTCTACAACTCGGCGGAGCAGAAGGCGTCGGCGTCGCCCGTCACACGGCGGATCTTCTACTGGGCCGTGCGCTCGGCGATCGCCGCCTCGCGCGCCCAGGACACCGGCCGCGTGCCCGCCTCGCTGGCGGTCCAGCACAAGATCGCCGACCGCCTGGTGCTCGGCAAGCTCCGCGACGCGATGGGCGGCGCCGTCGTGCACGCCGTGTCCGGCGGGGCGCCGCTCGGCGAGCGCCTGGGCCACTTCTTCCGCGGCGTCGGCGTCACGGTGCTCGAGGGCTACGGCCTCACCGAGACCACGGCGCCCGCGGCGGTGAACCTGCCGCGGTCGGTCGCGATCGGCACCGTCGGCCCGGCCATCCCGGGCACCAGCATCCAGATCGACGAGGACGGCGAGATCCTCATCAAGGGCCCGCACGTGTTCCGCGGCTACCACAACCAGCCCGACCTCACGGCCGAGGCCCTGGTGGACGGCTGGTTCCACACGGGCGACATCGGCACGCTCGACAGCGAGGGCCGCCTGCGCATCACGGGCCGCAAGAAGGAGATCATCGTCACGGCCGGCGGCAAGAACGTCGCCCCCGCCCTGCTCGAGGACCGCCTGCGCTCGCACCCGCTGGTCTCGCAGGTCGTGGTGGTGGGCGACCAGCGGCCGTTCATCGGCGCGCTCGTGACGCTCGACGCCGAGATGCTGCCCGGCTGGCTGGCGAACCACGGCCTGCCGAACATGCCGCTCTCGGAGGCCCGCGTGCACCCGGACGTGCTCGCCGCCCTGGACCGCGCGGTCGCCCGCGCCAACCAGGCGGTCTCGCGCGCCGAGTCGATCCGCAAGATCCACGTCATGGAGTCGGACTTCACCGAGGCGAACGGGTACCTGACCCCGTCGATGAAGGTGAAGCGCGCCCTGGTGCTCAAGGACTTCGGCTCGACGGTCGACGACCTGTACGACGGCGCCCCGACGCAGCCGCACGCCTGACACGCACGACGCCGTCGAGACGACTACGGGGACTTACGCGCTCTTCTCGCGCGGCGTGCGGTTGCGCACCGGGTTGGCGCGCGGCACCAGGGTCGGGTTCACGTTCTCCAGCACGACCTCGCGGGAGATGACCACCCGCTCGACGTCGTCCCTGCTGGGCACGTCGAACATGACCTGCTGCAGCACCTCTTCCATGATGGCGCGCAGGCCGCGGGCGCCGGTGCCGCGCAGCAGCGCCTGGTCGGCCACCGCCTCGACGGCGTCCTCGGTGAACTCGAGCTCCACGCCG
The DNA here is from genome assembly GCA_009783295.1 of Promicromonosporaceae bacterium. Taxonomy (GTDB): domain Bacteria; phylum Actinomycetota; class Actinomycetes; order Actinomycetales; family Cellulomonadaceae; genus Xylanimonas. The sequence goes on from WRHK01000019.1 coordinate 4,020, forward strand.
TCGATCTGGAACATGCGCTGGTACTGCTTGACGAGCGCGTTGCGCGGCTCGGTGAGGATGCGCACCAGCGCGCCCCGGTCGAGCGGCGAGACGGACGCGATCACGGGCAGGCGGCCGATGAACTCGGGGATCAGGCCGTACTTCTGCAGGTCCTCGGGGCGCACCTCGGCGAACAGGTCCTCGTCGGCCGAGGTCTCCATGGGGGCGCCGAACCCGATGCCGCGCTTGCGGGCCCGGGCGGCGACGATGTCCTCCAGCCCGGCGAACGCGCCTGCCACGATGAACAGCACGTTCGTCGTGTCGATCTGGATGAACTCCTGGTGCGGGTGCTTGCGCCCGCCCTGCGGCGGCACCGACGCGGTGGTGCCCTCGATGATCTTCAGCAGCGCCTGCTGCACGCCCTCGCCGGACACGTCGCGCGTGATCGACGGGTTGTCGGCCTTGCGGGCCACCTTGTCGACCTCGTCGATGTAGATGATGCCCGTCTCGGCCTTCTTGACGTCGTAGTCGGCGGCCTGGATGAGCTTGAGGAGGATGTTCTCGACGTCCTCGCCCACGTAGCCCGCCTCGGTGAGGGCCGTGGCGTCCGCGATGGCGAACGGGACGTTGAGCATCTTGGCGAGCGTCTGCGCGAGGTACGTCTTGCCGGTGCCCGTGGGGCCGATGAGCAGGATGTTCGACTTCGCGATCTCGATCGCGTCCTCGCCCTCGATGCCCGCCCGGCCGGCCTCGGCCGCCTGGATGCGCTTGTAGTGGTTGTAGACCGCGACGGCCAGGGCACGCTTGGCGCCGTCCTGGCCGATGATGTACTGCTCGAGGAACTCGAAGATCTCGCGCGGCTTGGGCAGCTCGGTCATGCCGAGCTCCGCCGCCTCGCTGAGCTCTTCCTCGATGATCTCGTTGCAGAGGTCGATGCACTCGTCGCAGATGTACACGCCGGGGCCGGCGATCAACTTCTTGACCTGCTTCTGCGACTTCCCGCAGAAAGAGCACTTCAGCAGATCAGCCCCGTCACCGATCCGTGCCACGGGTGCCTCCTTCCACGAGCCGAACGTCGCTCAGGCCATTCCACACCACGGACCAGGGGTTGTCAGCCGACTTCCCCGGTGAGTCGCCCGGTGCCCCACGCGAACGTGGGGGCACCGGGCGCGTCGTCAGCGACCGACGACAGGGAGCGGCTTGCGCGACTCCAGCACGAGGTCGACCAGGCCGTAGTCCTTGGCCTGCGCGGCGGTGAGGATCTTGTCGCGCTCGATGTCGGCGCGCACCTGCTCGGAGGTGCGGCCCGAGTGGTGCGCCAGGGTGTCCTCGAGCCACTCGCGCATGCGGATCAGCTCGTTGGCGTGGATCTCGATGTCCGACGCCTGGGCGTAGCCGCCGCCCTCCATCGCGGGCTGGTGGATCAGCACGCGGGCGTTCGGCAGGGCGTAGCGCTTGCCCTGCTGTCCGGCGGCCAGCAGCACGGCGGCGGCCGAGGCGGCCTGGCCGAGGCAGACCGTCTGGATCTGCGGCTTGATGTACTGCATCGTGTCGTACAGCGCCGTCATGGCGGTGAAGGAACCGCCCGGGCTGTTGATGTACATCATGATGTCGCGGTCGGGGTCCTGGGACTCCAGCACGAGCAGCTGCGCCATGACGTCGTCCGCGGAGGCGTCGTCCACCTGCACGCCGAGGAAGATGATGCGGTCCTCGAACAGCTTGGTGTACGGGTCCTGGCGCTTGAAGCCGTAGGCCGTGCGCTCCTCGAACTGCGGCAGCACGTAGCGGGCCGACGGGCCGGCAAGACGCCCGGCCGTCGCTGCGAACCGCTCAGGGGTGTAGCTCATCGTTCTCTCCCTCTCAGCTCGCGCTCGTGCTGTTCATGCCGCCACCGCCGGCCAGGGCCGCGTTCTCGACCACGTGGTCGATGAACCCGTACTCCAGCGCCTCCTGGGCGGTGAACCAGTTGTCGCGGTCGTTGTCGTGCAGGATCTTGTCGACCGACTGGCCGGTCTGCTCCGCCGTCAGCTCCGCGAGCACCTTCTTCATGTGCATGATCAGCTGGGCGCCGATCCGCACGTCGGTCGCGGTGCCGCCGATGCCGCCCGAGGGCTGGTGCATCAGCACACGGGCGTGCGGCGTCGCGAACCGCTTGCCCTTGGCGCCCGAGGACAGCAGGAACTGCCCCATCGAGGCGGCCATGCCCATCGCCACGGTGGCGACGTCGGGCTGGATGAACTGCATGGTGTCGTAGATCGCCATGCCGGCGGTGATCGAGCCGCCCGGGCTGTTGATGTACAGCCAGATGTCCTTCTCGGGGTCCTCGGCGGCCAGGAGCATCATCTGCGCGCAGATCGCGTTGGCGTTCTCGTCGCGCACCTCCGAGCCGAGCCAGATGATGCGCTCCTTGAGGAGCCGGTTGTAGATGGAGTCGTTGAGTCCGAAGCTAGGTCCGTCGGCACGAGCCACGGGACCGTTGCTGTCCATCCGCAGCAGGTCGTTCACGTCCGTCTCCTTTAAGCGTCGGTGTCGCTCGACCCTAACCTGCACCACCGTGGCGTTCGTCCCCGTCGGGGCCGGTTTTCGCTCACGGCGCATGGACGTGTCGCCCGACGACGACGGCGCCGCACCCTCGAGGGGTGCGGCGCCGTGCGGCGGTGGTCTCGACAGGCTCGACCAGCGGGCGGATCAGGCCTCCTCGGCCTCCGCGGCCTCGGCGGCGGCGTCCTGGAGCGCCTCGGCGGCGGCGTCGGCCTCGTCCGAGCCGATGAACTCGCTCAGGTCCACCGTGCTGCCCTCGCCGTCCTTGACGTCGATCTGACGCAGCGCGACCGCGAGCGCCTTGGAGCGCGCGACCTCGCCGACCATGGCGGGGATCTGGCCGCCCTGGTCGAGCGACTGGATGAACTGCTGCGGCTCCATGCCGTACTGGCGGGCCGACTGGACCAGGTACTCGACGAGCTCGCCCTGGCCGACCTTCACCTGGAGCTTCTCGGCGAGGGTGTCGAGCAGGATCTGGTTCTTGAGGGCCTTGGTGGCGTCCTCGGTGACCTCGGCGCGGTGCTTGTCGTCCTCGAGGCGGTCCTCGGACTCGAGGTGGCGGTGCACCTCGGCCTCGACGGCGCCCGAGGGGACGGGGATCTCGGTGGACTCGAGGAGCTTCTCGAGCAGCGTGTCGCGGGCCGTGACGGCCTGGTTCGACTTCTTGATCGACGCGACCTGCTCGCGCAGGTCGGCGTTGAGCTCGTCGAGCGTGTCGAACTCGGAGGCGAGCTGGGCGAAGTCGTCGTCGGCGTCGGGCAGGTCGCGCTGCTTGACGGAGGTGGCGGTGACGGTGACGTCGGCCGCCTCGCCCGCGTGCTCGCCGCCGGCCAGGTCGGCCTTGAAGGTGGTGGTCTCGCCGGCGGAGAGGCCGGTGAGCGCCTCGTCCAGGCCCTCGAGCATGTTGCCCGAGCCGATCTGGTACGAGATGCCCGACACGGAGTCGACCTCCTCGTCGCCGATGACGGCCTTGAGGTCGATGACGACGTAGTCGCCGTCGGCGGCCGGGCGGTCGACGCCCACGAGGGTGCCGAAGCGCTCGCGCAGCGCGTCGAGGCGCTCGGTGACGTCGGCCTCGGTGACCTCGGTCGACTCGACGGCGATGTCGATGGTGTCCAGCTCGGGGAGCGTGATCTCCGGGCGGACCTCGACCTCGGCGGTGAACTTCAGCTGGCCCTCGCCGGCCTTCGCGGGGATCTCGGTGACCTCGACGGCGGGCTGGCCCAGCGGGCGCAGCTTCTGCTCGGCGGCGGCCTGGCCGTAGAACCCACCGAGCGCGTCGTTGACGGCGTGCTCGACGACGGCGCCCCAGCCGACGCGCTGGTCGATGATCCGCGGCGGCACCTTGCCCTTGCGGAAGCCGGGGATGTTCACCTCCGACGCGATGTGCTTGTAGGCGTGGTCGATGCTCGGCTTGAGCTCGTCGTAGTCCACCTCGACGGTCAGCTTGACCTTGGTCGGCTCCAGGGTCTCGACGGCGCTCTTCACTTCGATGGTCTCCAACTGTGATCGGGTGCGTACGCGCGCTGCGGCTCCGTCGGGGACGGGGAAGGGCGTACGGGCAACCCGAACATGGTAGAGCACGGTGCCCGATCCGGGCGCCGTCGTGCACCGGCCGCCACGGGCCGGATCCGGGCCGGACACCGGTCTCGCGCGCTTCGTACCTTGGTCTGATGCCCACCGAGTCCGCCCGCAACTGGCGCACCCTGATCTCCTTCCTCTGGCCGTACCGCGGCCGCATCGTCGTCGGCTCCCTGCTGGCCATGGTGGGGACGGTGGCCGGGCTGTGGACGCCCCGGATCGTCGAGAGCGTCATCGAGCACCTGTGGGCCGGCACGTCGGTCGCCGGGGACGTGATGCTGTTCGGCGCGCTGACGCTCGTCTACATCGTCGCGGTGCTCACGCAGTGGGCGATCATGGGCCGCGCCGCCGAGAAGGTGGTCTACGACGTGCGCGAGGCGCTCGTGGCCCGGTTCCTGCGCGGCCGCGTCGCCGAGATCCGCGAGCGCGCCACGGCCGACCTGGTGGCCCGCGCGACCGCCGACGCCCCGCTGCTCCAGGTGACGGTGACGCTCGGCTTCGTCTCCTTCATCACGGCGATCACCGGCGTCGTCGGCTCGATCGTGCTCATGGGCGTCATCGACGGGCTCATGCTCGGAGTGACCCTGGCGGCCGTCGCGGTGCTGGGCGTCGCCATGGCCGCGATCATGCCGAAGGCCGGCCGCGAGCGGGCCCTGGCCCAGGAGGCCGTGGGCGCGATGTCGACGGAGCTCGACGGGTCGATGCGCGCGCTGCGCACCATCAAGGCGGCGGGCGCCGAGCGTTCCCACTCCGACGCCGTGCTGGCCGACGCCGCCAAGGCTCGGAACCACGGCATCAAGGCGCTGTGGGCCGAGGTCATGGCCTACGAGACCGGGTTCGGCGGCATGCAGGTGGTCACCGTCGTCATGGTGGCCTTCGGTGCCTGGCGCGTGACGCAGGGCGAGCTCGAGATCCCGGCGCTGGTCGCGTTCATCATGTACACGCAGGGCTTCATCATGCCGCTCATGCAGATGGCCGACGGCTTCTCCACCATCCAGCAGGGCCTCGCGGCGTCCAAGCGCATCGCGGAGGCGCAGGAGATCCCGCTCGAGGAGGAGGCCGTGACCGCCTCCACCGGTGCCGCCGACCGCGACGACGCCACCCCCGTCCTCGCGTTCGAGTCCGTCACCGCGCGTTACAAGCCCTCGGAGGACGACATCGTGCGGGGCCTCGACCTGGTGGTCCCGCGGCGCGGGCACCTCGCGATCGTCGGCCCGTCGGGTGCCGGCAAGTCGTCGCTCGTGTCGCTCGCGCTACGCTTCCTGTCCCCGCGGTCGGGCACCATCCGGCTCGACGGGGTCCCCTACGAGGAGCTCACCTACGCCCAGGTGCGGTCCCGGTTCGCGTACGTCGAGCAGGAGCCGCCCGTGCTGCCCGGCACGGTGCGCGACAACCTCGAGCCCACCGAGCCGAAGGCGTCGGACGACGAGCTGTACGCCGTGCTGGAGGCGGTCGACCTGGCCGACGACGTCGCCGCCCTCGAGAACGGCCTGGACACCGAGCTGGTCGGCGCGACCATGACCGGCGGTGGCCGCCAGCGCCTCGCGATCGCGCGCGCCCTGCTCACGGGCGCCGAGATCCTGGTGCTCGACGACGCGACCTCCCAGATCGGCGGCCGCGCCGAGGAGGCGATCCACCGCGCCACCCGGGCCGCCGCCCAGCGCGCCGCCGTCGTCACCATCGCCACGCGCGCCACGACCGCGGCGACGGCCGACACGGTCGTCGTGCTGGAGGAGGGCCGCGTCCGCGCGACCGGCACCCACGCCGAGCTGCTCGCGACCGACGCCCTCTACCGCGACCTCGCCGCCCCGGCGGCGGCGCTCGCCGCCTGACCTGCGGCCGCGGGCGGACGCGGCGAGCATGGGGGCATGACTCCCCGGACACGCAGGATCCTGCTCGTCGCAGGCGTCGCGGTCGGGTGCGGCCTGGTGCTCGCGGCGTGCGCCGCGGGCGCCAACCCGCAGGCCGGCACCGCTCCGCCGGGCTCCACGCAGCCCGCCGGGTTCTGGCTCGGGCTCTGGCAGGGCCTGATCCTGCCCATCACGTTCGTGATCTCGCTGTTCCGCGACAGCGTGTCGATCTACGAGGTGCACAACAGCGGCAACTGGTACGACTTCGGGTTCGTGCTGGGCGCCGCGTGCTCGCTGGGCGGCGGGATCTTCGGCGGCAGCCGCCGCCGGCACTGAACCCTGACCTCAGGCGGCGAGGCCCGCCACCAGGTTGACGAGCAGCGCCACGATCACGGTGCCGTACAGGTAGGCCAGCAGCGCCTGGACCTGGGCGGTGCGGCGCATCGTCGTCGTGCGCAGGTCGGTGTCCGAGATCGCGAAGCTCATGCCCACCGTGAAGGCCACGTACGTGAAGTCGGTGTACGACGGCGGGTCCTCGGTGTGGAAGTCGATGCCGCCCTGCGGGTCCGTGTAGAAGAGCCGGGCGTAGCGCAGCGCGAAGATCGTGTGCATGCTCCCCCAGGACGCGACGACGGCGGCCAGCACCGTCACCGCCGTCAGCGGGTTGCTGCGCAGCCCGCCCTGCGCGAGCACGACGACCAGGCCGGCGAGGCTCGCGACGGCGGCGATCAGCACCACCAGCCGCTCGAGCACGCGGGCCGGCTCCTCGCGCAGCGCGTGCGCCGCCGTGTCCTCCGGCCCCATGGGCGCGACGACCAGCAGCATCCACACCACGAACAGCAGGCCCGCGGCGGCCCACCCGCCCAGCAGCGCGGCCACCACGGAGTCGACCTGGAGCACCACGCCGACGACGACGCCGACCACCGCGGCCACCCCGAGCTTCACCCCGGGCGGCACGTCCAGAACCCGGCTGAGCCGCAGGAACCACTCCGACATGGCCTCAATGTAGAGGCGGCAGGGCGCCGGACGGCGCGACGGCACGCGTCAGCCGCCCGGGCGCACCCCACGGCGATGCCACGATCAGGTCTCCACTGCCGAAGGAGGCACCGTGAGAGCAGCTGTCGTCGTCGCGTCGAAGTACGGGACCACCCTCGAGATCGGCCGCCGGGTCGCCGCCGCGCTGGGCGGTGACGTGCCTGTGCTGAACCTCGACGAGAACCACCACCCCGACGTCTCCGCGTACGACACCGTGGTGCTCGGCACCGCGATCTACGCGGGCAGGCCGCGCGCGCCCATGTCGGCGTTCGCGCGGACGGCCGACCTGAGCGGCAAGCAGGTGGGGCTGTTCGTCAGCGGCATGCTGCCCGGCGACAAGGAGCGCGCGGACGAGCTGGCCGGCGCCTACCCGGAGTCGGTGACCGAGGCGGCCGCGGTGTCGGCGTTCCTGGGTGGCGCGTTCCAGTTCGACCAGCTCAACAGGTTCGAGCGGTTCGTGGTCAAGCGGTTCGCGAAGGCCACGTCCGACGTCGACGCCATCGACGACCACGCGATCGAGCGGTTCGCGCAGACGCTGCGGGCCGCCTGACCCTCAGGCGCGCGGCTCGCTCGGCTCGGTGCAGGCGAGCCACGCGTCGAGCTCCTCGAGGATGCGCCGGGCGTCGTCGACGTCCCAGCGCGTGCCCTGGAGCTCGAACTCGAACAGGACCGGGCGGCCGGACACGCGCGCGATCTGCCGGGCCGCGGCCTGGTAGTGCGCGCCGAAGTTCCGGTTGCCGGACCCCATGACGCCGGCCAGCCGGCGCCGGGTGTCGGGGTGCCGCAGGAACCGCCGCACGGCCTCCGGGATGGTGTCGTTGCCGGGGTTCCCGGTCTTGTACGACGGCGTGACCAGCACCCACGGCCCGTCGGGCACGGAGCGGCGCACGTCACGCTCGCCGACGTCGTGGGCGGTGCGGCCGGTGCCCTCGCAGACCCGCTCGCAGAACTGCCGCACCATGCCGGACGCGGAGGAGAAGTAGTACACCGGGACCGGGCCGGTGGCGTCATCGGTCACGGCCACCATCGTGGCGCACCGGCCGCGCCCGGGTCGTGCCGCCGGCGGGTGGGTGTGATCACCGTGGCGCGTCACCACGATCCGATCGACCTGCGAGCGGTTCCCGACCGCCCTAGGGTCGCCAGATGGCCGTCACGCTCGCCGCGGTGCGCATCGACGCGAACGATCCCGGGCTCCTCGCGCGGTTCTGGGCGGGCGTGCTCCGCGGGGAGGTGTCCGGTACCACGGTGTGGGTCCCGGACACCGCGTACGTGCTCCGGTTCACGCCGACGTCCGTCCCGAAGACGGGCCGCAACCGGATGCACCTCGACCTGACCAGCGCCTCGCCGCAGGACCAGGCAGAGACCGTCACCCGCGCGCTCAGGCTCGGCGGGTCCCCCTACGACGTCGGGCAGCGCGGCGACGAGGGGCACGTCGTGCTCGCCGACCCGGAGGGCAACGAGTTCTGCGTCATCGAGCCGGGCAACGCGTTCCTCGCCGGGTGCGGGCCCGTCGGCGCGCTGAACTGCGAGGGGACGCGCGCGTCCGGCGAGTTCTGGCGCGACGCGCTGGCCTGGCCGTTCGTGTGGGACGACGGCGACGAGACGGCGATCCAGTCCCCCGCCGGCGGCTCCAAGGTGACCTGGAGCGGGCCGCCGCTGTTCGACAAGCCCGCCACCGGCCGCAACCGCTGGCGCCTCGAGCTCGCCACGCTCGACGGCGCCACGCCCGGCTCGGAGGCCGACCGCCTGGTCGCGCTCGGTGCCCGCGGCGCCGCCGGCGCGTACGACGACGGCGCGATCACCCTGGCGGACCCCGACGACAACGAGCTGCACGTGCACTGAGCGGCTCGGGCCGGGTCAGCCCCTGCGGCGGAACGGCGCGAGCGTGGCCCGCGTGATCTCGGCGGCGCCCCAGTCGGGCTCGAACTGGGCGATCACGGCCAGGTGCTGACGCAGCTGGTAGATCGGCATCCGCTCGCGCCAGCCGGCGTCGATTCCGGTCAGCTCGGCGTACAGGCCGAAGAACGCGTCGGCCTCCGGCGGGGGCGCCGTCGTCCACACGTGCGCGAGGTCCACCTCGGCCCACGTGTACGACACGGCCGGGTCGATGAGCGCGGGGCGGCCCGCGGCGTCGGCCATGACGTTCTGTGCCCACAGGTCGCCGTGCGTGAGGCACGCAGACCTCACCGGGAGCAGCTCGGGGAGCCGGTCGCACAGGTGCTCGAGCGCGGCGAGGTCCTCGGCGTCGAGCGCCGCCTGGACGCGCGGCTCGTCCACCCAGCGCAGCAGCCGGTGCTGCGCGAAGAACGCGAACCCGTCGTCCTCCCACGTGTTGACCTGCCGGCGGCGGCCGAGCCAGTTGTCGCGGTGCCAGCCGAACCGCGGGTGGACCGTCGTGGTGTGCAGGCGCGCGAGGGCGTGCGCGAAGTCCTGCCAGAAGCCCTCCGACGCCGGGCGCGGGCCCAGCATCGACAGCACCAGCAGGTCGCGGTTCGCCACCAGCACCTCGGGAGTCGCGACGCCGCCCTGCTCGCGCAGGGCCGTGAGCCCCTCGGCCTCGGCGTCGAAGACGTCCGGGTGGGGCGCGTCGGTGAACGTCTTGACGAAAACCTCGGTGCCGTCGGCGCGCCGTGCGATGCCGGCCTCGGCGGCGAGGCCGCCGGTGGCGGGCTGGACCGAGGTGATGTCGTCGAGGCCCGCGGCGTGGAGGCGGTCGCGGAGCAGGGTCGTGGCGTCCACGGCTACTCCCCCAGCCCGGCGAGCACCGGCTTCGCGCGGTCCAGCCACAGCTCCGCGAGCTCGGCGTGGCCGCGGGGGGTGGGGTGGACGCCGTCGTCGGCGAGGTCGGCGGCGTCGCCGGCGGCCGTCAGGTGCACGTCGGCGTCGACCAGGACGGCGGACCGCTCGGCGGCCAGCCGCCGCACGACGGCGATCTTGGGGTCGAGGTCCTCGCGCCACGCCGCCTGCGCCTCGGTGACCGGCAGCAGGAAAGGCTCGACCAGCACCAGGCGCGTGGTCGCGGGCAGGGCTTCGAGGATCGCGCGGTAGTCGCGCTCGAACTCCTCGGCCGACGTCGGGTCGTCGCTGTCGTAGCGCCGCCAGGTGTCGTTCACGCCGACCAGGATGCTGACGACGTCCGGCTGCTCGGCGACGACGTCGTCGCTCCAGCGGGCGCGCAGGTCACGGACGCGGTCGCCCGAGATGCCACGGTTGAGCACGCGGAACCCCTGCAGTGCTCCGGAGTCCACGACGGCACGGACGTACCCGTTGCCGAGCCCGGTGGGATCCTCGCGCCGCCCGCAGTCGGTCACGCTGTCGCCGACGAACAGGACTGTGGGGTTGGTCATGACGGGAGGGTACTGACCGAGCGGCGATGCCGCTGTGGGTCGGGGTGACAGGATTTGAACCTGCGACATCGTGCTCCCAAAGCACGCGCGCTACCAAGCTGCGCCACACCCCGTGGTCCGCACGTCGGCGGCCGAGCAGCCAGTCTAGGTGGTGACGCACCGAGGTCTGGCCACCGGTGGGTTTGCTAGTGTGGCGCCCGCGCGCTCGAGGGCTGCGTCAGTGCGGCCCGTTGCGGACCTCGCGGATGTAGCTCAATGGTAGAGCCTCAGTCTTCCAAACTGATTACGCGGGTTCGATTCCCGTCATCCGCTCTCAGCACGCCGACGGCCCGGTTCTCCTCGGAGAGCCGGGCCGCCGCTGTCCCAGCTCAGGTACCCCGTCCAGGGTCAGCACGACGGCCAGCGCCGCCCCGGCCAGGCCTGTGGCCGCCGACCATCCGACCGCGGAGGCGCGCCATCCGGCGTCGGGCCCGAACGGGAACACCGGCACGGCGTCGGGCCACGGGCGAACCAGCGCCCAGCCCGCGGCGAGCGGCACGACCGTCAGGGCCCACCGCCCACCGGGCGACGACTCCCCCGCCGCTCGGCGCCACGTCGTCCACGCCATCGCGACCAGCACCCCGGCACCTCCCTGCTGCAGCACGTCGAGCGGGTGCCCGAAGAGGGCGTCGCCCGCCCATCGGACCCCGCCCGCCCAGGCGAGCACGAGCACGCCGATCCCGGGTGCCCGGGTGGCGGTCCGCCAGGCCAGACCGCGGGGTGCGACATCGACGACGGCGGCCGCGGGCTCGTCCAGGCACCACCCGGCTGCCGCCGCCAGCAGCCCGACGGCCACGCCCTCGAGCGGCCACAGCGTCCACGGCCGCCAGCGCACCAGCCCGAGCAAGCCCACGACGAGCACTGCGGCGACTGCCACGAGCGCCCACGGCACGGCCCGCCCGGCGTGGCGCAGCATCAGAACGACAGCCCGGCGACCGGGTTGTGGACGGCGTCCGGCAGCCCGAGCGTCATCGTCGCGACGAGCGCAGCAACGGCGACGGCGACCAGCCCCAGCAGCACGGGTCGCAGCCGCGAGCGGTCACCCTCGGCGTCGTGCCACATCGCAACCACGACGCACAGCCCACACATCGCGAGCTGGTACACGATCCACGCGAACGGCGACCCGGGCAGCGCCACCCACGATGTCGAGCCGGTGCCCGTGCTGCCCCAGCCGAGCGGCCCGTACCAGTACACCCACGGCCACACGACGTGCCAGCTCCAGGTGGACTCGAAGTTGCCCTGGAGCAGGATCGTGACAACCACGACGACGACCGCGGCGATCGCGGTGACGCCCCGCTGGGGCAGCCACCGCGCGATCAGGAGCCCGAGAAGCGGCCCGCCGACGGCTGACACGACGCCCAGCGCGGCCATGACGGCGACGACGTGCGCCGTACTCACCGGCCCGAAGGGTACGGCGAACGCGGCGGGCGGCCGGACGGCGAGCATCACGAGCGACGCCGCGAACCACAGCAGCGCGGCACCGAGCGGTACCACGACGGCGGCTGCGAGCGCCAGCGTCCGTGTGCGCTCGGGCACGGCGACGGCACCGGCCGCGGCGGTGGCGCGGTCGGAGCGTCGCACCAGCCCGGCCATGACGACGAGGCCGACGACGCCGATCAGGGCGGCCGGAGTGATCGTGTTCATCGTCGACGACGTGCCGTCGTCGGCTCCGAGGAAGGACTGCAGGGTGGCCGCGGCGGTGACGGCGGCACCGGCGAGGAACAGCCACGAGGTGGCGTAGTGCTTGATCTCGGCCCGGGCCAGCGTCCGGAGCACGGGCGTTACGGCGAGCGTGGCGGTCATGCGTGAGCTCCTTGGTCGGCGCCGCCGCGGGCCGGGGTGGCGCGCAGCAGCAGGTAGGCGTCCTCGACGGTGGGGTCGACGGCGATGGAGGTGCCGGGCTCAGGGGTGCCGCCGACAGAGCGGACCAGCCCGGTGCCGGTCTTCCAGGTGCCGACGGCTCCCTCGCTGGGCGCCGGGCCCTGGTGAACCCGCCCGGCGGCGACGGCAAGGAGCTCGGCGACGGTGCCGTCGAACCGGGTGCGGCCTGCGTCGAGCACGATGACGCGGTCGCAGAGCGCGGAGACGTCCTCGGTCTGGTGCGTGGAGATGAGGACCGTGCAGGTCAGGGCGGACAGGATGCCGCGCAGCGAGGCGCGCTGCTCGGGGTCGAGCCCGGTGGTGGGCTCGTCGAGGATGAGCAGGTCCGGGGCGCCGAGCAGGGCCTGGGCGATGGCGAGGCGGCGCCGCTGGCCTCCGGACAGGGCTCGGATCCGCACGGTGGCGCGGTCGCCGAGCCCGACGAGGTCGAGCACGCGCCGCACCTCGCGGTGGCGGGCGGGGGTGTCCCGCCACTCCTTGAGCACGGCGACGTAGTCGACGAACCCTGCCGCCGTCATGCCGCGCGGGAACACGACCTCCTGCGGCAGGTAGCCGATGCGTCGTCGGGCCTCGGTGCGCTCGGCGTGAGAGCCGGTGACCGCGTGGCCGGCCACGCGGATGGAGCCGGTCGTCGGTGCGAGGGCGCTCGAGAGGAGCCGCAGCATGGTGGTCTTGCCGGCGCCGTTGGGGCCGAGCAGCCCGATCACGCCGGTGCCGAGCGTCAGCGTCGTGGGGTGGAGCGCCACGGTGCGGCCATAGCTCTTGGACACGTCGCGCAGGGTCGTGCTCATCGGGTGGCTCCCATCGCTTGGAGGGTGGTGGTGGCGCGGACGAGGACGACGCCGAGCGCCGTCGCGACCAGCGCGAACGCGGTCTGGCCGACGCCGCCGGTGACGGCGCCCAGGTGCCCGGATGACTCGAGACCGAGCACGACCGCGGCCCACCCCGCCCCCGCGACGCCGCACGCCCAGCGCGCCGGCAGCCGCGTGAGCAGCACGAGCGCGGCTCCGGACAGGCAGAGCGCCGGCAGCAGCCACACGCACGCGAGGGCGTGCAGCACGGGGACGACGACGCCCACGAGCGCGGTCGCGGGGACCGCGACCGCCAAGGTCGCGGCGGTGCGCAGCAACGCCAGGCGCAGCTTGGAGAAGGGCGTCGGGGCGGCGAGCTCGCGCAGCGGGTCGGTGGCCTCGAACGCCGCGGCCACCGCCAGCAGCGGCACGAGCGGTGCGAGCAGCAGGTAGGCGAGCTCGGCACGGGCGACGTGCGCGGCCACGACCGCGCTGAGCACCGCTCCCCCGACGGCGAGCGCCCACGGCAGCCGCAGGTCCCCGGCGGCGGCCAGCACGACGACGGCGTCGTCGGGCACGCCGACCCGGCGCAGCCAGCGCAGGTGGGCGGGCTGGCGCGGGGCGCCGATCGCCGCATGGACCGCCTCCCAGACCGGTTCGTAGCCGCCGGTCATGGGGTCGTCCTCGGCAACGCGGCGGGCGGAGTCGCGGCAGGCGGGGCAGGTCGTCACGTGCGTCTCGACGGCGGCCTGCGCCGCCATGTCGAGGTGACCGGCGGCGTACGCCTGCCAGGTCGCCGGGTCCACGTGCCAGCCGCTCATGCCCATCCCTCCGTCGCCGTCCGGTCGGCCGAGGGGCCGGCCAGCAGCTGCGCCCGCATCCGAGCCTTCGCGAGCCGCACCCGGCTCTTGACCGTGCCTGCCGGGACCCCGAGCAGCCGCGCGGCCTCCCGCGTGGTGAGCCCGTCCACGACCGTCGCCTGGATGGCCTGCCGCAGCTCCGGCGAGAGGCCCCGCAGTGCGGAGCCGACGTCGCCGTGCTCGACGGCGAGCAGCAGCTCGTCCTCGGCGGACCGCACCACGGGGCAGAGGGCGCCGGCCGTCGCGTCGCTCACCGGCGTCGGGCCGCCCCGCACCCGCAGGCGCGACACGAGCTGGCGGATCGCGATGCCCCACAGCCAGGCGCCGACGTCGCCGTCGCCGCGGTAGCGGCCGGCGCTGCGCCACACCGCCACGAAGGTGTCCTGGAGGGCGCTCGCGGCGAGCTCGTCGTCGGAGGTGCGGCGCCGCAGGCGCAGCGACAGCCACGCCCAGTGCCGTTCGACGAGCTCGCGCAGCGCGCGCTCGTCGCCGGCCGCGACCTGCGCCAGCAGGTCGGCGTCGCTCGGCACGGGTGTGTCCATGCTCACACTGTCGCGTGCCGGTGCCCGATCGGTTCACGGACCGGGCGGGTGATCTACCGGCCGCCGTCGGCCTGAAGGCGCAGCCCGGCGAGCAGCAGGTCGAGGCCGGCCCTGAACTGGTCGGCGTCGTCGTGCACGGCGAACTCGTCGACCACGTGGTGGATGAACGGGAAGGTCGCGGGGTCGAGGTCACGCCACGCGGCGGCGGCCTCGGCGATGACGTCCTCGCGGTCGACGTCGCCGTCGAGCACGGCTTGCGGCGGCTGCTGGCCGAGGTCGGCGGCGATGCCGACGACGTACCCGACGATCGCCGAGACGGCGTGGAAGCTCTGCCGCGGCGTGAGCCCGAGGCGCAGCACCTGCTCTCCGATGCGCTCGTAGAGCAGCAGTCCGTTGGCCTGCGTGCCGGTGGTGCGCATGAAGTACGCGCCGAGCCAGGGCCGCCGCACGATGGCGTCGAACACGGTCACGCCGACGGCCCGGAGGTTGGCGATCGGGTCCTCGCCCGCGAGGAAGGGCTCGATGTCGGCGAGCGACTGGGCGAGCACGTGGTCGGTGGCCTTGTCGAGCAGCTCGTCCTTGCCGGACACGTACCAGTAGATGCTCCCGACGCCGGTGCCCAGCCGCGCGGCCAGGGCCCGGAAGGTGAGGGCCGGCTCGCCCGCCTCGTCGAGGAGGGCGACGGCCTCGGAGATCACGGTCTCCAGGGAGTGCGATGCCCTGCGCCGGGTCGTGGCTGGCATGACGTACCTCTCAGCGTCGCGGTGTTGCCCATTATCGAACAGCGTTCTATGTTAGCCGGAGCGCTCGTTATCGAACGCTGTTCGATACTAGGAGGCACCCGTGACCACCACAACCCCGCTGGCGCCGCCGCGCACGTACCCGTCGCTGCGCGCGGCGTGGATCCCGCTCGTCGCGCTGTGCATGGCCTTCTTCGTGGAGATGGTCGACAACACGCTGCTGACCATCGCGCTGCCCACCATCGGCCGCGACCTCGGCAGCGGCACGACGGCGCTCCAGTGGGTCAGCGGGGCCTACTCGCTCACGTTCGGCGGCCTGCTGCTCACCGCGGGGTCGGCCGCCGACCGGCTCGGGCGCCGCCGGGTGCTGCTGGTGGGCCTCGCCGCCTTCGGGCTGATCAGCCTGCTGGTGCTCGGGGTCGGGTCCACGGGCGAGCTCATCGCCCTGCGCGCGGCGCTCGGCCTCGCCGCCGCGGCGATGGCGCCCATCACCAACTCGCTCGTCTTCCGGCTGTTCGACGGCCAGGACCTGCGGATGCGCGCCATGACGGTGATGATCGTCGTCGGCATGAGCGGGTTCGTGCTCGGCCCGCTGCTGGGCGGCAGCGTGCTGGCCCACGTGCGCTGGGAGTGGCTGCTGGTGGTCAACGCCCCCATCGCGCTCGTCGCGTGGATCGGCGTCCGGCTGGGCGTGCCCGCGGACCGGCGCGAGGACCTGACGCGGGAGCCGCTCGACCTGCCGGGCGCCGCCCTGAGCATCGCCGCCATCGGCCTGTTCTGCTACACGCTCACCAGCGGCGTCGAGCACGGGTGGCTGTCCCTGTCCACGGTCGGGTCGGCGCTCGGGGCCATGCTTGCCGCGGTCGCGTTCGTGCGGCACGAGCGCCGCACCCCGCAGCCGATGCTCGACCTCTCGGTGTTCACGAGCGGCACCGTGCGCGGTGCCTCCGTCGCGCAGATCGGCACGTCCATCGCCATGGCGGGGGTGATGTTCGGGCTGATCCTGCACTTCCAGTACGCCTACGGCTGGAGCCCCATGCGGGCCGGGCTGGCGAACCTGCCGCTGATCGTCACGATGATCGCCGCCACGCCGGTCTCCGAGTCCCTGGCGAAGCGGTACGGCCACCGCGTTGCGTGCCTGGTCGGGGCCGCGCTGCTGGCCGTCGCGCTCGCCGGGCTCGCCTGGGGTGTCGGCCACGGGTACCCGGCGATCGCCGCGTCCATGGTGGTGCTCACCGTCGGCCTGCGGACCGTCATGACCATCTGCGCCGTCGCGCTCGTCGACGCGATGCCCGCCAACCGCACCTCGCTCGGGGCGGCCCTCAACGACACCGCGCAGGAGGTCGGCACCAGCGTGGGCACCGCCGTCGTCGGCACGCTCATCGCCCTGCTCGTGACGCAGTACCTCCCCGCCGGGACGTGGAGCGCCGAGCTGGTCGCGCGGTTCTTCCACGGCGAGCGGGTGACGTACGCGGTGCTCGCGGTGCTGGTGGGGCTGGTCGCCGGCTGGGGCGCGATGACGTTGACCGACTCCCGCTCCACCGAGGAGCACCCCGAGGCCGCATGATGGGTGAACGCCCCACGTCACAGTGAGACGGTCTGGCGGGATGGACTGCCCGCGGCCTATGGTTCCCCCAGACATCGTCGATAGACCGATCGGAAGGGAGCAGACAGTTGCGTCTCGCCGCTGCTCCCCGCCCGCTCTTCGCGACGGGCACGGCGCTGTGCTGTCGCAGCTGTCTCTAGAGCGTCCGTGCCACGCCCCGACCCCGGCCTCCGACGGCCCTGGGTCGTCGGCGAGCGCGGGCGCTCGCTCCCTGTCTGCCACCGAACCCGCGACAACGACCCACCGAAGAGGATGACCATGGCCCGCATCTACGACGACGCGACGAAGCTCATCGGCGGCACGCCCCTCGTGCGCCTGAACCGGCTCACCGAGGGCCTCGGCGCCACCGTGCTCGCCAAGCTCGAGTTCTACAACCCCGCCAACTCGGTCAAGGACCGCATCGGCGTCTCGATCATCGACGCCGCCGAGGCGGCCGGCGCCCTCCAGGCCGGCGGCACCATCGTCGAGGCGACGTCGGGCAACACCGGCATCGCCCTGGCGTGGGTCGGCGCGGTGCGCGGCTACAAGGTCGTGCTCGCCATGCCCGAGACCATGTCGAAGGAGCGCCGCGGCCTGCTGCGCGCCTACGGCGCCGAGCTGGTGCTCACCCCCGGCTCCGAGGGCATGAAGGGCGCCGTGGCCGTCGCCGAGAAGATCGCGGCCGAGCGTCCCGGCGCCATCCTGGCCCGCCAGTTCGAGAACGAGGCCAACCCGGCCATCCACCGCAAGACGACGGCCGAGGAGATCTGGGCCGACACCGACGGCGGCGTGGACGTGGTCGTGGCCGGCATCGGCACGGGCGGCACCATCACCGGCGTCGGTCAGGTGCTCAAGGAGCGCAAGCCCGAGGTCAAGATCGTCGCCGTCGAGCCGAAGGACTCGCCGATCCTCAACGGCGGCGCCCCCGGCCCGCACAAGATCCAGGGCCTCGGCGCCAACTTCGTGCCCGAGATCCTCGACACCACGGTCTACGACGAGGTGCTCGACGTGGAGATCGACGACGCGCTCGAGTTCGCGCGCCGCGCCGCCAAGGAGGAGGGCCTGCTCGTGGGCATCTCGTCCGGCGCCGCGCTCTCGGCCGCCGTCGAGCTGGCCGGCCGCCCCGAGTACGCCGGCAAGACGATCGTCGCGATCGTCCCCGACTTCGGCGAGCGCTACCTGTCGACCATCCTCTACGCCGACCTCATGGACTGAGCGGTCGGACCGCAGCAGGTCCACCGCACGGCAGAATGTCCGACGTGACAGATCTTCGCGCCCTGCGGGCGCAGACGGTGGCCGGGGACGACGACGAGCGCGAGCACGTCATGCCCCCCGGCCACCGGCCGGGCCTGCGCCACCTGCTCGAGATCCTGCACGAGGACCTCGACGCCGCGCACGCCCACGACCCGGCCGCCCGGTCACGCCTCGAGGTGGCCCTGGCCTACCCGGGCGTGCACGCCCTGTGGGTGCACCGCCTGAGCCACCGCATGTGGCACGCCGGGTTCCGGCTGCCGGCGCGCCTGCTCTCGCAGCTCACGCGCTGGCTCACGGGCATCGAGATCCACCCGGGCGCCGTCATCGGCCGGCGCCTGTTCATCGACCACGGCATGGGCGTCGTGATCGGCCAGACGGCCGTGGTCGGCAACGACTGCGTGCTCTTCCACGGGTCCACCCTGGGCGGCCGGTCGATGACGCGGGGCAAGCGGCACCCCACGCTGGGCGACCGCGTGATGGTCGGGGCAGGGGCCAAGATCCTCGGCCCGGTGCACATCGGCGACGACGTGCAGATCGGCGCGAACGCCGTGGTCGTCAAGGACGTCCCCGCCGGCGCCGTGGCGCTGGGCGTGCCCGCGCACATCCGGTTCCCGCACCAGCCGGCGGCGGAGCGCGAGAAGCTCCAGGACCCCGCGCTGATCATCGAGTACATGATCTGAGCCCACCCGGCGGACGGCCTCCGCCGGGCACCGGGCGCCAGCTTTGTTCTAGTTCCCCTAGCGCAACTAGAGTCGGGCCATGATCTGGCGCATCGACCCCACGAGCGGCGCGCCGGTGTACCTGCAGCTCGTCTCCCAGGTGCACGTGGCCCTCGCCCGCGGCGACCTCACGCCCGGCGAGCGGCTCCCCTCCGCCCGCGAGCTCGCCGAGTCGCTCGAGCTCAACATGCACACCGTGCTGCACGCGTACCAGCAGCTGCGCGACGACGGCGTCATCGAGCTGCGGCGCGGCCGCGGCGCCGTCGTCGTCGCCGGGACCGCCCACGGGCGCGACCACGTGCGCACCACCCTGGCCGCCTACGCCGCCGCCGCCCGCGACGCCGGGCTGTCCCCCGAGGCCGCCGTGGCCCTGCTCAAGGAGGAGATGCTCCGATGACCCGTACCCCCTTCCCGACCGCGCCCGCCGACGTCAGCTGGCGGCCGCACGCACGCCGGGTCGCGCTGTGGTCCGGCGTCGCAGGGCTCGTGCTCGTTCTTGGCGGCGCTCTCGTGGCGCTCTCGTGGCGGTCCGAGCTGCCTTCGACCGTCGCCTCGCACTGGGGCTCGGACGGCCACCCGAACGGGTTCTCCTCGCTCGGAACCTACGTCGCGGTGCTGGTGGTCACGGGGGTGCTGTGCGTGGCCGGGTTCTCCGCGATCTGCTGGTTCTGGGGCCACGCGGCGATGACCCGCCGGATGGTCGGGGCGTCATCCGTATGGATCGGGGCGTTCCTCGCCGTCATCACCGTCGGGTCGCTGTGGAACCAGCGCGGGCTCACCGACGCCGCCCACGCGTCCGACCACGGCGGTGTCGTGGCCCTGGCGATCCTCGTTCCGCTCGTGCCGGCCGTCGTCGCGGCGCTCCTGGTGCCGGGCGACCCGCGGATCGCGGCCACCGCGCCCGTGCGCGTCGACGCGGCGCGCACCCCGCTCGCCCCGAGCGAGCGCGCCGTCTGGCTGCGACGGGTGCGCGGCGGCCCCGGCCTGGTGGTTGGCGTCGTCGCGATCGCGGTCACCGCGGCCGCCGCCGTGCTGACGCACCTGTGGCCGCTGCTCGTGGTCCCCGTGCTGCTCACCGCGCT
The DNA here is from genome assembly GCA_009783295.1 of Promicromonosporaceae bacterium. Classification (GTDB taxonomy): domain Bacteria; phylum Actinomycetota; class Actinomycetes; order Actinomycetales; family Cellulomonadaceae; genus Xylanimonas. The sequence continues at coordinate 23,846 of WRHK01000019.1, forward strand.
CCTCGCGAGCTTTACCGAGTTCGAGGTGCGCGTCGACGCGTCCGGGCTGCACGTGCGGTCGCTGCTGGGCTGGCCGCGCACGTTCGTCCCGGCCGACGAGGTGCTCGCCGCCTCGACGACCACAGTCAACGCGTTCGCGGAGTTCGGCGGGTGGGGGTGGCGCGTCGGGCGCGGCGGACGCATCGGCATCGTGCCGCGCAGCGGCGAGGCGCTGCTCGTCGAGCGCACTGGGGGCCGCTCCCTGGTGGTCACCGTCGACGACGCCGCCACCGGGGCGGCGCTGCTCAACACCCTGGCGGACCGGGCGCGGTAGGCCTCGCCTCAGCGCTCGGCCAGGAAGTCCCGCGCCAGGTGCTCGGGGGCGACCGCCAGCCAGGCGTCGGTCACGGCCTCGCGCAGGTGCTCCTCCTTGACGGCGTCGAGCTGGATCAGCACGGCCGCGTGGCCCTCGAAGTGCGGGATGGTGAAGAAGCCGGGGTGCGCCGCCTCGAGCACGGCCTGCTTCTCGCCGAGGTCCTCGACGACGACGGCGACGATCGGCCCGGCGGGCACCGGGTCCTCGCCGAAGCGTCTGACGTCGGCCTTGCTGAACTCGCGCTCCCAGGCCAGGGTCTTGCCGCCCACGGCCCAGTGCAGGCCTTTGCTCTGACCGCCCCGGGGCGCCTCGACGACGTCGGGCAGCGACCGGGCGATGCGCGAGACGTCGTCGATGGTTGCCATGCATCGACGGTACGACCGGTCGCTCCGTCGGGCTAGGGTGTGACGCAGATTACCTGCGACGCCCCGTCGCAGGAACTGCACTCGACGAGGAGCGCACGTGCGCATCGGCATCCAGACCGGCTACTGGTCCCGCCGCCCACCCCGCGGCATCGTCCCGGCACTGATGGCGGCCGAGGCGCTCGGGCTCGACTCGGTCTGGACGGCCGAGGCGTACGGGTCGGACGCCTTCACGCCGCTCGCCTGGTGGGGCTCGCGCACGCGACGGGTGCGGCTCGGCACCGGCATCGCGCAGATGGCCGCCCGCACCCCCACCGCCACCGCGATGGCCGCCCTCACCCTCGACCACCTCTCCGGCGGGCGGTTCGTGCTGGGGCTCGGCGCCTCGGGACCGCAGGTGGTCGAGGGCTGGTACGGGCAGCCGTACGCGCGCCCGCTGGCCCGCACCCGCGAGTATGTCGACGTCGTGCGGCAGGTGCTCGCCCGCGAGCGCCCCGTCGCCTACGACGGGTCCTTCGTCCGGCTGCCCGTCCCCGCCGAGACCCCCGGGGCGACCGGCCTGGGCAAGGCCCTCAAGCCGACCGTGCACCCGCTGCGGGCCGACCTGCCGATCGTGCTGGCCGCCCAGGGCCCGAAGAACGTCGCGCTGGCCGGCGAGATCGCCGACGGCTGGATGGCCGGCTTCTACGCGCCGCGCACCGACGCCGAGCACCGGGCGCTGCTCGCGGAGGGCTTCGCCGCCCGCAAGGAGGAGCGGTCGCCGGCGGCGGCGTTCGAGGTGCTCGCGACCGTACCCGTCGTCGTGCGCGACGACGTCGAGGCCGCGGCCGACGTGCTGCGCCCCCACGTGGCGCTCTACGTGGGCGGCATGGGGGCCAAGGGGGCCAACTTCCACAAGGCGTCCCTCGACCGGCTCGGCTACGCGGACGCCCTCGACGAGGTGCAGGCGCACTACCTCGCCGGGCGCAAGGACGACGCCGCGCGCGCAGTGCCGCTCGAGCTGATCGAGGAGGTCGCCCTGGTGGGTCCCGCGGCGAAGATCCGGGCGGACCTGGCGCGATGGGAGGCGACGGCCGTGACGACCATGCTGCTGCAGGGCGACCCGTCGTCGCTGCTCACGGCGCTCGCGGCGGCGCAAGGGCTCGGGGGTTCTGCCGTGCGCTCCGTCGCGGGTGCGGCTCTGGCACGGGTGGCGCCGCGGCGAGTGTGACGGGGGCGGACCTCGTTCTCGAAACCCACAGCCGTGTGCTGTGATCACCACTCACCGCTGTGGATCGCCAACGTGACCATGCGCCCGGCGGCTGCTGCCGAGCTCGTGGCCGCAGTGCGCGGACGGGCCGCTCGAGGCGGAAGCCGGCTACGCCTCCGGCGCGTCGATCCCCGGGAACCAGACGGCCCGCCGGAGGGCGACGCGCGTGCGGTCCCTGGTCAGCGGCGTCGCCTCGGCGCGGAGCGCGTCCAGCGCCGCGGTGGCGTGCCGCGCCGGCGGGGCGCCCGACGCGTTGACCACCCGCCACCACGGGACGCCGTTCGTGTCCTGCGCCGGGCCCACCACGACGGCGTCGTCGGGCAGCAGGTGCGCATAGCGGTCGCCCGAGCCGGCCATCACCTGGCCCACCTGGCGCGGGCCACCGCGGTGCAGGGACTCCGCGACGATCTCGGCGATGAGCCCGTACGTCATCGCCCGCCCCGGCGGGATCTGTCGCACCAGGGCCAGCACGGCGGCGGCGTACTCCTCGGCGGCGGAGTCGTGCGAGGCGTCGTCGGGCGTGGGCACGTCCCGACGATAGCCCGGCGTCACGCCTGGCAGGTGGGGCACCAGTACAGCGCGCGGCCCGCGAGCTCCTTCTCGAGCACCGGGGTGCCGCAGACGCGGCAGGGCAGCCCGTCGCGCTGGTACACGTAGAACGACTCGTCGCGGGGCACGGCCCCGGGCGGCACGGGGGCGCGCCTCTCGTGCCGGCGGGTGGTGCCGCCGGTCGCGGCGAGCGGGCCCGCCGCGAGGATCCCGGGGGCGTCGGGTCCGCGGTCCTCGGGTCGCGTCGTGACGATGGCACCACGGGCGACGCCGTCGTGCATGAGCAGGACGAGGTCGTCCCAGACCTCCCCCAGCACCGCGTCGCCGACGTCGCGGCCGGGGCGCAGCGGGTCGACGCCGGCGCGGAAGAGCGCCTCGGCGCGGTAGATGTTGCCGACGCCGGCCACCACGGCCTGGTCCATGAGCTGCTGGCCCACGGTGGTGCGCGAGCGCCGCACGCGGGCCACGAACGCGTCGCGGGCGCCGTCGTCGCCGCGCAGCGGGTCGGGACCGAGCCGCGCCTCGACGGCCGCCTTCTCGGCGGGCGTGATCACCTCGCACGCCGTGGGGCCGGTGAGGTCGGCGACGGCGTGCGCGCCGAGCAGCCGCGCCCGCACGGCGCCGCGGGGCGCGGGCGCCACCCATGTGTCCGTGCCAGGGAGCGGTCCGGGCCGCTCCGGCCCGGACAGGGTGGTCTCGCGCTCGCCGATGCGACGGCGCGGGGCGCCGATGGCGTGCACGACGGCGGCGCTGCCGTCCGTCTGGAACGTCCACGCGCCGTAGAGGCCCAGGTGGACGCGCAGCCAGACGTCGTCGAACCCCAGGAAGAGCTGCTTGCCCCACGCCTCGCTGGCCCCGAGCGACCGCCCGGACACGAGCGCGGCGCCCGCCGCGAACCGCCCCTGAGGACTGGTCACGGCGAGCTCCTGGCCGCCGAAGAGGTCGGCGAAGGTCCGCGCGAGGCGATGGACGGTGTGTCCCTCGGGCATGGGGACCGCTCAGCGCGCGGAGCGCTGGGCCTCGTAGGCCGTCATCTCGTCGATGCGGCGCTGGTGGCGGGCGTCGCCGCTGAAGGGCTCGGCCACGAACGCGTCGACGATCGCCGTCGCCTCCTCGACCGTGTGCATGCGGCCGCCGACGGCCACGACGTTGGCGTCGTTGTGCTGGCGGCCCAGCTTCGCCGTCTCGAGCGACCACGCGAGGATGGCGCGGATGCCCGTGACGCGGTTGGCGGCGAGCTGCTCGCCGTTGCCCGAGCCGCCGATGACGATGCCGAGCGAGCCCGGCTCCGCGACGACGGCCTCGGCCGCCGAGATGCAGAACGCGGGGTAGTCGTCCTGCGCGTCGTAGACGTGGGCGCCGTGGTCCACGACGTCGTGACCCTCGGAGCGCAGGTGCTCGACGAGGTGGTTCTTGAGCTCGAATCCGGCGTGGTCGGTGCCGATGTGAAGACGCATGGGTTCATTCTGACCCAGCCCGCGGGCCCCCGTGACCGGTCGTCCGCCCACGCCGTGCCGTGCGCCCGTAAGGTGGCGGCCATGACCACCGAAGCTCTGAGGTCCGGCATCGACCTCGCTGCCCTGGACCCCGCGACCCGCCCGCAGGACGACCTGTACCGGCACGTCAACGGCGCGTGGCTCGCGACGCACGAGATCCCCGCGGACCGCGCGATGGACGGCTCGTTCATGAAGCTGCGCGACCTCTCCGAGGAGCGGGTGCGCGACGTCATCACGGACCTGGCGGCCACGCCGTCGGACGAGCAGACCGGCACCGCCGCCCAGATCGGCGCGCTCTACACCTCCTTCATGGACACCGACCGGATCGCCAGGTTGGGCGTCGCGCCGCTCGCTGCCGACCTCGCGCTGATCGCGGGCACGACGTCGCAGGCCGAGCTCGTGGGCGTGCTCGGCGCGCTGCAGCGCACGGGCGGCGGCGGCGCCGTCGGGCTGTACGTCGACAACGACGCCAAGGACCCGGAGCAGTACCGCGTCTACCTGTACCAGTCCGGCCTGGGCCTGCCGGACGAGGCGTACTACCGCGAGGACGCGTACGCACCGATCCTGGCCAAGTACGCGCCGCACGTCGCACGCATGCTCACGCTGGGCGGCGCTGCGTCCGTGCTGGGGATCGACGCCGACGACGCCGCCGCCCGCGTCGTCGCACTGGAGACCAAGCTGGCCGCCCACCACTGGGACGTCGTCAAGGACCGCGACGCGACCCTCACCTACAACCCGACGACGCTCGCCGACCTGGCCGCCTCCGCGCCCGGGTTCGACTGGGCCTCGTGGGCCGCCGCGCTCGGCGCCCCGGCCGGCGCGCTCGACGCGCTCGTGGTGCGCGAGCCGTCGTTCGCCGAGGGCCTGGCGGAGCTGTGGAAGTCCGAGCCGCTGGCCGACTGGCAGGCCTGGGCCGCGTACCGCCTGGTCAGCGCCCGCGCCCCGTACGTCACCGACGAGGTCGTCGAGGCCAACTTCGACTTCTACGGCCGCACCCTCTCCGGCGCGCAGGAGGTGCGCGAGCGCTGGAAGCGCGGCGTCGCCCTGGTCGAGGGGGCGCTCGGCGAGGCCGTGGGCGAGCAGTACGTGGCGCGGCACTTCCCGCCCGCGCACAAGTCGCGCATGGACGAGCTCGTCGCGAACCTCGTGGCCGCCTACCGCGAGTCGATCCAGAGCCTCGACTGGATGACCGACGAGACCAAGGTCAAGGCCCTCGCCAAGCTCGACAAGTTCACGCCCAAGATCGGCTACCCGGTCACCTGGCGCGACTACTCGGCGCTGGTGATCGACCCGGCCGACGTGGTCGGCAACGTGCGCCGCTCCAACGCGTTCGACCTGGACCGCGAGCTCGGCAAGGTGGGCAAGCCCCTGGACCGCGACGAGTGGTTCATGACCCCCCAGACCGTCAACGCGTACTACAACCCGGGCATGAACGAGATCGTGTTCCCCGCCGCGATCCTCCAGCCCCCGTTCTTCGACCCGGAGGCCGACGACGCCGTCAACTACGGCGGCATCGGCGGCGTCATCGGGCACGAGATCGGCCACGGGTTCGACGACCAGGGCTCCAAGTACGACGGCGACGGCCGCCTCGAGGACTGGTGGACGTCGCTCGACCGCGAGGAGTTCGAGAAGCGCACGGCCGCGCTCGTGGCCCAGTACGACGCGTTCGTGCCGGAGCAGCTCGGGCCCGACGGCGCGCACGTCAACGGCAGCCTCACGATCGGCGAGAACATCGGCGACCTGGGCGGCCTCTCGATCGCCATCACCGCCTACCGCCTGGCGCTGGGCGGCTCGCTCGACGCTGCACCCGTGGTCGACGGGCTGACCGGCCTGGAGCGCGTGTTCCTGGGCTGGGCGCAGGTGTGGCAGTCGAAGGGCCGCGACGAGGAGGTGGTGCGCCGCATCGCCACCGACCCGCACTCCCCCAACGAGTTCCGCTGCAACGGCGTGGTGCGCAACGTGGACGAGTTCCACGACACGTACGGGGTCAAGGACGGCGACGCCCTGTGGCTGGCCCCGGAGGACCGCGTCCGGATCTGGTGACGGCGCCGGCCGGGGCCTGCCCCGGCCGTTGCCCTTGCCCCGCGAGATAGAGCCGGCGCCCGCGAGTTAGTGCCGACGAGCGCGAGATAGAGCCCCGGCCTGCGAGTTAGCAGGCGGGGGCTCTAGCTCGCGGGCGAGGGCTCTATCTCGCGGCGCTGGGCTCTATCTCGCGGGGGTCGGGGTCGTCAGAACTGGCCGATGCCCGCTCGGGCCACCGTGAAGCCCTTGCCGGACTTGTCGTCCTTGCACTCCATGCCGGTCTGCGCGCTGTTGCACGTGAACTGGCCCTGCGTCACCGACTGCCCGTAGGCGAGCTTCTGCACGTCCGGGCCGGCCTTCGCCGGCTGCTGGGCGGCCGGCACGCACGGCAGGCTGACCTTGCCCGTCGCCGCGTCGATCGACACGACGTAGCCGACCGTGCCGTCGCACCCGTCGACGGGGGCCGGCTGCTGGTTCAGGTCGGCGATCTTGCACGACACGTTCGTGCTGGTGATCGAGCAGGTGATGTTGCCGGTGGGCGAGGCGAACGTCGCCAGGGTGGTGCCTGCGGGCGCGGGAGCGCTCGCCGAGTCCGACGGCGTGCTCGCGCCGGTCTGCCCCGACGTCGCGCCGTGGGCGCTCGGGGCACTCGGCCCGGTGAGCAGGTGCACGGCGAAGACGCCGATGGCGACGAGCAGCACCACGGCGAACGCCGTGAACGCGATCCGCCCGGCTGACACGCGACGACGACGGCCGCCCTCGGCCGGGGGCTCGGCATACCCGGCGGGCGCGTAGGCGGGCTCGGCGTAGCCGCCGGGCTGGTAGGCGGGCTCGGCGTAGGCGGGCTGCGTGTACGCCTGCTGCTGCGGCGGGTACGACGGCTGCGGTGCGTAGGCCTGCTGCGGCGTGCCGTAGCCGGGCGCGTACGACGCCGGCGGGACGGCGGGCGGCGGGGACGCCGGGGCCTCCTGCGCGTCGGCGGCGGCCGTGAACCAGTCGTCGTCCTGCGCCGGGGCGGGCGCCGCCTGCATCGGGATCCCCGAGCGGGGCATCGGCGGGGCGGGCTGCGGGGCGGCTGCCGCATAGGCGGATGTCGGGCCGGACGAGCGCGCCATGCGCGCGGCCGCCGACACGCGCGCCACCGTGGGCGGCGCGGCGGGCGCGGGCGCCGGGGCCGGGGCCGCGGGGGCAGGCCCGGGCGCCGGCGGGATCGGGGCGTGGACGGTGGGCTGCGGCACCACGGGCGACTGCAGCACGGTGGGCTGCGCGACGGGCGCCTGCAGCACCGTCGGCTGGCCCCCGCCTGGCTGCGGAACCACCGGCTGAGGCACGACGGGCGGCGGCACCACGGGCTGCGGCACCACAGGCTGCGAGACAGCCTGCTGCGGTGCCGTGGCCTCCTCCGCGAACGGGTCGAACGCCTGCGTCGGCGTCTCGTCGTCCCACTCGCGAGCGGCCGGCTGCGACGGGGTCGGGGCCGGCGGCGGAGGCGGCGGGGGCGGCACGTGACCCGGGTCGTGAGCTTCGGGCATCGGGTACTCCCTCCGAGCATGGACCGGCGCACAACGGACAAGGTGGGCGCGCCGGGTCGCGCCGCAGCGCACCCGGGGCAGGATGCCACGTCACCCTGTGCAGAGTCGAACGTGGCCCGCTGACCAGGAGTTCCGGGCCGGTCGTCGTGGCGCTCCGGTGCCGCCGCACCTCCCCGCACGGCAGGCCGTGGTGAGAGGATCCCCAGGGGGTCGCGCGACGTCGTGACCCCCGGAGCGTCGTCGGCGGGCACCCGCCCGCCGCGCAAGAACGAGGGAGAACCCGTGCCCGGACAGAACCTGACCCGCGCCGAGGCGGTCGCGCGCGCCGGCGTCGTGACCGCCGTCGAGTCGTACGCCATCGCGCTCGACCTGACCACCGGACCCACGACGTTCGGGTCGACGACGACCATCCGTTTCTCCGCGACGGAGGGCGGGAGCACGTTCCTCGACCTGGTGGCGCCGACGGTCCGCTCGGTGACCCTCAACGACCGCGAGCTGGACCCGGCCGAGGTGTTCGCCGACTCGCGCATCACGCTGTCGGGCCTGGCCGCGGAGAACGTCGTCACGGTGGTCGCGGACTGCGCGTACACGAACACGGGCGAGGGCCTGCACCGGTTCGTCGACCCGGTCGACGGTGAGGTCTACCTCTACACGCAGTGCGAGGTGCCGGACGCCCGCCGCGTGTTCGCCACGTTCGAGCAGCCCGACCTCAAGGCCACGTTCCAGGTCACGGCCACCGCTCCCGCGCGCTGGCAGGTGGTCAGCAACCAGCCGACGCCGGAGCCGGTCGCCGCGCCCAGCAGCGTCGTCGTCGTCGACGGCAAGGACGCCGAGCCGACGGCCACGTGGACGTTCGAGCCGACGCCGCGCATCTCCACCTACCTGGTGGCGCTCGTGGCCGGGCCGTACGCCGTCGTGCGCGGGGGCCTGACCAGCACGGACGGACGCGAGATCCCCCTCGGGGTGTTCTGCCGCGCGTCGCTGTCGCAGTACATGGACGCCGACTACGTCATGGAGGTCACGCGCAAGGGCTTCGCGTTCTACGAGGAGCTGTTCGCCTACCCGTACCCGTTCGACAAGTACGACCAGCTGTTCGTGCCCGAGTACAACATGGGCGCGATGGAGAACCCGGGCGCGGTCACCTTCACCGAGGCGTACGTGTTCCGCGGCTCCGTGCCCGACGGGCGCAAGGAGCGCCGCGTCGTGACGATCCTGCACGAGCTGGCCCACATGTGGTTCGGCGACCTGGTCACCATGAAGTGGTGGAACGACCTGTGGCTCAACGAGTCGTTCGCGGAGTTCGCCTCGACGCTCGCCACGGCCGAGGCCACCGAGTGGACCGAGGGCTGGACCACGTTCGCGGCGTCGGAGAAGACGTGGGCGTACCGCCAGGACGCGCTGCCGTCCACGCACCCGATCGTCGCCGAGATCGGCGACCTCGAGGACGTCTACACGAACTTCGACGGCATCACCTACGCCAAGGGCGCCTCGGTGCTCAAGCAGCTGGTCGCCTGGGTGGGCCGCGACGAGTTCATGCGCGGGCTCGCCGCGTACTTCCGCAAGCACGCGTTCTCCAACACCGAGCTGCGCGACCTGCTGGTCGAGCTCGAGGCCACGAGCGGCCGCGACCTCGAGTCGTGGAGCGCGGCCTGGCTCGAGACGGCGGGCACCAACACGCTCGCCCCGTCCCTGACGGTCGACGACGCCGGCGTCATCACGTCGTTCGAGATCGTCCAGACGGCCCCCGCCGACCACCCGACGCTGCGCCCGCACCGCATGGGCGTCGGCTACTACGCGCTCACCGGGTCGGGCGCCGTCGAGCGCACCCACCAGGTGATCATCGACGTCGACGGGCCCGTCACGTCCGTCCCGTCGCTCGTGGGCACCGAGCGCCCCGGGCTGATCCTGCTCAACGACGAGGACCTCGCGTTCGCGAAGGTGCGCCTCGACGCCGACTCGCTCGCGTTCGCCGTCGAGCACCTCGGCGCCATCACCGACTCCCTGGCGCGCGGGGTCATCTGGGGCTCCGCCTGGGATGCCGTGCGCGACGCCGAGGCGCCGGCGTCGTCGTTCGTGGACCTGGTGCTCAACAACGTGTCCGCGGAGACGGAGTCGACCACCATCACGATGGTGCTCGCCCAGCTCGGCACGGCCTCGACCGTGTACGCCGACCCGGCGCAGCGGGCGTCGCAGTCGACGCGCGTCGCCGACGCCCTGTGGGCGCTCGCGACCGCCGCGCCGGCGGGCACCGACCTGCAGCTGCAGCTGCTGCGCGCGTTCGCCGCACAGGCCACCGGGCCGGAGCACGCCGCCGCGCTGCAGGGCGTGCTCGACGGGTCCGTGGCGCTCGCGGGCCGCGAGATCGACACCGACCTGCGCTGGGACCTGCTCCAGGGCGCTGTCGCGCTCGGCGCTGCCGGCGAGGCGGAGGTCGAGGCGGCGCTCGCCGCCGACGACACCGCGACGGGCCGCCAGGCCGCGGCGCGCGTTCGCGCGTCGGCCCCGACGGCCGAGGCCAAGGAGGCCGCGTTCGCCTCGATCGTGGACGACGCCGACGCGCCGAACGCGATCATCCGCGCGACGGCGGCCGGCTTCCGCCGCGTCACGTCGCCGGACCTGCTGGAGCCGCTGGTCACCCGCTACGTGGAGGCGCTGCTGCCCGTGTGGGAGTCGCGCAGCTACCAGATGTCCGAGGAGCTCGTCGAGGGCCTCTACCCGGCCCCGGTCGCGTCCGAGGCGCTGGCGGCGGCGGTGCGGACGTGGCTGGACGCCCACCCGGACGCCGCCCCGGCCCTGCGCCGCATGGTCACGGAGAACCTGGCGGACACGGAGCGAGCCCTCCAGGCCCAGGCGGCCGACGCCGCGAGATAGAGCGCGGCCCCGCGAGATAGAGCCCGAGCCCGCCAGTTAGAGCCCGCGAGCGCGAGATAGAGCCCAGGAGCGCTATCTCGCGCTCCTGGGCTCTATCTCGCGGGGACGGGTGGCGCCGGGCTCAGCCCAGCTGGCCCACCTCCGTCGGCGTCAGCGCCCGGTTGAACAGCCGGACGTCGTCGATCGCGCCGTGGAAGAAGTCCGTCGGGTTGCCCTGGTACTGGGCTCGCCCGATCGTCACCTTCCCGGTGCTGACGTCCGTGCCGTGGGCCGTGACGCTCGACTGGAGCACGCCGTCGACGTAGAGCGACGCCGTGCCGGCCGCCGCGTCGCGCACCCCCACCAGGTGGTACCACTGCCCGATCACCGGAGTGATGCCGGTGGCGACGGCACGCGGGGAGTTCCACACGCTGAACGCGAACCCGTGAGCGCTCTGGCTGGTGGGCACGTACTGGAGGAAGAACGGGCTGCTGCCGCCCAGCCCGTCGGTGGCGACGGCGGACTGGAACCCGCCGCCGACGGCGTCGAGCCGCACCCACGCCGACACCGAGTAGCTCGCCGTGGTGTCGAGCTTCGGCACGGTGGCCGTGGCCTGCGCCGTCGTGCCGTTGCCGAGCAGCGCCTGGCCGCTCGCCTCGTCGCGCCCGGCGGTCAGCGTCGCGCCGCCCGAGAGGGTGGCCGGGCTGCCCGGGTTCCCCTTGCCGTGGCCGTCGAGGTCCGGCGTGACGCCGTTGGCGTCGACGCCGTCGAACGACCAGGCCGCGATCCCGGCCATGCCGGGCGTGCCCGGCGGGACCGGTGCCCCGGCCCCTGCCGCGATGACGGCCAGGTTGGCCGCCCGCACGCGGGCCGCGTCCATCTTCAGCACCGCGCGGTCGTAGGTGAAGAACCCGTTGTGCTCGCCCTCGACGTCCGTGAGCTGGGTGTACACCGAGCCGGAGAGCTGGCCGCGCGCGAGCCCGATGAGCTCCGCCGTGTTCGCCACGTAGTCGTCCGTGAGCTGTTGCGACGTGCCGACCTCGCCGTACGGGTTCACGGACCCGCCGGGCCACGAGTGCCCGACGACGGTCAGCGAGTACCCGCCGTGCTCGCCGTCGATCGCGGCGCGGGTGGCGTCGGGCGACGGGGTGGCCGGGCCGGTGTACACGTGCCAGTCGATGATGTTCCCGGAGTTGGTGTCGCCGGGGATGTCGCAGCAGTTGAGGCCGCTGCGCGTGTCGACGAGCCGCGACGGGTCCTGCGCCTTGATCGACGCGGCGACGGCGGCGGCCTGCGGGATGCCCCACTGGCCCCAGCCCTCGTTGAACGGGATCCAGCCGATGATCGACGTCGTCGAGATGTGCTGGTCGATGACGCGGTGCAGCTCGGACTGCCACTCGTTCTGCTGGTCCACCGTGGCGTTGGTGCCCGAGGGCATGTCCTGCCAGACCATCATCCCGAGCTTGTCGGCGTCGTAGTACCAGCGCGCCGGCTCGACCTTGATGTGCTTGCGGATGGCGTTGAAGCCGAGCGCCTTGGTCTGCTTGATGTCCCAGGCGAGCGCCTGGTCCGTCGGCGCGGTGTAGATGCCGTCGGGCCAGAAGCCCTGGTCCAGGGTGGCGAGCAGGAAGGTGGGCTTGCCGTTGAGCACGATCCTGCTGATCCCGCCCACCTGGGCGATCGCGATGGACCGGATGCCCACGTACGAGCCGACCGTGTCGACGCTGCTGCCGTCCGTGAGGGTGGCCGAGAGCGTGTAGAGGTACGGGTCGTCGGGGGTCCAGCGGTGGGCGTGCGGGATCGGCAGGCTCAGCGCGGCGCCCGGCGTCCCGCTCACCGTCCCGACCAGGCCGCCCGAGGCGTCGCGCGCCTGCACCTGCACGCTCGCGCCCGACGACGCCGCCGCCGAGCTCACCGTCACGGACACCGAGTCGCCGGAGTCGGACAGCACGGGCGTCAGCTTGAGCGAGTCGACGTGCGCGGCCGGCACGGGCTCCATCCACACCGTCTGCCAGATGCCCGACGACGCCGTGTAGAAGATGCCGGACGGGTTCGCCGACTGCTTGCCGCGCGGCTGGTCGCCGGTGGTGTCGGTGACCTGCACGACCAGGTCGTTGGTGCCCGCCTTGAGCACCGGGGTCAGGTCGGCGCTGAAGGCGTCGTACCCGCCGGTGTGCGAGACCACCTTGACGCCGTTGACGTACACGTCGGTCTGGTAGTCGACCGCGCCGAACTGCAGCACGAGGCGCTGCTGGCCGGCCCCGGTGCCCACGTGCCACGACGCCGGCACGGTGAACGTGCGGTGGTAGGCGAAGTGGTCGTAGTGCTTCTGGATGCCGGAGAGCTTCGACTCGATCGGGTACGGGACGACGACGCTCGGGTCGCCTGTCCAGCTGGTGGGCACCGGGCTGTCCGCTGCGGCGAGGGGCGCGAAGTCCCACCGGCCGTTGAGGTTCTGCCACTGGGTGCGCGTCAGCTGGGGTCGCGGGTACTGCGGCAGCGGGTTGTCCGGGTTGACCTTGCTGGTCCACTGCGTGGAGAGCGAGTAGGTCGAGCCGTTGAGGACGCGGCCCGTGAACCGCCCGGCCGGCTGGCCGCCGATCGCGAGGGACCCCTGCCCGTCGTACACGACGATCACGGTCGAGCCCTGCGTGACCTGCGCCCCCAGCTCGATCGTCACCTGGTCGGCGCCCGGGCCGGCCTGGACGGACGTGATGGGGAAGCTCGAGCCGTCGACGTTCAGCTTCAGGTGCGCGGCCAGGTCGGACGTGCCCGAGACGGCGTCGGCGAAGGTCAGCACGGCCGACTGCCCGTCGGCGGCCACCTGCGCGGACTCCGGCGTCGGCACGAACCCGGCCGGCGGGGTGAACGCCGCGTCGGGGACGTACTGCTTGGCGACGCCCGCGTTCGCGGACTCCCAGCTCACGTGGATGTACGAGCCGCCGGTGTTCTGGAACATCTCGAACCGGAACGGGACGGGCTCGCCGGCGGTGAGGTGCACGGTGTGCGTGGCCGTCTGCTCCTGGTCCCACTTGTCGACCCAGAAGTCGATGAGCTGGTCGGCGGCGGACGCGGTGGCCGCGCCGGGGCCGACCCACAGCCGGAACCCGTTGTCGCCGATCGCCGAGAACGTGTAGTCGCCGGTCGCGGGGGCAGTGATGAAGCCTGTCCAGCGCGCGCCCGTCTGCGTGTCCTGGCCCGTGAGCGCACGCCACGCGGGCAGCAGGTCCGGGACGTTGACGCCCGGGTCCAGCACGGTCGCCTTGAGGTTCGCGTCGTCGAGGGCGAACGTGCTCGTGTTCGTGATCGTGTAGTAGTCGCCGCGCAGGCCGCTCAGCGCGGTCGCGTCAGCGGGCGCCGCTGCTGGGGGTGGGGCTGCTGCGGTGGCTGCCGCTCCCGCGGGCGGCGCGGTCAGCCCGGCCGTCAGGAGCGCCAGGACTGCGGTGCCCACGACGGCGAACGGGCGCCACCGGAGGCCGGGAGAGATCGTGCGCTGAACCATCACTGGTGCCTCGCTTCGCTCGCTTTCGGCTCGGCTCTGAGCCGCCCTCCAGACTGACAGCGCTAGCAGCCCCGGGCAACCGCTGCGGGAGGCGCCCCGGGCGCCTCCCGCAGGGCGTCAGTGATCGTCGTTGAGGGCCGCGATGAGGCTGCGCAGACGCTGGCTGTCGAAGAGGTCCTCGACCAGGATCGGCGTCCCGTTCGCGTCGCCCAGCGGCACCTTCCAGTTGGGGTACTCCTGGTCGGTGCCGGGCTGGTTCTGCGAGCGCCGCTCCCCCACCATGTCGACCAGCTGCACTCCGAGCAGCGCCGACGGCGTCTTGCGCAGGTAGCGGTGCATGGCCTCGACGATCTCCCGCTCGGACGGGTCGTCGCCCACCAGGCCGCGCTCGTGCAGGGCCCGGACGAACACGTCGCGCTCGGCGCGCGCCCGCTGGCGCACCACCGAGGCGGGCTCGGTGAGCAGCCCGAGCCGCTCGCGCAGGTCCACGTGCTCGCCGGCGAGGTAGCCCGCCGTGGGCGGCATGTCGTGCGTGCCGACGGACGCCATCGCGAGGTGGCGGTACTTCTCGGGGGCGAGCGGGCCGCCGTTCTCCTGCTCGAACCACATGACGGAGGTGCCGAGCACGCCGCGGTCGGCGAGGTAGTCGCGCACCCACGGCTCGAACACGCCCAGGTCCTCGCCCACGACGACGGCGCCTGCGCGCTGCGCCTCGAGGCACAGGATGCCCACCATCGCCTCGTGGTCGTAGGCCACGTAGGTGCCCGCCGAGGCCTTCGACCCGCCCGGGATCCACCACAGGCGGAACAGGCCGAGGATGTGGTCGGCGCGCAGCGCCCCGGCCGACCGCAGCACGGTGCGCAGCATGTCCCGGTACGGGCGGTACCCGGCCTTGGCCAGCGCGCGCGGGTTCCACGGCGGCTGCGACCAGTTCTGGCCCTGCTGGTTGTACATGTCCGGCGGCGCGCCCACCTCGACGCCGCGCGCCAGGTAGGCGCCGTTCGCCCAGGCGTCGGCGCCCTCGGGGTGCACGCCGACGGCGAGGTCGTGCATGATCCCGATCTTCATGCCGGCCTCGCGCGCGATGCGCTGGGCCGCGGCCTTCTGCTCGTCGGCCACCCACTGGAGCCAGGAGTGGAACTCGACGCGGTCGGCGAGCTCGGTGCGCAGCGCGGCGACGGCCGGGGCGTCGGGCGTCGACAGCTCGCGCGGCCAGTCGCGGCCGACCAGGTGCTCGGTGATGGCGCACCACGTGGCGAAGTCGCGCAGCCCGGTGCCCTGCTCGGCGACGAACTCCTCGAACGCGGCCTGGCGTGCCGCGCGCCGCGGGGCGGTGAACACGACCTCGAGGGCGGCCTTCTTGGCGTCCCACACGACGTCGCGGTCGATGGGCCCGGGGTCGGTGGCGAGGTCGCGCACCGGGTCGGCGGCCCACTCCACGAGGGAGCGGTCGGCGGCCGAGAGGTACGCCGTCTCGGGGATGTCCTCGACGCGCACGTAGATCGGGTTGAGGAACCGGCGCGACGTCGGCAGGTACGGCGACGGCGTCATCGGCACCGTCGGCTCCGCCGCCGCGAGCGGGTTGACGGCGACGAAGTCGGCGCCGCCGCGGTGGGCGGACAGCCACGCGACGTCGGCGAGGTCGGCCAGGTCGCCCAGGCCCCACGACGTGCGCGACCGCACCGAGTAGAGCTGCACCAGCAGCCCCCACACCTGGTGCTCCTCGACCGCCGGGGGCAGCGTCAGGCGCTGCGGCGTCACCACGAGGGTGGCCTTGACGTCCGCGCCGTCGGACCGGGCGTGCAGGCTGTGCCAGCCGAGCGGCAGGTCCGCGGGCACCGCGAACGTGGCGCGCCCGATGAGGCGGCCGTCGACCGTGCGCGGCTCCACGTAGTGCTCGACCTGCTGCAGGTCGCGGCGCTCGCGCCGCGAACGAGCGGGGGTCTCGGCGCCGTCGATCTCGACCCACGCCTCCACGCTCGACCCGTCGGTCACGTGCACGGGGAAGGTCGCGTCGACGCCCTGGCGCACCACGACCGTGGGCGGCAGCGCCTGGCGCCACTCGTCGTCGCGGGCGAGCGCGAGGCTCATCTTGACCTGGTTGGGCGACGTCGCGGGGACGCCGAGGGCTTCGAGCACCGCCACCAGCGTCGACGCGCGCACCTGCTGGGGGGCGCCGTCGAAACCGTAGAACTCGGTGCGCACCCCGTGCACGTGCGCGAGCTCGAGCAGCTCGGCGGGGACCTCGTCGGGCGTCGTGGGCTGGCTCACGGGGACGATCTTGCCACCTGCGCAGGTGGCAGGCCCGACGCCTGTCCACAGGCGACGCACGATGCCCGCGGGGACGGCGCCAGGATCGCGCGTCCTGGTCACGGGCCCTTCACATGCCGCCGATACGGTGATCCGCGTGATGGACCTCGACCTGTTCCCCCTGACCGACCGGCTGCTGCACCTGACGACCCTGGCCGAGGTCGACCCCAGCCCCCTGCCCTCGTCCGCCGCCGACGCCGCCCTGCACGGCGCCGCGAAGTTCTGGAACTGGTTCGTGGGCTGGCCCCTGCAGGTGCTGCTGATCCTGGCGATCGGCTCCGTGGTGCTCGTCGTGGTACGCCGCACCATCTCGCACGTCACCGACCGCATCGCGCGCGGCTACCGGCGCGCCTGGCTCGACGCCCTCGAGGCCGGCGACACCGACGCGGAGGAGAGCGGCGGACGCCGCAAGAAGCGGGTCACGTTCGTCGAGGACACCCTCGGGCTGGTGACGCCCGAGGTGAAGCAGCGCCGCGCCCAGCGCGCCCGCACCATCGGCTCGGTGCTCAGCTCGGCGGCCAACATCATCATCGTGACCGTGATGATCGTGTCGATCCTCGCCGCGGTCGGGGCGGGCGCCGTCGTGGCCAGCCTGCTCGGCGCGGCCGGCGTCGTCGGCGTGGCCGTCGGTTTCGGCGCGCAGTCGCTGGTGCGCGACTTCCTGTCCGGCATCTTCATCCTGCTCGAGGACCAGTACGGCGTCGGCGACGTCGTCGACCTGGGCGCCGGGGCCACCGGCACGGTCGAGAAGGTGGACCTGCGCCTCACGCACGTGCGCAACTTCGACGGCACGCTGTGGCACGTGCGCAACGGCGAGATCCTGCGCGCCGGCAACCGGACGCAGCAGTGGACGCGCGCCGTCGCCGAGGTGCGCGTGCCCGTCGGGTCCGACGTCGACCTCGTGCGCGCGGCCCTCGGCCGGGCGGTCGACTCGGTGCAGGGCGACGAGGCGCTGGCCGGCGAGCTGCTGGAGACGCCGAACGTGCGCGGCGTCGACGCCATCACCGAGGGCGCGTACTCGTTCACGATGCACGCGAAGGTGCGCCCGGGCCGCGACGGCGACGTCATGCGGGCCCTGCTCGTGGCCGCCTACGCGCAGCTGCGCAAGGCGGGGATCATCGTCACCACGGCCAAGCCGGATGCGGAGACGGCCATCGAGGCCTCCTGAGCCGTCTGCCTGAGAGCGTCAGACGCCGGCGACCCCCTGCGGGCACCGGCGTCTGACGTGTGGAGGCTGGGTGCGCGTCAGGCGCGCAGCGTGTCCATCTGGGCCGCGAGGTCGTCGGCCTCCGGGCCGACGATCACCTGGATCACGCGTCCCGACCGGACGACGCCGAATGCGCCGGACTCCTTGAGTCGCGGCTCGTCGACCAGCGCGGGGTCGCTCACCTGCACGCGCAGGCGGGTGATGCACGGCTCGAGCTCCACGATGTTCGTGGTGCCGCCGAGCGCCGCGAGGATCTGGTCAGCCTTGCTCATGTGGATCTCCGTCTCCTTGCGTGCGGTTCCGACCGCGCCGTTGCAGGTCACTGCCCAGCCTAGTCCACGGATGCGGCCGTGACGCCGTGCGCGGTCCTTCGGCGCGGTCTGGCACGATGTGCCGGTGACAGATGGCGCGTTCTACGAGTCCGTCGGGGGGCACGAGACGTTCGTGCGCCTCGTGGACCGGTTCTACGAGGGCGTCGCGGACGACGACGTCCTGCGGGCGATGTACCCCGAGGAGGACCTGGGCCCGGCGCGTCGCCGGCTGACCATGTTCCTCGAGCAGTACTGGGGCGGCCCGACGGCGTACTCCCAGGAGCGCGGCCACCCGCGGCTGCGCATGCGGCACGCACCCTTCAAGGTCAACCCGGACGCCCGGGACCGCTGGCTCGCGCACATGCGCACCGCGCTCGACTCGCTGGGGCTCGCCCCGCTCGACGAGGCGCAGCTGTGGGACTACCTGGAGCGGGCGGCGCACTCGCTCCTGAACACGTTCGATGAGTGACGCGCTCGACCGCCTGCTGGGCGTCCTCGACCTGCGCGAGATCGAGGGCTGGGGCCCGCGTGGCGAGGAAGACGTGTGGCGCGGCGGCTCCGTGCCCGGGCTCGCCAACCGCGTGTACGGCGGCCAGGTGCTGGCGCAGGCGATCATCGCCTGCGGCCGCACGGTGCCCGCGGAGCGCGCGCCCCACTCCATGCACGCGTACTTCCTGCGCGAGGGCGCCCTCGACGCGCCGATCGACTTCGCCGTCGAGCGCCTGCGCGACGGGCGGTCGTTCAGCGCGCGGCGCACGCACGCGCTGCAGGACGGCAAGCCGATCCTGTCGCTGACGACGTCGTTCCAGGAGGACCAGCCCGGGTACGACTACCAGCGCCCCGCCCCGCAGGACGTGCCCCCGCCGGAGGACGTGCAGAGCGCCTTCGAGCTGCTGGGGTCGATCAACCACCCGGCCGCGCGCTGGTGGTCGACCGACTCCGCGTTCGAGCTGGCGCACGTCGGCGGGTCACTCTACCTGGCCCCCGACGCGCACCCGTCGGACCGGCAGCGCGTGTGGGTGCGCGCCCGCCATGTGATCGACTCCGACGACCGCCTGCTGCACCGCGCCCTGCTCGCGTACGCGTGCGACCAGGTGATGCTGGAGCCCGTGCTGCGCGGGGCCGGCAAGTCGTGGCAGGACGTCGGCCCGCACGTGCCCGTCGCGAGCCTGGACCACGCCATGTGGTGGCACCGCGACGCGCGCGTCGACGACTGGCTGCTGTTCGTCCAGGAGGCCCCCACGGCCCAGGGCGGCCGCGCGCTGGGCTTCGCCCGCGTCTACACGCGCGAGGGCGTGCTGGTGGCGAGCATCGCCCAGGAGGGCATGGTCCGCCTGCCGGCGTGACGGCCCTCAGTGGCGGAACGCGACCGGGTCCTCCTGGTACTCCTTCCAGGCCGTGCGCTCGTCCTCGGTGATGCGGCGGGGGCGGCCGGTCGCGGCGTCGATCACCACGATGGTCGTCGAGGCGCGCACGTACGGGTCGGCGCCCGACGCCGGGCCCGTGCGCGGGAACCCGCCGGGCGCGCCGTCGTGCACCTCGTAGCAGACCTGCAGGCTGGCGCCGCCGACGACGCCGATCCACAGCTCGACCCGCACCGGCGTGCGCGTGAACCCGAGCGGGCGCAGGTACTCGATCTGCTGCCCCGCCACGAAGGTGTGGCTGGAGGCGTGCGGCCCGGTCTCGAGGATGGCGGTGGGCCAGTCCTCCCCCACCTCGTCGGCCGAGTGCCGCCAGAACGCCGTGATGCGAGCCTCCTCGAGGAGGCGGAACATCTCGACGTTGTTGACGTGCTGGTACGCGTCGAGGTCGGACCAGCGGGTGCTCACGGGGACGTGCAGTCGGGTCACGCAGGCAGGCTATCCCGCGCCGAGGCGCTGCAGCGCCGCGTCGAGGGCCGCGTGCCCGGCGTCGTCGGGCAGGCCCAGCTGCCGCACGACGACGGCGAACGCGTCCGCGGCGGCGTCGACGTCGCCGGCGGCGGCGCGACGACGCCCCGGCCCCAGCACGCGCGTGCCGTGGCGGCCACGCGTCTCGACGAGGCCGTCGCGGGCGAGCTCGTCGTAGACGCGCGCCACCGTGCCGCGGGCCAGGCCCAGGTCGGTGGCGAGGTCGCGGATGGTGGGCAGCGGCGCGCCGGGCGCGAGCGTGCCGGCGACGACGAGCCGCTCGATCTGCCCCCGGAGCTGCTCGAACACGGGGACGGGCGACGCCGGGTCGACGTGCACGATCACGCGTCGACCACCGGCCGCACCACGTCGGCGGGCGCGACCCTGCGGGGCGGCCGCGGGGACGCCTTGACCAGGCAGACGACGGCGCCCACGAGCCCCCCGAGGGAGACGACGACGGCCAGCACGCCCGCACCGTCGGGCAGGCCCGACCCGAACCAGGCGACGGCCAGCGCGCCGCACGCGACCTCCAGCCACGCGACGGTGCGCCCCGCGAAGGCCCGCAGGTTGCCGTCGACCACGAGCGCGCGGGGGGCCAGGGCGGCCCGCCGGCGGTGCCGCACGGCGTGACGCGTCAGCGCGCACAGGCCCGCGGCGACGGCGCAGATCAGCGTGGCCGCCAGCGCCCCGGCGCCGCGCCCGGCGACGAGCAGGGCGAGGCCGCCCGCGACGGCGAGGCCGGCGAGCCAGCGGGCGGCGGTCACCTGGGTGCCGCCCGGCAGCGCCGGCCGGGGCGCGAGGGACGCGCTGGCGCCGGCCGCGAGCGGCAGCCGCAGCCGGTACGTCTCGGCCGAGAGGGCACCGAGGAGCACGCCCGCGATGCCGCAGAAGAGCGGGTCGGCGAGGGGCCCGTTGCGGCCGATGCCCACCGTGAGCGTCCCGCCCCACGCGATGCCCACCGTCACCCCGAACGCGACACCGAGCAGGCCACCGATCCGCCGGTGCGCGCGCAGCCTTGCCAGGTAGCGGGCGTACACCTCGGCCTCGTCGGGCGGGACGAGGGCCGTGCCGGCGAGCCACGCGGCGTCGCGGCGGCGGTCGGCGGGGCGCCCCATCCCGAGCACGACGAAGGCCGCCACCAGCAGGACCACGAGCACACCGAGCCACGCGGTCATCCGCGCACCTCCCTCTCGATCTTTGGACCATTGTCATAGTAGGTTGAGCCAAACATAGCGCCCACGCGCCCTAGGAGGAAGCGTGTCCGACCCGACGCTCGCCGAGCTCGTCCCGCCCCGCACCCGCCGACGCAGCGCGCTGACCTTCGCGGGGGCGGTGCTCGTGCTGGTGGCCGCCGCGTTCTCGCCGTGGGTGCTGCGGCCCGGGTTCGCGGACAACGGCGGGGGCGCGGGGTGGGGTGCCGGCGCAGGTGACCGCACCCTCGTGCTCGCCGTGCAAGCCACGCCACGCGCCTGGCCCGCCGCCACGATCACCGGGGTCGTCGCGCCCGCCGGGACGCACGTCGTCGGCGCCTGGGCGCTCGACACCGACGCCGCCAACGCCGCGATGCCCTCCGCGCTACCCGCCCAGACGGGCGCGCCGCAGACGTGGCGCGAGGCGATGGGCGCCCTGGTCCCGGTCGAGCTCCTCGACGCGACCACGGCGCTCCCGCAACGCGTGACCGGCGGCCGGTCCGTGACGGTCGCGATGGCGCTCCGGGTCGACGACTGCGCGGCGCTCGCGGCGCAGGTCGCGGCCGACGATGCCTCGACGTCCGCCGTGCCCCTGCTGCGGTGGCGGTCCGTGCTCGGCACGCCCACGACGTCGAAGGCGAGCGCGTCGCTCGGGCCGGCGTCGGAGACCGCGCTCGACGCGCTGCGGACGGCGGGGGTCTGCCCCTAGGGGTCGCGTGGTCTCGACAGGCTCAACCGCCGGTCTGGGTGGCCGGCGTCAGGACGCCGCGATCACCGCCGCCGTCCGCGCGCGGGACAGCGCGGCCATCTCGTCGGCCACCGGTACGCGCACCAGGTCGTCGGCCACCCGCACCACCGACTCCCGCAGGCGCTTGCGGGCGCGGGCGGCCCGGCGTCGGGCGCCGATACCCGCGGCGACCCGCGCGACCAGCGCGACCAGCAGCCCCAGCACCACGCCGCACACCACCAGCACCGTGCCCCACGGCACGTCCACGCCGTCGCCGTCGGCGCCCCAGGCGCGCCCGCCCACGGTGAGCACGGGCGTGGGCAGCTGCGGCAGCTGGAAGTACGCGAGCAGGAACGCGGCGCCGAGCCACAGCAGGCCCGCGACCGCGACGGCGAGCACCAGCCACTGCAGCACGTTGACGGCCCGCCACCACAGCGGCCGCCGCCCCGCCTCGAGACGCGTGCCCGCGACCGCCTGGTCGAGCGAGTCGGGCAGCCGGTCGAGGCCCTCCTGGGCGCGGTGCCGCGCCGAGAGCACCCACGGGTCGGGCGCGCCGGCCGTCATCTGGTCGACGTAGGCGCGCACCGCCGTCGCGGTCGCGGCGCGCACGCCCGGGCGGGCGGTGGGCATCGAGGTGCGGGCGAGGTCAGGTCGGTCCTCGGGGATGCGGTCGGCGTCGGGGCGCAGACCCAGGCGGCGCAGCGGGTCGGGGCGCAGCCGCCCCACCCACCGGGTCAGGGGCCAGCCGGTGGCCTTCCGGGCGTCCTTGACCGCAGAACGCCGCACGGCCTCCGTCACCACGGGCACGCCCGCCGCGTCCTCGAGCGCCGCGTTGAGCGCCGCCCGCGCCTTGTCGCTCGCGCGGTCCGACGCCGCCCGCCCGCACAGGGCGACCATGCGGTCGGCGACGGACTTCTCGTCGAGCGCCAGCCGGGTGGTCGCCGCCTCGCGCCGCTGCGCCGCCTCGGCGAGCAGCCCCCGCAGCTGGTCGATGCCCTCCCCCGTCTTCGCAGACGCGGCGAGCACGCGCGCGCCGCCCAGCCCGTCGGCCACGACGAGCCGCTCGAGGTCCGCCCGCATGGCCTCGGCGTCGGCGTGGCTGAGCCGGTCGATCTGGTTGAGCACCACGACCACGACCTCGGAGCGCCCGGCCAGGGGTCGCAGGTACCGCTCGTGCAGGGCGGCGTCCGCGTACTTCTGCGGGTCGACCACCCAGACGAGCAGGTCGGCGCGCTCCACGAGCCGCTCGGCCCGCACGCGGTGCTCGACGACGACGGAGTCGTGGTCGGGCAGGTCGAGCAGCACCAGGCCCGTGGTGATCCCGGCAGGCGTGCGGTGACGGCGGAACAGCCCGCCGGTCCGGCCGGGCTCGTCCTCCGGCACCGGGCCGGCCTTCATCTCGTGGCGGGTGGGGACGTCGAGCCAGTCGAGCAGCGGGTCGGCGCCCGGGCCCCAGACGGCGGCGAGGGCGTGCGACGTCGTCGGGCGGTGCACGCCCGGCTTGGCGATGTCGGTACCGGCGACGGCGTTGAACACGCTCGACTTGCCGGACCCGGTGGCGCCGGCGAGCGCCACGACGGTGTGCTCGGCCGACAGCCCGCCGCGGTCGCGGGCGCGGGCGACCACGCGGCGGGCGTCGTCGAGCAGGGGCCCGTCGAGGCGGCCGGCGGCCTCGCGGATGGCGAGCTCCAGGGCGGCGGTGCGGCCTTCGAGGTCGATGCGGCTCACTGGTCACCGTTCCTGCGGCCGAACACGCGGCTCCACCAGCCCGGGCGCTCGGTCGCGTCGTCCGGTTCCGGGGTGTCGGCGCGCACGGCCGGGACCGGGAACGACGCCGGCCGCTCGGGCTCGCGGACCGTCCCGGCGCCGCGCAGCAGGCGCCCGGTCCAGGGGCGGGTGGTCCCGTCGGGGGCGCTGGGACGGGTGGCGCGCTCGTCGCGGGACGCCCCCTCGACGCGGCGCGCGGCGTCACGCAGGCCGGCTCCCCCGGCGTCGGCGGTGCCCAGCGCGTCGAGCTGTGCGGTGTACCGGGCGGCCTGGCCGGTCATGACCGCCTGGACCCGCGCGGTGAGCCGCTGCTTGGCCTGGGCGGCGAGGCGGCGCACCGCGTCGTCGCCGAACACCGCCTCGAGCAGCTTCTGGCCGACCAGGGCGGTGCCGCCGGCGATGCCGATCTCGGCGCCGGTCAGCCCGGCCGTCGACGCGAAGACGATGACCATGAGGCTGACGCCCAGAGCGTTCACGCCCAAGGACAGGGCGCGGGCGGTGCCGCGCTTGGAGGCGCCCTGCTCGCGGACCAGCGTGAGCA
The DNA here is from genome assembly GCA_009783295.1 of Promicromonosporaceae bacterium. Lineage (GTDB taxonomy): Bacteria > Actinomycetota > Actinomycetes > Actinomycetales > Cellulomonadaceae > Xylanimonas. The sequence goes on from WRHK01000019.1 coordinate 47,705, forward strand.
CGTCGCCCTGCCACGCGCGCACCTGCTCGGCGATCTCGGAGCGCAGGCTCGCGCTGGTGCGGCTGAGCTCGAGCCCGTCGAGCAGCGTGGTGCCGGCGGCGTCGCCGCGCCACGACTCGTAGGTGCGTTCGGCGGCAGCCTCGGCGGAGTCCAGGATCACCGACTCCAGCCCGCTGGCGATGGCCTGCTCCACCTGCGGGGCCTGGGTGGGCCGGCCGCGGAAGAACCCGACGACCAGGTCGCGGACCTTGCCCACACCCTTCTCGATCGCGCGGAAGAACTCGCTGGTGCCCACGAAGTCCTGCCAGCGGGCCAGCACCTCGCCGCGCAGGATCGCGCCGTCCGACGTCGCGGCCTCCACGGCCCGGACGGCGTCGGCGTGGTGCCGCTCGACGGCGTCGCGCAGGCGGGTGTCGGCGGACTCCTGGAGGTCGGCGGCGTCGGCGAGCTGGACGGCGCGGCGCACCAGGTCGTCGACGACGCCGTCGCGCGTGGCCGTGATGACGCGTCGGCGGGCCTCGGGGTCGCCGCCCAGGCCGGAGAGCCAGGTGGACACCTCGGCGACGGACGCCTCGGGCAGCAGGCCCTCGTCCAGGGCGGTGGGGCCGGACTCGGCGGCCTCGGGGACCACGAAGATGGGGGCGTCGCCCAGGCCGTGCTCCGCCGTCATGCGGCGCAGGTCGTCGGCGACGGCCTCCGCACCGGGGTCCACGCGGTCGAGCACCAGGGCGACCTGCGCGCGGCGGGCGGCGGCGGAGCGCAACAGCTCCCACGGCACGGCGTCGGCGTAGCGGGCGGCGGTGGTGACGAAGAGCCACAGGTCGGCGGCGCCCAGCAGCTCGGCGGCGAGCTCCCGGTTGGCCGTCTCGACGGAGTCGACGTCGGGGGCGTCGAGCAGCGCGAGGCCCTGTGGGATGCCCTCGGAGGCGACGAGCCGCAGCGTCCGGGTGGGCGCGGGGCGGTCGGCGCCCCACGCGGAGGCGTCCGTCCCCGAGGTCACGCGTGCGAGACCCGGCAGCACCCGGTCGGTCGTGAACCAGCGGGCGTCGAGCGGATGGTGCACCAGCACGGGGGCGCGCGTGGTGGGGCGCAGCACGCCAGGCGCGGTGACGTGCTCGCCGAGGATCGAGTTGACGAGAGTCGACTTGCCGGCGCCCGTCGAGCCGCCGACCACCACGAGAAGAGGCGCCTTCTCGGCGCGCAGGCGCGGCAGCAGGTAGTCGTCGAGCTGGTCGACGGCCGCCGCCAGGTCCGCGCGGGCGGCGTGGGCGTTCGGGGTGTCGAGCGGCAGGCGCAGGGCGTGGAGCCGGGCACGCAGCGCGTCGAGCGCGTCGATGAGGGCCGCGGCCTCGCGGTGCGAGGTGAGAGCCTCCGCCTGGCTCGTGCCGGCGCCGTCGTCCGCCGCTGCGGGAGGCGGCGGGGGGACGTCGTCGGGCACGGTCATGCGACCCATCCTCACCCGGCGGGCGCGCACCTGCAGGTCAGATGGCTCGCATTCGCGTCTCGACGGGCTCGACCACGGCGGTGGTCGAGCCCGTCGACACGACGCGTCAGTCGCGCGTGAGCTTGCGGTGCGTCACGCGGTGGGGGCGGGCGGCCTCGACGCCGAGGCGCTGCACCTTGTTGTCCTCGTACGAGGCGAAGTTGCCCTCGAACCAGTACCAGCTCGACGGGTTCTCCTCGGTGCCCTCGTAGGCGAGGATGTGCGTCGCCACGCGGTCGAGGAACCACCGGTCGTGGGAGACCACGACGGCGCAGCCCGGGAACTCGAGCAGCGCGTTCTCGAGCGAGCCGAGGGTCTCGACGTCGAGGTCGTTGGTGGGCTCGTCGAGCAGCAGCAGGTTGCCGCCCTGCTTGAGGGTGAGCGCCAGGTTGAGGCGGTTGCGCTCACCACCGGAGAGCACGCCGGCCGGCTTCTGCTGGTCCGGTCCCTTGAACCCGAACGACGCGACGTACGCGCGCGACGGGATCTCGACGTTGCCCACCTTGATGAAGTCGAGCCCGTCGGACACGACCTCGAACAGCGTCTTCTTGGGGTCCAGGCCACCGCGCGACTGGTCGACGTACGACACCGAGACGGTCTCGCCGATTTTCAGGTCGCCGCCGTCGAGCGGCTCGAGGCCCACGATCGTCTTGAAGAGCGTCGTCTTGCCGACGCCGTTCGGGCCGATGACGCCCACGATGCCGTTGCGCGGCAGCGTGAAGCTCAGCCCGTCGATGAGGACGCGGCCGTCGAAGCCCTTCTGCAGGTTGCTGGCCTCGAGCACCGTGGAGCCCAGGCGCGGGCCCGCGGGGATCTGGATCTCCTCGAAGTCGAGCTTCCGGGTCCGCTCGGCCTCCGCCGCCATCTCCTCGTAGCGGGCCAGGCGCGCCTTCGACTTGGCCTGGCGGCCCTTGGCGTTGGAGCGCACCCACTCCAGCTCCTCCTTGAGGCGCTTGGCGAGCTTGGCGTCCTTCTTGCCCTGCACCTGCAGGCGCTCGCCCTTCTTCTCCAGGTAGGTGGAGTAGTTGCCCTCGTACGGGTACAGGCGGCCGCGGTCGACCTCGCAGATCCACTCCGCGACGTGGTCGAGGAAGTACCGGTCGTGCGTGACGGCCAGGACGGCGCCGGGGTAGGTGGCGAGGTGCTGCTCGAGCCACAGCACCGACTCGGCGTCCAGGTGGTTGGTGGGCTCGTCGAGCAGCAGCAGGTCGGGCTTCTCGAGCAGCAGCTTGCACAGCGCGACACGGCGGCGCTCACCGCCGGAGAGCACAGACACGTCGGCGTCGGCCGGCGGGCAGCGCAGTGCGTCCATGGCCTGCTCGAGCTGGCTGTCCAGCTCCCAGGCGTCGGCGTGGTCGATGGCCTCCTGCAGCTCGCCCATCTCGGCCAGCAGCGCGTCGAAGTCGGCGTCGGGCTCCGCCATGAGCGTGGAGATCTCGTTGAAGCGGTCGACCTTGCCCTTGATCTCGGCCACGGCCTCCTCGATGTTGCCGAGGACCGTCTTCTCCTCGTTCAGCGGCGGCTCCTGCTGGAGGATGCCGACGGTGAACCCGGGCGACAGGCGGGCCTCGCCGTTCGACGGCGTGTCCAGCCCGGCCATGATCTTGAGGATCGTCGACTTTCCGGCGCCGTTCGGGCCGACGACGCCGATCTTGGCGCCGGGCAGGAAGTTCAGCGACACGTCGTCGAGGATGACCTTGTCGCCGTGCGCCTTGCGCGCCTTGTACATGGTGTAGATGAACTCAGCCACTGGCTCGTTTCCACCGTTTCGATCGCGTTCGTGGTGTCGACAGGCTCAACCACCGGGAGGAGCTGTGAGGCCGACGGTTCGGCCGACCCCACAGCCTAAGGCCCCTAGACGAGCGCAGGCTCGCGCACGTCCGTCGTGGACTCCTCGCCTGCGGGCTCCTCGTCCTCGTCGGCCTCCCCGGCCGGGGCCGCGGACTCGCCGGGCGTCTCCCAGCGGTCGCGCTCGGGCCTGCCGAAGGCCTGCGGGGCGCCGTTCGGCACGACGTCGGTGTGCACGGTCCGCGTGTACTGCGCGACGCCGCGCGAGACGTCGACGGCGACCGACGCGTTCTCCACCACCATGGCCTGGCGGGGCGTGCGCACCTCGACGAGCTCGCCGTCGGCGCCGCGCTCCTCCTTGCGCACCTCGTACTCCTCGTACGCGAGGCGGCCCGTGACCACCACGGGCGTGCCGCGGTGCACGGACCCGGTGAGGTTGGTCGCGCGGTCGCCGAACGCCCGCACCGTGAACCACATCGTGGGCCCGTCGCCCCACTCCCCCGTGCGGGCGTCGCGCACGCGGCGCGTGCTCGCCACCCGGATCGAGGTCCAGCGGGTGCCGCTCTCGGCCGTGTACAGCACGGGGTCCTGGCCGACGTGGCCGACCACCGTGACGTGGACGTCGCTCATGTGTCCTCCTGGCTCGCGGGCCGGCCTGGCGCCGGCCGCTACCGGGAGACGATCAGCCCTGCGAGCTGCCCGCCGCAGCGCCCTGCACCGCGCCTGTGGACGACGCCGCACGCGCGGCACCTGTGGGGGCGCTCGCCCCGGCATCGCCCGGCCGGGCGACCTCCCGGGCGGACTGCGCGAGCTCCCGCACGCGCCGGTGCTCGCCCAGCACCGCGACCGTCGGCGCACCGAGCCCGTCGGTGAGCACCCGCGCGAGCGCCTCACGCCCGTCGCCCGCCACACCCTCGGCCCGCGACCGCGCCAATCCGCGCCGCGCCACGACAGACCCGACCGCCACCGCCACCGCGGCGAGCACCAGCACGCCCGCCACCACCCACAGCACCGCCGGCCACGGCGACGCCAGGTGCGGCGTCCCGCCCAGGGCCAGGCCCGCCAGCAGCGCCACGGCGACGCCCACGCCCGCGAGCACCCACGTCAGGCGCGTCAGCGCCTTCGCGTGCCGCGGCCCCGAGACGTCCAGCTGCACCTTGCGCACGGCCTCGAACACCGCGGTGCGCAGCACGTCGGCCGACTGCGTCCGCTCGGCCAGCGACCGCTGCCACCCCGACGGCAGCGCCGCCCCGGCCCGCGTCAGCCAGCGCGCCCGCGCCAGCGTCACCGCGTCCCGGTCCGGCGGCGGGAACTCCGGCATCCCGTACCCGTTGAGCACGGCCGCACCCGTCTGGCCCGCGACGGCGTCCAGGCCCGTCGCGTCCACCAGCGCCGGCAGCTCGCGCGCCACGGCCGCGTCCAGCTGCCACGGCACGTCCGCCGGCAGCTGCGACAGCACCAGCCGCGCCGCGCCGTCCAGCTCGCCCGCCGCACGCCCCGCCGCGACGCTCTGCCTCTCGCAGACCTCCTCGAGCAGCTCACGCACCTGCGCCACGCCCTCGCCCGTCCGCGCCGACACCGAGATCACGGGCACACCCGTCAGCCCGTCGTCCACCAGCAGCCGGTCCAGGTCCGCGTGCAGCTCGTCGCGCCGCGCCGGCGGCACCGTGTCGATCTGGTTGAACAGCACCAGCATCGACGCCTCCATGCCCACCGACTCGCGCAGGTACCCCGAGTGCAGCGCGTCGTCCGCGTACTTCTGCGGGTCCACCACCCAGATCAGCAGGTCCACCAGCGGCAGGATCCGGTCCACCACCTCGCGGTGCTTCGGCTCCACCGAGTCGTGGTCCGGCAGGTCCAGCAGCACCAGGCCGTCGAGCTGCTCCTCGCCGTCCAGCTCGTCCGCCTGCACGATGCGGCGCTCGCGGTCCACGCCGATCCAGTCCAGCAGCGCCTCCGCGCCGTCGTCCCACGAGCACGCCGTGACGCGCGCCGTCGTCGGGCGCTTGATGCCGACGTCGGCGAACGTGAGCCGGGAGATCTTGTTGAACAGCGACGACTTGCCCGAGCCCGTGCCGCCCGCCAGCGCCACCACCGTGTGGTCGACGCCGAGGGCGAGGCGCTCCCGCACGCCGTCGACGGCCTGCTGCACGCGCGCGACGGTGGCCTTGTCGAGCCGCTCCCCGGCGATCTCGAGCGCCTGCGCGAGGGCGTCCGTCCTCGCGCGCAGCGTCTGGTCGTCGGTCACGTGAGCCTCCTGAGCTCGGCGAGCCGCACGCGCAGGCCCGTGGCCGCGTCGTCGGCGAGGTTCGGGGAGTCGAGGTTGGTCAGCACGGCGTCGAGCTCGCCGTCGACCGTGCGCGCGGCCCGGTCGGCCAGGTCGTCGCGCAGGGCGGTCACGGCCTCGGTGTGCGCGTCGCCGAGCACGCGCGTGAGCAGCCGCCCGGCGTCGTCGCTGCCCGCGGCCGCCGCCAGCAGCAGCGTGCCCAGGCCCTGCGGCCCGAACGCCTTGACGGCGGCGGACACGCGCGAGTCCGTAACCAGCGTGGTCACGACGTCGGCCGCGTGGGCGGACCACTCGGCGACGGTCGCACTGACGAAGGCCTCGCGGGCCGCGACGCGCGCGTCGTTGTCGGGCAGCACCGCGCCGCCGCCGGCGGGGGCGCCGGGAGCCGTGAGCACGGCGCGGAGGCGCTCCTCGACGCGGCCGCCCGCCGCGACGAGCGTGCGCTCGGCCGCGCTCGTGACGTCGTCGCGCAGCGCTCCGAGGGCCTCCTCACGCTTGCGACCGGCCCGCCTGGTGGACCGCACGGCGTCCTTGCGGACCTTCACGCGGTCGACCTTGGCGCTGCCGGACAGCTCCCGCCAGCGCGCCTCGACCGACGCGCCGGCCACCACGCCGGCCGCGACGCCGTCGCGCGCGAGCTTCTCGGCGGCGGGCCGCTCGTTCGACACCGTGGCGCGGATGCGGTCGGCGGCCTCGCACTGGGCGTCGACGGCGTCGGCCAGCGACGTGACCCACGCGGGCAGCGCGCCGAGCGCCCCCTTGAGCGTGCGCACGATCACCGCGCGCGACCGCTCCGGCCCGGCCAGCAGCGTGAGCCAGCGGCGCACCGGTGCCACGGTCTTCGGCTCCAGCAGGCCCTCGTGCGGCCCGACGTCGGGCACCACGAACAGCGGGACGTCGGTCATGCCGTGCTCGCGCAGCCGCAGCATGAGGTCGGCGCGGATCGTCGTGAGCGTCTCTGCCGGCACGCGGTTGAGCACCATGGCCACCGACGCGCCGCGCTCGGTGGCGCGCTCCAGCGCCTGCCAGGGCAGCGCGTCGCCGTACCGGGACGCCGTGGTGACGAAGAGCCACAGGTCGGCGGCCTCGAGCAGCTGCTGGGCCGTGGTGCGGTTCTCCGAGAGGAACGAGTCGAGGTCGGGCGCGTCCAGCAGCGCCGTGCCGCGCGGTACGCCGTCGTGGTGGACCACGCGCGACGCCTCCGTGGCCGGGCCCTCGTGGATCACGTCCTTGTCCAGCGGGTTGAACGCCAGCACGGGCTCGCGCGTCGTGGGGCGCAGCACGCCGGCCTGCGACACCTCCTCGCCCAGCAGCGAGTTGTACAGCGTCGACTTGCCCGCGCCCGTCGAGCCCGCGACGACGACGATCGCCGGGGACGACAGCTCACGCAGGCGCGGCAGCAGGTGCTCGTCGAGCTGGGACATGAGCCGCCCGCGCGACGCCTCCGCCCGGGAGGCGCCCTCGATCGGCAGCGGCAGGCGCACGGCGTCGACCTCCCGGCGCAGGTCGCGTGCGACGTCGTAGACGGTCACGCCGATCTCGCCGGCGGCGGTGGGGTCGCCGCGGCCCGCCACGGGGCGGGCGGAGTGCGGTCCCGGAGTTGTCACGTCGTCATCCTGGCGGGTCGGAGGGGCCACGCCAAACGCGCGCGCCGGTCCGGCGCGACGTCGACGTCGGGCGAGGTCGCAAACACCCGCAGCGTCACACTAGCGGCCAACCTTCCACGACCCGCGCAAGGTCCCGGAAAGTGTGCGCCTCGAGTACGCCCTTCTGCTGACCGTTCCGGCTGGGGGCGATCCGAAGAGTGACGGACGCGCGGTGCTGGTCAGGTCGGAGGTAGTAGCACGCGTCGGTCTCCGGGCAGTAGATGCACAGGATGTCCACCTCCGCCTTGTCGGTCGGTCTGAGGTGCGTCCCTGATCGGTCGTTCCACACCGACCGGAAATGGACCGTGAGCGGCGCCCGTGAGCGCCGAGCGGTACTTGACCTGCACGCGGTAGAAGGTTCCGTCCGCATAGGCGACCAGGTCGAAGGGAGCGTGCTCCGTCGCCGGGAAGAGCACCGTGAACCCCTGGCCAACGATGTCGGCGTGCGGCTTGGCGACCCCGAGATCTCCCTTGTCCTTCGTGTGGTGGCGCGCCATGTCGGGACACTAGGGGACGACCCGTCCATCGCTCGGCCGCCGTGCGCAGAGCGCTTTCCGGGCCTGTCGCATGGGCTAGATTTGGCGTCGCTGCCTCCGTAGCTCAGCTGGATAGAGCGGATCACTTCTAATGATCGGGTCGCGGGTTCGAATCCTGCCGGGGGCACCCTCCGTCGGCTGACGCTCGCACCTCGCGTCTGCCGCCGTACCGCACGGCAGAGCTGAGCACGCCCCCACGACGCCGCACCGGGCGACAGGGCACCAGCCCGCGGCTGACGGAAATGTCCTCGCCGGGCGCGCGACGGCCTGGTCAGAATGGGGAACGCACCGCGGTGACGCACCACCGGCACCCGCCGGGGGTGAGGAGGGGACCTGGCCCGTCCCACGCTCTCCACGTCACGAAGGAACCCCATGATCCCGGACCTGACCCTCGAGAGGGTCGAGTACCAACGTCGTGTCGTCGACGCGGCTCGCGAGCGCGAGCAGCATCGCAAGGCACGCTTCCGCAAGTCCCGTCGCCACCCGCGCGCCGAGCGCATCGGCCGCACCGCTCCGCTCATGCCGCTGGCCGGCTGGCGGATCGTGTGACCGGCGCACGTACCCTGGTCCCGTGAGTGCTGCCAACCCCTCCGACCGCATCGTCTGGATCGACTGCGAGATGACCGGTCTCGACACGCGCGGCGACGCGCTCGTCGAGGTCGCCGCCGTCGTCACCGACTCCGAGCTCACCGTGCTGGGCGACGGTGTCGACGTCATCGTCAAGCCGCCCGCCGAGGCGCTGGAGGGCATGGGCGACTTCGTGCGCGACATGCACACGCGCTCGGGGCTGCTCGACGAGCTCGCGGGCGGCCTGACGCTCGCCGAGGCGGAGAAGCAGGTGCTCGAGTACGTGCGCCAGTGGGTGCCCGAGCCCGGCAAGGCGCCGCTGGCCGGCAACTCGGTGGGCACCGACAAGATGTTCCTGGACCGCGACATGCCCGAGCTCGTGGGGCACCTGCACTACCGGATCATCGACGTCAGCTCCATCAAGGAGCTGGCGCGCCGCTGGTACCCGCGCGTGTGGTTCGCCGCCCCCAAGAAGGACGGCGGCCACCGCGCGCTCGCCGACATCCTGGAGTCGATCGACGAGCTGCGGTACTACCGCGAGGCCCTGTTCGTGCCGCAGCCGGGCCCCGACACGGCCACGGCGCGCGCGGTCGCGGCGCGCATCGCCGAGACCTCTGTCACGCGGGGCACCCCCGCGTCCTGAGGCGCCCCGAGTCTCGGGTATGCTTTCCGACGGCCGGTGCGCGTGACGCGCCGCCATGGTGGCTATAGCTCAGTTGGTAGAGCGCCTGGTTGTGGTCCAGGAGGTCGCCGGTTCGAGCCCGGTTAGCCACCCCAGCACGAAGGCCCCGCACCGATGGTGCGGGGCCTTCGTCGTGCTCGGGGGCTCACGCAGCCGCGACGCGTGCGTCCTGCACCACGCGCGTGCCGGCGACGAGGTCGTGCGGCCCGCGACGGTCGCGCTGGAACGCGACGACGAGCACGTACCCGACGAAGAGCGCGCCCGCCGCGACGAGGCCCGCCGCGATCCACGCCGGGAGCGGGGCGTCCGTCCCCGCCGTCCGCGCGACGTCGAACAGGTGCCAGACGAAGAAGTGTCCGGTCTCCCAGGGCACCAGCTTCACGACGGTCCGCACGAGGACCCGCCAGCGGCCAGGCCGGGCGCCGCTCGCCGCGCCGACGACGCGCAGGCGCAGCGCCCGCTTGCCGAGCGTCGCCTGCCGGGCCGACGCCTCGCAGAGGTACAGGTACACGCCGACCGGCAGGACGATCAGCAGGATCCCGTACAGCTCGGCGAACCCGACTCCGTCCTCCAGCCAGTTGGGCAGGCCGCCCCGGACCGTCACCACGACGAGCGCACCCAGCCCGAGGACGCCGGCCCAGCCGACGAACACGGCGTAGTCGACTCCCAGCGCGGCCAGGCGTCGGCGAAAGGAGGGACGCGCGGCGGGCGCCTGCGTGACGAGCGAGCCGGCTGGCACGGTCACGTCCGGCGAGGTCAGACGCGGGCGGCGATCGCGTCCGCGAAGCGCGTCAGCGTGGGCACGGGCCCCGAGTACGCCATCCAGAGGCTCGGCTCCGTGAGCTCCAGCTCGATGACCAGCGGGCCGTCCTCGCCGGTCACCAGGTCGACGCGCGCGTAGAGCAGCGGCTTGTCGAGGCCCAGCTCGGCCGTCGCGACGTCGAGCGCACGCTGGGCGACGTCGAGCTGCTCCGGCGTCGCCGTCAGCGGCGACATCTCCTCCTTGACGTACAGCCCCAGGCCCTTGGTGGGCTGCGACGGGCCCGTGAGCAGCGCGTTCTTTCGCGCCGCGTGCTGGAACGTGCCGTCCACGAAGATCAGCACGGTCTCGCCCGCGGAGTCGACGCTGGTGATGTACGGCTGGATCATGACCCAGCGCTTGGAGTCGAGCAGGCGCATCGTGTGCGTGATCGCCATGGAGCGCGACTGCGCGCTGATCGGGATGTACCGCCCGGTGTCCTTGGCGCCCGCGGACACGACGGGCTTGACCACGAAGTCGCCGAACGCCGGCATGCGCGTGTGCACGGCCCGCTTGGAGAAGTGGCGGGCGGGGTCCAGCCACACCGTGGGGATCACGGGCACGTCGGCGGCCTCGAGCGCCCGCAGGTACGACTTGTCGGTGTTCCACCGCAGCACGCTGGCGGGGTTCGCCAGGTTCGGCACCGTGTCGGCCCACTCGAGGAACTCGTCATGGCGCGGCGCGTAGTCCCACGTCGATCGCACGACGACGAGGTCGTAGGCCGCCCAGTCGACGGACGCGTCGTCCCACACCGCCGGCTCGGCCGTGATCCCGCGGTCCTTGAGCGCCGGGATGAGGGGCTTGTCGTCCTTGTCCAGCGCGGGAAGGTCGGAGCAGGTGGCGAGGGCAACGCGCTTGGTGGTCACGCCCCCGAGCCTAAGGCGCCGGGCGCCGCCGCGTCGGCAGCGCGTCGCAACGCGCCGAGCACCCCGGAGGCGTCCAGCGAGCCGACGACGGCGCCGTCGTCGGCCGTGACGGCGAGCGTCAGGCCGGGGCGGGCGCCGTCGGCGAGCGCCGCGAACGCGTCCGCGAGCGGGGCGCCGAGGCGGACCGTCGCCGGGGACCGGACCGGTGGCTGCAGGTCCTCCCGCTCCACGGTCGCCAGGTTGAGCATGCGCAGGGCCGCGCCCTCCCCCACGAAGTCGTGCACGCGCGGCGTCGCCGGGTGCGCCAGCACGGCCAGCGGCGGCGCCACCTGCTCCAGGTGCCCACCCTTGGCCAGCACGGCGACGCGGTCGCCCAGGCGCACGGCCTCGTCGATGTCGTGTGTCACGAGCACCACGGTCGACCCGACCTCGGCGAGGATCGCGGCGACCTGGACCTGCAGGTGCCGGCGGAACTCCGGGTCGACGGCGCCGAACGGCTCGTCGAGCAGCAGCACCCCCGGGTCGGTCGCCAGGGCGCGGGCCACGCCGACGCGCTGGCGCTCGCCGCCGGACAGCTCGTGCGGGTACCGCCTGCCGTACGTGCCGACGGGCAGGCCCACCAGGTCGAGCACCTCGGTGACCCGCGCGCGCGTGCGGGCCCGGTCCCAGCCCAGCAGGCGCGGCACGGTCTCGACGTTGGCCGCCACGGTGCGGTGGGGCAGCAGGCCGACGTCCTGGATGACGTAGCCGATGCGCCGCCGCAGCCTGACCGGGTCGAGCGTCGTGTTGGCGACCCCGTCGATGAGCACCTGCCCGCTCGTGGGCTCCACCAGCCGGTTCACCATGCGCAGCGTCGTCGACTTGCCGCAGCCCGACGGGCCCACCAGGGCGAGCACCTCGCCCGGGTGGACCTCGAGGCTCAGCGAGTCGACGGCCACGGTCCCGTCGGGATAGGCCTTCCGGACCTTGTCGAGCTCGATGTGCGCTGACACGCGCCCCAACCTATGGCACGGGTAACGTGCGCGGCATGATCGGCAACCCGTGGTTCTCGTGGAGCTGGGTCACCGAGAACTCCGACCTGCTCGCCACGCGCACCGGCCAGCATGTGGGGCTGACCCTCGAGGCGGTGGCGATCGCTGCCCTGATCGCCGTGCCGCTGGCCCTGCTGGTGGTGCGGCGACGGCGCCTCGCCGCCGCGTTCGTCGGCGTCGCCGCCGTGCTCTACACGGTGCCGTCGCTGGCCCTCTTCGCGATCCTCGCGCCGCTGCTCGGGATCGGGCGCACGCCGGTGCTCATCGGCCTGGTCCTGTACGCGCTGCTCGTGATCCTGCGCCAGACGCTCGCGGGGCTGCAGTCCGTCGACCCGGCCGTGCTCGACGCTGCCCGCGGCATCGGCTACGGGCCCGTGCAGATCACGGTGCGCGTGCGCCTGCCCGCCGCGCTCCCGGCCGTCGTGTCCGGGCTGCGGCTGGCCACGGTGTCGACGGTCGCGCTGGTGACGGTGGGCGTGGTGGTCGGGTACGGCGGGCTGGGGCAGCTGATGTTCGAGGGGTTCCGCAACAACTTCTTCCGCGCCGAGATCAGCGCCGCGACGCTCGCGTGCCTGCTCCTGGCGTTCGTGCTCGACGTCGCGCTGTGGGGTGCCGGCCGGGCGCTGACGCCGTGGACCCGCCGGAGGGGCGCATGAGCGCGGGCGCCGGCGACGTCGTCCAGGAGGCGCTGCGCTACCTCAACGACCCGCTCGTGTGGACGCAGCCCGGCGGCGTGCTCGACCTCACCGGCCAGCACCTGCTCATGACGCTCGCCGCCGTCGGGATCGCGACGGCGGTCGCCCTGCCGCTGGGCGCCTGGCTCGGGCACAGCGGGCGCGGCTCGGGGCTCGTGGTCGCGGTGTCGAACACGTCCCGCGCCCTGCCCACGCTCGCGATCATCCTGCTGCTCGCCACCGCGGGGCTGTTCGGCAACACCGCCACCGTGATCGCCGCGGCGATCTTCGCCGTCCCCGTGCTGCTCGCCGGGGCGTACGACGGCGTCCGCGGCGCCGACCCGGCCGCCCGCGACGCCGCCCGCGGGCTGGGCCTCTCCTCCGCCAGGGTGCTGTGGCAGGTCGAGGTGCCCCTGGCGGTGCCGCTCGTGGCGGCGGGCGTGCGCACCGCCGTCGTGCAGGTCGTGGCGACCATCCCCCTCGCGGCGCTCGCGGGCGGCGGCGGCCTGGGGCAGATCGTCGCGTTCGGCATGGGCACGCAGCGGTACGGGCAGGTGCTCGCCGGGGGCGTCCTGGTGGCGGCGCTGTGCCTGGTGATCGACGGCGTCCTGGCGGCCGCCCAGCGGGCCGTCACACCTCGGCCGCTGCGGGCGGTGCGAGCCCTCCGCTGAGGTATGTCCTCACAGGTCAGGGATGGTTCTGCGGGGCCGGGGGGTTGCCGTTGTCGGTGGCGTGCGATCGAATGGCGCAGATCGCACGAGACCGAGCTCTACCCCGGCAACACCACCCGGCACCGACTCTGGAGACGACGATGATCACCCCCCGTACGCGCGCGTTCCGCACGCGGTCCACCACCGTCGCCCTCGCCGCGGGCGCGCTCCTCGCACTCGGCGCCTGCGGCACGCCAGGCTCCTCCTCGGGCGCCTCCGGGGGCTCGACGTCCTCGGGCAGCGCGGGCTCCACCGCCGCGAGCTGTCCCGCGGTGCCCGGCAACGCGCTCGTGGTGCTGCAGGACGACAAGAAGCTGCAGACCGTCGACAACGTGATCCCCGCGGTCAACGCCCAGACGGCGGCCGCCGACCCGGGCCTGATCCCGCTGCTCGACACGGTCTCCAAGGCCCTCGACACCAACACGCTCATCTCGCTCAACAAGTCGGTGGACGTGGAGCGCAAGTCGTCGGTGGACGTCGCGACGCAGTTCGTGCAGTCGAAGAACCTCGCCCCCACGGACTCCACGGCCGGCAAGGGCAAGAAGGTCGCCATCGGCGCGGCCGACTTCTCCGAGAGCGCCACGCTCGGCAACATCTACGCGCAGGTGCTCAAGGCCGCGGGCTACGACGCCACCGTGACCACGATCGGCAACCGCGAGGCGTACCTGCCGGCCCTCGAGAAGGGCCAGCAGATCCAGGTGGTGCCCGAGTACGCGGGCACGCTCACCGAGTTCATCAACAAGGCCGTCAACGGCGCCAACGCACCCGCCAAGGCCAGCGGCGACCTCGCCGCGACGGTCCAGGCGCTCACCACGCTCGGCAAGCAGGTGGGGCTCACGTTCGGCACGGCGTCCGACGCGGCCGACCAGAACGCCTTCGCCGTGACCAAGGGCTTCGCCGACGCCCACCACCTCAAGACGCTCTCGGACCTCGCCAAGGCCTGCAGCGGCCTGATCCTGGGCGCCGGGCCCGAGTGCACCGAGCGGCCGTTCTGCCAGCCCGGCCTCGAGAAGACGTACGGGCTGACGTTCAGCCAGTTCAAGTCGCTCGACGCCGGCGGCCCGCTCACCAAGGCCGCCCTCCAGAAGGGCGACATCACGCTCGGCCTGGTGTTCAGCTCCGACGGCTCGCTCGTCACCAGCTGACCCTCGGCGACGGGCCCGGGCCCCTTGCGGGGTCCCGGCCCGTCCGCGCGTCTACAGGCCGAAGCCCTCGAGGAACCGCAGCCACACCTCGCTGACCGTCGGGTAGGCGGGCACGGCGTGCCACAGCCGGTCCACCGGCACCTCCCCGACGACGGCGATCGTGGCCGCGTGCAGCAGCTCGCCGGCGTCCGGGCCTACGAACGTGGCCCCCACCAGCACGCGCCGCTCGAGGTCCACGATCACCTGGCCGGTGCCCGTGTAGCCCCTCGCGGTCACCGACGCCCCGGCCACGTTCCCGAGCTCGTAGCGCACCGCGCGGACGTCGAGCCCGCGGTCGCGCGCCGCCTTCTCGGTCAGGCCCACCCAGGCGACCTGCGGGCGCGTGAACACGGCCTGCGTGGCGGCGACGTCGTCGGCCGTGGCGGCGTAGCGCGACCACGGGCGCGGCGCCCGGCCGGGCGCGGGCGGCTCCTCCCCCTGCGTGGGGGCGCCGTCGGTGCCGTTGTCGCCGAACCGGGCCGCGACCACGTCGCCGACCACGCGGCCCTGGTACTTGCCCTGGTGCGTGGTGGCGGCACGCCCGGTGACGTCGCCGCACGCGTAGAGCCACGGCCCGTCCGAGCCGGCGGGCAGCCCGACGACGGCCATCGTGTCGTCCACGGTGAGCGGACGGCCGGGCTCCAGCCCCACGGAGTCGACGCCCACGTCGGCGGTGCGCGGCACGCGGCCGGTCGCGACCAGGATCTGCGCGGCCGTCACCGACAGGCCGCCGCTCGCCGTGACGGTCACGGGGCCTGTCGGGTCGGGGCGCTCTACCTTGTCGATGCCTACCCCGAGGTGCACGTCGACGCCGATCGCCGTGAGCTCCTTGGCCACGGCCTCGCCGGCGAACGGCTCGGCGCCCCCGAGCAGCCCGTGCCGGGCCAGCAGGGTCACGTGGGAGCCGAGGTCGGCGTACGCCGTGGCCATCTCGGTGGCCACGACCCCGCCGCCCACGACCACGAGCGAGTCGGGCACCTCCTCGACGCTCGTCGCCTCGCGGCTCTGCCACGCCTGCGCCTCCTCGAGGCCCGGAACCGGGGGCAGCACGGGCACGCTGCCCGTGGCGACGATGACGGCCTTGCGGGCCCGCAGCAGGCGCGGGCCGGAGTCGGGCGCCGACGGGTCGTCCGGGGAGTCCACCTGGACCAGGCGCTCGCCGGCCAGGCGGCCGTGCCCGCGCACCAGGGTGATGCCCACGGACTCGACCCAGCCGACCTGGCCGGAGTCGTCCCAGTCGGCCGTCATCCAGTCGCGCCAGGCGAGCACCGGGGCGGGGGCGATACTGAGCCCCTCGACCTGCTCGGCCAGGCCGGGCACGGCCTTGGCCGCCGCGAGCGCCGCACCCGGCCGCAGCAGCGCCTTGGACGGCATGCACGCCCAGTAGCTGCACTCGCCGCCCACCAGCTCGGCCTCGACCAGGGCCACGCTCAGCCCGGTGCGCCCGGCGCGGTCGGCCGCGTTCTCGCCGACGGGCCCGCCGCCGATGACGACGACGTCGTACTCCTCGCTCACCACTTCGGAAGTCATGCGGCGATGCTCGCGTACCAGCGCGGCCCGCACAACAGCCCGCGAGATAGAGCCCCCCCCCCCCCGGAAGAAACGGGCCCCCCTCCCGGGGGGGGGGGGCCCTCCCCCGGGGGGGGGGGGGCGGGGCGGGG